>JBPYFK010000029.1:0-29346 GCA_051984675.1 Pseudonocardiaceae bacterium | reverse complement strand
GGAGTTGGTGGGGTTGGTGTATTCGTTGACGCCGAGAGCGAGTTTGCGGGCGTCGACCACGGGTGAGGACGCGGGGTGGTACCGGCGTCCCGGGCTGATGGCCGGAATCGCCCTCGTGATCACCATCCTGCTCGACATCATCTTCGCGTGACCCGACTCTGACCTGCGGCTATCGGCGATTTCGAAGGGGACACCATGGTTACTCAGACGGAGCGAGGGAGCGGCCAGCGTGCCGCGAGCGCCTTCGACATCCGATTGATCATCGCGGCGTTGTTCGCGATCTACGGCGTCGTCCTCACGGTGATGGGGCTCGTCGCGACCAGCGGAGCCGATCTGGCACGGGCAGCCGGCTCCAACGTGAACCTCTGGGCCGGCATCGGCATGCTGGTCTTCACGGTGGTGTTGGCTGCGTGGGCATGGCTGCGGCCGATCGTCGTCCCACCCGAAGTGGCATCCTCGCAAACCTCAACCCCGGAAACCCCGGACGCTGAGTAGCGCATTTGTGCGCCCAAGGGGCGGCTGCAAGCAAGGGAACTTTCCTGTCAGGGGTGACAGCAAGGGAACCTTCCTGTCACCCCGCCCACCTGATGGGCGAGGCACGCGCGTGCACGAGCGACTTTCCGCCGAGTGTGTGCCTGCCACCGGGGACATTCAGTAGGCTTCCGGGAACAACGACATGACGAGGGCCGGTCGCGCCCACGGTGTCCGCGGCGGTGGCGCGAACGCGCGCTGGACGTGGGAGTGAGCGCCGGTGCGGCGGTGCCCCGGACCGGTGGGAGGCCAGCAATGACCCAAGCGGCCCGTGACAGCGTCGAGAATAGGGCCCAATCGGAATCGGCGGCCGAAACAGAGCCCACCACGCCCGATCAAGCGACATTCGAGTCGCTTGATCCGCGTACCGGCGAAACGGTTGGTAAACACCCCATCCACGGCGCCGAACACGTAGGTCAGGTGGTCACCGATGCACGGCAGGCCCAGAAATGGTGGTCCGATCTGGGGTTTTCCGCCCGTAAGCAGCGGCTGGACGCTTGGCGTAAGGTTTTGGTGCGCCGCCTCGACGAACTCGCCGGGTTGATCTGCGCCGAAACCGGCAAGCCTATCGACGACGCCCGGCTGGAGATTGTGCTGGTCATTGACCATCTGCACTGGGCCGCGAGCAAGGCGGAGGCCGTTCTGCGGCGACGACGGGTGCCGTCCGGCCTGCTGATGTCGAACCAGATCTCGACCGTTGAGTATCTACCCTATGGTGTGATCGGTGTCATCGGTCCGTGGAACTATCCGGCATTCACACCGATGGGATCTATCGCGTACGCGCTGGCTGCGGGCAATGCCGTCGTGTTCAAACCGAGCGAATTCACCCCCGGCGTGGGCGAGTGGTTAGCCGATACGTTCGCCGAGATCGTGCCGGAGCAGCCCGTGCTCCGAGTCGTCACCGGTTTCGCGGACACGGGTGCGGCCCTGTGTACGTCGGACGTGGACAAGATCGCATTCACCGGATCGACGGAAACGGGAAAGCGTGTGATGGCGGCCTGCGCGCGGAACCTCACGCCGGTTCTCGTCGAATGCGGTGGCAAGGATGCCCTGATCGTGGATGCCGACGCGGACGTGTCCGCCGCCGCGGATGCTGCCGTGTGGGGCGCGATGGCCAACGCCGGGCAGACTTGTGTCGGCGTGGAGCGAGTGTATGTGGTGGACGCGGTCGCGGACCGGTTTATCGAGATGGTCGCTGAGCGTGCGCGCCGTCTCCGCCCTGGTGGTGAGCCGCGCGCTGACCTCGGGCCGATGACGATGCCTGCCCAGGTGGACGTGATCCGTCGGCATATCGATGATGCGCTGCAGCGCGGGGCACGTGCCGTCGTTGGCGGCAGTCATTCCGTGCGACCGCCGTTCGTGGAGCCCGTTGTGTTGACGGACGTTCCTGCCGATGCGGACGGGATCGTGGAGGAAACCTTCGGACCGACGATCGCCGTGACCAGGGTGTCCGATGTGGATGAGGGAGTGCGGCAAGCGAACGCGACGCGTTACGGCTTGGGTGCTGCCGTGTTTTCCCGTTCGCATGGCGCCGAACTGGCTCGCCGGCTGCGAGCCGGGATGGTTTCGGTGAACTCGGTGATCGCTTTCGCGGCGGTGCCGTCCCTGCCGTTCGGGGGTGTGGGGGACTCCGGTTTCGGGCGCATTCATGGGGCTGACGGGCTGCGCGAGTTCGCCCGTCCCCAGTCGGTCACCCGCAGTCGGTTCCGGGCGCTGCTGAACCCGATGACCTTCCGCAGATCGCCGCGCACTGTGCGTCGGATGGTGCGGTTGGTACGGCTGGTACGTGGGCGGTGAGCAGCCGCCGACGGGGCTGCGGGAAGGAAGCTTTCCTCTCACCGAGCGCCTCGCTGGCATCAAGGGAATCGTGCGGTCACAGTTGATCGGAATGTTCCCTTGCTTCGCGCCACCGACTACGGAAGCGTCGGTTGTGAACGTCACGAGTGGGACCGTCCCTACGAGGAGCCAGCCGTGAAGAAGATCATCAACCATCCGGCGAACGTTGTGGTCGAAAGTCTGCAAGGGATGGCCGCCGCGCATCCTGACCTCGTGCGGGTCCGCACCGACCCGCCTGTGGTCGTGCGCGCCGATGCGCCGGTCACGGGGAAGGTCGCGGTCATTTCGGGTGGTGGTTCCGGCCACGAGCCGCTGCACACCGGGTTTGTCGGGCCGGGGATGCTGGCGGCTGCGTGTCCCGGTGCCGTGTTCACCTCCCCCACGCCGGACGCGGTGGAGGCGGCGATCAGCGACACGGAAGCGGGAGCCGGCGCGCTCCTGATCGTGAAGAACTACACCGGCGACGTGCTCAACTTCGAAACCGCCGCCGAACTGGCCGCGGCCGAGGGCACGGACGTGCGGTCCGTGGTGATCGACGACGACGTGGCGGTCAAGGACTCGACGCACACCGCCGGTCGCCGAGGCGTGGGCGGGACGGTGCTGTTGGAAAAGATCGTGGGCGCCGCCGCGGAGGCCGGTCGGAACCTCGACGAATGCGAACGGCTCGCCAAGCACGTCGTCTCCCGCGTGCGTTCGATGGGTATGGCGCTCACCGCGCCGACCGTTCCCCATGTCGGCGAGCCGACGTTCACCCTCGCCGCCGACGAGATGGAGATCGGTATTGGCATTCACGGCGAACCCGGGCGGAAACGGGTTCCCCTGGAGAGCGCCGATACCGTTGTGCGCCGGCTTCTTGAGCCGGTGCTGGAGGACCTGCCGTTCGCCTCCGGCGATGAGGTTGTGCTGTTCACCAACTCGATGGGAGGCACCCCGCTCCTCGAGCTCTACCTTGCTCACGGCATCGCCGAGCGGCTGCTGGCTGAGCGGGGGATTCAGGTGCGGCGCCGGCTCGTGGGCCCATACACCACGAGTCTGGAAATGCAGGGCCTGAGTTTCACACTGCTCAAACTCGACGACGAGCTGACGGAGTTGTGGGACGCGCCGGTGTACACGGCGGCTTTGCGCTGGTAGGCGGGTGGAGCTCCGAAGGGACAGGAGTAGGTGAAGTGATGGTCTGTACGGCAGGTGGCGTCACCGCAGCACTCGGCGCGGCGGCACGAACCGTCGCCGAGCACCGCGACGAACTGGTGGAACTGGACCGTGTGATCGGCGATGCCGACCACGGCGAAAACATGGATCGCGGGTTCCGGGCGGCTGTCGCCAAAGTGGACCAGGCGGGTCCCGAGAAGCCCGGTGCGGTGCTGAAGTTGATCGCCACCACCTTGATCTCGACGGTGGGTGGGGCCTCCGGCCCGCTGTATGGCACGGCGTTCCTGCGGGCTTCCTCCACGGTCGGGGATGTGGAAGAGCTTGACGGCTTGGCCGTGGCCAGCGCGTTGCAGGCTGCACTGGAAGGCGTTGTCGCACGAGGGAAGGCGGCGACGGGGGACAAGACGATGGTGGATGCACTGACGCCGGCAGCCGAAGTAGCCAAGGAACGCGCCGCGGAAGGCAAAGGGCCCGCTGACGTGCTGGTCGCCGCCGCCCGCGCAGCGCATGAGGGCGCTCAGAACACGCAGCCCCTCATCGCACGGAAGGGGCGGGCCTCCTACCTGGGGGAGCGCAGCGTCGGCCACGTCGATCCCGGCGCCCGGTCAACGGCGCTGCTGCTGGAAGCATTCGCTGTCGCGGCAGGGGAGAGCGCATGAGCGGCGGCAGCGGCGCGAACGTCGGCTTGGTGATCGTGTCACACAGCCGGCAGCTCTCCGAGGGAGTGGTGGAGTTGGTGGCCCAGATGGCGCCCGACGTGCGCGTCATGCCGGCCGGTGGGCTTCCCGACGGTGGTGTCGGCACGGACTTCGACGCGGTTTCCACAGCGCTGGTCAACGCAGATGCGGGTGCCGGGGTCGTACTCCTGTACGACCTGGGTAGTGCGCAGATGACGGCCGAACTCGCGGTCGAATCGCTCGACGATGCGAACAGGGCCGTTGTCGCGGATGCCCCACTGGTGGAAGGTGCGGTTGCCGCGGGTGTGGCGGCACAGGGCGGCGGTTCCCTCGATGCGGTGGCGCAGGCGGGCCGCGTGGCTGCTGAGCCGGCCGAAGCGTCTGTGGCGGATGAAAGCACCGCTGCGGGTGAGGTTGAAGTGAGCGAGGTGCTTGAGCTGCGCAACGAGGTGGGGCTGCATGCACGTCCTGCTGCGATGCTCGCGCGCAGCGTGACCGGTCTTCAGGCACAGGTGACGGTGTCCTTTGGAGACATGGAGGTCGACGCCGCGAGCGTTCTCGGCGTGATGAGCTTGGGTGCCCGCAAGGGAGACCGCATCAAGTTGCGTGCTTCCGGTTCGGAAGCCAAGCAAGCCGTGCAACGCATCCTGGAGTTGGCCGAGCGCAACTTCGACGAGTAATCCGCGTCCCTGGCGGGTGACAGCAAGGGAACTTTCCTGTCAGGGGTGGCAGCAAGGGAACCTTCCTGTCACCCGGGGTGTGCCCAGCCGACCCTCCGAACACCGGACATGGGCGCCGGCTGGGGCGGGTTAACGTGGTGACGTGCCTCGTCGAAACCAGCCGCGCCGTGCGAAAAGCCCCGAAGGCCGCTCCGCGCCCCGCCCGGTGGGGGCAGGAGTGGGCCTGTCCCGCGTGGAGAGCGGGCCGGACGGGGACTGGATGGTGCGTACGGTTCCGGCGGCGCAAACCGTCAAGTATTACCGGTGCCCGGGCTGCGATCACGAGATCAGGCCCGGCGTGCCGCACGTGGTGGCGTGGCCGGCTGCCGAGCACGGCAGCGTTGCCGACCGTCGGCACTGGCACAACGGCTGCTGGTCCGCGCGGCTGCGTCGAGGGCCGACCCGCCGGTGGTCCTAACCGATGCGCCATCCGCAGTAACCCTCGTACTCCAGCTGGCTGACTCTGGGGCGTGCACAATCACGCGAATTCTGGTCGCGTCGCCCTGAGGCGTCGCATTTCACGCTGGGGATAACACTCGTTCGTGGAAAAATCGGGTGCGATGAGCACTGAACAGTCACGTCCGGCAACCTCGCCCACCACGGCGATCCGTGCGAACACCGTGCTGCCGGGGCGTCGCGAGCCGATCACCCTGCACACGGCCGACGGGCTGAACCTCGTTGGTGAACTGGCGCAGCCAGAAGACGCGGAGCCGCGCGCCACTCTCGTGTGTCTTCACCCGCTGCCCACCCATGGCGGCATGATGGATTCGCACCTGCTCCGAAAGGCCGCCTGGCGGCTGCCCGCCCTCGCCGAAATGGCGGTGCTGAGGTTCAACACGCGCGGCACGGCCAGCGAGGCTGGCCGGAGCGAGGGGGCCTTTGACCACGGGAACGCGGAGCGGTTCGACGTGATGGCCGCACTGGAGTACGCGGAGTTCCACGACCTGCCGAACCCGTGGCTGGTCGGATGGTCGTTCGGTACGGACTTGACCTTGGTGCATGGCTTGGACCCCCTGGTGCGGGGCGCGGTGCTGCTCTCCCCGCCGTTGCGGTGGAGCACCGACGAGCATCTGCGCGCATGGGGTGAATCGGGCAAACCGGTGTACGCGCTGGTTCCCGAATTCGATGACTACCTGCGCCCGGAGGAGGCCCGACGGCGGTTCGCGTTGATCCCGCAGGCGAAGGTGATCGGGTTCCCGGACACCAAGCACCTGTGGGTCGGCAAGGCCGAAGCCGCCTTGGACGCGATCGTGCAGGCAGTCGCACCCGAAGTGCCGACTCCTCTGCCGCGCACCTGGGATGGGCCAGCAGAGACCCGGCAGGTGACGATCGTCGACTCGTGATCGAGGCGGGTGACAGGAATGTTCCCTTGCTGCCACCCCTGACAGGAATGTTCCCTTGCTGTCACCCAGCCTCCCCAACCCGAGCCGCACGGCGTCAGCAGCTACGGCACCATGGGCGCCGTGCACTACATCGAATCGGGAGTCGGGACGCCGCTGGTGCTGTTGCACGCGTTCCCGGTGGACGCAAGGATGTTCAACGGCGCCCGAGCCTTGCTCGAAGAGCACGCCAGGGTGATCACCCCTGATCAGCGTGGTCTTGGTGAGAGCCCGCTGGAAGGCTCAGCCGACTCGGCCCCCAGCCTTGATGCTGTGGCCGGCGACGTGATCGCCCTGCTGGACAGCCTCGGGCTCGGCCGGGTCGTGTTGGGCGGTTGCTCCATGGGCGGCTATGTCGCCATGTCCGTGTTGCGCGCGGCGCCCGAACTGATCTCCGGTCTCGTTCTGATCGACACCAAGACCTCCCCTGACACCGCTGACCAGCGCAACAACCGCCTCGCGATGGCCGAACGGGCTGAGCGTGAAGGCATCCGCGGGTGGCTTGCCGACGCCACGTTGCCTGCGCTGCTGGGCAGCACAACCCACGGTCGGCGCCCCGAGAGCGTCGACCGAACCCGGGAGCTGGTCGAAAGCCAGCCTCACGAGGGGGTCGCGTGGGCACAGCGGGCCATGGCCGAACGGCCGGACAGCAGCGACACGCTGCGCGCCTTCAGCGGTCCGGCGTTGGTCGTCGTCGGAGCGGAGGACACCCTGACCCCTCCAGAAGCAGCGCGGGACATGGCAGGACTCCTGCCCGAAGGGGAGTTTCAGGTGATCCGCGATGTCGGCCACCTCTCGCCTCTCGAGGACCCTGAAGCGTTCGCGGAGGTGCTGGTTCCCTGGCTGGCCAAGCTGTCGTGAGCAGGCAGTTCGCAGGTCAAGGCAGCAGGACCGCGCAGGTCACCCTGACTGCGAATCGCGCGACGCGGCGTCGACGCGGGTGGCGCCATCAGCCTCGTTGGTGGAGGGATCGCCCTGGTCGTCCGGCCGGTGTTCGGGTACCGGGAGCTGAATCCGGCGGGTTGGCGGGTCGTGCGGATTGCGCCCTTGCGCCCCATCCCGCTGCGCCACCTGCGGGTGGCCGGTTTCGTGCTGCACAGCGTTGTGCTGGACCGCGCCGTGTCGGATCTTCTCCGTGGGCTCGTCGTCCTGGACCGGCTGCCTCCCACCAGCGTGGGACGACTTCGAACCGGCGGCCTGCCCTTGTGGCTGAGCCGACTGAGCCGGCTCCTTCGGGTCCTTCGGCTGGTTCGCCTGGGTCGAGTTCCCAGTGCTGACCGCGCTGGGTGCGGGTGTCCTCAGAGCAGCCTCTGCGTCCTCGCGTGCCCGCTCGGACGCTTGCTGCGCAGCGTCGCGCAGCTCGTCCTCCTCAGCATCCTCGGCTTCCAGGCGCTGCAGCAGAGGCGTGGTCTGGTCCAGCAGTCCGGCGACGTCACGCAGCCTGTCCGTGAGGGCGTTGCGCAAGTCGGTCAGGGCGCGCACCTGTTGGTCGGCCTTGCCCACCCGGCGCCGGCACTCTTCGGTGATCTCCTTGATCCGCCGCTCGGCATGGACGCGGGAGTCCTGCTCGAGCCGTGTGCTTCGCTCGGTGGCTTCCTGGATGAGCCGGGTAGCTTCCTCGGTGGACTCCCGGACCATCCGAGTCGCCTTCTCGTTGGCCTCGGTGACCAGCCGCTCCGCCTCCTGCTTGCGTCGCTGGGCCGCTTCCGTGCTTTCGCGCTCCAGCTTGTGGGCCGCCTCCGTGCTCTCCCGGCGCAGCCGCTCCGCTTCCTGCTGAGCCTCCGTGACCAGCCGGCTGGCTTCGGCGGTGGCTTCGTTGACCCGCCGGTACGCCTCGTTGGTGCCCTCGCGCAGGCGCCGGTTGGCTTCCTCGGTGGCCTCCCGGACGCGGCGTTCGGCGTCGGCCTTGCTGTTGGCTTCCTGCTCGGCGAGGGCGCGCATGGATTCCGACCGGCGAGCCGCCATCGCGATCTCGAAGTCCTCTTCGACCTGAGCGCGGCGCGCCTCGGACTCCTCGTCCGCGCGTTTGCGGTTCTCTTCTGCTTCCCGGGTGATCCGTTCCGCTTCCGCGCGCCCCTCCTCCAGGACGGTGCGGTGCTCCGCCTCCATCTGGGTGCGCCGGGCGTCCAACTCGGCGATCAGGTTCTCGTACCGGGCCCTGAGCTTGCCTGCCTCGGCTTCGGCGCGCGAGCGGGTTTCCGCCGCGTCGCTGTCGGCCCGTGCCCGGATCTCGTTGGCCTCCTCCTGGGCGAGCCGCAACATCCGCTGCAGCCGCTCGCTGAGTCCTTCCAGCGTGGTCGGCGGCTTCGCCAGCCGCTCGACCTGGCCACGTAGGTTCTCGATTTCCGCGCGGGCCGACTCCAGCTGCCGGGACAGGTCGCCGGCCTGCGACACCGCGGCGTCGCGGTCGGACGACAGGATCCGGATGTCGGCATCCATGCGCTCCAGGTGCTCGTCGACCTGCGCGCGGTGATATCCGCCCTTGCGGACGATGTCGAAGCCGGATCCCAGGGGCAACAGATCACGGTCGTCGGCTAGACCCATGGTTCAACGCTACCTGCAAGAGGTGGTTGTTGTCGGAGGTGTTGGACGCGCCTCAATAATTTCTTCCATAACGGGCGACGCGCATTGCCAGGTGCAGTATCGCCATTCGTCCGAGTGTCACCCAGCCGATCATCGATTGTGGTGAGGCAGAACACCGGCGCGCGAAAGATGATCAAAATCGTTGACCTATGCTGAATCGAAGCTCCCTTACGTGGCCGGCTCGACCAGCTCGACCAGCACGCCGCCGGCGTCCTTCGGGTGCACGAAATTGATGCGGCTGTCCTCGGTTCCGCGGCGCGGGTGGTCGTACAGCAGACGCAATCCCTTCGATCGCAACGCCTCGGAGGTCGCTTCCACATCCGTGACCCGGTAGGCGAGCTGCTGCAACCCGGGTCCGCTTCGGTCCAGGAACTTGGCGATCGCGGAATCGTCGCGCAGCGGGGCGAGCAGCTGAATCCTGGTCGCTCCAGCGGCGTCGCCGGGAGCGCGGAGCATGGCTTCGCGAACCCCCTGGTCCTCGTTGACCTCGGTGTGTGTCACTTCGAGACCGAAGGCGTCCCGGTAGAACGTGATCGCGTCGTCGAGGTCGGCAACCGCGATGCCCACGTGATCGATCGCGGTCACGAGCCCTCTGATCTGCTGGAGCATGGCGGAAGCGTAACTGCTCGCAGCCCCTGAGCGGCAGGGGCGCGATCCGCGCTTGGGGCAGCGGGTGCCGCCGACAGCATGGGAGCTTTCCTGTCACCGGTGACAGGAAAGCTCCCATGCTGTCACCAGCCCGGCCGGTCTCCTCGGGCCGCCAGCGAGCCACTTGTGCCTCGCTTCACATCCGATGGCGCAGCCGCGGGCGGGTATGGTCGCCGTAACCTTGAAGCAACGCCACGACGGCGGGGTCATGCCGCTCGCTTCCCGACGTCGTCCGCGAGGCGTGCCCGAACGCATTGGGAGGCAACCGTGGGAACGTCGGTGATCGTTGCTGGGGCGCGAACCCCGATGGGCCGGCTGCTGGGGTCGCTGAAGGACTTCTCCGGCGCGCAACTAGGCGGGGTCGCGATCAAGGCGGCGCTGGAGCGGGCCGGTATCGCCCCGGACCGGGTCGACTACACGATCATGGGGCAGGTGCTCACCGCTGGAGCCGGCCAGATCCCGGCCCGGCAGGCCGCCGTCGCCGCCGGCATCCCCATGGATGTCCCGGCGCTGACCATCAACAAGGTGTGTCTGTCCGGCTTGGACGCGATCGCGCTGGCCGACCAGCTCATCCGCGCCGGCGAGTTCGACATCGTCGTCGCTGGGGGGCAGGAGTCGATGACCCAGGCGCCGCACCTGCTCGGCAAGTCCCGCGAGGGATTCAAGTACGGCGACGTGCAGATGCTCGACCACATGGCCCACGACGGCCTGTTCTGCGCCTTTGACCAGGTGGCGATGGGGTCGTCCACGGAGAAGTACAACTCCCGGTACGGCCTCACGCGCGAGGAGCAGGACGCCTTCGCCGCGCGGTCGCACCAGCGGGCCGGCGCGGCGGCTGCCGGCGGGATCTTCGCCGAGGAGATCGCCCCCGTCACGGTGCCGCAGCGCAAGGGTGACCCGCTGGTCGTGGAAAGCGACGAGGGTGTGCGGCCGGAGACCACGGCCGAAGCCCTGGCCAAGTTGCGGCCCGCGTTCGCCGCGGATGGCACGATCACGGCGGGCACCGCGTCCCAGATCTCTGACGGCGCCGCCGCCGTGATCGTGATGAGCAAGGCCAAGGCCGAGGAGCTCGGGTTGCCGTGGCTGGCCGAGCTCGGCCCGCACGGCGTGGTGTCCGGCCCGGACGCGAGCCTGCACGAACAGCCGTCGAACGCGATCAAGAAGGCATGCGTGAAGGAGAACCTCGATCCGGCGGCACTGGACCTGGTCGAGATCAACGAAGCCTTCGCGGCGGTGGGTATCGCCTCGACCCGCGCTCTCGGGCTCGACGAGGAGAAGGTGAACGTCAACGGCGGGGCGATCGCGCTCGGGCACCCGATCGGTATGTCCGGTGCTCGGCTCGCGCTGCACGTGGCCCTGGAGCTCAAGCGGCGCGGTGGTGGTACTGGCGCGGCAGCGCTGTGCGGCGGTGGCGGTCAAGGTGACGCTCTGATCATCCGCGTGCCGTCGGCGTAACGGGATCACACGATCCGGCTACTCTGTGCACCGTGAAGTGGCTTCGCGACGGATGGCAACGCGCCAGAGCCCACGCTGAGCAGCGGACCGTGCGCGCGGGATCGGGTGGTCCGCGTGGTACCGCTCCCTACCGCGCGGATGACGACGGCGCGACCGGCTTCCGAGGCGGGAACCGGGCGACCAGGCAGTACACCGCCGACCCGATCGGTGCGACGGGGTTGGGAACGCAGGCTCGGGACGTCGATATCAGCGTTTCCAGCTTCCGGAACCTGCTCGTGGGTGGCGGGATCACCGGTTTCGGCACCGTGCTCTGCGCGGCTGCCCTGGCCACCCAGGGAAGCGGCGTGTGGCTGTGGGTGTGGCAACTGCTGTTCGGCATGGCGTTCTGCTGGTTCCTGGCAGCGTCACCTGGGGCGCTGAGCAGTCGGGGCGTGCTGTTCGACCACACCGGGCTTTACGTGCGGGACAGGGGTGACGTGGTCGGTGTGGGCTGGGACGAGATCCACGGGGTCGGTGTCGGCACACTCCCGTGGATCAAGCAGGGCCGGCTGGCGAACCCGCAGCGCAAGCAGGCTTTCGAGCTTTATCCGTCGGACCCGATGTTCCCAACCCGCCACCCGCACCTGGAGCGGTGGAGGGTGCACGAACCACCACCGATGCACGGATTGCCGGGTGTGCGGTACCGGTTCCACCTTCCCCCGCTGAGCGGGCTGCCGCGCCGGTTGCAGCGCGCGGTGCAATCGGTCGCACCGCGCAAATGGATCGGCCGGTACCACCGCGAGCCGCTGCCGCCAACCTGAGCGCGGGCTCGCGAGGTTCGCTGCCACGCGGTCGAGGTCACCAACCCAGGCTGTCCATCGGATCAGCACGTCCCAGCGCTGGGTCGGACTCGGCGAACGTGCGCACTGGTCCGCGACCGGTTGACGCCGTTTCGAAGCGGATCGTGACCCGGCCCAGACCGGCTCCCTGGACCCAGCCGTGGCCGAATTCCGGGTGCGACACGTCGTCACCGGCGCGCCATGGCTGGCGCACGGGGGGCTCAGGCGTTTCGGGCACCGTGGAGTTGTCGACTGTGGACTGTTGGGTGGCGGTCCCGGTGCCTGCCTGGTCGTGGGAAACACCCTGATCGTTCAGGGAGTGGAACAGGGGCTCCTGTTCGGACGTGGCCAAACCCGAGTAGGACACGCCCACCAGCCGAATCGGGGTTCCGGGCGCGACCGCGATCGAGGTCAGCCGCCGTGCCGCCGCGGTGAACGCGCCGAGGTCGCTGGTCGCGTCCGCCCGTGTCTCCGATCGGCTGATGGTGGTGAAGTCGGCGTCGCGCACCTTCACCGTCACTGTCCGCGCCGCCCGGCCGGAGCCCACCAGCCTGCGGTGCGCGGCTTCGGCCATGCTCACTACCTCGGCGAGCAGCTCGACCGGATCGGTGATGTCCGTGTCGAACGTCGTTTCCGCGCCGACCTGCTTGGACTCGGCCCGCTCCGCGACCGGATGGTCGTCGATACCGTGTGCCAGCCGGTGCAGTTCCTGGCCGTGGGCCTGACCGAGCAGGGAGGTGACGTCGCCGACATGCAACGCGGCGAGTTCGCCCACCGTGTACACGCCGATACGGTGCAGTTTGGCTTCGGTCACCGGCCCCACGCCCCACAGCTTGCGCACGGGCAGGTTCCACAACAGCTCGCGCTCGTCGTGGCGCGGCACGATGAGCGCGCCGTCCGGTTTCGCCAGGCCGGAGGCGATCTTGGCGAGTTGCTTTCCAGAGCCCGCGCCGATCGACGCGGTCACACCGATCTCCCGTCGCACGCGGGCGCGCAGCTGTGCCGCGAAGTCCTCGACCTGCTTGCTAGTAGCGCCCGAGAGGCCGTCCGGTTCCAGGAAGGCTTCGTCGACCGACACCTGTTCCAGCACGGACGACACTTCGCGCATGATCGACAACGCCCGGCGGCTGACCGCCTGGTACACGCGGAAGCGGGGAGGGAGGATCACCGCGTGCGGGCAACGGCGGCGCGCTTCCGACATCGGCATCGCGGAGCGCGCGCCGAACTGGCGGGCTTCGTAGCTTGCGCCGGCCACCGTGCCGCGCGGGCCGAGCCCGCCGACCAGCACGGGGCGCCCGCGCACGGTCGGCCGGGTGAGCTGCTCCACGGACGCGAAGAACGCGTCCATGTCCATATGCAGCACCCACCGGCTCATGTCGTCCATTGAACGCGGTGCGCCTGACACTCGGGTGAGTAGCTGATTGTCGCGCGTCCCGCTGGGGAGGGGTGGTGACAGCATGGGAGCTTTCCTGTCACCGGTGACAGGAAAGCTCCCATGCTGTCACCGCTGCCCGGTGCGAACCGGAATGCTCAAGATCCTCAGCGCAGGTTCGTCCAGGCGTACGCCGTCATCGCGTCCCGCATGTAGGCCGCCATGCCAGCGGGCTTCTTGCGCTCGATGCGCCGCCGGAACTTGGGCTGGCTGACGTACATCTGCGCCAACCGGATGTAGGAGTCCCGGTCCGGGACCCAGAAGTTGCAGATCCAGCGGTAGTGCTCATTGATCGCGCCCTGGGTGCGGGGATCGTTGTCGGGGATGCCGGCGAGAAACAACTGGGCGATCTGCTGGCTGATCCGGTGCCAGTCCCGGCCGATCTGCTCCGCCGTCGCCCGGCTCCAGCCAGCTTGCTGCGGGGTGCCGTTGCCGTTGGCGCCAACGTGGCCGATCAGTGCGGTGCCGTCCTCCACCGCTTCGGCCTGGTTCAGGCGGGTGGCATGCGCATCCAGTTTGTTCGGCTGCACGGCGTCCCTTCTTCCGCTGCTGGCACGGCGGTGCCCACGATGGCCTGACACGGCAGTGCGCAATGACGGGCAGTGTTCGCCTCAACGCACATTCCCCAGGTCATTGTTCACTCGTTAGTGGAACGGTAGCCGATGCCCACGGACGTGTCCGCGAGTTTGATCGAATCGGTGCATTCCCCGGTGGCAGCCGATGATGGCGAACCCCGTGCCCACCGGACACTGACCCCGCCTGCCATGTGAGCGTGCACACAGGACAGACTCAAAAGGGGATTTCCCGGCGAAAGGAGAGGTGACTGTGCCGCGCACACCGATTGGCTGGTTTCGTCTGCTCGCCGTCGCCGAAGCCTGCTCGTGGGCGGGTCTCCTGCTGGGAATGTTCTTCAAGTATGTGATCCCGGTCACCACTGCCGGTGTGACGGTGTTCGGGTGGGTACACGGCCTGGCCTTCACCGCCTACGTGGTGATGTGCCTGGTCGTCTTCAGCTCACTGCGCTGGAGGTTCCCGGTGCTGCTTGCCGCGCTGATCGCGTCCGTGCCCCCGTTCGCGACGGTCGCCTTCGAACGTTGGGCGACCAAGACCGGTCGGTTGCGGCAGCCGGACACCGACGAACCGACCTTCTGGGCACGTGTGGGCCACATCGTCCGTGAGCTGAACTGAGCGGCAGGAATCCAGCGGGGTCCCCGGATCTCAGAGCATCCAGTGTGAGGGCGTCCGAAAGAAGGGCGCCCGAAAAGTCAGGGCACTCGAAAGATCAGGGCACTCGAAAGATCAGGGCGTCTCGAAGTCGCCAGCGGCGTGCCGGACCCTGCCGAGCAGCTCGGTGAGCAGCCGGGTTTGGCGTTCGGTCACCCCGCGCAGGCCGAAGTCGATCTCGGTCACTGCCTCGGTCGCCTTCTTCATCAAGTCGCGACCGGTGTCGGTGATCTCCACCAGCGTGGTCCGACGGTCGGTGGGATGCGGGAGGCGCATCACCAGTCCGTCCTGTTCGAGCCGGTCGACGATGTTGGTCACGCTGGTGGGGTGCAGTTGGAGCCGATCACCCATCACCCGCATCGGCAGGCTGCCCCGCTGCGAGAACGTGAGCAGGACCAGCGCCTCGTAGCGGGCGAAGGTGAGGCCGTGCGGGCGCAGCGCCGCGTCCACTGCGGACTGGAGTATCTGCTGCACCCGCATCACGCTGGTCACCGCCGCCATCGTGGTCGACGGCCCCACACGCTCGGACCACAGTTCGGCCGCCCGCGCGATCGGGTCGAAAGGAAGCGGGTCACGGGTGCTCATGCCTATCGACGCTAGCAGCGAGTACTACCAAGGTGGGTGGGTGCGGTGCATTCGGTGGCGCCCGAACGGAACGAGTGACACGACCATGAGGAAGGAGGAGGGCCTTGCTGGTTGCGTTCAGCGTGAGCCCCGCCGGTGGTGACGAGACCGGCAGCGTCAGCGAAGCGGTCGCCGCTGCGGTTCGGGTGGTGCGTGACTCCGGCCTGCCGAACGAGACCACCGCGATGTTCACCACGGTGGAGGGCGAGTGGGACGAGGTGATGGACGTCGTGAAACGGGCGACCGAGGCAGTGGCCGCGCACTCAGCGCGGACGAGCCTGGTGCTCAAGGCCGATATCCGCCCGGGCTACGACGGTCAGCTCGCCGAAAAGGTGCGGCGCGTCGAGGAGCACTTGGACGGCTCGCAGTAGCCCGCGACTGTGCCTGACAGCTACCGCCGGGCAGCCGGCCTTGGCAATCAGAAAGGCGCCGGGACGTCCCGGCGCCTTTCTCGTCACACCCTGCCGGTGCTCAGCCCTGAGCCACCGGGTGGTCGACCACGGGAGCGTTGGTGCACTGCGCGTTCGTCGGCGACAGGATCGGGACGACGGCCCCGAGCACCGCGCCGACGTTGTCGTTGCAGAGCTGGACCGGGACGGCGCTGATGTTGTTGTCGTCGATCAGGTTCGCGCCGTTGTTGTCCATGCTGTCGGCGAAGGCCAAACCGCCCAGGGTCGCCATGCCGACAGCGGCAGCGCCGGCGACACCGGCAACACGGGTTGCAATACCCACTTTTCCGTACCTCTCGTCGAACTACAGGCTGGGGAGGCGCCCCTACGGAGACCCCCATGTCGACTCGCGAGATCTCTCTGCGAGTTCTCTGTCTGTTTCGGCAGGCCACCGCGGGTGGCTGAGAGATCTCCAGCAATGGCACTCGTTCGAGTGGATCACGGTGGTTGCCGACTTCTGTGTCTCCGCGAGCTGTCCCGGGAGGTCCGGGTGGAGGCTCCTCGGGCGCTACGGCACGTCACGTGAATCTTGCTGGCCGACCATCGGATTTTCTTCGGGACCTGGCGTCGAACACTCGGCGCATCGTGTCAGGATGGAACCGTGACGAGGCCAGACCCACGCCAGAACGCAGTGACGCCCGCCGCCATGGCTGGTGCGGTAGACCTGTCGGCGCTGAAACAGAAGGCGGAATCGGCCACTCCGGCGAACTCGGCCGACGCGTCCGCCCGTGGCGGGACACCGGCCGGGGACGCCGTTGTCGACGTCACCGAAGCCACCTTCCAGTCCGAGGTCGTCGAGCGATCCATGCAGGTCCCGGTCGTGGTGGATCTGTGGGCGACCTGGTGCGGTCCCTGCAAGCAGCTCTCGCCGGTACTGGAGCGGCTGGCCGTCGAAGCCGAGGGTAGCTGGGTGCTCGCCAAGGTCGACGTCGACGCCAACCCGAGGATCGCTCAGCTCTTCGGCGTCCAGTCCGTGCCGACCGTGGTCGCGATCGCGGGTGGCCAGCCGGTCGAGGCATTCGCGGGCGCGCAGCCCGAGCCGCAGATACGCGAGTGGATCACCAAGCTGTTGGACGCCATGCGCGACCAGCTCCCGGGTATCCGCGCGGCGGAGGAAGCCGCCGGCGGCGCCGTGGAGGAGCAACCGGAGGACGAGCGGTTCACGGCCGCTGAGGACGCCCTCGAACGCGGCGACTACGCGGAGGCAGAGGCCGCGTACCAGCGGATTCTGGAGACCGAGCCGGAGAACGAGCAGGCCCAGGCGGCGCTGGCGCAGGTGCGGTTTGCCGCGCGTGCCGAAAGCGCCGACCCGACCGCGATCGAGCGCGCCGACGCCGCCCCGGATGACGTGGATGCGCAGATCGCCGCCGCGGACGCCGAGGTCGCGGCGCAGCAGGTCGGCGAAGGGTTTGACCGCCTGGTACGGACCGTCAAGCGCACCTCGGGCGACGAGCGTGACCGCGCGCGCCGGCACCTGCTGGAGATGTTCGAGCTGTTCCCGGCTGGTGACGAGCGTGTCGTCAAGGCCCGTCGCGATCTGGCCAGCGCACTGTTCTGAGCGTCGCCCGCCGGCTCACTTATGTGAGCTGTGCTCAGGTCTTGGGGTGTGACAGGAAGGGAACTTTCCTGTCATCGGTGACAGCAAGGGAACCTTCCTGTCACGCCGTGCCCGGCACCGGCGCGTGGAAAGTTCCCTTCCTGCCAGCTGGTCGACCCGGCGCCCGCCCGTACAGCAGGGTCAGTCGCTGTACTTGGCGGTGCAGGAGGTGATCCCGTCCTGGAAGCCCGTCCTGAATGCTTCCAGCCGGGCGAAGCCGGCGGGCGCCTGGACGCCGTCGACATTCGCGGCGATGAGGCCGTGGTCGTCCAGCAACTCAGCCACCGCCTGGTCGAGATCGTCTGGCGCCAACCGCAGCGCGCCGACCGGTTTGCGTTGACCGCTCGGGTCCTCCAGCAGCGATCCACTCCACGCGCCGACCAGGCACGCGGTGCGCAGGCCGGCGGTCTCATCGTCCAAGGGCATCCCGGCCGCTTTCTGCACCGACAGCACGTACCGGGACGCCACCTGGGAGAAGGCCGCGAAGTCGCCGTAACTGACCCCTTGCGGCCCGCTGCCCGGTGGCTGGCCGATCGTCTTCAACGCCGCCAGATCCAGCGACACCGTGTTCGTGCTCGGGCAGTAGGAAGCCGGCGAGGTGCTCCGCACGTCCGGGCAGGCAGCAGGCGAGGCCGTGATCGCGGGCGGCCTGGCGCCAGTGTCGCGGAACACGTCGTTGAGGCTTTGTGACACCGCGGCGACGGTTTCCCGGCTCACGGGTAGGTGCTGCTCCTGCTGGGGCTTCCAGAACCGGTACTGCGTGGTGCGCTGGGTGATGTCCTTGAGGTCCATCTGCGCGCATCGCTTCGGTCCGTCGGTGAAACCGAACTGGAACGCGGTCACACGGTCGAACGCGCTTCCGTGGGCGCCGGGGTCGGTGAAGCCGGTGGTGCCCGGCGTGTCCTTGACGAAGCTGAGCAGGCCCATGACCTGGTTCAGGCCGTCACCGGTGGAGACCTGGAAGTGTTGTGCCCTTCCCTCGGCGACGTACCGGAAGAACGCGCCAGTGAAGCAGTCGGACTGCTGTTCGGAAACGATCGTTGGGTCCCCCGGTTTCACGGTGCCGGCCCGACGCTCGGTGGCGTGCCCCATCTCGTGGGCGAGGACGGTCACGACGGCCAACGGGCCGAAACCGCTGTTCAGCTTCGGCAGGAGCTGTCCGCGGTCCCAAGCGATCGAATCATCGACCGGGCAGTAGAACGCGTTCACCAGCCCTTGCGGGTTCTGGTTGCACACCGGCGGGCCGGGGACGGCCGAGTCGTACGACACCAGCTGTTTGACCGGGTCGAAGGGCTTGCCGTCGAATGCCTGGGGGAATGCCTGTTTCCAGTAGTCCTGGATGTCGGAGACCGCGTTGGCGCCTAACCGGTCGGCGTCGCTGCCGTTGCCCCCGGCGACGGGAAGGCTCGTGTCGGTGACGCCGGGTCTCGGCCCGCTCGGGCCGTTGCTCGCGGGTAAGCCCGCGACGCGCGTCGTCGAGTAACCGCCGGACGTGGTCGGCATTCCGCTGATGGTGCGCGTGCAGCCACCGAGAAGGGCCGTGCACGCCACCGTGACGATGAGGGCAGCCCAGAGCCGGCGCCGCGGAGGCCGCGCGGAGGTCGATGGCGGGGCCGCTGTTGACGACACACCTGTCAGTGACACGTTCGATCCCTTGTGCGCCAGGAGCCGTGGTGCGCCCGAACACATCGACGGGAGTCAAGCACGCGATCGCCGAACGCTCGCGGAAGCCTAGCTGGTCAACCGGCCCGGCGGACGCGGATCGGGCGGCCGACCGGACTCGCCCTCGGCATCTGACCCACTGACGTGGTCGTGTGCCCAGACGGGCGAGATATGGTCCGAACCGTGAGAGCTGTTCGTCGCTTCACCGTCCGTGCGCACCTGCCCGAGTCGCTGGCCGCCCTCGGCACCCTGGCCACCAATCTTCGGTGGACCTGGCACCCGCCGACCCAGGACCTCTTCGCGGCGGTCGACCCCGACCTGTGGTCGGAGGTGGGCGGGGACCCGCTGCGCCTGCTGGCCGAGGTGCCCGCGGAGCGGCTGCGTCAACTCGCCGCTGATGAAGACTTCCTCTCCCGCGCCCGGGCGGTGGACGACGACCTGCGCCGGTACCTGACAATGCCGCGCTGGTACCAGCAGCGTCAGGACGAGGGCGCCGAGCTGCCGTCGGCCATCGCCTACTTCTCGATGGAGTTCGGGCTGACCGAGGCCCTGCCGAACTACTCGGGCGGGCTGGGTGTGCTCGCGGGCGACCACCTCAAGTCCGCTTCCGACCTCGGGGCGCCGGTGATCGGTGTCGGGCTGTTTTACGGGTCCGGGTACTTCCGGCAGTCCCTGTCGGCGGACGGGTGGCAGGTCGAGCACTACCCCGTGCTGGACCCGCGCGGCCTGCCGCTGGAACCGGTGACCGAACCGTCCGGTGAGCCGATCGTCGTGCAGGTGGCGATGCCGGCGGGCCGGACGCTGCGTGCGCGGATCTGGAAGGCCCAGGTGGGCCGGGTGCCGTTGTTGTTGCTGGACAGCGACGTGGCGGAGAACGACGAAGGTCTGCGTACCGTCACCGATCGGCTCTATGGCGGCGACGCCGATCACCGGATTCGCCAGGAGATACTCGCCGGTGTGGGCGGCGTGCGGGCGGTGCGGGCCTATTGCGAGCTCACCGGTCACCCGCAGCCCCAGGTATTTCACACGAACGAGGCGCACGCCGGGTTTCTTGGCTTGGAACGGCTGCGGGAGTTGTTGAACAACCCGGGGTTGCAGTTCGACGAGGCCGTGACGGCGGTACGTGCGGGAACCGTGTTCACCACGCATACCCCCGTTCCTGCCGGGATCGACCGCTTCCCGGTGGAGTTGGTCAGTCACTACTTCGGGGATGGTTCGGCGAACTCACTGCTGCCTGGGGTGTCGCCGCAACGCATCCTGGCGCTGGGCGCCGAGGACAACCCGAACATGTTCAACATGGCCCACATGGGGTTCCGGTTGGCGCAGCGCGCCAATGGCGTCTCTCGGCTGCACGGCGCGGTGATCCGCAAGATGTTCCACGGCCTGTGGCCAGGGTTCGGTGCTGAGGAGGTGCCGGTCTCCTCGGTCACCAACGGCGTGCATGGGCCGACCTGGTCGGCCCGGGAGATCGGCAAGCTGCTTGGTGAGTCCGAAATGGACAGTGGTGGTGGCTTGCACGGCATCGAACCGGTCAGTGACTCGCTGCTGTGGGAGCTGCGCTGTTCGTTGCGCCAGCGGTTGGTGGATGAGATTCGACGGCGCCTGCGGCGGGCGTGGCTGCAGCGCGGGGCATCCGAACTGGAGCTTGGTTGGACGGAGTCGGTCTTCGATCCTGATGTGCTGACCATCGGATTCGCCAGGAGGGTTCCCACCTACAAGCGGCTGACGCTGATGCTGCGTGACCCGGACCGGTTGCGTGCGTTGTTGTTGGACCCGCAACGACCGGTGCAGCTGGTGGTGGCGGGCAAGTCGCACCCGGCGGACGAGAACGGCAAGGCGATGATCCAGCAGATCGTGCGGTTCGCTGACGACCCTGAAGTGCGCCACCGGGTCGCGTTCCTGCCGGACTACGACATGTCGTTGGGGCGGTATCTCTACTCGGGGTGCGACGTGTGGCTGAACAACCCTTTGCGACCGCTGGAAGCCTGCGGTACGTCGGGAATGAAGGCCGCGCTCAACGGTGTCCTCAACCTGTCGGTCCGGGACGGCTGGTGGGACGAGTTCTACGACGGCAACAACGGGTGGGCGATCCCCACGGCCGACGGCGTGACCGATCCCAATCGCCGGGACGATCTCGAAGCGACCGCGCTCTACGAACTGATCACGTCTTCGGTGGCACCGATGTTCTACAGCCGTAACAGCGATGGTGTGCCCAGCAAGTGGATGTCGATGGTGCGTCACACCTTGGCGACCCTCGGTCCGCGCGTTCAGTCTTCCCGGATGGTTCGGGAGTACGTGGACAATTACTACGGGCCGGCGGCCCGGTCGGTCAACGCGATCGCGGGGGAGGGGTATCGCGGCGCGAAGGCGCTGGCGGACTTCCGAGCACGGCTGCATTCGGCGTGGCCGTTCGTTCGGGTGACCGAGACCGGGATGAACACGGGGGACGAAACCACGCCGCTGCTCGGCGGGCTCATGACGGTGCGCGCGCAGGTCGACCTGGCTGGGCTGGACGAATCCGACGTCGATGTCGAGGTCGTGGTTGGCCGAGTGGATGACTCCGACGAACTGCACGACTTCGTCACGGCGTCGATGCGGGCAAGTGGCGACGGCTGGTACGAGGCCACCGTGACAATGCCGCACGCCGGTCCGTCCGGGTACACGGTACGCATCCTGCCCAAGCACCCGCTGCTTTCCTGCCCCGCGGAACTCGGTCGGGTCGTGCTCGCCTGAAGCTGCCCACGCCGACGGTCTGACCTGCGCAAACAGGGTGCTGACAGGATGGGAACTTTCCTGTCAGGCGGTGACAGGAAAGTTCCCATCCTGTCACCTAAGCCCCCACGGCCAGCCGTTCGCGTGTTCCGCGCACCCGGGGCCACCACGCCGCGAGCGCCTCGGCTTCACCCAATGCTGACCGGGCTCCTGCGTTGTCGTACATGGCCATGCGGGCTCGTGCGAGGGTGGCGAGATCGTCGGCCTGGGACAGTGCGGAGTCCGCATGGTTCGCCCCCGACTCGGCGAGCCGCGCAGCCTTTTCGGTGTCTCCTTCGAGGAGCGCGAGGAGCGCACGGGTGCCGTCGAGCTTGTAGGACGGGTAGCCCGCTGCGACCGCGTCTTCGAAGGCCTTCCTGGCGATGGGTAAGAGGTCCTCGCCCGGAACCTGACCCGACTCAACGGCGCAGAAGCCGAGTCCGGCAAGCCCGGCGAGGTCGTGGGCCAGTTCCCGTCCGGTTGTCGGGGGCGAGGACATCTGCTGGAGCAACAGCGCCACGGCCAGCGCGTACTCGCCCCTTGCCTCATGCATGGTGATCTGGCACGACGCGGTGGCCGCGAGGTGCGGATGCTCCGCCGCCAGCTGATCCACATATGCCTGTGCCTTCTCCACGTCCCCACGAAGCAGCGCGTCGTGGGCACGTGCGGCAAGGGGGGCGGCGCAGAAGTTGTTGCGCTGCTCGTCGGGCATTCTGGGCAGCCCGAAAAGCAGCCAGCCGGTGGAGGTGACCATCGCCGAGCGTTGCGGTCGCAGCTTGGCCGCCATCAGGACTGTCGCCGCGACAGCGGCCCCACGCCCGAACGGGCCGTCGGCGAGCAGCCAGGTCGCCGCGACCGCGAAGAAACCGGCTAACGCGGACGTGAGTCCGGCCAACCAGCACCGCAGGATGACCGGGCTTCGCCACGCACCGATGTCCGAGGCCAAGACCAGGGGGAGTGCACGGATCGTGAAGGTCACGCGGCCGACCCGCCAACTCGCCACGCGACGGGTCGCGCCCAGCACCACGTTGTCGACGCGCAAGCCAAACACACCTGCGCCAATAAGAAGACCCAGTTGAGCGCACATCGGTAACACGATCAGTGCAGCTAGAGCGCCCAGCGTAGCTGCTGGGGCACCCGCAATACCTGACCAGGCGACAGCCTCTGCCGTGCCAACAAGAACGAGGAGACCCACCGCAGCGGCGATTTGGGAACGGAGGAGGACGCGCAGGATTCGCACGGATTCTGGACATTACGGGATGGTTCGTCGCCGGTGGCCGGCTTTGGCGATTTCCACCGCCGCCCGTGCACCGTCGAGGACGGTCGGTGTGACAGCAAGGGAACTTTCCGCTCACCACCTGACAGGAATGTTCCCTTGCTGTCACGACCCCCTCAGGCCGACCCGCCGGGAACGACCGGAAGGCCGGCGTCCTTCCACGCGCGAAAGCCGCCGACGAGGTCGGTCGCGCCGCGCAGCCCGAGCTGCCGCGCCTGCGCGGCGGCGAGGCTGGAGGCGTAGCCCTCGTTGCAGACCAGGATGACGGTGCGGTCCGGGGTCAGGCCGGGCAGTCGGTGCGCGCCCGCCGGATCGAGCCGCCACTCCAGCACGATGCGCTCGACGGTGACCGCGCCGTCGATCTCGCCTTCGGCGGACCGGTTGACGCGCGGCCGGATGTCGACGATGAGGGCTCCGCTCTCGCGCAACCGGGCCGCTTCATGGGGGTCGACGCGGTCGAGGTCGTGTCGTGCCTGGGTCAACAGGTGCTCAATCCCGAATGGGCCCACCACGGGTTCGGCCGGTTCGTTGCGGCGCGGCTGGGGGATCGGCGACCGGTCCTGGGCCGTCATCGGGCCTCCTCGGCCGGGAGGAGCGGATTGACGTACTGGGCGGAGGGGATCTCCGGGAGGACCGGTGGCACGTCGGCAAGCGACGCATAGTGCCGCACTGGCAGCAAGGGTGGCGAGTAGGCGTGCACGCTCGCCGCGTCGGCTTGGGCGAGGTTGCGCACCTGGTGTGCGCGCCCCGGTCCGAAGCCGATCGACGATCCGGTGGTGCGGTGGGTGACACGCACCGGTCCGGCCGGATAGCGGTAGTCCTCGCGCAGTTCACCTGACAGAACGGTGAACGAGCCGGCGGCACCACCGTGGTCGTGGGGTCTCGTGCCTTGGCCTGGTGCCCAGGACAGCAGCCACAGCTCGACGCCGGCCGTCAGGCCCAGCCTGGCCCACCATCGCTGCCGAGGGTGCACTTCAAGGAGGTTGAACAGCTCACCGGCGAGTTCGGTGGCGACCAGTTCGGTGAGTTCGCGCAGTTCCGCCCCGGTCCACAGGGCGTGGTCGGGGTGGATGAGGTCGCGCAGGAGCGGGACGTCGAGCGCTGGATGGAGTTCGGCCGCGCCCAGGGCGGGGATGTCCTCGGTCGGGGTGTATTGCGAGACGTGTGTCGGTTGTGTCGAAGTCACGGGTGTCTCCTTGCCGTTGGCATGGGCCGTTCAGCGCCGTTGGCATGGGCCGTTCAGCGGCATGCACGTCGACGCGTGCCGGCAAACACGCGTCGAACCGATCGAATAACCGGACTGTTCAGTCGAAAGAGACTGAGAGGAGTGCGGCGCGCGTCAGCGAAGGACGACGAACGAGGGTGGTCGCGCCGCACGGTGTGGAGTCGGCAGCGGACGGCAGGCGGCCGTCAGCGACCGGACGGCATCGCCGGACACGCGGTGGTCACGACCCGAAAGAGGTCGACCACGCGGTCACGCCACAACAACGAACCGGACACGCCCCGAATGTTGGCACGTGCTTCGCGGTCGGCGCCAGAACATGAGACACGCTCCCGCGATGTGGGCGCATGCCCGGCCGCCGCGTTACGCGGATCACCCGGGAGAATGGACACGTCGTGTGGGCGCGAGCCCGCGGTGCGGGTGATGCGACGGCCGGTCCGGCTGGGAGGTATGACGTGGACGACCTGGTCATCCAGATGGGTGGCGTCAGTGTTCGGCGTGGGGAGACCACGCTGGTCACCGACGTGGACTGGTCGGTTGAGCTGGACGAACGCTGGGTCGTGCTCGGCCCGAACGGCGCGGGCAAGACCACGCTGCTGCGGATGGCCGCCGCGGAGTTGCACCCGACCGCCGGCACCGTGTCGGTGCTCGGTGAGCGCCTGGGGCAGACGAACGTCTTCGAGTTGCGCCCCCGCATCGGCCTGTGTTCGGCGGCCTTGGGCTCCCGAGTGCCTGACGACGAGCTGGTCCGGGACGTCGTGGTCAGCGCCAGCTACGCGGTGGTCGGCCGCTGGCAAGAGGAATACGAGGCCATGGACACCGACCGTGCCGCCGAGTTGCTCGACGTCCTGGGTGTGGCGCATCTCGCGGACCGGCGGTTCGGCACGCTGTCCGAGGGTGAGCGCAAGCGGACGCTGATCGCCCGGGCTCTGATGACCGACCCGGAGCTGTTGCTGCTGGACGAACCCGCCGCCGGGCTCGACCTCGGCGGACGGGAGGACCTGGTCGCTCGCCTGTCGTCGCTGGCGCTGGACCCGGATGCACCGGCGCTCGTGCTGGTGACGCACCACGTCGAGGAGATCCCGCCGGGCTTCACGCACGGCCTGCTGCTGCGCGACGGCGCGGTGGTGGCCCAGGGCCTGCTGGAGGACGTGCTCACCTCGGACACCCTGTCGAAGACCTTCGATCAGGATCTCGAGCTGCAGCGGGCCGGGGACCGGTATTTCGCGCGCCGCCGCCAGTGATCCCGCCGGTGCGGCCGGTCCGGGTGAGAGCTACCGCACTGCCCGCCGGGGCCGGGCCGCGATAGCCTCGGCGCGGTTGACTTCGACGAGGAGGTTTCGGCGTGGGTGAGGTCGTCAGGCTGGAAGTCGAGGATGGGATCGGCACCATCCGGTTGGACCGTCCGCCGATGAACGCTCTGAACCGGCAGGTGGAGCGGGAGCTTCGCGAGGTCGCCGCGGAGGCGACCGAGCGCGACGACGTGCGTGCCGTGATCGTCTACGGCGGTGAGAAGGTCTTCGCGGCCGGCGCCGACATCAAGGAGATGGCCGAGATGTCCTATGTGGACATCTCGGCCAAGGAGCGCAACGGCGTGTCGGCGGCGGTGTCGGCGGTGGCGGGCATCCCGAAGCCGACGGTGGCCGCGCTCACCGGCTACGCCCTCGGCGGCGGTTACGAGCTCGCGCTGGCCTGTGACCGGCGGATCGCGGCCGACAACGTCAAGGTGGGTCAGCCGGAGATCCTGCTCGGCGTCATCCCCGGTGCCGGCGGTACCCAGCGGTTGGCCCGCCTCGTCGGCCCCAGCAAGGCCAAGGACATTGTCTACACTGGACGATTCGTAGGCGCCGCGGAGGCGCTGGAGATCGGCATGGTCGACGAGGTCGTCGCCCCGGACGACGTCTACGCGGCGGCGCGCCGCTGGGCGCAACCGCTGGTCAACGGCGCGGCGCACGCGCTGGCCGCCGCCAAGGCCGCGATCGACGAGGGCCTGGAGGTGGACCTGGACACCGGGCTCAAGCTGGAGACCCACCTGTTCACCGCACTGTTCGCCACCGACGACCAGAAGATCGGGATGCGCTCGTTCATCGAGAACGGCCCGGGCAAGGCCAAGTTCACCGGCAAGTGAGTCCGGCGCGCGTGCGGACGCCAGTGGCGTGACCTACACCTTCACCGCCGAGGACGTGGCGTTCCTCCGTTCGCGGGCCGGGCGCGAAGCGCTGGCCGGGGCAGCGGAGTTCGCCCTGTCACCGGCTTCCCGGCTGGCGGACGCGAACGCGGCACGCGGGATCGCGGGTCCCCGGTTCGCCGGGGCCGTGCTGGAAACCGCGATCCTGCGGCGCCGCGCGCAGTCCAAATTGGATACGGGTGGCCAGTGGCTGCTCACCGACGCCGCGTTGCAGCAGGCCACGCCGAGCGCGGTGGCGCGCCACCGCGCGCAGCGGCTGGCCGGTCGTGACGTGCACGACGTGACGTGCTCGATCGGCGCGGATCTGTACGAGATCGCTGCCGTGGCCCGGCGCTGCGTCGGTTCGGACCTGGACCCGGTCCGGGTGGCGATGGCCCGGCACAACCTGGAGGTGGGCCGCCGCTTGGCGGTGCTGGTGCGGGCCGACGCGCTGCACCCGGTGACCCGGGGCACGGTGGTCGTGGCGGACCCGGCGCGGCGGGATGACGCGGGCCGCCGCCGGTGGAACCCGGCGGACCTCGTGCCTCCGCTGCACCAGCTTCTGGACGTCTACGCGGGCCGGGATCTGGTGGTGAAGTGCGCGCCAGGACTGGACTTCGACGCCGTGCCGCAGGAGGCCGAGATCGAGCTGGTCTCGCTGGCTGGCCAGGTCCGGGAGGCGGCGCTGTGGCTGGGCGGGATCGCCGAACCCGGCGTGCGCCGGCGGGCCACGGTCCTGGAACCCAGCGGGTACGACAGCGGTTGGACGATCACGGATCGCGAGCCGGACGACTGCCCGGTGCGGGAACCGGGGCCGTGGCTGGTCGACCCGGACGGCGCGGTCGTCCGGGCCGGGTTGGTCCGGCACTACGCCTGCCGGTACGGGCTCGGCCAGCTCGATGCCCGCATCGCCTACCTGACCGGTGACCAGCCACCGCCGGGCATTCGCGCGTTCCGGGTGCTGGAGCACGGCCGGTACTCGGAGAAGGGGCTGCGCGCGACGCTGCGCCGATACGACGTCGGCGTGCTGGAGATCCTCGTGCGCGGCGTGGACGTTGACCCGGAGAAGCTGCGGCGCCGGCTGAAACTGTCCGGGAGGCGATCCGCTTCGGTGGTACTGACCCGGATCGGAGACACCGCGACCGCGTTCGTCTGCCAGGCGGAACGGCGGTGAAGCGCCGGCCGCGAATCTCGTGGTTCCGGGGCTACGGCGAGATGATCGCCCCTAGACTGGTCGGCCGTGGACGCAGCGGCAGGCCCTCCCCAGGTCATGGTCACCGTCGGTGACATCGCGTGTACTCGGGAGTCGGTGATCACCCCGTCGGGGAGTGCGCCGATCTCGGCCGTCACGTGGACGTTCACGGATATGAGCCGCACGACCAGGGGCATTCCGACCTGGGCGGTGGTCTGCACCGTGATCTTCTTCTTTTTCTGCTTGCTCGGCCTGCTTTTCCTGCTGGCCAAAGAGGAACGCACGGAGGGCTGGGTGCAGGTGACCGTGCAGGGGCCGAACCTGCTGCACGTCACGCAGCTGCCAGTGACCTCGCCCATGATGGTGGCGGACCTCAACGCGCGCGTGAACTACGCGCGTTCCCTCGGGTTTCACGCCGCCGGCTGACATCCGGGGCGGACCGAGCGGGTCAGCGTCGAGGTCGTCCGAGGCCGGCGAGTCCCGCCCGCGGGCGCACCCCCGGGACGACCGGCGGCGCCTCGCGCACCTCGTCGGCCGGGGAGACGGTGATGCCGATCGCGCCCGGGCCGGCGTGCGCACCGATGATCGCGCTCGTGAACTCCAGCGTCACCCGGCGCGGCCGGGGAACCCGGGCCTGCAGCATCTTCAACACCCGGTCGGCGTCCTCGAACTGGAAGTACTCGACGGCGATGTCCACCGGTCCGTTGCCCGCCCGCGCCGCGGCCTGCCCGACCGCGCGCTTGAGGGTGCGGTGCGCGCCGATACCGGTGACCAGCGGATCGAGCTCGCCGTCCTTCATGATCAGGACCGGTTTCACCGAGAGGGTTTCCCCGACGATCGCCTTGGCCGGGGAGACCCGCCCGCTGCGGCGCAGGTATTCCAGGGTGTCCACGTAGATCATCTGGCAGGTGCTGGCCATCCGCCGCTCCAGGATCTGCAGCACGGTCTGCACCGAGGCGCCCGCCTTCGCGGCCTCGGCCGCGGCGATCACCGAGTAGCCGGTGCTCATCCCGGCCAGCCGGGAGTCCACCACGTAGACCGGAACGTTGAGTTGGGCAGCAGCGGTGCGAGCTGCTTCGCAGGTCTGGGACAACGCCTCGGACAGGTGGATGGAGACGATGGCCTCCGCGCCCGCGGCCACCGCGTCCATGTAGCTCCAGTAGAACGCCGCGGGCGGCGGCGGTGAGGTGGCCACCGGGGTGCCGCGCCGCATCGCGTCCGCCAGGTCCGCATGGGGGATCCGCCGCTCGTCGTTGTATTCGTTGCCGACCATCAGCTCGAGCTGGACGACGCTGATGTCCAGCTCGGCGACGAGGGAGTCCGGCACGGAGGCTGTGGAGTCAGTGACGATGGCGACGCGTCGGGTCATGGGTGCAAAGGCTACTAATGAGTGAACAACGCCGTTAACGCTGGCTGCCGCCATGCTGTGAAGTCGTTACGTAACGTTGCGCACAGTGCGTATCCGGGGTGCGGAGGGTGAGTACCGTCACTGCTCAGAACGGGTTACACGACCCCTACTCGTAAGTAACATCCGGGGTGGTACAGGCTACTGTGCTTGCCTGGCCCCGGGTATCCGTCCCAGGGCTTGCGAGCGGGTAGCGTGCCAGGTTCGATCGTCCGGCATCGGATCATCCGGAATCGGATCATCTGGTCCAGGGATCGCACCCGGCCGTTGAATCGTTGTCAGTCAGTCGTTGTCAGTCCGCGGGAGGTCGAAGAGGGCCCATGAACATCGTGGTGTTGGTTAAGCAGGTGCCCGATACGTGGTCCGAGCGGAAGTTGGCGGGTTCGGATCACACTCTCGACCGTGAGTCGGCGGATGCGGTTTTGGATGAGATCAACGAGCGCGCCGTGGAGGAGGCGCTGTTGGTCAAGGAGTCGCTCGGTGGCGAGGTCACGGTGGTGACGATGGGCCCGGATCGGGCGTCGGAGGCGATCCGTAAGGCGTTGTCGAT
>JBPYFK010000028.1:0-46795 GCA_051984675.1 Pseudonocardiaceae bacterium | reverse complement strand
CAGGGGCCGTGCTGTTCGCCGATGACAACAGCATGCTCGGGCGATCGGGGTCGGCCGAGCGGTTGTTTCAGACGTTTTCGCTGATCCGGGATCTGCGGCTGGTATGGGTTTAAGGCAAGCGCTGCTCGACCCAGGGGTGAAGGGCGCCGCCGTGCAGCTCAGGCGCCCTTCACCTGGGGTGGTCAGTCCGCGGACTGCGGGCGCAGCGACAGCTGAAACTGGCCCTCGTCATCGGGCTGGATGTCCAGCAGGACGCTGTCCAACTGCGGCGCGAGCTGCTCCTGGACGAACACCTTGGCACCCCCGTGCTCGATGACCGAGTCCTCGGAGTTCGGGCCGGTGACCAGGGAAACCTCCAACACTCCCTGCGGGTCGTCCGCCGAAGCGGCGAGCCGGAGGCCGCCGGATTCCTCTTCCTGCCCCTGAGCGGTGAGCATCGCCTTGATCGCCTCAGCGGCGTCGTCTGTGACCGCGAGCATGTGCGGTCTCCTCTCCATGACGGTTCGGACGGCGGACCGCCCTGAATAAACAGGTGGAGTCCGCCACCCTAGTCGTCACCAAACGTGATCGGTCACACCGGGGGGACGATCACGGTGAGTAAGAAGTGACGCTAGTTACCATACACGGAAATCCATTGGGCCAGCACAGTCACGGTGCCAGGCTCGACCTCGGTGAAACCGGCGTCACGCACCGCAGCCACGCCGCGCTGCGTCCACGCCGCTTCCGGGTTGTCGCCGGGGTGCAGGCGCTCCCAGCTCTCGGGATCGGGTGTGCGCACAGTCACACCGAACCCCGCTTCCGCCCAGCGTTCGAGGTCGGCGTCCATACCGTCCGCATGCATCAGCGCCGCCAGGATCATCGTCGCGTGGCCGACCTGCGCCGCAGTCTTGCCAGCGCTCATCGGAACCGCCGGATTCACCCAGAGGACCGGCCGCCCGGCGGCGTGCTCACCGGGGTCGTCCTGGTCGAGTTCGCTGCCGGAAATCTGCAGGCGGGTGAGTTCCTTGGGCATGTCGGCGACCCGCATCGGCACCAGCGCGCGCACTTCCGCGCCATCCACCGCCACCGTGCGCCCCGGCAGGTCCTGCACGGCCCGCCAGTGCGCTCCGCGCGCCCGACGGGCCACCTTGCGGATGCGGGCGGACGTCCAGCCGCGCACGGCCTCGTTCCACTCCCCGCCCGGCTTGCAGCGCTCGTCCAGGCAGACCGCGAGCGCCGACGCCGCCGCGGCTTCCAGCAGCGCCGTGCGGTGCGGCGGCTTGGCGCGCTCGATGCGCAGCACCATCGGCATGAGCACGACGTTGTCCGGGTCCTCGTCCGACGTGTCCGCAGTGGACGCATCGGGCAGGGCCAGCCAGGACGCGTAGCGGGCGACAAGCGGATTCAGGACATCGGCGGATTCCAGCACGCTCACCATCATCCCCCGCCGGGAACCGTCAGGCGTCGAGCGGGACGCGGCGCAGCAGCCCCTCGGCGGCGTCCGCCGCCTCGACCTCCGCACGCGTCACACCCAGCACGAACAGCACCGTGTCCAGATAGGGGTGCGACAGCGCGGTGTCCGCGACCTCGCACAGCGCCGGTTTCGCGTTGAACGCGACGCCGAGCCCGGCCGAGGACAGCATGTCGATGTCGTTCGCACCGTCGCCGACGGCCACGCACTGGCCGATCGGCACGTCGAAGTCCTGGGCGAACCGGCGCAGGGCGCGAGCTTTGCCAGCCCGGTCGACGACCTCCCCAAGCACCCGGCCGGTGAGTTTGCCGTCGACGACCTCCAGCTCGTTCGCGGCGCTGAAGTCCAGCCCGAGGTCGTCCACCAGGTGGTCGATGATCTGGGTGAACCCGCCGGAGACGACCCCGGTGTGATACCCGAGGCGGCGCAGCGTGCGGATGGTCGTCCGGGCGCCCGGGGTGAGTTCGATGTCGTTGGCGACAGCGTCGAGCACCGACGCGGGAAGCCCCTCCAGAACCGCCACCCGCTGACGCAGCGACTCCTCGAAGTCCAGCTCGCCGCGCATCGCGCGCTCGGTGACTTCGCGCACCTCGGCCTCACGGCCGGCCTTGGCGGCGAGCATCTCGATGACCTCACCCTGGATGAGGGTGGAGTCGACGTCGAAGACGACCAGGCGCTTGGCCCGCCGGGTCAGGCCGGTGCGTTCCACCGCGACGTCGACGCCGCTGGTGGCGGAGATCTCGGCCATCTTCGAGGTCAGCGCCTCGTCCCACCGCCCGCTGGCGTCGGGCGCGGACACCTCCAGCTCCAGGCCGGTCACCGGGTAGTCCGCGACGCGGCGGATCGAGTCGATGTTCACGTCGAGGGAGGCCAGCGCGCGGGCGACCTCAGTGAAGTTCCGCGCCGTGACCGGCTGGCCCAGCACGACGATCGCGTGAGTGGACTTGAGCTTGTCCGCGTCCCCGTCCTCGGCGCCGATCTCGACGTCCACACCGACCCCGACGGTCGCCATGGCCTGCTCGATGCCCTCTTGCAGCTGCTCCGCGTCGCCGTCCGTGGACACGAGCACACCCAGCACCAACCGGCCGTGGATCACCACCTGTTCGACATCGAGGATGTCCACCCCGTTCCGGGTGAGGACGGCGAACAGCGCTGAGGACACCCCAGGCTTGTCCTTGCCGGTCACGGTGATCAACACGGTGGTGTTCGAGGTACCCACGTCTGAAGACACTCCCTCGTCCGCGAACAAAAAGCGAGCCCCGGAGGACCGCATGCGGCGGCCTGCCGGGGCTCCTCGTCGAGCTGGTTTACCTTCGCACAACACGGGCGAAGGTGGCCAGCCGAATGTGTTACTTCTCCTTGGCCTTGCCGTCGCTGGGCTGGGCGAGCTGCTTCGCGTCCTTGCCCGCTCCCTTGTCCGCACCGTGCGCGAGCGGCTTACCGGTGAAGCCGACATGCGCCTCCAGCCGAGCCTGCTCGACCAGGTGCGGGTAGTGCAGGTCGAACGCCGGCCGCTCGGAGCGGATACGGGGCAGCTCGGTGAAGTTGTGCCGGGGCGGCGGGCACGAGGTCGCCCACTCCAGGGAGTTGCCGAAGCCCCATGGGTCGTCCACGTTGACGATCTCGCCGTAGCGGTAGCTCTTGAAGATGTTCCACAGGAACGGCAGCATCGACGCGCCCAGCAGGAAGGCGCTGCACGACGAGATCATGTTCAGGGTGGCGAACCCGTCGGTGGGCAGGTAGTCGGCGTAGCGCCGGGGCATACCCACGGCACCCAGCCAGTGCTGCACCAGGAAGGTGCCGTGGAAGCCGATGAAGGTCAGCCAGAAGTGCACCTTGCCCAGCCGCTCGTCCATCATCCGGCCGGTCATCTTCGGGAACCAGAAGTAGATCCCGGCGAAGGTGGCGAACACGATCGTGCCGTAGAGCACGTAGTGGAAGTGCGCCACCACGAAGTAGCTGTCCGAGACGTGGAAGTCGATCGGCGGGGAGGCCAGCAGCACGCCGGTGAGACCACCGAAGAGGAAGGTCACCAGGAAGCCGACGCTGAACAGCATCGGAGACTCGAAGGTCAGCTGGCCCTTCCACATGGTGCCGATCCAGTTGAAGAACTTCATGCCGGTCGGCACGGCGATCAGGAACGTGGTGAACGCGAAGAACGGCAGCAGCACCGCGCCCGTGGCGTACATGTGGTGCGCCCACACCACCACGGACAGGGCCGCGATGCCCAGGGTCGCGTAGACCAGGCCGGAGTAGCCGAACAGCGGCTTGCGGCTGAAGACCGGGAAGATCTCCGAGACGATGCCGAAGAACGGCAGCGCCACGATGTAGACCTCGGGGTGACCGAAGAACCAGAAGAGGTGCTGGTACAAGATCGTGCCGCCGGTGGACGGGTCGAACACGTGGGCACCGAGGTGGCGGTCAGCGGCCAGGCCCAGCAGCGCGGCGGTCAGGATCGGGAACGCCATGAGCACCAGCAGGCTGGTGACCAGGATGTTCCAGGTGAAGATCGGCATCCTGAACATGGTCATGCCGGGCGCGCGCATGCAGATGACCGTGGTGACCATGTTGACGCCACCGAGGATCGTGCCCAGACCGGACACGACCAGGCCCATGATCCACATGTCCGCGCCGGCGCCGGGCGAGTGGATCGCGTCCGACAGCGGCGTGTAGGCGAACCAGCCGAAGTCGGCGGCACCGCCAGGGGTGAGGAAGCCGCCCACCACGATCAGCCCGCCGAACAGGTACAGCCAGTAGGACAGCGCGTTCAGTCGCGGGAACGCCACGTCCGGGGCGCCGATCTGCAGCGGAAGGATGTAGTTGGCGAATCCGAACACGATCGGCGTCGCATACAGCAGGAGCATGATCGTGCCGTGCATGGTGAACAGCTGGTTGTACTGCTCCTGCGACAGGAACTGCAAACCGGGCTGGGCCAGCTCGGCGCGGATCAGCATCGCCATCAGACCGCCCACCAGGAAGAAGGCGATCGAGGTGGACAAGTAGAGGATGCCGAGCTGCTTCGGGTCCGTGGTGCGGAGCGCCCGCACGAGGAAGGAACCCTTGACCGCCTTGCGCACCGGATGTGGGCGCGTGGCGATCGGCTGTGGCGCGACGGCCGTCACGGTGCCTCCTGCACTGGGTCTACCTAGGTCGGTCGGCAGCGCGCGGCGTCGCGCGACACGCTGCCGACTCGGGATCGTATCCCTGCCCCACTCAAGCGACGCGGGCGGGCTGTAGCCGCACTAGGCATGACCGCCAGTTCGTCACCCAGCGTCATAGGGTGGGCGTTGATGTGTGATCGATGGCGTCGGCTGTCGCCCGTGTGCGGGCGTGGTTGGGCGCGCAGCGCGATGTCGCCGCGAGGGGTGGCATACCGTGCGGTTAACCTACGAGTCGGTTACGACGACACCGGGAGGGGAAGCACCGTGCGCAAGAGCACGATCATCGGCGTCCTGCTGGCTTGCGGCCTCGCGGTCGCCGGCTGCACGCCGTCGGAGCGACCCAGCAACCAGCCGCCGGCGCCCGGGACCCCGCCGCCGACCACCGGCGTGCATCAGGCTCCCGCGCAGGGCGAGGGCGGCCAGTGAGCGCCGAGTGCGCTAGGTAGCGGTCACAGACGAGCATCGACGCGGGTTCGCGCCGGCCGAGGCTGGGGCGAACCCGCGTCTTTCGTTGCTGCCGCACGCAAAAGGACTTCCAGGAGCGGCTGTGCAGCGCTGATGATCCTCGGTGATGCCCGTGCGATCCGCGCGACGTACGTGACGGGTGAGCAGAAGTGCGACCGGGACGTCGGTATCCAACCGCCGCCGCTCTGACTCCGCGCCCCGGCTGACCACGCGCAACGGCGCCCGCCTTCCGGGCGGGCGCCATATGCCGGGTTTTCGCGTCAGACCGTTCAGGCAGTCACGAAGGAGCGGAGTACGGACTTCGCGAGTTTGATGAGGAGAGCCTCCAGGAGGCTCACCGCCACACCAGCGACGATCGTCGAGAGCAGATCGGGCATTCGTGCGGTCTCACTTTCGGCTCATGCTGGATACCTTCGGTTGCAGCATCGACGATGAACCAGCCGGGTTAGTGCACAGGGAGTGGTCGGTTACGCCGAGGTGAACCGATGCATAACACCTGGTCACCGGCCTGCTGCGGTCAGCGGTCCGGCGCGGCCGGCAACGCGGCGAGGGTCCGGCCGGGCGGCAGGGCCGCAGGCTCGGCCTGGCGGTCGCCGGTGGGCCGGTTGCTGGTAGGCCAGACCTCCCAGAGCCACACGCCAAGAGTCCCCACCCCGGCCGAGCCCGCGGCGATGAGCCACTGGTGCGGCAGCAGCGGTGAGTTGCCGAAGAACTGGCTGACTCCCGGGATCTGGACCACGGCCGCCAGGATCACCAGCGATCCGGCGCCCGCGGCGAGGACCAGCGGTGTGCGCCCCCGGATGGCCAGAGTCTGGCCGAGCTGCGCGGACACCAGCGCGACCATGCCTGCCGTGCTGGCCTGACGCGCGGTCCCCACCGGGCGGGTCAGCACCCAGGCCAGCCCGGCGGAGCCGGCGGTGGCCGTCGCCCGGACGTAGACGTCCCGGGTCAGGGCGCTGCCCAGGGAGGCTTCCGGGCCTTCCTGCAGAAGCTTCTCCGGGGTGGCGTGCGGCGGTGGCCGCACCGCGATCGCCAGGGCGGGCAGCACGTCGGTGAGCAGGTTGATCACCAGCAGCTGGCGCGCGTTGAGCGCCTCCCACCCGCCGACCAGCCCGGTTCCGACGGCGTAGGCGATCTCCCCGAGGTTGCCGCCGAGCAGGATGGACAGCGCGTCGTGCACCGACGCCCACATCGCGCGGCCCTCGACGATCGCGTCCGTGATCGTCTCGATCCGGTCGTCGGTGACGACCAGGTCGGCGGCCTCGCGGGCGGCCGGCGTCGCCCGGCTGCCGAGCGCGATACCCGCGTGGGCCAGCCGGATCGCCGGGACGTCATTGGCGCCGTCGCCGGTCATCGCGACCACCCGCCCGGCGCTGCGGGCCTGCCGGACGATTCGCGCCTTCTGCGCCGGGCTGACCCGGGCGAACACCGCGATCTTGGGGAGGTTCGCGGTGAGGTGGTCGTCGTCCATCTCGTCCAGTTCCGCGCCCGTGACCACCCGCCGGCCGTTGAGCATGCTCAGCTCGGCGGCGATGGCCTCCGCCGTGCTGGGGTGATCACCAGTGATCATAATCACATCGACTCCGGCGCGCTGCAGCTTCGCCACCGACTCCGCCGCCGTCGGGTGGACCGGGTCGGCGAGCGCGAGCAGACCGACGAAATCGAGGCGGTCGATGTCGGAGTCGACGAGGTCCCACTCGTTGCCGGCAGGACGTTCGCCAGCAGGGTGTTCGCCAGCAGGGTGTTCGCCGGCACGGCGTTCGGCGACCGCGAGTACGCGGAATCCGCGTAGCGCCAACCGCTCGATCTCGGCATCGACCTCCGCGCGGGCCGCACGGTCGAACGGCGCGTCCCGCCCCGGCCGGCGCCAGCGCGCACAGCGGTCCAACACGACCTCGGGCGCGCCCTTGACCGTGATCCAGTGCCCCTCGTGGTTGCGGGCGCAGACCGCGTGGAAACCGCGTGACGGCTCGAACTGCAACTCCGCCACCAGTTCCAGCTCACCGAGCCCGTCGTGGGCGACGATCCCGGCTTTGCGGGCGCCTTCGAGTACGGCCCGGTCGGTCGGATGGGCCAGCGGCCGGTCGCCGTCCTCGCGGGCGCTGGCGAGCACGCCGGCCGCCACGACCCACCGCAACTCCGGGTCAAGACGGTCCGCAGGGCTGCTGGTGGTCCCGTCGGACACCTCGCACAGGCTGATCCGCCCCTGCGTGAGCGTGCCGGTCTTGTCGAAGCACAGGACGTTGACCCTGCCCAGGGCCTCGATCGTCGCGGGGCTGCGGACCAGTACTCCACGTTTGGACAGCCTGCGTGCTGCGGCCAGCTCGGCCACGGTCGCCACGAACGGCAGGCCCTCCGGCACCGCCGCGACCGCCAAGCCCATCGCCCGACCGATGGCCTGGCCAGGGGCGACGCCCCGGAACATGTCCACGACCAGCAGGATCACTCCGGCGACCCCGGACAGCGGAAGCGTGCGCTTGGTCAGCAGCGTCAGCCGGGCCTCCACACCGCCGCTCCCGGGCGCTACCGCGGCTTCGGCGTGGGCGGTGCGTCCGAGTTCGGTGCGCGAGCCGGTGGCCACCACGACGGCGGTGGCAGTGCCGGTGGCGACCACAGTGCCCTGGTAGAGCATGGACGTGCGGTCCGCGATCTCGCTCGCGGTCGTGGCGGCCTCCGTCTTGGCCACCAGCTGTGACTCGCCGGTCAGGCTGGCTTCGTCGAGTTCCAGCCCGCTGGCTTCCAGCACCCGGCAGTCGGCCGGCACGCTGTCGCCCGCGTGCAGCTCGATCACGTCGCCGGGTACCAGCTCGGTGGCCAGCACGGTCGCGCTGACGCCGTCTCGCCGGACCCGCGCCGGCACGTGGCTGCCGTCGAGCAGCCGGGCCAGCTCGCGGTTGGCGGTGACCCGCTGGACGCCGTCGATCAGGGCGTTGACGCCGAGCACCGTCCCGATCATCGCCGCGTCCACAATGGACCCGAGGGCGGCCGACACCACCGCACCCGCACCGAGCACCGGGGTCAGGGGCGTGAACAACCCCTCGAACGAGGACCGGAGAACCCCGGATTCCGGCCTGCCGGCGTCTTCTGGCTGCCAGCGCTCGGCGGCATCCGTGCGGGCGAGCCCGTCCGGCGAGCTGCCGAGCCGGTCGAGCACGGTGTGCGGGGGCATGGCGTGCCAGGGCGTGCGCTGCCGGGGCACCGGCAGGGGCCGCTCGGCGGCCCGCATGCCGGACCACGTCCCGAGCGCGAACGCCGAGATCGCCGTGACATGCACCGGGATGGAGGCACGGGTGGGCGCGCCGAGGGCCGGACCGAACAGGCCGAGCACGCTACCGAAACCCGAGCCGGCCGCGGACAGCTGCGCGGCACGGTGGCTGATCTGCCGCGCGTTTTCCGTCGCTGCCAGCACTTTGTGCACCTGCGCGAGATTCGGGCTCATGACGTCCGCGCCCCAGGGCGCCGCGCCTTCCCTCGTCATGAGTCCGATCCCGACGTCAGCCGCCGCGAGGCCGGCGTGACTTCGCGTCGACACGACAGCCACGACGCGGCCGTCGCCCTGCAGGTCGCGTACCTCGCCGGGCAGGTGGTTGCCGCCGGAGACCACACCGTCCACCGGCAGCCGGCGGTCCAGGCGGGTGCCCTTTCCCGCGACCAGCACCGTGCCCGCGAACTGACCGGCTTGGACGGTGGCTTCCGCGAACGGGTCCAGCTCGTCCGCGATCCCGACCATTGCCACCGGGCGGCCGAAATGCGTCAGGACGAGGGCGGTCGCTCCCCGGTCCACCAGGTCGCTTGCGGCCTCATGGGCCTGCTCCGGCAGGCCGGGAGTGAAGTCCGCGAGCGGCATCGCGGCCCAATCACCAAGTTGAGCGACCTTCGTCGGGTGGCTGGGGTCGATCAGCTCACTCGCGCGCTCGAACAGGACGGTCACGTCCACGTCCTCGTCGAGCACGATCACCTCATCGAGCACCTGCCGCCCGGTCAGCAGCGTCGGCGCGTCGATCACCACGGTGTCCACCCGGTCCAGCCGGCGCAGCACCTGCGGTTCGAAGATCAGGTTGCCGCTGCCGGAGAGTTCGGTGGCCAGGTGGGTCGCGAAGGCTTCGCGGCCGGCATGGCTCGCGCGGGGAACGCACGCGAGCAGCGCGGCCAGGGCGCGCTGCTGGTTGCGGGTAAGGGCGAACAGTGCGCCATATCCGAGCAGCGCGAAGCCGCCCGAGGTGTTCGCGACCTTCTCCACCGGGCCGTCCGGCAGGGGTGTCGGGCGGGGCGCGGTCTCCACCGGCCCGACCCGGTACGTGCCGGGCCGCTGCGCGGTGCTCCGCTCCCAGCGCTGCCAGGCACCGCGCCGGGCCGACATCTCGCGGGAGCTGGCGAAGCGCAGGCACGCGCCGGTCACCAGCGACATCGGCTGGAGCGCCAGGCCCTGGGACACCGGGCCACCCAGCGCGTACAGGGTGTCCGACCGGGATCGTCCCAGCGGGACGGCGAGCGCCTGGCGCAGGCGCGGCACGTTCTCCGCCAGCGAGACCACCGCCGGTACCAGCGGTGAGAGGGCGCGCACCGGAACGAAGACACCGACCACGGAGTAGCTCAGGCCAGCGAGGCTGACGCCCAGCGCCCCGATCTCCCGGACCAGCGCGCCCGCGTTGCCCGGATGCTGCTCGGCGGCCTCGGGGTAACCATGCCGATCCAGATCATGATCCCGCTCCACGTCCGCGATCACGCGCCGCAGCTGGCTCTTGCCGATCACGTCCGGGTCGTGGGTGACCACCACCTGCCCGAGAACCGCGTTGACCTCGGCGTCGAGCACGCCGTCGGCTCGGCTCAGCCGATCCTCCAGGTCCCGAGCGGCGTGCTCGGCGCCCGGACGATGCGCTCCGCGCAGGTCCAGATGTGTCCGGGTCGGCGCCTGATGCTCGTTGACCAGGCCGATCAGCGGTTCGATCGCGCCCAGGACGGGGTTCGCGATCGTGGACACCACCGATCTCAGCCAGCCAAACGGCATTTGCCGTCCCTTCCGAAATGAGCGCGCGACGACACCAAAGCGGGCTCGATCATGACGAGCCCGCCTCGAAGATCGTTACGGCTGCTTCGTGCGCGTGCCGCGGCCGACCAGTTCATAACTGACGCCGATCGCCAGCGCCACCGGCCAGTCGAGCAGGTCCAGCACCGCGCCCAGCGCCAAACCGCCGTAGAAAATCATCCTCTCCCGGGTCAGCTGTGCTTGCACGGTCGCCGCCGTCGCGGTGAGCTGCGCGCGAGTAGCGGCGTCCAGACCGTGGAACTCCGCCGTGACAAAGGGGAGGTTGATCGTCGTGCCCTGGGCGCGCCCGCCGCCCCGCTGCCGCGTGGTCTGCGCCCCGGACCGGGTCGATGCGGATGTCCCCGCCTGAGCCGTAGTCATTGGCCTCACCTCACCGAAACGCCCGAATTGGGCCATTCTACGTTCAGGTGAACAGCGAGTGAACGACGCGAGGCGCCGTGTCGGGTGCGGAGCCGCAGGACCCGGTGTGCAGGACTTGGTGTGCAGGACCCGGTGTGCAGAACTTGGTGTGCACCCGCTGCCTCGCCCATGCGGACCATTCTTACAACGGTCCTGGAGCAGGAAAATTACTCCCGAATCGCGGGTCGCACGACACCGCGTTCTCGTCGCCAAACAAGTTCTGTGATCGAATCTCGGGACTAAAGACCCATTTTTGACATTGCCGGGTCTAAGGTCCTTTCTCGGACTCCCCCATAAGTAGTTCCCCCACTTCGATAAAAGGGTGTTGTTCCCGATTCAACCGCTGCGGACGATAAACAGTGAACCCAGGGGAGGGGAGAAAAAGATGGGGGCATTTCGTCAGGGCGCGCGGCCGACCGTCGACGCCATGGCGCTCGCGCGGGCGGGAGTCAAATTCGGAATCGTCGGCGCGCTCGGCGTCGTGGTGAACACCGCCATGCTGATGGTGCTGTATCGCGGTGCGCACCTGCCGTTGTTTCCATCCTCGCTGCTCGCGGTCGAGGTCTCGATCATCGGGAACTACCTGCTCAACGACTACTGGACCTTCGAGCAGCAGCATCCATCCCTGCGGCGGTTCCTCAAGTTCAACCTGGCGACACTGACCGCGCTGGTCGTGACGCCGAGCCTGGTGTGGTTACTGGTCGGCTCCCGCATGCAGCTGCTGCCGGCCAACCTGATCGCCATCGGCGCCGGCGCCGCACTGAACTTCACCGCCAGCGCGTTCTGGGTCTGGCGACCGGCGGAAGGGGGTGCACACGCATGGTCGACATCCTCTTCACAGCGCTCATCATCATCTCGCTCGCGCTGACCGCGCAGGCCACGCTGACGCTCTACATGATGATCTACACCTGGGACCAGCCGGAGGCCAGCGCGGGGAACAGGTCCCCGAAGACGTTCTCGCCACCGCGCGTGTCGTTCACGGTGCTGCTGCCGGCACGGCACGAGGAAGACGTCATCAAGAGCACCATCCGCCGGGTCGCCAGCGCGAACTACCCGCCGTCGCTGATGCAGATCATCGTGGTGTGCGCGGACGGTGACGGCACGATCGACATGGCCCAGCAGGAGGCTGACCAGCTGCGCGGCGAGGGTTGGACCAACGTCGAGATCGCGGTGTTCCACGACGGACCGGTCAACAAGCCGCACGGGTTGAACTTCGCACTGCAGCGGGCGCGCAACGACGTGGTCTGCATCTTCGACGCCGAGGACGACCTGCACCCGGACATCTTCCAGCTGGTCAACACCCTGTTCGTGCGGGAGCGGCCCGCGGTCGTGCAGGCCGGCGTGCAGTTGATGAACTACCGGTCCAACTGGTACTCCGCGATCAACGTCCTGGAGTACTTCTTCTGGTTCAAAAGCCGGCTGCACTTCCACGCCCGTTTCGGTTCCATCCCGCTCGGCGGCAACACCGTGTTCTTCCGCCGCAAGCTCCTGTACCACCTGCGCGGCTGGGACGAGACGAACCTGACCGAGGACGCCGAGATCGGCCTGCGGCTGAGTGCCATGGGCGCGAAAGTCCGCGTGGTCTACGACGACCGGTACGTCACCAAGGAGGAGACCCCGCCGACGCTGGCGTCGTTCATCCGGCAACGCACCCGGTGGAGTCAGGGATTCATCCAGACCCTGCACAAGGGCGTCTGGCGGCAGATGCCCACCCGGCCGCAGCGACTGTTGGCGTTCTACACACTCGCCTTCCCGAACGTGCAGGCCGCGCTGGCGTTCTACGTGCCGGTCTCGTTGCTGCTGATCCTGGTGGTGCATACGCCGGTCCAGGTGGCGCTGTTCTCCTACCTGCCGTTGATGCTGCTGTTCGCGCACTTCATGACGTCGATGGTCGGGCTGTACGAGTTCACCGACGCCCATCACCTGCCGGCGAACTGGCGCATGGTGGTCAAGCTGGCGATCGCCTGGTACCCGTACCAGCTCGTCCTCGGGTATTCGGCGGCACGGGCGATCCGCCGCATGATCATGAACAAGAACGACTGGGAGAAGACCAAGCACGTGGGCGCCCACCGCTCGCTGACCAAGGGCGTGGTGGGTCATGCGGGTTAGGGCCGCCACCGGATACGGCACCGCACTGCTGGCGCTTGCGGTGCTGGTGGGTGTGCTCACCCATGCCTTCAACGACTTCCACTACCCCCTGTACCTGACGGACGAAGGTATCTACGCCCAGCAGGCATGGGCGGTGGTGCACGAAGGCCGGCTCTCCCCTTACACATACGTCTACGACCACGCGCCCGGCGGGTGGTTGCTGCTCGCGATCTGGAACGTGCTGCTGCCCGGGCAATCCGGCACGTTCGGCAACGGCATCAACACCGGCCGGGTGCTGATGCTGATCGCGCAGCTGGCCAGCACGGTCATGCTGTTCCAGATCGCCCGGAAGGTCTCCGGCAACTACCAGGCCGCCTTCATCGCCGCGCTGCTGTTCAACATCTCCCCGCTGGCGATCTATTACCAGCGCCAGGTGCTGCTGGACAACATGATGGTGTTCTGGCTGCTGCTGTGCCTGTACCTGCTGGTGATGTGGAACAACCGGGTCCTGACCACGATGGCCGCCGGGTTGGCACTGGGCGTCGCGCTGGTCACCAAGGAAAACGCCATCTTCTTCGTTCCGGTGCTGATCTTCCTGGTGCGCTGGACGGTGCGGGGCAAGGCCAACCGCCGGTTCGCGGAGAGCTTCTGGCTGTTCGCGTCGCTGGCACCGCTCGGCGGTTACATCACGTACTCGATCCTCAAGGGCGAGCTGCTACCCGAAGGGCTGAGTTTCAACCTGAACAACCCGCCCGGCGGCCACGTGTCACTGCTGTACACCGTGTGGTGGCAGCTGAACCGGTCCCAGACCGGCCAGTTCAACCAGATGCTCTACAACACCTGGATGCCGAAGGACCGCTGGCTGCTGCTCGCCGGCGTGATCGCGGTCGGGATCAACGTCTACCTGGGCTGGCGGCTCCGGCACGAGAAACCGGCGCTGCTGGTGATACCGGCACTCGCCATCGCGTACGCGTTCTACATGGTGCGCGGCAGCGTGATGTTGGAGTTCTACATCCTGCCGATCATCCCGCTGCTGGCACTGAACATCGGGATGGCCGCCGCCTACCTGATGCGGGCGTTCAGCAACCCGATGAAGGTGGCGACCGTGGGGCTGTGCCTGGCACTGCTGATGACCCCAGCCGGTGGGTACTTCTTCGTCTACAACGACAAGGGAGCCCTTGCCGTGCACGACCTTTACACCCAGCCGTTGACCGACATGCAGGCGGCGCAGGTCGATTTCATCCGCACCCATATTCCGCCGAATGCGCGGATCATCATGGATGACGACCTGTGGATGCAGCTGCACGAGGGAAAGCCCTATTACGCTTTCGCGCATTCCCACTGGAAAGCGGCTTCGGACCCGACCGTCAAGGACGCGGTATTCCACGGCAGCTGGCAGAACATCGATTACGTCGTCATGTCGAACGGCATGCACGCGGCGATGCAGGGAAACGGAAACCAGGAAGGCTGGATGCTCGAAGGCGTCGATTTCCATTCCCACCCGATCTGGGACGCGACCCGAGGCAATGTCCACCTGGAAATCTTGCAGATAGATCATGAGGGGGCGAGTGGGCAGTGACCGAGCCACAGGACCGGGACCGGCGGCCGGACGAGTCGCCCGCCCCGGACGAGCCAGAAACCGGTCTCCCCGGAACCGATTCGGGTTTCGCGAATCTGAACTGGCAGGACATCGACGACCGGGACACCGATTGGCACAGTGCTGATTGGGAAGAAGGGCACGACCGGGAAGAAGGGCACGACCGGGAAGAAGGGCACGACCGGGAAGAAGGACACGACCGGGAAGAAGCGGGAACACAGGAGTCCGCCCAGGAATCCACCCACGAAGAACCCGCTGAGCAGGAGCCTCCACGGCGGGAACCCGTTGGGCGGGAACCAGTTGCGCGGGAAACTCCCGCCAAGCAGCAGCCGCCCGAGCGGGCGAAGGTCGAGCGTGCTGCCGAGGCGGAGCAATCCCCTTCCGAGCAACGCGAAGAACCCGAAGAGACCGAGTCCGAGGAAGAGCGCACACCCCGCGAGCCCCTCCAGAAGCGGGCGATCAGCCAGCTCGCGGGACTTCGGGGAGCGAATCGTCCCAAGTGGACGACGGTCGGGTTCACCGTGGTCGCGGCCGTCCTGGTGTTCTCCCTCGTCCGTGCGCTGATGGGCGGCCCGCAACCAGTCAACAACGCGGCCGCGCCGCCTCCCCCACCACCACCGACCGTGCTGGTCAACGGGGTCGGGGTGCCGATGGGCGGGCCCGTGATCTCCCTGGACCCCGGCCTGATCCGGCAGGGCACGAAGGTCGGGGTGAACGGCAGCGGGTTCGACACCGGAGCGGCCGTCGACCTGCAGTTCCTGCTGCCGGGCTCCAGGCAGCCGCTGCCCGTCGGAGGGGGGATGGTCGGCCCGGACGGCACCCTGCTGAGCGGGTTCATGGTCCCGCCGATGCCCGGCGCCAACCACGCCCAGATCATCGCTCGCGAGCGCAACTCGAACAAGATGGCCTCGGCGGACGCGGAGGTCCCGACAGCCGCCGCGGGAACGATTTCGATGCTCAAACCGACCGGCCGTCCCGGTGACACGGTCACCGTGTCCGGCAGCGGGTTCCTGCCCGGCGAGAAGGTGGACGCCTACTGGGGCGGGCTCAGTGGCGCTCCCACCGGGCAGGTCCAGGCCGACCAGGGCGGTGGCTTCGGCCAGGGTCGGGTTCCGGTCGGCATCGGTCCCGCCGGGATGACCACGCTGCTGATGGTCGGCGAGCAGAGCAAGACGACCGCCACGCTGTCGTTCTACATGCAGGGTCTGTACCCGGTCGCGACGGTGACGCCGTACGCGGCGAAGGCCGCCCAGCCGATCGCGGTGTCCGGGTCCGGGTTCGCACCGAACGAGCGGGTGCTGCTCTACATCAACCGCTCGGCCGGGCCGCCGGTCGCGGTTCTGCCCGGCAGCCCCAACGGCGCGGTCAGCGGTGCCCGGTTCGTCGCCCCGTTCAAACTCACCGGCTCGCAGCGGTTGATGCTGGTCGGCGAGCAGAGCCGGACGACGGCGAGTTCGGGGTTCACCGTCCTGCCCTACACACCGACCGCCCAACCCAGCGCCTACGGCGGGATGCCGGGGACGACGTTGAGCTTCTACGTCACCGACTTCGCGCCGAACGAAGTGGTGCTGGTCTACGCCAACAGCGGCCCAGGTAAGACCGGTGACCTGGTCTCCGCGTTCCGGGTCAACGGCCGGGGTGGTGCTGCGGCGGCCGGTTCCTGGCAGATCCCGTCCAACGCCCAGGGCAAGGCGGGCGTGACTCTCGTCGGCCGGCAGAGCGGGGCGCGGGCCGGCGTGACCGTGACCGTCACGGGCGGCGGCGATGCGGACATCCCGCCACCACCGAAGTACGTCCTGCCGCCCGATCTGGCCGCCGACCCGGTGGTTCCCGGCGGACCGCCCCCGCCGCCCCCGCCGCCTCCGGCTCCGCCAGCGCCTCCGGGCGCCCCGGCGCCGCCACCCACGAGGTAACCCGTCTCACGGGCCACCAAGTGCAACGAAATCAAGGGCAGCGCCATCAGGTACAGCGCCATCAGGTACAGCGCCATCAGGTAGAGCGAAATCAAGTGCGGGGACACGAAGCAGGAAGCGGAGGTGCGCGATGACCGAACAGAACCTTCGGGTCGTCGTGGCCGACGATGACCAGAGCGTGCGGGACGCGCTGGCCGACCTGCTTCGTTCCCAGCCGGACATCGAGCTCGTCGCCACCGCGGCCGACCACCCTGGCACGGTCGCGGCGGCACTGGGCAGGGAACCGGACGTGATCCTGCTGGATCTGAAGATGCCCGGCGGCTCCGCCGCCGACACGATTCGCACCGTCCGCACCCGTGCGCCGGCTACGCGGGTGCTCGCGCTGTCGGCGTATGAAGACCCGGAAGCGGTGCTGGACACGCTGTCCGCCGGGGCACACGGTTACCTCGTCAAGGGCGCCCCGGACGCGGAGATCCTGGAGGCCCTGCACCGGGCGGCCCGCGACCAGCTCAGCATCTCCGCCACGCTCGCGATCGAGGTGCTGCGCAAGCTGAACCGGCAGATCCAGGAGCATCACCGGGCCGAGGAGCGGCTGCAGATCAGCGCGCGGCAGTTCCATGCCCTGTTCGATCGCTCACCGAGCGCGGTGATCCTGGTGGGCCCGGACGGCCGTATCCAGCTCGCGAACGAGCGCACTCGGGAAATGTTCGGTTACCCGCTGCGCGAGCTGATCGGCCAGCCGGCCACGGTCCTGCTCCCGGAACGCTACCGGGACAGCGACCCCACCCGGGTCGCCGCCGGTGCGGGCATGCGACTGGTCGCCCGGCGCCGGGACGGCAGCGAGTTTCCCGCGCACATCTCGGTCAGCATGCCGCAGAGCAAGGAGCAGCTGCTGTCGATGTTCGTCCGGGACATCACCGACCTCAACCGCGCGGAGACCCGCTACCTGCGGGTGGTCGAGGAGTTCCCGGAGCCGCTGCTGGTCCTGGACTCCAACGGCGTGATCAACAACGTCAGCGAGACGGCGGAGCGGATGTTCGGCTACGAGCACGGCACGCTGTTCAGCAACCCGCTCGACCAGCTGCTGACGGACTTCCCACTGGACTCGCTGCGACCGCCGGAGGGCATGGCGGTGACGACCGCGACGCTCAGCGTCACCGGCCGGCACTCCAGCGGGAGCACGTTCACCTTGAACGCGCAGATCAGCCCGCTGGAGGGCGACCTGTGGCTGCTGCGGTTGACCTCGCAGAAGCCCCCGGAGGAGGAGCGCGAGGTCACCCGGCCGGCGGCGGCCGCGCGTTCCAACGGACGCCAGCTGCGCACGCTGCTGGCCAACCTCATCCGGGGCCAGGAGGAGGAGCGGCGGCGCATCGCCAGCGGCATCCACGACGACACGCTGCAGGTGGTCACCGCCGTGTCATTGCGCGTCCAGCAGCTGCGTCGCCGGCTGAAGGACCCCAAGGACCTGGAGGTGCTGGGGCGGCTCGACGAGACCGTGCAGCTGGCGATCAGCCGGCTGCGCCACCTGATCTTCGACCTGCGCCCGCCGCTGCTGGACCGTGGCGGGCTGGTCGACGCGCTGCGCAGCGACCTCGAACAGATGCGCACCCAGACCGGCGTGCAGTACAGCCTGCAGGACCAGCTGGAAAGCGATCTGGGTGATGCCGTCCGCGCGCTGGTCTACCGGATCGCGCACGAGGCGCTGCAAAACGTGCGCAAGCACGCGAACCCGGCGAACGTGTGGGTGGAGCTGGTCGAGGAGGACGACGGCGTCCGCATGCGGATCGCCGACGACGGCGCCGGATTCGACCTGGAGACCGCCCACGGCAAGGCCGGGCATCTCGGGCTGCGAGCCATCCGGGAGCGGGCGACCCTGGCGGGCGGCTGGTCGCGGGTGGAAAGCCAACCCGGCGCGGGCACCACGGTGGAGTTCTGGGTGCCCATCGGTGAGACGGGCTCGACCGGGCAGGCCTCCGCGGACCCGCTTGTCGACCCATGGACCGGGGGTGAGCCGTCATGACCAAGCTCACCGACCCTGACCAGCCCTGTCAGCCCCAACTCGACCAGCGCGGCCTGGACGCGCCGGAGGAGGAGACCCCCGACCGCATCCGCGTGTTCCTCGCCGAAGACCACCAGATCGTGGCGGAGGGACTGGTGTCGCTGCTGGAGACCTACCCGGACATCGAGGTGCTCGGCTGGGTTCCCAGCGTGGCCGAGGCCGTCCAGGCGGCACGGGAATGGGGACCGGACGTGGCGCTGCTCGACTTCCGGCTCGCCGACGGCACCGGCGCGCAGGCCGCCGCCGGTATCCGCGAGGTCAGCCCCCGCACGGCGCTGGTGTTCCTCAGCGCCGACGCCACCGAGGAGTCCCTGATCGCCGCCGTGGAAGCCGGGGCCGCCGGCTACCTGATCAAGTCCTCCGGCGCCGACGACGTGGCGCTGGCGGTTCGGCGGGCGTCCGAGGGCGAGATGTTGATCCCGGCGGACCAGCTCGCCGGACTGCTGGTGCGCAGCCGCAAGCGCTCCCAGGAACAACGCGAGCGCGGCCAGCTCCGGGAGAGCCTGACCTCCCGGGAGCTGGAAGTGCTCGCGCTGATGGTCGAAGGCAGCGACAACCGCGCGCTGGCCAACCAGCTGGGCGTCAGCTACGCCACCGCGCGCACGCACGTCCGCAACGTTCTCCAGAAGATCGGGGCTCGGTCGAAGTTGGAGGCAGTGGTGAAGGCATCCGAGCTCGGTCTGCTGGAGGTCGATTCCCCCGACGACGGCGAACCCGGTCCAGCGGCCGGCACGAGCGGCACGGGAGGGGGTGCGTCATGAACGACCACCTCATCAACGACTACGCCCTGCTCGCGGACTGCCACAGCGCCGCGCTGGTCAGCCAGGACGGGTCGATCGACTGGCTCACCATGCCCAGATTCGACGCCCCGGCGGTGTTCGCCCGCCTGCTCGACTCCCGCGCCGGCCACTGGTCGATCCGCCCGACGACGGACTACACGGTCGACCGCCGGTACCTGCCGGAGACGATGGTGCACACGACGACGTTCCGCACCGCCGGCGGCGAAGCGGTCCTGGAAGACGCGATGGCACTGGGTGAGGGCGGATCGAGCCACGCTCTCGGGAGCGACGCCACGCATACCCTGCTGCGCACGTTGACCGGCCGGTCCGGCGAGGTGGAGTTCGACCTGGAGTTCCTTCCCCGACCGGAGTACGGGTTGGTGCGCCCGTTGCTCCGCCCGATCAACGGCGGAGTGGTCGCCCAGGGCGGCTCGGACGTGTATGCCCTGACCGCCCCGGTCGCGCTGTCCATCGACGTGTCCGGGCTCGGACACACCGTCGACACCGCGCGGGCCCGTTTCCGGCTGCAAGCGGGCGCCCGGCTGGAGTTCGCGTTGCAGTACGCGACGCCGGGCCAGCGCCCGGTGACGTGGTCCGCGCGCAGTATCAGGCACGCGATGGCACGCACTGCGCGGGCCTGGCGCTCATGGGCGCAGCTGCACAACCGCTACCGGGGGCCGTGGGCCGATCTGGTGCAGCGCAGCGGCCTGGTGCTGCGTGGGTTGACGTTCCAGCCCTCCGGCGCAGTGGTGGCCGCACCGACCACGTCCCTACCCGAATCGGGAAGCGGTGGGCGGAACTGGGACTACCGCTACTGCTGGACGCGGGACGCGGCGTTCGCGATGGCCGCGATGCGGGTCTCCACCTGCCCGGTGGAAGCCGGCCAGTTCCTGTCGTACCTGGTCAACACGGCTGCCGGCGGTCTGCGCAACGGCCACGGACCGCAGGCGGTGTTCGGCGTGCGCGGCGAGCACGACCTGACCGAACGCGTGCTCGACCACCTCGGCGGGTGGCAGGGCAACCGGCCGGTGCGAGTGGGCAACGACGCGTGGCGCCAGATCCAGCTCGACGTCTCCGGGGAGATCCTCGACGCGGCAGCCCAGCTGCTGCTGCACTCCCACCCGCTCAATCCCGAGACCAGCCAGTTCCTGATCCACCTCGCCGACGTGTCCGCCCAACGCTGGCGGGAACCTGACCACGGCATCTGGGAGCGGCGGGACCGTCGCCAGCACTTCGTGCACTCCAAGCTGATGTGCTGGGTGGCGCTGGACCGCGCCATCGCGCTGGCCGACCAGATCGGCGCGACCGACCGGGTTGCCGGCTGGACCGACGCCCGGGAGGCCATCCGCGCGGCGATCGAGGAGCACGGCTGGTCCGACCGCGTCGGCGCGTACGCCCAGGCGTTCCATTCCGACCACCTCGACGCGGCGGCGCTGATGATGCCGATCGTCGGGTACACGCCAGCCAACTCACCCCGCATGCGCGCGACCATCGACGCGATCCGTACCCACCTCACCGACGAGCGCGGCCTGGTGTACCGGTACGTGACGGATGACGGAGTGGGCGGAAGTGAGGGCGCGTTCGTGCTCTGCACGTTCTGGCTCGCGCACTGCCTGGCGTTGGCCGGCGACGTGCGGGAAGCACGAACGGTGTTCCAGACCGCCACCTCCTGCGCCAACGACCTCGGGCTGCTGGCCGAGCAGGTCAGCACCGACACCGGTGAGCTGCTCGGTAACTTCCCACAGGCATACAGCCACATCGGATTGATCAACGCGGCGACGGCCCTGGTCGACGCCGAGGCCGGCGACCGGCCTGCACCGAGCAAGCGCGTAAACGGACACGCTTTGTCACTCACAAGGCTTAATAGGCGGATCGGGTCGTGGTCGGTGCACGCCATCCGCGAGTAATTTCGCAAGCAGTTCGACAGAGACGAGGCCGGTAGCGATGAGCGTTCGGCTACTCATAGCAGATGATCACACCATCGTCCGCGGCGGAATTAGAATGTTCCTGGGGCTGGACAACGAGATCGAGATCGTCGGGGAGACCGCCGATGGGAGAGAGGCGGTCGCCATGGCGCACCAACTCCATCCCGATGTCGTGCTCATGGATTTGATCATGCCAGGTATGGACGGGATCGCCGCGACCGCGGTGATCCGCAGGGAACTGCCGGAGATCGAGGTGATCGCGCTCACCAGCGTGTTGGAGGACTCCCTGGTCGTCGGAGCCATCCGGGCAGGGGCGATCGGCTACCTGCTCAAGGACACCAACGCCGACGAGCTCTGCCAGGCCATCAAGGCCGCGGCCAACGGCCGGGTCTACCTCTCCCCCGCAGCCGCCGCGCGGTTGCTGCGGGAGGTCAAGGAACCGGACAACCCGCAGCCGCTGACCGAGCGTGAGATGTCGGTCCTTCGGTTGATCAGCAAGGGAAAGGCGAACAAGGAAATCGCACGTGAGTTGGAGATCGGCCAGCAGACGGTGAAGACATACGTCAGCGCGATCCTGGGGAAGCTGGGGGTTCACAGCAGAACCCAGGCCGCGCTCTACGGAGTCCAGAGCGGCCTGGTAGCCGTTTCCGAACTCACCAGAAACTAGGCGAAGAGTTCACGACCACAGGGTGTCCCCCGCCCCTGGCGACGGTCAAGTAAGTGGGGGATCGATGCCGTTCCACGATGACCGTGCGGACCTACCTCGGGGTACTGCGACCGCACCGCGCCCGAGTTCGCTGCTGGACGTCGTCCACGAGATCAATCGCACGTTGCGGGAAAGCACCGGCGACGAGGCACTCACCTTCATCGCATCCCAGGTCCGCGCCACGCTGGACGCCGACGTCTCCGCCATCACCAGCACGGAACCGGGTGACGTCGTGGTCGTCCGGGCCGCGGACGGGCTGCAGGCCAGCGAGCTGACCGGCGTGCGCCTGCCCTCCGACCACGCGCTCGCCCAGCGGACCATCCAGAGCAAGGAACCGCACCTCGTCGACCTCCGCCAGCAGGAGGTGCCGCACCTGGCCGACGTGACCCGCTGCAACCTCGTCACCGCGCTCTGCGTGCCCCTCATCCAGCAGGGCAGCCATGTCGGTGCCATGCACCTCGCCCGCTGCCACGGCGAGCCCCAGTTCACCGAGGAGGACCTGCGCATCGCCGGCCTTTTCGCGGCGCCGACGCTGCTGGCCGTGGAACAGGCACACATGCACGAGCAGCTCCGCCGGTTCGACAACGCGCCCTCTCCGGGCGACACGGCGCTGCGCCAATCCCTCGACGGCCTGTGCGAACAGGTCATCGACACCTTCGGGGCGAGCGCGTGCACCGTGTACCTGACCGACGTCACCTCCGCGCTCTGGATCGCCACCCACCGGGGCATCCCCGAACCGTCCCCACCGCAGCAGATGCGCAAGAGCGACCACCCGGTCTGGAGGTCGATCAACGACCGCCGCCCGATCGTGCAGCCGCTGCCCACCGACCACAGCTGGGCCGCGGAGCTGCGCGGCCGGCTCCTGCACGACCGCGCACACGCGCTTGTCGTCGTGCCGATCAAGTGGCAGAGCGACGTCTACGGCGCGCTGTGCTGCTACTTCGCCAGCGGTAAGCACGCCGAGCGGCAGCTACGCTTCCTCAACCTCGTCGCCGCCCAGCTCGCCTGGGTCGCCGACCACGCGCGCCTGCTGATCCATGCGCAGCAGAAGGTCGTCGAGGAGGAACGCCAGCGGCTGGCCCGGGAACTGCACGACACGGTCTCGCAAGTGCTGTACGGGATCGCGCTCGGCGCGCGCACAGCCCAGGAACTCAGCAGCGGTGGCGACTCGGAACGCCTGACCCAGCCGATCGAGTACGTCCTCCAGCTCGCCCAAGCCGGGCTGTCCGAGATGCGAGCGCTGATCTCCGCGCTGCGCTCGGACGCGCTGGAGACCGAAGGTCTGACAGCGCTGCTGAGCAAGGAAGTCGAAGCCGTCCGCGCGCGGCACGGCTTGACGGCGGAGTCCTCGTGGGAGGGGGAGCCGGCCGCTTCCCAGGAGTCCAAGCAGGTCGCCTACCGGATCGCACGGGAAGCGCTGCAAAACGTGGCGCGGCACGCGAGGGCGAAGCAACTGTGGCTTCGGTTGTACACCGACGACCGGGCTCTGGTGCTCGAAGTCATCGACGACGGCGTGGGCTTCGACCCGAACGAGAGCTTCCCCGGCCACCTCGGCCTGCGCTCCATGCGGGAACGGGCGCGCCAGGTGGGCGGCTCGATCGACGTGGAAAGCTCCCCCGGCGAGGGAACCCGCATCCGCGCCAGCATCCCCAGCGACCTAGGGGAAGAGTCCTGACTCGGTGGTTTCAGTTTCCGGCATGGTTCTCCGGCCCGGACACGTTGTGCCCCCGACCCGTGCGGGTCGGGGGCACAACTGCTTCCGGTCAGGGCTGCCCGGTCAGGACTGGTGTCCTGGCATGGGTGCCTGGTACTGCTTCAGCATTCCCAGCTTGCCCTGGTCGACCGTGCTCCAGTCCTCGCCGACGACGCCGCCGGTGTCACCGGAGTCCGGGTTCCAGGACCAGTAGGTGTAGCTGATCCCGTTCTGCTTCATGTAGTTCAGCAGAGCGTGCTGCCAGACGCCCTCGGTGGTGTTCGGTGCGGAGGACTTGCCGCCGAACTCACCGACCAGCACCGGTGCGATGTTCTGCTTGGCGATGTAACCGAACTCCTTGTCCCAGATCGCCGGCATGTTCTGCGGGAAGTTCGGAGCCATGAACCAGTTCTGGTTGTACACGCCCGGGCCGTAGTCGTGCGCGGAGTAGACGACCTTGTTGGGCTGGTTCAGACGCACCGGGTGGTCCTTGACGCCCTGGAGGTTGCCGCCCCACCAGTAGGAGTCGTTGTTGTACTTGTCGACACCCTCGACGATGACCAACCAGTTCGGGTTGACGGCCTGGATGGCGTTACCGGCCTTCTGGGCCGCCATCTGCCAGTCGGTCTGCGGGTTGCCGTCGCCCCAGGTCGCCTGACCCTTGGGCTCGTTGTGCAGGTCCCCACCGACGACGAGCTTGTCGTTCTTGTAGTGCTGGGCGAGCATCGTCCAGTCGCCAAGCCACTCCTGCTCGCTGACCGAGCCGGTGTACCAGAGGTCGCTCTGCCCCTTCGAGTCCGGCCGGTGCTGGTCGAGGAAGACCATCAAGCCGCGCGCCTCAGCCGCACGGACGATCTTGTCCATCAGCCCGACGCCCTGGAGGCCCTGCAGGTCCGGGTTCTTCGAGTAGTCGATCCCGGTGGGCACGCTGCTGGGGCGGAACATCTCGTTCGAGTACGGCAGCCGGATCGTGTTGAACCCGGACTTCTTCATCTGGTCCAGCATCTGCTGGTAGTTCTGCGACCAGAGGCCATGCGGAGCGAACGTCCCGGTTTCGAATCCGAACCAGTTCACACCGGTGAACTTGACCGGATCACCCTGAGCGTCCACGATCTGGTTGCCCTGGGTGTGCAGCGGGAAGTGGTCCTCCGGACCCGCCTGCGACTTGAGCAGGCTCGGGAGTGTGAAGGCGCCCAGCGTGGCCACCATGGCTACCAGGATAGTCAGTGGTACCAGCCACCGCCGCCACCACGGGTGCGCGCCGCTCTTCTGGCGATTCAGCATTTTTCGAAGAAACCCTTCATCGAATCGACGACGTCCGCTCCTTTGATGACGTGCTCCGCACCCAGCTTTTGAATGCGCAACACGGTGTCACGGTCGCCGCTCATGGACATGGCGATCTGTTTTGTTTCTGGCATCTCACCGGAAACCTCGGTGATAACCTGTTCCCCGGCCCCGCCGGCCATGTCGAAGTCGATCAGCAGAACGTCGGGGTGCTGGCAGCGAGCCACTTCGACCGCGTCGGCCACGGTTCGCGCGATTCCAGCGAGTTCGACATCCGGTTCTTCTCCGAGCAGGTCGACGAGTGCCTCCTGCAACTCGATGTGATCCGCGACGAGGAGAACTCGAATACGCGAACCGATGGCTGACGTGTTACTCAACTGCACGCGTTCAAGACTGCGTGAGACGCAAACGGATGGTCACCGTACATCGCATTGAAATCCGTCTACCTCAACTGAGGTAGACGGATATGCAACATATGCGGTAGTAGCCCGAAAACAGCCGCCATAAGCCCGTGACCAGGCAAAACATTCTATACCGTCGGGCTGATATCGATCTCGGTGGGGCATTCGAAAGTATCAGCGTAACCCACGACACGAACTCAGCGGGAGAAGGAGACCGATCGGGCGAGCACATTCGCCGGAGCGGGTTCGCCAGGACGCAGCACGAAGTAAACCTTCGCGTGCCAGCGATCATCTAGGACGTCCGTCGCCGTCCTTTCCGTGGCGTTGTAAACCTCGTAACCAGGGCTGTTCGGCGCGGGGAGTTCCAGCGCGAGGCATTGCCCATCCGGGGGGATTGTGAATCTCGCGGCTATGCGATTGACCGTGGAATGTGTACCGCAGACGTGGTCATGATCTTCGCTTCTGGAACTTCGCGATGTGCTCGTGTACCCACGCTCGCCCGTGCTTCGCGAGCGTGGAACGATTCCACCACCCGTGGATGAGATCGCCCTTGTGGCAGCCAACGGCGTAGCCAGTCACGGGCGGCACCTGGCCTGGCCGAGGGCAAACTCCTGACACGGGCTCGCCCACCTGCTTGCCGGTCTCGCTTCTAGCCTTCAGCCTCAAGGTATTGCTGGGCTTCGTAACGCTTGCGGGCTTCGATCGTGCGCAGACCGTTGACCAGACCCTCCAGCGTGTCGAAGGCTTCGATCCGTCCGTCGATGCGGTACTCGACACGAGCTTGCGAGCCACGCCAGTAGGGGTAGCGCACCACCCGGTACACAACCTCGTTTCCGCGGGTCACCCGGTAGAACGTGGTGCCGTAGAGGTTGCTGCATTCGTAGCTCAAGACCAGGTCACCGTCGATGGTGATCGGCTCCAGCGCCTCGCCCTCACTGATCACGGCGAGCCCTCCATCGGTCGTTTCCTTCGTTGAGACCACAACCTGGTACCGGCGCAGAGCGTCTTTAGTCCCGAGACAGTACTCACGCGGACGACAGGACCACGCCGTCGATCTCGGTGGTGAGCTCCGCGGCTCGGCGACGCATCGCCTGGCCGAGCTCGACGAGCTTGGAACCGAGATCGTCGAGCGCGTCAGCAGGGAGGTAGCCGTCCTCAAGGGAGTCGAGCAGATTCAGCGTTTCCCGACCGATGTGCTGGTTCGTCGCCGATAACCGGGCCAGCAGTTCGCGATCAGCACGGATCATGATTCCCCCTCCTGGTAACGCTGCGTCGGGCGGTGGAACACCGGCAACGAGGCCGCGAGCTGCCACCGTCTATCCCGGCTCCCACGATGCGGTGTCCCGACCCCCGTGAGAGGTGTCCCCTGAACCATGTGACCAGCCCCGACATCCAGATCCGGTGCATATGCACGTGCATCTGACTGTGCATGACGCTAGCAGATATCGTGAGAGTGAGCGCACGTGCACATGCACGCTCTAAGTAACCCAGACGGAGTAGAGAGAGGCTGATCGTAGTGACCACAGCGTTTAACGGCATGCCCGCGGACAGATTGACCGACGTCATCTGGCACAAGAGTCAGCACAGCGGAGTCGGCAACTGCGTGGAATTAGCCGCCCTGCAGGATGGGCGGATAGCCGTACGCCACTCACGGGACCCGCATGGCCCCGCGCTGGTCTATACCAAGGACGAGATGCTGGCGTTCCTCCGCGGAGCACGAGACCGCGAGTTTGACCATCTGCTGAACTGACCGGCGACCAGCTGGGACGGCTCGCCAGTGACCGGCACGGCCTGCCTTCGAACTACACCGCGACGACGGCGATCCCGCACAGCGGTCGAAGGCAGGTTCCGCGAATCCAGAACGCCACGCCGGCGATCAGAACGACTTGATCAGCTTGGCCAGCCGATCCCGGGACATTTCCGGGCTTTCGGCTTCGACCGCGAGCCGGTTCGCGACCTTCGCGTGCAACTCGACGTCGCTGCGCTTGTCGAGGTAGAGCGCGCCGCTGAGATACTCCACGTACACGATGTCCGGCAGTTCCGGCTCAGCGAAGCGCAACAGCGTGAAGGCGTTCTCAGCCGCGTAGTTCCCCACCGAGAACGGCACGACCTGGAGGCTGAGGTTCGGAAGCTCCGTCGCCTCGATGACGTGCTCCAGCTGGCGGCGCATGACATCGCGCCCGCCGACACAGCGGTGCAGAGCCGCTTCGTCGACCACCGCCCACACCGTGACTGGCCGGGAGTTGTGCAGTATCAGCTGCCGGTTCATCCGCAGATTGACCCGCTGCTGGATGTCCTCACACGGCGCGTCGGGCAGCGCCTGCTCCAGCGTCCGGTACGCATACTCCTCGGTTTGCAGCAGACCCGGGATCATCCGAACCTCGTAGGTCTGCACGCGCGACGCCGACTCTTCCAACCCCACGAGGTGGTGCATCCATGCGGGCATGTGCTCGCCGTGGTCGTGCCACCAGCCCGGTTCGTTGGCGGAACGGACCATCTCCAGCACGGAGTCGCGCTCTTGCTGGTTGTCGACGCCGTAGAGCGAGAGCAGGTCGATGACGTCGCGTTCCTTGAAGCTGACGCGGCCCAGCTCCATACGGCTGATCTTGGATTCCGAGGAGCGGATGGCGTACCCGGCTGCTTCCCGCGAAATGTTCCGGGATTCCCGCATGTGCCGGAGCTGGCTGCCCAGCACGATACGTCTGACGGTGGAACCGCCCAGTGCTTCTCCGGCCATCCCGGCTTCCGACCTCCTGCGGATGTGAGCGGCACGAAAGTGTGCCATACCGGCACCAGATTCGCGACCTTTCGCACGAGTCAAGGCGCTTACCTTACGCACTTTCGCGTCATCTGAACAGTGACAGTACCTTTATACGCACGGCAAACAGATCCACCCACATACTGATCTCGTTCGGGGAACCCGCAGTGTTACAGGTTGCTCTCCGTATCGATCATCACAGTTGCCCGACAGCGCACTCTTTTCATGATCGAGTAGCTAGGATCGTTCGGATACGGCTGGCGCACCGCAGCGGCCGTCCTGCGATCGATCACGCAGCGCACTGGAGGGAACCGGTGTCTAGTGGGGACTGCCCGAACGCGCGAGACTCGCTGGACAAGCTCGATACCACCAAACCCAGCGTGGCCCGGATCTACGACTACACCATCGGCGGCAAGGACAACTTCGAAGTCGACCGGGTAGCCGTCCGGGACTTGCTGGCCGGATTTCCGGACATCGTCGGAGTCGCGCGGCAGAACCGCGAGTTCCTCGGACGTGCCGTGCGGTATCTGGCCGAGCACTCGGGCATCCGTCAGTTCATAGACAACGGCTGCGGACTTCCCACGCACCGCAACGTGCACCAGATCGCGCAGGAGACGCACGCCGACGCCCGCGTGGTCTACGTCGACAAAGACCCCGTCGTCCACGCCTACGGGCAAGCGTTGTTGGCCGGCACCGGCAAGATCAGGATGGTCCAGGCGGACCTGCGCCGGCCGGAGGAGATTCTCCAGCACCCCTACACCCGCGAGGTGATCGACTTCGATGAACCGGTCGCCGTGCTGTGCGCGTCCGTCCTGCACTGCCTGCCGGACGAGGCTGAACCGGCTCGGGCCGTGCGGTGCTTCATCGATGCGGTGCCCCGTGGGAGCCATCTCCTGGTGTCGCACCTGACGAGCAGGGACGCGGAGACGGGCGAGTGCATGAAACAGCTCGTGCGCACACCCCAGGACTGGGGCCGGGTACGGATGGAGCAGGAGATCACCGGGTTCTTCGACGGCCTGGAACCGGTCGAGCCTGGCCTGGTCAACGTGCGGGACTGGCGCCCGGACCCGCATGTTCCGACCATGCTCCCCGAGTCGCGAGCCGACAGCGGGCTGCCGCCGCCCGTGGGCAGCATCGGGCGAATCTGGCAATTCGGCGGCCTTGCCCGCAAACCATGAAAAGATTCCGCGACCGAGCGCGCGCTATACCGATATTTCGCGACGTTCGTCGGGTTCTGACGACCGGTACGGCGTCGCTGGCGTCGTGAGCCCGTCCAGGTCATCGGCGATGCCGCGCAGCTGCGCCGCCGCGTCACTGAGCCCTCCGCTGTCCGGCGTCCGCGACAGCTCGACCAGGTAATCGGTGATCTCTTGGGCCTGCGTGGCGGCGGTCACCAGCTCTCGTCGCAGGTGCAGCCCGTCCGCGTCCTCCATGGGCCAAACCTAGTGCGCACAGCGCGGACACGATCGAGTCACCGCCAGCCAGCCTGATCGGCCGCCGAACCGCGCAAACTAAGGATCGATTCCAGTCCATTCAAAAGGGTTGCCGCAGGGCCACAACCCCGGCGCCGTTGCCGGCCGTTTTTCCCGCTCACCGCCAATCATTTCCTCGATCCTCACGCCGAGATCTTGACACCACACGGTGATCTGGCCCACCCTCTGTCAATCCAAAGGGCTGTCCTTAGACCATTGAGTGAAGGCCAGACCAAGCCACGGGAAAGGCAGCAGCATGGACTCGACACAGGCAAGCACCCGACGACCGACCCCGCATGTCGATGACGATGAGGCACGACTCCACCAGCTCGGTTACGCGCAGGAGCTCAAACGATCCCTGTCCGCTTTCTCCAACTTCGCCGTGTCCTTCACCGTCATCTCAATCCTGTCCGGTTGCCTGACGCTGTACGGCTTCGGAATGACCACCGGCGGGCCAGCGGCGATGATCTGGGGCTGGCCACTGGTCGGCGTTTTCGTCGTGCTGGTCGGGTTGGGGATGGCCGTGGTGTGTTCCAGCTACCCCACCGCGGGTGGGCTGTACTTCTGGGCCGCCAAGCTCGCCCCCAGCAACCGCGCCGCCTGGTCCTGGTTCACCGGCTGGTTCAACCTCGTCGGCCAGGTCGCGGTGACCGCGGGCGTCGACTTCGGCGCGGCCCTGTTCGGCAACGCGTTCCTCGACCTGACCGTCGGGTTCGCCGCCACTGCCGGACACACCATCCTGCTGCTGGCGATCATTCTGGGAATCCACGGCCTGCTCAACACCTTCGGCGTGCGGATCGTGCCGCTGTTCAACACCGTCAGCGTGTGGTGGCACCTGATCGGCGTGCTGGTCATCGTCGGAGTGCTCGCGGTCGTCCCCGAACACCACCAGCCGGCGTCGTTCGTCTTCGGCCACTTCGTGAACAACACGGGTTGGGGGTCCGCTCCTTACGTGTTCGCCCTCGGCCTGCTGATGTCGCAGTACACGCTCACCGGATACGACGCCTCCGCGCACATGACCGAGGAAACCAGGAACTCCACCACCGCCGGTCCGCGCGGCATCGTCAATTCCATCCTGGTCTCCCTGGCCGCAGGGTGGGTGCTGCTGCTGGGGCTCACCTTCGCCATCCAGAACTACGACGGGGAAGCCAACTCCCCCACCGGCGTCCCGCCCGCCCAGGTGTTCATCGACGCGGTCGGGCAGAAAACCGGGCTGTTGCTCCTGCTGATCGCCATCGGCGCCCAGTTCTGCTGTGGCATGGCCTCGGTGACCGCGAACTCCCGCATGATCTACGCGTTCGCGCGGGACGGCGCCATCCCCGGCTCCCGGTGGTGGCACCGCATCAACAAGCGCACCCGCACACCTACGAACTCCGTGTGGTTCGCGGTGATCGGCGCGCTGCTCCTGTGCCTGCCGTACCTGTGGAGCGCGACCGCCTACTCCGCGGTCACCTCGATCGCCACCGTCGGACTGTATGTCGCGTACGTGACACCGGTGTTCCTGCGCGTGCTCAACGGGAACCGGTTCGAGAAGGGACCGTGGAACCTCGGCCGCTGGGGACGCCCCATCGGCATCGCCGCGACGCTGTGGGTGGTGTTCATCTTCGTGCTGTTCATGCTGCCGCAGAGCTACCCGATCAGCGTGGCCAGCTTCAACTACACACCGATCGCGTTCCTGGTCGTACTCGGCGGTGCGACCGTGTGGTGGCTGGTGTCCGCACGCAAGTGGTTCACCGGGACCAAGGTCCAGGGCAGCACGGAGGAACTCGCCGCGGTGGAACACGAACTCGAACAGCTCGGCTGAGAACCGGTTGGGGTCAGCTCGCCGAGATTTCCCGCCCGCGCTGCGACCATGCTAAGGCTCGCGCCGGGCGGATCTCATCGCCCGGCGCGGTCGCAGGAGAGGGCGCCCAACATGGCAGCCGCACGCCGTTCGAAGTCACTCAACGACTCGGCCTGGGTCGCCAGCTTCAGCACTTTCGAAGCGAACATCTCCGCGAGTTCTTCCTGAACGCGGATGTGACCGCCGCGCGTCGCGGCGGCGCGAGCGGCGAAACCCAGCTGGTCACTGCCGGCGTCCGGGCAGGCGAGCTGATCCGCGACATTGTGTCCGGCGAGCACATGGCACAGCTCGTGCAGGATGATGTGATCGCGGTGGTAGCCGGACGCGCCGGTGCGGAAGACGACGTGATCGGCGGTGCCGTCATCGAACCAGAAACCGAACGGCAGTGCCGGAACGTCGGCGGGATGCAGCACGAGCGGACGGCCACGGCTGGCGGCCACACGTGCACAAAGCGCGTCGATGTCCCAGGGCCGAGGTAGGGATGGGAGGGTCGCGACCAGCTCAGTAGCGGCGGTGGACGCTTGCTTCCATTCCATCGGCTGCTCCGTCCCGTCCGCCGGAGGGCATCTTCTACTCATTCCACCCCCAGTGACCGGCACAAGCGCTTTTCAACGTAGCAGCCTTTCAGGACGACCCACGACGACGTGGGCGTACCGGGCCTTCGGTGTCGAGACCTACATCCGGGCCGGCGATCCGGCGGATTCGTCCACTGTGGAGGATTGCCTCTTCACGGCCCTGCGCGCTTAGGCCGCGGCAGATCGTCGTCATGGAAGGACGTTGTCGAAGAAAGTTCCGCCGAAGTCCCGAAAGAAGTAACCTCCGCTTCACCCACCGGGTGAACTTGCCCACTCACAACGTGCCCGCTGGCACTGCCTTACCTCGTTCTGGGAAAGTGCTGCCGTGCCCCGGGAACAGCAAGTGTCGGATCAGCGGATGGTTCTCCCCAACAGAGCGGAACGCGTCGGCGACCTGCTCACGTCGTGGGTGGACCAGTTGCCGCCGCGACTGCGTACGCTGCTGCCCCGCGAACTGGTCGGGTTCGCGCTGATCGGCGGCCTGACGTTCCTGATCGACCTGCTGATACTCGCGTCACTGCGCAGATGGACGGCGCTGCCGCTGCCGGTCGACGTCACGATCGCCTACGTGACGGCGTTCGGCTTGAACTTCGTCCTGAACCGGCTGGTCAACTTCCAGTCCCACGCTCCCGTGGGTGGCCAGGTGGTGCGGTACTCGATCCTGATCGTCGCGGACTACGCCATGACGCTTGGGGTGACCACCGGCCTGACCTCCATCGGGATCGACTTCCGGGCCGCCCGGATGATCGCGGGGCTGTGCGTCGGCGGGTTCACCTACGCCGGTTCTCGCTGGTGGGTCTTCCGCTCGTGAACCCGGCCGAGTGATCTCGGGAAGAGATCGACAGTGGCTGGCGTTACCGGACGTATGCGAGCTGTTGGAGTACGGGAGTTCGGCGGGCCGGAGCACCTGCGAGTGCTGGATGTTCCCGAGCCGCACGCCGGTCCGGGCGAAGTACGTATTCGGGTGCACGCGGCCACGGTGAACCCGGCCGACACCGTGCTGCGGTCCGGTTATCGCGCGCCCGGGGATCGTCAACCCCCGTTCATCCCAGGAATGGATGCGGCCGGCGTGATCAGCCAGGTCGGAGACGGCGTCACCGGCTGGCAGCCAGGCGAGCGGGTGATGGCCGTCGTCGTGCCAACCGGCCCGCACGGTGGCGCATACGCCGACGAAATCGTGGTCCCGGCCGAGTCGGTGGTGCGGACTCCCGAGGGCGTGGACTTCGTCGCCGCTTCCACGCTGCCGATGAACGGGCTCACCGCCAGGTTGGCGCTGGATCAGCTCGCACTGCCCGCGGGCCGGACGATCGCGGTGACGGGCGCGGCGGGCGCCTTCGGTGGATACGTCGTCCAGCTCGCCAAGGCCGATGGGCTGCGCGTGATCGCCGATGCCTCGGCCGCCGACGAGCGGCTCGTGCGCGACCTGGGAGCGGACGAGGTGGTCCGCCGAGGCGACGACGTCGCCGACCGAATCCGAGCGCTGGTGCCGGACGGCGTCGACGGCGTTGCGGACAGTGCGCTGCTGTATGAGCGCGTCGTGCCGGCCATCCGGGATGGCGGAGGACTCGCGATCGTCCGTCCCTGGGACGGTGAGCCCGGACGGGGGATCACCGTCCACCGGGTGGTCGTGACGAGCGTGGCCAAGGAAACCGCCAAGTTGGAGCAGTTGCGTGAGCAGGCCGAAGCGGGCTTGCTGACGCTGCGGGTGGCACACGTGTTTCCGCCCGAGCACGCCGCCGAAGCACACCGGCTGCTGGAAGCCGGCGGCGTGCGGGGACGTCTCGTTCTCGATTTCAGCCAGCGCTGAGCTGCTCGCGGTCGTATGCGGCGCGAGCAGCGGCAATCGCTCCACGGTGGCGTTCAGCGGCTCGTCAATGACTTGTCGGTTATATACTCCATGGGTAATATACGGACGTGACGACGACGTTTGAAGTGGTGGCCGAACCGGGCAGGCGGCAGATACTCGACCTGCTACGGGAGCGGTCACGGACGGTGAACGAGTTGGTCGAACACACCGGTCTGACCCAACCTGGGGTCTCCAAGCACCTGCGCGTGCTGCGCGAGGCGGGCCTAGTGAACGCGCGGAAGGACGCTCAGCGACGACGTTACGAGCTCCAGCCGGCGCCGCTGACCGAGATCGACGCCTGGCTCGCCCCCTACCGGCGGCTGCTGGCCGCCAAGCTCGATGCCCTGGAACAGTACTTGGACGAGAAGGCGAACGGGTGATCCACAGTGTCCACTGAGGACCTCCGGGACGGAGTCCTGGAGCACCGCGACGGCAAGGACGTGATCCGCTTCGAACGCCGCCTCCCTCACCCGATCGAGAAGGTCTGGGCGGCGCTGACCGAGCCGGAGCAGCTACGCGGCTGGTGGGGCGCCGCCGACGAGCTGGAGCTGACCGTGGGTGGGCGGTTCACGCTGCGCTGGCTCAACACCGACCTCGACGGCAACAGCGCCGTCATGCACGCGACGATCACCGCGCTCGACCCGCCGCGCCTGCTGGAGACCGAGGGCGACATGCACGGCGTGCTGCGCTGGGAACTACGCCCCGAAGGCGACGACACGGTGTTGACGTTCACCAGCACCCTCGACCTGCCCGAGAGGTACCGCACGATGGTGCTGGCCGGCTGGCATTGGCACCTCGACACGCTCGCCGCCGAACTGGACGGCAGCCCCTTTGACTGGTCAACCTGGCAGACACGCGGGATGCAGCAGTGGAACGCGATCCACGACGGTTACCGCGCGAAGCTGGGCTGACGAGCCGTGATCGCCCAACCGCGCAGCGCACGGCGGGAGCGTGAGATTACCCGCCGGCGGCCGAATGTCCACGCCCGTGCCACTTCCCGAAAGGTTCGGTTCACCTTCGACCGCAAGGGTGAGTCCTTGCTCGCTCCGCGCGGCTGCTTGCGTCCAGGACGCTGACTTCGACGGCTCGGGAAGGCGATGGTGAGTTGATCCAGCACCGCGTCTTCGGCGAGAAACCCTGCCGAGGGGACAACCGTGTTGACCAGAAACGGGAGACAACAGTGAGGACAGATCGGTTCCGGCGGCCCCGGGCTCGATGGTCGCGGATCGCGGTCGCGGCCACCTCCGCCGCGGCACTGGCACTGCTGACCGGCTGCTCGATCGGGCAGGCGAGTTCGGCGGCCATGGCGGCCATGACGCCGCGAGACGCGTCCAGCTTCAACACCGAGACGCCCATCAAGCACACCGTCGTGATCTACGGTGAGAACAGCTCGTTCGACCACTACTTCGGCACGTACCCGAACGCGAAGAACACCGACGGCACGCCGTTCCAGGCCGAGCCGAACACGCCGAAGGTCAATGGACTCACCCCTGACCTGCTGACCAAGAACCCGAACACCTACAACCCGAAGCGACTCGGCCCGTCCCAGGCGCTGACCTGCGACCAGGACCACAACTACAAGAACGAGCAGCAGGCGTTCAACGGTGGTGCCATGGACAAGTTCGTCCAGTACACCGAGAAGGACAAGTGCTCCCCGCCGCTGTTCGGTGAGCCGGGCCTGGTCATGGACTACTACGACGGCAACACCGTCACCGGCCTGTGGAACTACGCCCAGCACTTCGCGCTCAGCGACAACTCTTTCGAGACCACCTTCGGCCCGTCCACGCCCGGTGCGATCAACCTGGTCTCCGGCCAGACCCACGGCGCGACGGCGGTCAACCCCACCACGAACCAGCCGGTTCGCGACCCCAGCGTTGTCGGCTCCCCCAACGCCGACAACGTCGGCACGGTTTACGAGGACCCGGACCCGGCGTACGACGACTGCTCGGACAAGAACCACACCAGCACCGACAACCTGACCCGGATGAGCGGTCAGAACATCGGGGACCTGCTCAACAGGAAGCAGGTGACCTGGGGATGGTTCCAGGGCGGTTTCCGCCCGACCGGGACCACGCCGAAGGGCTACGCGGCCTGCGACGCTACGCATCAGAACATTGGCGGGCAGAGCGTTCGGGACTACGTCCCGCACCACGAACCGTTCCAGTACTACAAGTCGACGGCGAACCCGAAGCACCTGGCGCCCAGCTCGGTGTCGGCCATCGGTCAGACCGACCAAGCCAACCACCAGTACGACATGAGCGACTTCGACGCGGCGCTGCAGGACGGCAACCTGCCGGCCGTGAGCTTCCTCAAGGCTCCGGCCTACGAGAACGGGCACCCGGGGAACTCCGACCCCATCGACGAGCAGCGCTTTGTGGCCGACACGATCAACAAGCTCCAGAAGTCCCCGGAGTGGAAGGACACCGCGGTCGTTCTGGCCTACGACGACTCCGACGGCTGGTACGACCACCAGATGTCGTCGATCATCAACGGCTCGCACGACCCGGCGCTGGACTCGGCGGTGTGCACCGGCAAGCCGGCGCAGGCTGGCCACCAGGACCGCTGCGGGTACGGTCCACGCCTGCCACTGCTGGTTGTCTCCCCGTACAGCCGGCAGAACCACGTCGACCACCAGACGACCGATCAGACGTCGGTGCTGAAGTTCATCGAGGACAACTGGCACGTCGGACGCATCGGCGATGCGTCGTACGACGACAGGGCCGGGCGGTTGGACGGTATGTTCGACTTCCGGCAGCGGCATGACCGGCCGGTACTGATCGACCCGAACACCGGAGCCGTGACCCACTAGCGCACCGCTTCCGCAGCGCCCGGTCGGGCCGGACTTCCCGGTCCCACCGGGCGTTCGCGTTCGCGGCGTTCGAGATGCGACGGTCGTGGGCGGCTGGGATAGTCCGCTCCATGGACACCGTCCTCGTCACGGGTGGGACGGGGCATCTCGGGCGCGAACTGGTCGACCTGCTGAAGTCGACCTACCGGGTCCGGGTGCTGGCACGGACGCCCGGCGCCGAGCCGGCGGTGGAGTGGGTCACCGGCGACCTCGCCACCGGCCAGGGCATCGCCGACGCGGTCACCGGCGCCCAGGTCGTCGTCCACGCGGCGACGCTGTCGCCGTCCGCCCAGCGCGGGTACGTCCTGCCGAGGGACTTCCGGCACAGCCCACCGGATGTCGATGTCGATGGCACCAACCGGTTGCTCGAAGCGGCGGCGTCGGCCGGCGTCGCCCATTTCGCGTACATCTCCATCGTCGGGGTGGACAACCCCCACGGGGCCTACATGCGACTGAAACACACGGCTGAGGAGCTGGTACGCGTGGCCGGCGTGCCGTGGTCGATCATGCGGGCCACTCCCTTCTACTGGTTGTTGGACCGGATGCTGGCCAAGGCGACCCGCCTCCCGTTGCTGCCCCTGCCCGGGGACGTTCCGACGCAACCGGTCGACACCCGCGACTTCGCGCGCTACGTGGTCCAGTGCGTCAACGGCGGTCCCGGCCAGCAACGCGAGGAGTTCGGCGGACCCGAAGTGCTGCCGCTTCGGGAGCTCGTCGCGCAGTGGCAGCGGATTCGGCGCCACCCGCGCCGGATGCTGAAGCTTCCGGTCCCGTCCCGGATCTCGCGAGCAGCCGCCGAAATGACCTGCCCCGAGGGGCGCCGGGGCACGACTACCTGGTCGGAGTGGCTCCAAACCCACCCGGCCGAGTAATGGCCGGCGGTGCCCTTATCCCCGGTTCAGTCGAACAGCCGATCAGCCAGCGGTCAGCAGCAGGAGATGTTGGCCAAGATGGCGGTTAACCGACGCGGCGCGGCTGATGGTGTGGCGTGTCGCGGATCTCATTGAGCGCGGCGAGCCCTTCCGCGCGCAGTCGTCCATGGCGAGACTGGTCGGACCGAGACCGCTCATCGGCCGCGCGCTGATGGGCGTCAGCGCGTTCTCCTGACCTGTGGAGGTTGGATGACCACCCTGTCCCTTGCCACGGTCCTCGCGGAGTCCGCTCGGCGCGCACCGAACCGGTTCGCGCTCGGGGAAGGGCAGACACGGTTGACGTATGGCGAGCTGTGGGCGCAAGCCCGCAGCTACGCGGCGCCGCTGGGCACCTACGGGATCGGGCACGGCGACCGGGTTGCCCTGCTGTGCCCGAACACCGCTGATTTCGTGCGCTGTTATTACGCGATCCTTGCAGTGGGCGCCGTCGTCGTTCCCGTTCCGACGCTGCTGAATGAGCACGAGGCGGCCTACATCCTGCGCCATTCCGGTGCCCGCGTCCTGCTGTGTGACGCGAGCATGACGGACGTTGGGCAGGCGGCTGCTCGGGAAGTCGACATTCCGCTGGTGGACATCGGCGGGGGCGGGCCTGATTCCCTGGCGGGGCGGGATTCTCTGGCGGGGCGGGCGCGGGACGTGCAGCCGGTACCGACCTACGCGACTTGCGCCGCCGAAGACCCGGCAGTGATCTTCTACACCTCGGGCACGACGGGAAGACCCAAGGGCGCCGTGCTCACCCATCTCAACCTGGTCATGAACGCCACGGTGAATGCCTTCGACGCGAACGAGATCCGGCGTGACGACGTGGTGTTGGGGTGCCTTCCGCTGTTCCACACCTTCGGCCAGACGGTGGCCATGAACTCGACGTTCCGTGCCGGCGCGGCGCTGGTGCTCCAGCCCCGTTTCGATCCCGGCGAAGCGATCGACCTAATGAGAGCTGAAGGCATCACCGTGTTCTTCGGGGTGCCCACCATGTTCATCCGGCTCGCGGAGGCAGCGGAGGCGCGGACATCCGTTCCGCAGCTCGGTATGTGCGTCTCGGGCGGTGCTTCGTTACCGGTCACCGTCCTGGAGCGGTTCCAGCGCCTCTTCGAAACCACTGTGTACGAGGGCTACGGATTGTCCGAGACCTCGCCGACAGCCTCCGCCAATCAGGCGTGGAGCGGCGCCCGGCCCGGGACGATCGGACACCCGGTGTGGGGTGTCGAAGTCGAGATCGCTGATGCTGGCGTGGAAGGTCGGATCGAGCTCCTGCCGACCGGCGAGGTTGGCGAGATCGTCATCCGTGGCCACAACGTTTTCGCCGGTTACCTCGACGACCCCGATGCGACGGCCGCGGCTGTCGTCGACGGGTGGTTCCGCACGGGCGATCTCGGAAGCAAGGACGCCGACGGTTTCGTGTCCATTGTGGATCGAAAGAAGGACCTGATCATCCGCAACGGGTTCAACGTGTACCCGCGTGAGGTCGAGGAGACTTTGCTGCACTATCCCGGTGTCGCGCAGGTCGCCGTGATCGGCCTCCCGGATGACGAGCACGGCGAGGAGATCTGCGCGGTGGTGGTACCGGGCCAGGACGGCGAAGTCGACCCCAACAGCCTCATCGCGTGGTCGCGGGAGCGGCTCGGCCGGCACAAATACCCACGCCGCGTCGAGTTCGTCGCGGAGCTTCCACTCGGGCCGAGCCACAAGGTCCTCAAGCGGGAACTCCGCGAGCAGTTCGCAGCGTCCACCCAGGCACACTCGTCTGGGTAATTCGAACTCTTGTTCCCTTGTGTGCGCGACCTTCTTCCCAGCAGCGCGCCCGGTCATCTGGGCCTCTGTCTCCGCTATCCGTTCGGGGTCACAGGTTCAGGCCGGTGAGGACGAGCACGCGGTCCTCGGTCAGGTCCTCCATGGCCGAGCGGATGCCTTCGCGTCCCACGCCGGAGTCTTTGACGCCGCCGTAGGGCATCTGGTCGGCCCGGAAGCTGGGCACGTCTCCGATGATGACCCCGCCGACTTCCAGTTCCGCCGACGCGCGGAACGCGAGTGGGATGTCGCGGGTGAACACGCCCGTTTGCAGTCCGTAGCGACCGGCGTTGATGCGCTCGAAGCCTTCGTCGACCGAGCCGACCGGGGCGATGGTGAGGACCGGCCCGAAGATCTCCTCGCGGTTGACCGCGCTGTCCTCCGGGGCTCCCACGAGCACGGTGGGTTCGACGGTGGTGCCGTCGCGCCGACCGCCGACGAGCGCCGTTGCCCCGGCGGCGACCGCCTCATCGACCCATGACTGGACGCGTTCCGCGGCGGCGGCGTTGATCAGCGGGCCGACCTCCGTGGCGTCGTCATACGGGCTGCCGGTGCCAAGCGCTCGGACACGCTCGACCACGCGCTGGCACAGCGGCTCATAGACGTCGACGTGGGCGTAGACGCGCTGGACGGAGATGCAGCTCTGCCCGCCCTGGTAGGTCGCGAACGTGGCGATGCGCTGCGCCGCCCAGTCCAGATCGGTCCAATCTGGACAGACCAGCGAGGCGGCGTTCCCGCCGAGTTCGAGGGTGACGTGCTTGTGCGGCACACGCTCGCGGATCGACGCGCCGACCGGCCCGGACCCGGTGAACGACACCACCGGCAGTCGCGGGTCGTCGACCAGGCCGGCTGCCGTGTCGTTGGGCACGGGCAGCACCGCCCACGCGCCGTCCGGCAGGTCGGTCTCGGCCAGGATCTCGCCCAGCAGCAACGCGGTCAGCGCTGTGGCCGGAGCGGGCTTGAGCACGATCGGCGCGCCGGCGGCGAGGGCGGGGGCGACCTTGTGCGCGACGAGGTTGAGCGGGAAGTTGAACGGCGTGATGCCCAGTACCGGTCCGCGCGGAGCGCGCCGGGTCAGCGCCAGCCGTCCGGTCCCGCCCGCGTCGGTGTCCAGGCGCTGCAGCTCGCCGGAGAACCGGCGGGCTTCCTCGGCGCCCCACCGGAACGTCGAGACCGCGCGCTGCACTTCCGCGCGGGACCAGCGGATCGGTTTGCCGGACTCGGCGGTGATCAGCTGCGCGATCTCCTCGGCGCGTGCGGCGATCCGCCGCGAGACGTGGTCGAGCGCCGCCGCACGTACATGTGCTGGGGTGTGCGCGATCTCGCGCTGCCGCGAGTGCGCCAGCGCTACCGCTTGCTCCACGTGCTCATCGGTGGCGAAGGTGGTGGCGCCCGCCAGCGCGTTGTCGTACGGGCTGTGCACGTCGAGCGGGTCCGTGCCGGTCGCGGGGCGACCCGCGACCCAGTAGGGAATGCTGTCTGCCACGGTGCCTCTCCTGGCGTTGAACGGGATTCGGGCTTGCGGGGTTAGCGTCCGACGGTCTCGGTCACCCCGTACGCGAGGACGTCGAGTCCTTCGGTGAGCACGTCTTCCGGGATCACCAGCGGTGGCAGCAGCCGGATCACGTTGCCGTAGGTGCCGCAGGTCAGCACCACCACTCCGGCGGCGTGGCAGGCCGCCGCCACGCGCGCTGCCAAGCCGGCGTCGGGTTCGTCGGTGCCGGCCTGGACGAACTCCACGGCCAGCATCGCGCCGCGCCCGCGAACGTCCCCGATCTCCGGGTAGGTCTCCAGCAACGAGGTCAGCCTGTCTCGGGCGATCCGTTCGATGCGCTGCGCCGCGCTCGCGAGGTCCTGCTCGCGCATGGTGCGGATCGCGGCAAGGGCCGCCGCGCAGGCGATCGGGTTACCGCCGTAGGTGCCGCCCAGGCCACCGCCGTGCACCGCGTCCATGATCTCGGCCCGGCCCGTGACGCCGGCCAGCGGCATCCCACCGGCGATGCCCTTGGCGGTGGTGACCAGGTCGGGGACGACATCCTCGTGGTCGCAGGCGAACCAGGTGCCGGTGCGGCAGAAGCCGGTCTGCACCTCGTCGGCCACCAGGAGCACGCCGTTGTCGTTGCACCACCGCTGGATCGCCGGCAGGAACCCGGGTGCGGGGACGAGGAATCCGCCCTCACCCTGCACGGGCTCGATCAGCACGCAGGCAACGTTGTCCGCGCCGACCTCCTTCTCCAGCTGCCCTAGCGCGCGGGCGGCAGCCTGCTCGCCGGTCATGCCGCGCGGATCTCGGAAGGGGTAGGACACCGGCACCCGGTAGACCTCCGGCGCGAACGGCCCGAACCGGTGCTTGTACGGCATGTTCTTCGCGGTCAACCCCATGGTGAGGTTGGTGCGGCCGTGGTAGGCGTGGTCGAACGCCACGACCGCCTGCCGTCCGGTGGCGTGCCGGGCGATCTTGACCGCGTTCTCCACCGCCTCCGCGCCGGAGTTGAACAGCACCGACCGTTTCTCGTGCTCGCCGGGCGTGAGCGCGTTGAGCTGCTCGCACACGGCCAGGTACTCCTCGTACGGGTTGACCATGAAGCACGTGTGGGTGAACCGTGCGGCCTGGTCCCGCACACCGTCGACGACCGCCGGAGCCGCGTTGCCGACGTTGGTGACGGCGATCCCCGACCCGAGGTCGATGAGCACGTTGTCGTCGACATCCCGCAGCGTGCCGGGGCCGGCTTCGGTGACGTACGCCGGAAGCACCGAACTGACTCCCGCCGCGACCGCCCCGGCGCGCCGCTGCTGGAGTTCGCGGGACTGCGGACCGGGAATCTCGGTTCGCATCCGGCGCGCTGCCGGCGCCGGAGCAGTGCGGGAGACGGAAGTGGGCACGCCTGGTTCTCCTCGGGATCGAGCGATTGCTGCTCACCCAGCCTTCCGCGCGGCACGCCTGCCCGGCCAGTATCCAATTCGGCTATCTTGAATGTGCATTTTCGCCATTCTGTCCATCTCGAACCACGTCGGTCCCTCCCAGGAAGCCATCATGCCGATCACGCTGGGCGATCTCGTCGCCGATTCGGACCTGCGGCTGCGGCTGCGGGCCGGCACCGCGGCCGGACTCGACCGCCCGGTGCACTGGGTGCACAGCACCGAGCTGACCGACCCGACCCCGTTCCTGGAAGGCGGCGAGCTGTTGCTCACCACCGGCCTGGGGCTGCGACCGGGCGGGTATCGCGACTTCGTTCGGCGGGTGGCCGGCAGCGGCGTGGCCGGGCTGGGCTTCGGGGTCGGCCTCAGCCACGACGAAGTCCCGGCCGAGCTCAGCACCACCGCCGACGAGATCGGCCTGCCGCTGCTGGAGGTCGCCCGTGAGACGCCCTTCATCGCGATCAGCAAGACCGTCTCCCGCGCGCTGGCCGCCGACGAGTACGCGGCCGTCGCCCGCACCAGCGCGGCGCAGCAGGAGCTGACCCGCGCCGCCGTCGGCGGTCGCGGCAACGCCGCGCTGCTGCGCCGGCTCGCCCGGCTTGTCGGCGCATGGGCCCTGCTGGTGGACCGCTCCGGCGAGGTGCTGCACGCCGCACCCGCGAATGCCGCACGACGTGCGGCCTCGCTGCGCGAGGACCTCGATCGCCTGCGCGGCGGGCGGGGTCCCGCCAGCGCGCGATTCGCGCACGACGGGGACGAGGTCTGGGTGCAAGCGCTCGGAACCACGGGCTCGGGATTTCTGGTAGTCGGCAGCGCCGAACCGCTCAGCCCCGTCGACCAGCACGTGGTCAACACGGCCGCGTCGCTGCTCACCCTCGCCCGGGAGCAGTCCAAGGAACTCGACCTGACCCGGCGGCACCTGCGCACCGGGCTGTTCCACCTGCTCACCTCGGGCGAGATCGCCCTGGTCCGGGAACCGGCGCGGGAACTCGGCGTGTCCCTGCCCGAGGCACCCTGGCAGGTCTTCGCCGCCGTCGGAACCCGCCGTGGCCGGGAGAGCACGGCGGAGATCCTGGACGCCGAGGCGGGACGCCTCCGCGAGCCAGTGTTCTTCGCCGAGGTCGACCGGGCGGTAGTCGTGCTGGTCAGCGCCAGCGGCGAAGCCGCGCGCTGGCTCGCCGGCCTGCCGCAGCGGGTGACCGGCGTGCGCCTCGGCGTGTCGGCCGCCGTCAGCCCCGCCGAGGTGGCCGAAGGCCACCGGCAGGCGGGGCAGGCGGCCGAGCACGCCGAGCGCACCGGCAGCGCGCTGGCGCGCTTCGGGGACCTCGCGGGAGCGGGGCTGCTCGCGATGCTGCCTGCGGAGCAGGCGCGAGCATTCGCGGAGGCGCTGCTCGCGCCGGTCCGGCAGGACGCGAAGCTCGTCGCGTCGCTGCACGAGTGGTTGCGGCACAACGGTCAGTGGGACCCGGCGGCGGCACGCCTGGGCGTGCACCGCCACACACTGCGCAACCGCATGCGCAAGGTGGAAAGCCTCACCGGCCGGAGCCTGGATTCACCCGGTTTCCGCGCGGAGTTGTGGTTTGCCCTCCAACTCCACGACAACGCGCAACGCGACGAGAACTAACTGTTGCTTGTCACGGTCGTCTGCGCGTATCCGGTCGGTCCCGTCGCGGTCGTGCTCGACGCGGTGAACACGTTGGTGCCACCACCCATCGGGACGCTGACCGAGAACCTGCCGTCCGGCCCGGCCGTTGTCGCCGTGACCGCCGCCGGCTGGCCGGTGCTGGTAGTCGCCCCTGTAGACACGGCCGACTCGACCACGACGTGCGCGCCGGGCGCGGTCGTGCCCGAGACAGTCCCGCCCTGAACGGGGCTGTTCAGCGTGAGCGGGGCCTGGCCGGGCGGCTGGTGATCGACGTAGCGGGCGGTGGTGACGTCCGGCCTTTCCAGCACGCGGCCCGCGCTGTGGTCGAGGACCAGCCGCAGGTGCTGGGCCTGCGCCCAGGTCAGCGGCGCGGCCGAGCCAGCGGGCCTACCGTTGGTGAACCCGATCGACGCCGTGGTCGGATCAGTGCCGTAGGGCGCGGCCGGCAGGTCCGGGTCTTCCCACACCTGCTCGGGCTGCAGGCCCACGCCCGAACCGAACCGGCCCATCGCGGCCAGCAGTCCGGCCGCACCGTTGAGGTCGCCGGAGGCGATGTCGGTTTCCGCGCGCTCGCCGGAAAGCACCGGCCACGGGTGTCCGGTTCCGGTGTCCGTGGTCGGCCACGGCTGGCCCTGTGCCGGGCAGGAGGTCAGGCTCGGGTGGTAGCAGTCGCCATACCCGTCGACGCTGCCCGCCGCCGTGTTGGTGCCGTACCGGTAGTAGCCGGTGCCGCTGGGCGTGTTCGCCGAGATCTGCTTGTCCAGCACCGGCAACGACGCACGCACGTCCGGGTCATCAGCGGGCAGCTCACCCAGGCGCACCAGTTCCTGGAAGCCACCGTCGATGACCTGCCGCTGCTCCACGGTCGGACCGCCGTTGCCGAGCTTGTAGCTGATCGCGGCGTTGGGATCACCGGTCTTGGACAGCCGTATGAAATAGCGCGGAGCGTCCGGGCCGGTGGTGGTCACCGTCCAGTTCTTGATGTTGCGCTGGTAGTGGTCCGCAGTCGCCTGGTACAACTCGGCACGGTTGGTGTCACCGTGCTGTGTCGCGATCTTGGCCGCCGCGCTGAGTCCCGCGATCTCGGCTGCGATCGTCGAGGGCGAGTAGCCGCTCTGCTCCTCCCAGCGCTCGATCCCGAACGACGGACCGTGCGCGACCAGGTAGTCCGCCGCACGCTGGACATGTTGCGTCCACAGTGTATTGTCGCCACCCATTCCGGCCTGGTAGGCCGCAAGAATCGGGTAGGCCGTCTCGTCGAGCTGGTGACCACCGGTGTCCGGGGCGGTCCTGCCGTTTTCCAGCGAGTTTCGCGGGAACCCGCCGTCGGCCTGCTGCTGCCGGTCGAACAGGAAGCTCACCGCGTCCCGTGCGGTCTGGATGTCCCCGTCCAGCAGCAGTCCGGTGACCGTTTCATACAGGTCACGGGCGAACACCTCCCGGTAGGAGCCGAAGTACACCGGCTTGCCGTCGACCAGGTCGCCAGCGCTGACCGCCTGCCCCCACGGGCTGGCCAGTCCAGCCGCGATCGCCCCGGTGAAGGTCTTGTCCTCGCTGGCCTTGAGCACGTTCGCGGACAGGAAGTACGCGGTGCGCTGGTTCGCCGGGGGTTGGCGCAGGTGCGAGTCATAGTCGTTCCACCCCGCCTCGTACTGCTGCTGCAGGGCGGTGAACGGCTGGGCCAGCGAGTCGCCCGCCGCCGTGGTCGCTTCGTTGGATGTGCGGCCGAAACCCAACGCCAGCGTCACATCCGGCTGGTTGGCTTTCGGCGTCACGTCCGCCACGGCCGCGATATGCCCGTTCGGCGCCGAGGGATACCCCGACCCGAGCGTGTGGGTCGCGTCCAGGCTGCTGAGCCCGTCGCTGGGAGTACCGGCGTAGCCCACGCTCGCGCTATCGGCAGCCGCACCGGAGCGCAGCGCCGCGAACGTGGGCACGGCGTAGTCCCGGTTGGTGGCCTGACTCGCCGCCGAGGTGTCCGAGACCACCGGAACCGCCGAACCGTCCACAGTGGTCACGTTTCCCGAGTCCGCTCCACCGTTGGAAGATCCGCCACCGCCGTTTCCGTTGATGTGCGCGTCCAACCGCGAGTACAGGCGCAGCGCACGCGGGTCCGGGCCATCGGGCATCGGCAGCAGCTGTGTGTGCATGACGACGCTGTCCCGCGCCGGGTCGGTGATGTACGTGGTGACCAGCCGGTAGTTGTGCTTCGCGCTGGTCGCCGTGACGGTGCAGGACATGCCGCTGGGGTCGGCGGAGACCGTGTAGGTCATGTCCCGGGTCTGCAGATCGGTGAACGACTTCCCGTCGGTCACGACGTATTCCAAGGTAGTGACGTTGCTGTTGTCGACGGTCGGTTCGTACACGTCCGAGAGCACCCCGCCCGCGACCGTGTACCAGACCTTCGACCGCGGATTGACCGCCGTGCCCAGGCAATCCTTGCGCCCGAGGTCAAACCGGGACAGCTCTCCGGGACTTCCGGGGGCATCCCCGGCCGCCGCACCGGACGACTGCTCGGCACATAACAGGCTCGCGCCGACCACGGCGACCATGATGCCGCTGAGCGCCACTCTCCATTTGTGCATGTCATCCCCTGTGGATTCGTTGATCCCCTGATCCCCGAGACATGCCCCCCTTCATCGTGCTGCTGGCGGCCGACGGACGGGGGACGTCGGCCGCCAGCACACCCGGTCAGTGCCGGGCGGGAACCTGTTCGGAGGCCGATTCGTCCGGCACGACGATCGGCCGTAGGCGCGCCCACGCGGCGAGGACCGCCGCGAAGACGAGCATCGCGAGACCGGCCCAGAGGTTAATGTTGACGCCGGCGGACTTCGCGATGTCCGCGCTGTTGGCCAAAGCGCCCGTCACGGTGAGGACGACGCCGTAGATCACGAACAGCGCTGTGATGATCAATCGGATATCGAAGGCGCTGCTGGCTCGCCAGGAGCGTTGCGGCTCGTTCGCCATCGTTCTTCCTTCCTGACAGAAGGCGAATCTTTCAGTGGAATAGGACTATCCAGCGGAATACTGCTATCCAGTGGAATACGGCTCTCAGTGGAATATGACGTCCAGCGCGATGGTGATCACGAGGGCGATTCCGGCCATCAGCCCGGGACGCCGGTACCACCCCGCGTCCTCACCCGTGGTCGACGCCCGCAAACTCGCTCTCGGCGTCAACGAATACACCAACCCCACCAACTCC
>JBPYFK010000027.1:0-16446 GCA_051984675.1 Pseudonocardiaceae bacterium | reverse complement strand
GCCGCCGCACGCCCGCGGCCATGACGGCGGGCGGTCCGCGGCGCCGCCTCGTGATCGTCGAGTCCGGCACGAAGGCCGCCAAGATCCAGAAGTTCCTCGGCAAGGACTACGTCGTGGAAGCGTCCGTCGGGCACATCCGCGACCTGCCGCGCGGTGCCGCCGACGTCCCGGCCAAGTACAAGGGCGAGGCGTGGGCGCGCCTGGGCGTCGACGTCGACAACTCCTTCGCCCCCCTCTACATCATCACGCCGGAGAAGAAGGGGAAGGTCGCCGAGCTCAAGGACGCGTTGAAGTCGGTCGACGAGGTGCTGCTCGCCACCGACCCCGACCGCGAGGGCGAGGCCATCGCCTGGCACCTGCTCGACACGCTCAAGCCCAAGGTGCCCGTCCGCCGGATGGTGTTCCACGAGATCTCCGAGCCCGCCATCCGCGCGGCCGTCGAGAACCTGCGCGACCTCGACCACGACCTCGTCGACGCCCAGGAGACCCGCCGCATCCTCGACCGCCTCTACGGCTACGAGGTCTCGCCGGTGCTGTGGAAGAAGGTCATGCCGAAGCTGTCGGCGGGCCGGGTGCAGTCCGTGGCCACGCGCATCGTTGTCCAGCGCGAGCGGGAGCGCATCCGGTTCGTGCCCGCCGAGTACTGGGACATCGCGGCCACCCTGGACGCTGGTGCCAGCGCCGACCCGAGGACGTTCGGCGCCCGCCTGGTGTCGGTGGACGGCGCGAAGCTGGCCACCGGCCGGGACTTCGGCCCGGACGGGCAGCTCCGCGACGGCAACCGGGCCGAGACGGTGCGGGTGCTGGGCGAGGCCGAGGCGCGCCGCCTCGCCGAGGCGCTGGCCGAGGCCCGGCTGAGCGTCTCCAGCGTTGAGGAGAAGCCCTACACCCGGAAGCCGTATGCGCCCTTCATGACCTCCACGCTCCAGCAGGAGGCTGGCCGCAAGCTGCGCTTCTCCGCCGACCGCACGATGCGTACCGCGCAGCGGTTGTACGAGAACGGCTACATCACATACATGCGTACCGACTCCACGACGCTGTCCGAGTCGGCGATCGCGGCGGCACGCAACCAGGCTCGGGAGCTCTACGGCGACGAGTACCTGTCGCCGCAGCCCCGCCAGTACAACCGCAAGGTCAAGAACGCCCAGGAGGCCCACGAGGCGATCCGTCCGGCCGGCGAGAATTTCCGCACTCCCGGCGAGGTGGCCGCCGAGTTGGACGGTGACGGCTTCAAGCTCTACGAGCTGATCTGGCAGCGCACCATCGCCTCGCAGATGGCCGACGCGAAGGGCACGACGCTGTCGGTGCGCATCACCGGCACCGCCGCCAGCGGCGAGGAGTGCACGTTCGCCGCGTCCGGCCGCACGATCACGTTCGCCGGCTTCCTCAAGGCTTACGTGGAGTCGGTGGACTCCGAGGCGGGCGGTCTCGCTGACGACGCCGAGTCGCGCCTGCCGAGGCTCAGCCAGGACCAGGCGATCACCGCCGCCGAGCTGTCCCCGGACGGGCACACCACCAACCCTCCACCCCGGTACACCGAGGCCAGCCTGGTCAAGGCGCTGGAGGAACTCGGCATCGGCCGTCCATCGACGTACGCGTCGATCATCAGCACCGTGCAGGAACGCGGTTACGTGTGGAAGAAGGGCTCCGCGCTGGTGCCCTCCTGGGTGGCGTTCGCCGTGGTCGGCCTGATGGAGAAGCACTTCGAGCGGCTGATCGACTACGACTTCACGGCGGCCCTGGAAGACGAGCTGGACCAGATCGCGGACGGCCACCAGCAGCGGACCAGCTGGCTCACAGGCTTCTACTTCGGCGGTGACGTCGGCCCGGACGGGTCGATCGGTCGGGGCGGCGGCCTGAAGAAGCTGGTCAGCTCGGGTGTTGAGGAGATCGACGCCCGCGAGGTGAACTCCATCCCGATGTTCAACGACGACCAGGGCCGCACGGTCTACGTGCGGGTGGGGCGGTACGGCCCCTACCTGGAGCGCACGGTGACCAACGCCGAGGGCGCCGGGGAGTCGCAGCGGGCCGGGCTGCCGGACGACCTGCCGCCGGACGAGCTGTCCGCGGAGGTCGCGGAGAAGCTGTTCGCCACCCCGATGGAGGGGCGCAGCCTCGGCACCGACCCGGACACCGGTCACGAGGTCATGGCCAAGGAGGGCCGGTTCGGCCCTTACGTGACCGAGGTTCTGCCCGAGGGAGACAAGTCCAAGCCCCGCACCGCGAGCCTGTTCAAGTCGATGTCGCTGGATGCGATCACGCTCGACGAAGCGCTGCGGCTGCTGTCGCTGCCGCGTGTGGTGGGAACGGATCCCGAGTCGGGTGACGAGATCACGGCGCAGAACGGCCGCTACGGGCCGTACCTGAAGAAGGGCACGGACTCCCGGTCACTGGAGACCGAGGAGCAGATCTTCACGATCACCCTGGACGAGGCGTTGAAGATCTACGCCCAGCCGAAGCAACGCGGGCGCCGCGCGGCGGCCGCCGCGCCGTTGAAGGAGATGGGCGAGGACCCGGAGACCGGCAAGCCGCTGGTGGTCAAGGACGGCAGGTTCGGGCCGTACGTGACCGACGGCGAGACCAACGCCTCCCTGCGCAAGGGCGATGACGTCGAGTCCCTGACCTTCGACCGCGCGGTGGAACTGATAGTCGAGCGGCGGGCCAAGGCGCCGGCGAAGAAGAAGTCGAGCACCAAGCGCTCCACGTCCAAGCGCTCCACGAGTTCCACCACGAAGACCAGCAGCAGCAAGAGCACGAAGAGCACGAAGAGTTCCAGCTCGAAGGGCTCGGGGACCAAGAGTTCCACCACGAAGAGTTCCGGCACGAAGACCAAGAGCGCCTCCAAATCCTGATCTCTGTCGCGCCGGCACTGGCGTCTTCTGGGGCGCGGGGCGGAAACTCACATCGTGGGTTTCCGCTGACGGGATCAGGAGACGATCATGCCAGGGCAGAACCAGCCGGTCCGCGATGCTCTCTTCGGCCCGGATGGCACGCAGGCGCCGCCCGCGCCGGGGACCTATCCCGATGCGCTCACGCCCCACATCGAACTGCGGGCACGCGCTCGGGCGCGTATGCGCGTAGCGGAACCGGTGCCACCGCCGAAGCCTGACGAGCCCGCCCAGAAGACGACCGGCGGGAGTGGGAAGCCGCGACGGCAGCGTTCCCAGTCGCAGTCCCGTTCGCCGTCGCGTTCGCAGTCACAGTCGCGCGAACCCGCGTATGCCCAGCGGCCCGGCGGGTCCCAGCTACCGGGTCAGTCCGGGCAAGTCAGCCCGCGCCCGGCGTCCCCAGAGTCCGCACCGCAGAGTGACACGAGCCGCGCGGGGCAGATCGTTGGCTTCCTGGTCGCGCTGCTGTTCTTCGGTGCGTTGGCCTTCGGAATCCTGCTCAGCCTGCTCCAGGAGTTCGGCCTGATGCGACCGTGACCAGCTCCGTCGGTGCGGACCCGTAGAGTTACGTGACGTGCGAACGGTCGACCCCGCACCCACCGAGTCGGTGCCGGTAACCGGCGTCTGGGCCGATGTCGTCGGGCAGCCCGACGCGGTTCGGATGCTGGCCGGTGCTGCCCGCGCGGCAGCGCTGCAAGCGCGCGGTGAACCCGCCCCACCGGGCGCGATGGTGCACGCCTGGCTGTTCACGGGACCGCCCGGGTCCGGCCGATCGGTCGCAGCACGCGCCTTCGCCGCCGCGTTGCAGTGCACGGCACCGGACGGCACCCCAGGGTGTGGTTCCTGTCCGCCATGCCGGACCGTCCTGGCCGGTACACACGCCGACGTCCGGGCGGTCGTCCCGGAAGGTCTGTCGATCTCCGTGGCCGAGATGCGCTCGCTGGTACAGGCCGCCGCTCGACGCCCCAGCACCGGCCAGTGGCGGGTCGTGCTCATCGAGGACTCTGACCGGCTCACCGAAGGCGCATCGAACGCGCTGCTCAAGGCGGTGGAGGAACCCCCGGAGCGGACCGTGTTCCTGCTGTGCGCGCCCTCGGATCATCCCGAGGACGTCTCGCTGACGATCCGGTCGCGATGCCGAGTGGTAGGGCTTCGCACCCCGCCGGCTGCCGCCATCGCCGAAGTCTTGCGCGAACGCGACGGCATTGACAGCGAATTCGCGAACTGGGCGGCGTCCGTCTCGGGCGGTCACATCGGGCGGGCCAGACGCTTGGCGACGGACGCGGAGGCGCGCGAGCGCCGCCAGGCGGTGCTGCGGATTCCGTTGACGCTGCGCCGCTTCTCGGACGTCTTCGACGCGGCGGGCAATCTGGTGCGCACCGCGGAGAGCGACGCGGCAGCGGCGAACGAGGCGCGTAACGAGGAAGAAAAGGAAGAGCTGCGGACCGCGATGGGCGGGGGAGGCACCGGCAAGGGGACCGCCTCCGCGACGCGCAGCGCCAACGCGGCGCTGCGCGAGCTGGAGAAGCGGCAGAAGTCCCGCTCCACCCGCTCGCAGCGCGACGCGCTCGACCTGGCGTTGGTGGACCTCGCTGGCTTCTACCGCGACGTGCTCGTTGTGCGGGCCGGATCGCAAGCGCGGCTGAACCACCCGGATTTCGCTGAGCACGTCCGCGAAGCGGCCTCGATGTGGACGTCGGAGTCGGCGTTACGGCGCCTGGAGGCCGTCCTGGCCTGCCGGGATGCCCTCGCGCAGAACGTCAAACCGATCATCGCCGTCGAAGCGATGGTCACCACACTGCACCGCGGCTAGTTGCGGGTGGACCCCTCAGCTCCGGTTCCGCAGCGGCAGCGCGGCGACCAGGACCGCTCCGGCCAGCAGTAACCCGGTTCCCAGCCAGAACAGCGGAACCGTGGCGTAGGAGGCACCGGTGAGTGCCAGCGGGGGCAACGCGGCGTCGGAGGCTCCGACCCCCGGCCCAGTGGCCTCGCCCGGGCCTGCCCCCCCAGCACCGGCCCCGGGCGGCGCCTCGCACATCACGCCGCCGCGCGGAGCGCCGGCCCGTGTGGCCTGCTCGCCGAAGGAGATCTTGACCAGCGATGTCGGGATACCGATCGGCTGGCCGCGCAGCAGTTCGAGGTCGAACATGTGCGCCCCGGCTTTCAGCGACCCGTCGGACAGGAAGCCCTTCTGCAGGTCGCCGAGGCCCAGCCGCAGCGCGCCGACGTCGAGCACGTGTGGGTCAGGTGCGTGCCCCACCAGTGGCACGTCTGAGGGCTGTGGTGCTCCTGGAAGCGGAACACCGATCGGCAGGTCGAGGCTCGGATGCGCCGCGTCCAGCGTGCCCAGATCCTTTCCAGCGCGAGTGAGGCGCAACACCGGCGCCTGGTAATCCACTGTGGACGTCTTCGGGTCACCGGTGCTGATGGTGGTCAGCGTCGGCTGGCCGACCACGTTGATGTCGATTTCCTGCGGTGTGCCAGCGAACAACTGGAAGCTAGCGACCCGCACGCGGGACGTCGAGCGAACGGCCTTGCCCGACTGTCCGGGAACATCGACAAGGTCCACAGTGGAATGGGCATTCAGCGCGTCCGGCATGCGCAAGAGCGACCCCGTCCCATCAGCTGACGGCTTACCGCCGCCACTGAGCAGTCCGCCAAGCTGTGACAGCGGGCCGCGCATGCCACCGCCGCTGAGCGCGTCGCGCAACGCGGCGGGCGCGTTGGTCAGCTGGTCCGGCGTGGAGGGCAGCGCCGGAATCGCGTTGACCGCCGCAAGGTCAGCCAGCGACGTCGTAGCGTCCGAAACGGGCCGCACGCAGGGGCCGAGCCGTTCGTCCCACCGCGCCTGCGCGCTACCGGTGAGCGCCCCCATCCGCACCAGCGCATCAAGCGGGGACGGAGGCGGACTCATCCCGCCGGTGGTGGGCTGCGGGTGGTCCGGGTCGGCGGTCTGACGCAGCGAGCCGGGCATCGGTACCGACCGCCCCTGCTCCGCGAACCCGTACGGCGAGGCATCGGCGGTAGCGTGCTCCTGCGCCAGGTACGCGAGCGAGTTCGCGCGAGCCGACGCCAGTCCCATGCCGAGTTCCAGCAACGACTGCTTCGGCTGTCCCGGCACGGGGATGATCGAATTCGTGGGAATCGTGTTCGGCAGCACGCGGATCAGCCCCACCCCAGTTCCAGCGTCCGCCACGATCGGGCCTGGCTGCGGAGTCGGCACCTCGGCGGGCGGCTGGTTCGGGTCCACCGGGGTCGGCACCGGCGTCGTCGGCACCGAGCTCGAGGAGTCGTCGGCCGCGGCCGGCAGAGCCGCTGGCCCGGCGATCGCGAGCGAGGCGGCCGACACCGCTAACAGAGCACGGGCTGAACGTCGTGTGCGCATGAAGCTCCCTTTCCCCGTGACTGATCGAGTGATGGCAGTCACTTACCAGTCAACGAGCTGGGGTGGTGCCGGTAACGCAACGGGCGCCCGCTACACTCGACGGCGTCTCGCCGCCTTAGCTCAGTCGGTCAGAGCGACGCACTCGTAATGCGTAGGTCAAGGGTTCGACTCCCTTAGGCGGCTCCAGGCAGGACCAGGGCGCTTCCGCACAGCGGAAGCGCCCTGGTTGCGTTGGGTTGCACTTTGGGTTGCAGTTCGGCTCAGTCGTCCCACAAAGCGCTGCCCATCCGCTCGGCCGCGTCCCTAACGACCAGATCACTCGTATGGGTATAGCCCTCGGTCGTCCGCACGTCCGCGTGCCCCAAGATCCGTTGAATGGTGCGGACGTGGACACCCTGCTCCGCGAGCAGCGTGCCGGCGGTGTGCCGCCCATCATGCAGGCGGACGTAGCCGACAATGGCATCGACCGCTTGAAGAGAACATCGCAGCTCTAACAAAAGAAGGGTTCTTGATCGAAAGTATCTCCGAGCCTCATCCATCAGAGAGCAACTAGCTAACGATCCGTGGTGGAAGGATAATTTCACGCGGCCGCTATTTCTGCTGATCGTCGGCCGTCTGATGGACACAAATCCTTAGGCTCGATGGCTAGCACATCATCACGCGAGAGTCGAGACAACTTGAAGCCGGCGACTAGTCCGATCAGTTGCAGCAAGTAGCTCACCAGAAGCGCGAAGGATGAACTGAGTCATTACATCATCAGGTCTGTACCGTTGTTTAATCTCCGCGATTCGTTCGCGTGCATCAACAGCGTCACCGTTCGGGGCAGTCGTCAGATCGCAGTACCACAAAGCGTCCCTGATTGAGCCACGTTCGTCGTGGTAGTCGGTGAGTTCATCGGACAGAGCGCGTAAATCTGCCTCAAGCAGAGCGTATGAGTGATGGGCTACAAGATCCACTAAACGCACGGGAGCGTCAATGCTCCCAAGGAAGACAGCTCCATCTAGCGGATGGAAGTCTGTATACGCGAGGTCCGGTGCATAGCCGATGTCATGCAGGATCGCGGCAGCCTCTAGCAAGTCGGCATCGCGACCGGACAACGGCCTAAGCTGCCGAGCACGACGAGCAGCACCTTGCACATGTGCCCACAGCAGTGGCAGCTCATCCGCTAGCTTGAACTCCGCAACCTCATACGCCCAGGCGAACAACGTCACGAGATCACAGTAATCGGCATCACCGACAATGGCTGTCTGTGTGGTCCGACAGGTGATCTGCGACAGTCGTTCGCCACCTGGTGTGGGACGTCTAGATGCACTCAATGCGGCATGTCCGGATGGCCGCCGGCGGCATGGTCGGGCGGCTATTCAGGCGAGTGACGCAAGGAGGTGCTGATAGGTGTCCTCCACTGCTCCCTCAGAACTCTGAATGACGATCACGTCGGGGCGTTGGTCCGGCAACGCTCGAAGCGCCGAGTGCCGGTTGCGAAGCGCGTTGTCGCCGCCCTGGGCTGCGACTATGGCCTGGACTTGGGGGTGCCACGGGTTGTTGTCAGGGTCCCTCTCCCCACGGCGATTGAATCGCATCACTGATCGTTCAGCATCATCCATCAGAAGTCGCTCGATGAACTGCGCGTTGGTCCGAACAGCGCACGCCTCAAACAGCGAGATCTCAGCAGGGTCGATCAATAGTTGGGGGAGCACGACATCCTGGCCGCTGCTTAAGTAAGCCTCGATCATCCCTAGAGCAGCGGGACGGATGAGGGACCCAGCCTTCAAGAAGTCGTTCGACCACCCACCGATCAAGGTTCGCAAGATATCGATGTCGCAGTTCAGCACTCCGGGGTGTTCGTCGGCGTATCGCTTGGCAATCGTGGACTTGCCGATACCCGGCGGGCCGTTGAGATGAAGGAGGTAGGCCACGCCCAGGACGGTACTACTGGCTTCCGCAGGTTGTCGTAGTCACATCGGCAGAGCGGGTGCGTCACGTCCAAGCGTCGCGGATCAGGTCGCGGACACCTGTCGCACATCAACCGACGGAGCATACCGATGAGGTCTTCCCGCTGTGAGAACTTTCTGTACGGCTTCAAGCCGGCCCGAAACGGGCCGGACGCGCGAGCCAGCAGCGCGCAGGCCGGCCCGTTGCTCAGTCGCGTTGGGCCGGCCGCGCAGAACGCCGCGGCCACGCGCGCCCACACGTTTAGGGCGGCGGAACAAAGTTGCTCACACGGAGACCGACTAGCCGTGTGCGGTAGTGACACGCTCACGTTCAAGGACCGGGTTCCGTCCGTGGCGGCGTGGGCGCACATTGTGCGGGACCGCCCCTCACGCCTCAAGCACCGATCACGTTGCGGTAAGCACGATGCGTTGTGGTTGGGCGTTGTGATCGGTGCTTGACCCGCGAGCCTCTGCGGTCCCTAGTTGGGCAGGTGCGGGCAGGCCACGCGCCTGCCCTTCGAACTGGTGTGCGCCCACGCCGCCACTCGTTACGGATGACAGGACCTTGCATGCTCGAGACTGCGCCCCCGGGTGCTGGGACCGTCGAAGTAGTCAAGTTCCAGGTCCTTCGGCACTGGTCCTGGGGTACGCCGGTGAAATGCTGACGCTGTGGGTATGGATGGCCGACGCCGGTTGCTGCAACTCTCCGATGCGCAGCGGCGCCAAGGTGCGACCCAGCGGGCGGATAGCGTAGCCCTGCGAGGGCAGCTCGCATCTACTCTGCAGCAGGGGCACGTGGATCGGGAGGTCCGGGCGAGCCGGCTGGCGCTGCTGCGTGAGGCGCGCAAACGTGGGGGCGGGGCCACGGCAGTCCTGTTCGACCCTGAGTTCCTCGCCCTGGCAGACGAGCCAGCCGTGTTCCAGGCCATCCTGAAGGCTGCCGTCGATAGCGCGGCTGCCGATTCCTGTGACCTGCAGCTGCGTGATCGACAAGATGGCCGGCTTCGCATCCGGGCCCAGTATGGCTTGACGGACGCGTTCCTGATCTCCTTCGGCGACGTGACGACCAAAGACCCCACCGCCTGCGCCGTCGCACTGGCCAGACGCCGACCGGTCCTGGTCGACGACATCATCGCTAGCCCGATCTTCGCCGGACAGCCGACACTGGCCCCGATGCTCGAAGCCGGGACCCGCGCCGTGGCCTCCTACCCACTACTCGATCTAAACCACCAGGTGGTTGGTGTGCTGTCGTTTCACTATGGCCGCCCGAGCTTTGGCCCCCGAAACCTTGACCTCGTGGCACTTGGCGCTGCCACGGCACTCGCCCGCACCGACGGACATGCCCCTGACGACAGTCTTCACTCCGCGTAGCACCTCCTCGCGAGCTCGCCTCCCGAAGATCCAGCAGACAGACCCCAATCGCCAGATCGGCTCATAGCTATGCACAACTGTTAACCGAAGGCGCCCGAACCACTGCTCAGTGGTTGGACACCAGACGATGCTGCATCGACAAGGACATTTGTCCTTAGTGGACAACCAGGTTGCAGTTCGGGTTGCAGTTCCAATCCGTACCGTCCAATGTCGATCAGTACGACTATGCAGGTCAGCCACGGTTTGGCACGCGCTGGAACGACCACAAACGGCCACGGGACAACCTCGTAATGCGTAGGTCAAGGGTTCGACTCCCTTAGGCGGCTCCAGGCAGGACCAGGGCGCTTCCGCACAGCGGAAGCGCCCTGGTCGCTTTTAGTCTCATTCCTAGTCTCAGTTGCCGTCCGGAGCTCTCGCTGGCCGCCGGCCTGCTCGCTCGGCCGTCATGGCTGAAGCGCCCCATGGCGGCGCCGCAAGGGCCGCCATGATGAAGACCCACTGCGGGTCAGTCGTCGGCTTGCGGCCCGATAAGCCCTCGCCACCCGATGGGTAGCGGAACCGCGTGGTAGTCGGGATCTCCGTTTTCACGGATCTCGTCTACGGCACGCTGGACAGCTGCTTCCCGGTCGGTGTACACGGCAACACCGATCGGATCGCGTCCCTCTTCTCCGCCGCCCAGCAGCACCACCTGCACGATTTCGCCGTCGACCAATGGGCTGGTCCGGTCAGCGGCGCCCTGAAGCGGGTGCTTCTCCCACGACCCGTACCGGCCGCGCGAGGAGCTCACCTCCTTGATCTGTTCAGCCTCTTCCTCGGTGGCGCACACCGCGATCAAAGGCTCGACGCCAGAGTCCGTTCCAAACGGGGTGGTACGTTCATACACCAACCACACGATCGGCCCATGCACGGCAATTTTCTTCCGCCGGATTCTGGCAAACCCAAGCATAGTAAATTTCACCACCGTAGACGCTCATGCCGAGGGTCGTTCTGTACCAGACCTAGCCAGCGCGATTGCACTCCACTGGACCTGTCGCTGCTCGAACCCCCTGCCGTCGCTGTGACCACCAGAGTAACTGTTCTGCAACAACCACCAAAACAGCATGTGTTACTTCAGATCAGTGTCCTGGCAGATGGAGCTCATCACGGCCACGATGAACCGCATGCCAGATCCCTCGGAATCTGGTAAACGCGTGCAAAGTAAGTTTGACCACCGTAAACAATGGTTCCGACCGTTGTACCGGCCCACGTGGTTGAGTCATCGCCGTTACACGCCCACTGGACGTTCTTCTGCTCGAGCCTCGCCAAGCCGCTGTTACCGGCAGGGTAACTGTCCTGCAACCACCAAAAAGTCAACCACTCGTACCTCAGATCGGTCTGGTGGCGGATAGACGACACCGGCACCGTGCATTCGGTTACCGGCTTCGCGCCCATCCCACCGGAGCTCCGCATGTAGACGCGGCTGGGTTTGAGAGTGCACGGGCCGTACTGAGCCTCGCCCGCAGCCACTTTAGCGGCGGGACTCGCCGTCTGCGGAGACTGTAAAGCGTTGAGGATCTCCATGGCCTGCGCAGGGGACGAAGCTTTCACGTAGGGAGACGCTGTGCTGGTCTTAGTGGCCGCAATGCCGGCGGCGAACTCAGCTGATCCAGGGTCTGGCGCCGGAGGGGGCGGCTGCGGCGATGCTGTGGCCGTTCCGGCTGTCAGCATGGCCAGTATCACGCTGACAGCGGCCATGAGCGCGATCTTGCGGGAACCCATTACAAGTACTCCGTTTCTTGACGAAATGGCAACTACCTTGATGGGGGCCAGGGGCGCCCGGCATCGCAATCACCGCAGTCGCGGAACTTGGACACGAGTTGCCTCAAGGAAACAGGTGTCGAAGGATAATCCCCGGATCCCCCATCGCGGACGATCATGTCGCTGTTGATCTCACGCGTGGGGCCGTTTTCCCTACCGTCACTCGGATGTCCGAACATCATAGACTTGTTGGCGGCAAGGACTTTGCGGCATAAGATGGCTCGGCCTAGCGCTACTGGCGGTACTCTTCAGCAACCCGTCCATTGACAGGACACTGGCTCAATGGATGGCCAGGGCGTGTCCCAGTTTATGGAAGCGCCCTGGTCATACCTCAGTTTTGATATCAGTTACTGCTCGTCACACCTTCACTGGTGCGCCTGACATGCCGTCGTCATCATCGTCATTTGGCCCGTCATCGTCGGGCTGGCGCCGCCAGAGTAGGCCGCCGACCTGGCCGGCAATGCCTCGCTTGATTTCGTCGGGTACGTGGACGTACCGCTTGAGCATGGACGCTTCGGACCAGCCCATGACGTCCATGATCGCTCGGTGCGGAACATTCAGAACGAGCAGCATGGTCGCGGCCGTGTGTCTGGCGTCGTGCAGCCGGGACGGTCGGACCCTCGCTGCCTTGAGTAGGTCCTGCCACTCGTCGTAGTCCGCCCGTGGGTCGATGCACTTCCCGTTGGGCTGAGCGAATATCCAGCCCTCCTCTTGCCACATGTCACCGGCAAGGTGCCGTTCGTCGTCCTGGGCCTCGTCGTGGTCCAGCAGGGCGTGAATCAAAGGCTCGGGCACACTGACTGTGCGTTTCCCTGCGCTGGACTTCGGCGGCATGATGACCAGTCCGCCGCCGTGGCACTGCGGACAATCAGCGCCACGCTTTCGACCGCACGGCTTGCCTTCTTCGCATCCTTGCTCCCATGTCTGGCGCTGTAAAGCTCGGCGGATCGTCAAGTCTGCGGTGGGGCAGGCGTCTGGGCAATCCTCTACCTCGTCGTAGCCGCACGGATTCCGGCGCGTACATCCGTGGTTCCAAGTGATCCGCAGATCGGACCACTTCAGTCCAAGTGCTTCTCCCTGCCGCAGCCCAAGTCCGAGTGCGAGTTCGAAACGCACGCCATTACGCCGGGTTCTCGCCACGTCGAGTACGCGTTGGGCTTCTCCGACTGTGAACGGCTCAATCTCGGGTTCGATGAGCTTCGGAGGTTTCGCGACGAACACCGGGTTCTTCGTGATGTGCTCGCGCTTTACGGCCTCATCGAGGGAAACTCGCAGTGTCCGGTGAACACCGCTGAACTGCTCTTACATTGCGGTGGACGCCATCGAACAGCCCTACACCCCAGAGAACCGTGATCAGGACGGTGTATTTGGCGGAAGGTCACCGACTTGGACTCGGTCGCGGCTGGGACCCGGACGCCGATGTTGACCAGGCCGAAGGCAATAGTGCCGGTCCACACGGCTGGCATACGTCCCTTTCGCAGGTAACGGACTTTGGCCGGTACCGGGGCGGGTCATTGTCTGCTGATCGACTGGCGGACCCGACACACCATGCGAGTGCTGCGGCGGCCCTTCCGCCCTCGGGTCCGGTCACCGGAGCTGGCCCGGCCTACCGATCCTCGACCAGGTCTGTAGGGCTGAAAGTCCTGGTTGAAGTGCTGATGCGGCTTCCTGCAGCGATCCTGACCACGCGCAAGTCCCTTGGCCACCCCGAGGGTTCGTAGTGGGTTGTGCATAGCCGGTCACTGACCGGATCACGCTGTGGCAAATGCTCAAGGAAACAGTGGCATTGACGTGCGGCGAGCACTCGTCAGTTCTTGTGGCCGACGGCTCCGTACCAGAAGCCGGTGGCGGGCGGCGAAGGGTCGTGTGGGTCGGGCCGCCAGCGGTCAAGGGTAACCAGACCGGGGTCGACGAGGTCGAAGCCGTCGAAGAAACGGGCGATCTCAGCGTGGTCCCGCAAGTAGATGGGCGTCGGCGTATTCCTGTAGATCGCCTCGGCCTGCGTGACTGCCTCCGGCGACATGCCCTCTGAGGTGACATGGGTGGCAGTCAGGAAGCTCCCGGGTGCCAGTGCCTCTCGTAGCCGCCCCACGACCGGTAAGCCTTCCTCGTCCGTCAGGAAGTGGATCACGGCGATCATGAGCACTCCGACCGGTTCGGTGAAGTCGATGAGCTTGACCGTTTCGGGGTGCTTAAGCACGTCCGCCGGACGGCGCAGGTCGGCCGCCGCCACGGTGCTGTTGGCATTGGTGGCCAGCAGGGCGCGGCCGAAGGTCTGGACGACGGGGTCGTTGTCGACGTAGACGACGCGGGCGTCGGGGATGATCTCTTGGGCGACCTGGTGGGTGTTCTGCTGGGTGGGGAGGCCAGAGCCGATGTCGAGGAACTGCCGGATGCCCTGGCCGGCCATGTATCGCACGGCACGCCGCAGGAACGCCCGATTGGCCTGGGCGAGCTGGCGAATCTCCGCCAACGGCACGGGCAACTGGTCTGCGGCGTCCCGGTCGACCTGGAAGTTGTCTTTGCCACCCAGGTAGTAGTCATACATCCGGGCGACGCTGGGCCTGCTGGTGTCGATCGACGATGAGCCGTCCTCGTGCTGGGCCATGACAGTGACCTCCATCCTCACGGCAGTGATCACCCTATCGTGAGGCGCTGGTGTCCTCGGTCACACCGCGTCGGGCGGTTCGGCGGCGCCGAGCCGTGGCGTGGCTAGTTCGGGTAATCAGCCGGCGTCTGCTGATTGATCTTGTGGCAAGGGTTGGCGCCCGTGCGACGCGTCCATGTGCACTGCGAGCGCGTCCGCCGCCCCCGATCCAGCCCGAGTGATGTTCACGCGGCAGCGGCACCCGGCGCTCGGGGCAGCACAGCCACCATTCGCCATTGATCCACTCCATCCCGCTGCGTACCTCGGTGTCCACGGCGGCCTTCACAGCTGATCGATCCCGCTGATCAGCCGGTCCGAATGGCCGGAGTTGACATCGCCTGCGTGGGGACGCGCTCGCGGTGCGGAGGCCAGGAAGTCCTCCGCCCCTCACGCTGAATGCGGTGAAGTAAGGCGTTCAAACGACCGCCGAGAGTTTTGGCTCTGAGGGTGCCGAATCCTGCAGGACGGGAAGGTCCTCAAGGAAAACAAGGCCACGGGACAGTTTGCGTCGGCATCCTGCAACGTCGCCGCTAGCGACTTGCACTGATCACAAAGAGAGCCCTTCTCAGCCCAAAGGCCGGGGAGGGGCTTCGTCCTTACCGACACCGGGTGGACCCAGCAGACGCGCCCCGAACGCGCGCGGCCCCCTGAGCGTTGTGCTCAGGGGGCCGCGCGCTCTGGTCTGTCTGCCCGGGGGCCTATTCCTCCAGGCTGTCAGCGGTCACGTCTTTGAGAGGCCCACCCTGCTCCTGCTCTTCGTCCTCGGCGCATGGGTTGCTCATGTGTGATCCTTTCTGACGCTGGTGCCAGCGTCGGATCGGGGCGAGGGCGTATCCCCCGCACCGATCACCACAGAACGTATCGTGGTGATCACGGGACGTGCCATCGCTGGATCGTGCGGGAGGCCCGTGCCGATGCCGTTGACTTTGTCTGTGTACCTGGTGACACGTTTCTTACCGACACCTCGAGCTGAAAGAAACCACCGACCCAGGGGTAGGAACCCTGGGTTCCTACCCCTCATGCATGAGCCTCATTGGTTGTCGTCGGGTGCAGCTTCATCGGTGACCGGCTTGGTCACCAGGAAGGGCTGGTAGTCGTCGTCGAGGCCGATCGGGGTGTTGTCTCCAGGTCTACGCTCGGAGTACACGCCCTGCGCACGCTTCTCCTTCAGGCGTTGGCGGGCAGCTTCAACTTTCTGCGGAGCCTGCGAAATCGGGCAGCTTGTTCATGCCCGAGACGGCGTTTCGAATGTGGGCGCCGTGGGTGTCTAGGGCGGCCTGGTCGCCGCCGCGCGGCGCTTCGTTCATGTACTGGTGCTGCATGCCGGTGTAGCGGTGCATCCCCACCAGCTCCTCGTCCGGAATCTGAACTCCCGGATGGTACGCGTGAAGCTGTTCTCGCAGCGGCTCCATGAGTTTCGGATGAAATGCTCCGCCGGCCTCGTCGCGAAGCGCTTGGTGGTCCGCGGCGGTTGCGTGGAAGTCCGGCCGGTTGTACTCCGGCGGGTGGTTCGCATGGTCAGTTATGCCAGGGGAATGGGGTAGGTCGGCGGGATGTCCCTCGGCGGGCAGGTTGTCGCTGAGGGAACCAGGGTGCTCTCCATGCGGCGCGCCATGAACGTCTGGGGCATGTCCATGTGCGCTGGGAATATGGGGCTCTTCCTCGCCGTGCGGCGTGAAGGTGTGCGGCTCAGGGGGCGACTGCAGCTCACCATTCCAATGGAGTCGGAGTCCGTTGCGTTCTCCATGTGCGGGGAGATGCTCCGCCGGCCTCGTCGCGAAGCGCTTGGTGGTCGATGCTGTGCTGCCTCCCGCTGCGCCCCGCCACACCAGGTCGTCGTGGCTGGCCAAATTGCGCACGCCGGATTTGACTGCGCTAGCGGCGGATTTCGCGGTATCGGTGGCGGCCTGGCCGGCTTTAGCTGCGGTACTGCCGGCCTTGCCAACAGCCCCTCCGCCATCGGCAAACAGGCTCGCGAGGTTGAAGCCGACCTTGCCAGTTGCTACGGCCGGATCTTTGCCCCAGTCGTCCCAGGCCACCAATTCTTTGGCCAGTTCCATCGGGTGCGTCACCGAGTGGAGCATGCCGGCGCTCATCGTGGTCATGTTCGCTGCGGCTTGGGCCGGGTGTGTCACGGCGTAGCTATCGGGGAGCCCGATTGCTGGCGCCAACGCCCGGGCGCTCTTGACCATGCCCATGAGCTCTTCCGCTGTGCCCTTGCGCACCCCCTCCAGCACCGTCGGCGCCGACTCCATCAGCGTGAGCTGCTGCTGAGCCTGCTGGCCCAGGGTGGGATCGGGCCTGGTCCTGCGCGTTCTGTGTCGCCTGCTGGCCGTGCTTGTACAGCGCGATCGCTTCGGTCGCTTGACGCTGCGCCCAGCTCAGGGTGTGACCCTGCTCTTCCAGAGCTGTGGCCAACCTGCCCCA
>JBPYFK010000026.1:0-5574 GCA_051984675.1 Pseudonocardiaceae bacterium | reverse complement strand
CCGCCGGCTCGGTGCTCGGCTACTCGCTGGTCGTGACCTTGATCCTGGGCCTGCTGCTGAAGTTCACCATCGGCTTCCGGGCCAAGGAGGCTGACGAGGTCGACGGGATCGACGAGGCCGAGCACGCTGAAAGCGCCTACGACCTCGCCGCCATCACCGCGCGCAGCGACCTCGCGGCGGTGTCGGCAGCATCCCTGGACGCTGAGGCGCAGACGCTGCAGGCCACCACGCGCCCCGGCCCACGCAGGGAGTAGCAGTACCACACAGGTGACAGCCGGTCCGTGGGGCGGCGAGACTGCCGTCAGCGTCCGCGCCGCCCCACGGCCTTGACCCACACACGCGGGCCGTCCGCGCTCGCTTGCTCGGCGACACCGCCGCATGCCCTGCTCTCGCGCGAATGCCGGTCAGCGGTGAAGCGGACGCGCCAGCCCGGCGCGCCCGTAGGACAAACCCTGCGACTGATCCGCCCGGCCGTGTCCGACAACCCACGTAAGGAGGTCTTCCTGGTGTCGCAGACGCGCAGACGACCTGCATACGCGGCTGCCGTCCTGGTGGCCACCCTGCTCGGCAGCACCGCGGACGTGCACACCCCGCCGCCGTCCGACCTACCGAAAAGGAAAGGAATGATCGCCATGCCCAGGACCGTCCACTGAGTCCATCCACAACGGCATTCTTGAGATGGGAGCGGTTGATGTGTGGGAAGAGATCGACCAAAAAGAGGGGGCGCGTGGGGGCCTTTCCTTCGGCTGTGGTGGGTGCTGCTGTCGCGGCGGTTAGCACCGTGGTCTTAACGCCCCACACGACCGAGCCGGCATCGGTGGCTTGGCAGCACACGATGCTGTCCGCCGCCCACCCGGCGGCCCAGGACGCACCGCCGGTGACCGCAGACGAGTCGGTGGCCGACAAGGCGCAGCAGGCGGCACGGGCGATCGTCCCGGATGCCCAGGCGGGCGTGGAAGTCTTCGACCGGCGCGCCCAGACCGTGCTGACCAGTGCAGGCGCCGGTCAGCAGTTCGCGTCCATGTCGACGGTGAAAGTCTTGATCGCGTTGGACATCCTGTCCGACAACAACTGGCAACTGCCGGACTCCGCGACACAGCAGCAACTGGCGCGGATGCTGGCCGACAGCGACGACACGATCGCCAACGGCTTCTGGGCCGAAGATGGCGGGCCGGCCGCGGTGACCAGGATCTCCGATCTACTCAAGCTCACCGGCACCAAACCTCCCGCTGACCCCACCGAATGGGGAGACACCCTCACCACCCCGCACGACATGGTGACCGTGTACCGCTTCATCACCGATCAGATCCCGGCGGCGGATCGCGATCTCATCCTCACCGCGATGACCCATGCTCCGCGCTACGCCGCAGACGGTGTCGACCAGTACTTCGGGATTCCCGACGGGCTACCGCAGGCGCCGTGGGCGATCAAACAGGGCTGGGGTACCAGCGGCAACCAGGCAATGTTTCACACCACGGGCCTCGTCGGCCCTGACTCCCGCTACGTCGTCGTCGTGCTCACCGCCGCGCCCGCAGGGGAGTACGCCACCGCTCCCGAAGCGACCACCGCAGCAACCAGCAGCCTGGCCTCAGCAGTGGGGATAGACCACTAAGAAACGAGCCCCCAGCAAGACGCCACGGCGGGTGCCACCGCCCACGCGCGCGATCACCACAGGAGCCACCATTCTTGCCCGGTATTCAACTGGACAACTCAGAGCAAGAACGCAGGCAGACACCGTCGTATTCACCATTCGCGGCTTGCACCAAGGAAATGCGCTGACGCGAGTGGAGGAGAACCGCCTATGGCACGGATAGACGCGCTGAGAGCCAACGGCAACCGGACTCCGCTAGTCATCGTGGCAGGCTTGCCAGGTGAGGCCGCCGCCGTGGTCGCGGAGTCCGTGCGGCAGCAGGACCCGGCGAAAACGGCACTGGTCCATCACGGTCTGCGAGACGTCACCCAGGGAATCGTGCGCCGTCACGTCGTCCACGACAACTGCCAGGACACCATGTTCGAACTCGCCCACGGCTGCCCTTCCTGCATCCTGCGCGGCAACATCTTGCCCATCCTGGGCAGGCTCAGCCGCGACCCGGACGTGCACCGCATCGTGGTGCACCTCGACCCCGCGTTGAAGCCCGAACCGCTGTGCTGGGCTTTGCGCAATGTCGTCCGTGGCACCCGCACCCTCGACGAGGCACTGGAGGTGCAAGCGGTCATCACGGTGCTCGACACCGCAACGTGGTGGGCTGACGCCATCAGTCCCGCACGACTGGGCGATCGTGGTCTGCTCGCCGCCGTGGACGACGAGCGAAGCCTCGCCCACCTCGCGCTCAGCCACGTGGAATCCGCCGACGCTTTGGTTCTGGCCGGTGCCGCACCCGACGGGCGGACCACCGCCGCTCTTGACCGGCTCGCCCCGACGGTGCCGCGCATCCCACTCGGACAACTCGACAGCAACGCCCTGCTCGCCGCGTTCCCAGACCGACCCCGCTGCGCAGATACCGACGACCTACACGGCCCCCTGCTGCGCGGCAAGCTCCCGCCCGAACCCGAGAACGGGATATCGGCTGCGGTGTTCTACCAACGCCGGCCCTTTCACCCCGAACGACTCCGCGATGCTCTCGCGGCCCTTCCTACCGGTGTGCTCCGCCTCCGCGGCCGGGCATGGGTGGCTAACCAACCCGATATCGCGCTGCGAGTGGCATCCGCCGGCGGCCACCTCCACACCGGTCACGCCGGGCAATGGCTGGTCGCGCGCACCCCCACCGACCGTGCACGCTGGGCCGAACAGCACGACGTCGTCCGCCGCGCACTCGCCTCCCAACACTGGGACCCACGCTACGGCGACCGCCACCACGAATTCATCGTCGTAGGCCACCAATACGACGCGACCAGGATCACCTCCACGCTGAAGCAGGCACTGCTCACCAAAGCCGAACTCACAACCTGGCGCAAGCTATCCCCGGAATGCCGGAACTCGTTCACCGAACAACCGGTCGCACCCCGCCCCCACCCCCTCCAGTGCACCGCCGCACGATCAACATGCCTCCGCGACGAACCCCTACGCGACCGTCCATAGTCGAATCGCGACACCACCCGCCGGGTTGTGTGCTAGCCGACCGACGGACACGACAGGCGGCGCGTCGTAACCCTCACAGGCAAGGGCACTGCACGCACCAACTCGGGCAAAACAGAGGCGCGACACCAGCGCTGGCGAGGCAGCCTACGTAATAGCCAGAGATCTGACCCGTTGAGCGGAGCGTGGATGCGCCGATCAGCCGTCCTGATTGAGGTGCTGCCGTCTCACGCCCTGCACCACCCCTTGACAGGCCCGCGCCAGGCAGCCGCTGTCGGCGGCTATGCCTACGATCCGCAGCAAGAGCAGCGCAGAAGATCGGAGATAGGGGAGCAGCGTTGGAGGACCTGCAGCAGGCATCGGCGGCCTGGGACGCCGAATACCAGGCAGGACGATACGCCACCGAGGCACCCATACCGTTCGTACAAGACATCATCGCCGCCGCCCGCACACACAGTCTGGGCCATGGTCTCTACGTCGGCTGCGGCAACGGACGCAACTACGTGCCCCTGGCCCAGACCGGGCTTACCCTGACCGGGCTGGACATCTCCAGACACGCCCTGCAGCAACTCGCTGAACGCGCGCCCGAGCACCGCGACCGACTCATCCATGGAGATCTCACCGTTGCGCCACCCGAGCAGACGTTTGATCTCCTCATCGGCATCCAGGTATTCCAGCACGGAAACCGAGCCACTGCCCACACCGCCTGCGCCAAGCCCAGCAGAAACTCAAGCCCGGCGGCCTGTTTTGCCTGCGCGTCAACGCAGTCGGCACCGACCTGTGGCCCGAACACCAACTGACCGAGCAGCATGCTGACGGCGGCTTCACCATCCGCTACCTCGCCGGCCCCAAGACCGGACTCCACATTCACTTCTTCAGCAAGCGCGAGTTGACCAGCCTGTTCCGCGACAACTTCGAGCCCGTAATCGCTCCGCGACTCGACCAGACCTACCGAACCCCACCTCAGCCCGGTCAGTGGTCACAATGGGAAGTCATCTGGCGCAAAACGGCCCCCTAATCCTCGCGGCGATCCGACGAAATCGACGGCTAGATGGCGAGCAACACCTGGCCCGGAGGGCAGAGCAGTGGCTCGTGCATTGCTGCTCGACCTCGACGACACGCTGGTCGTCGAGGAGGCTGCAGTGGACGCCGCATTTGAGGTGACCGCCCGCTTGCGGCATCCGTGCAGGATGTTGACGCTGCAGCGCTCGCAGTCGATGTGCGTTCGCGGGCACGGCAGCTCTGGCGCGACGCGCCGTCTCATCCGTATTGTCTGCGCGTCGGGATCAGTTCGTGGGAAGGGCTGTGGTGCCGATTCGAGGGACACGACAGGGACGTGCGCTGGCTACGCCAGTGGGCTCCTTCCTACCGTCGGGAAGCCTGGCGGCTCGCGCTCGCGGACCACGGCATCCATTCCGAACAGCTCGCCGAAGAACTCGGTGAACGGCTCGTCTCCGAAAGGCACAGCCGACACGAGGTCTTTCCCGATGCCGTCGCGACGCTCAACAAGCTACGCGGTGACCATCCACTGGCCTTGGTCACCAACGGTGCCTCATGTCTGCAGCGCGAAAAACTGGCGGCAACCGGCCTCGAACGATACTTCGACGTCGTGGTCATCTCGGCCGAATTCGGTGTCAGCAAACCTGACGTAGCAATCTTTCACCACGCCCTGTCCCGGCTGCGCGCCGATCACGCAGGCTCGGTCATGATCGGCGACAGCCTTTCCCACGATATTACGGGTGCTCACGCCCGCGGCCTCGCAGCAATATGGGTCAACCGCACTGGGCGCCGACCTCAAGACCGCAACGCCGAGTGTGTAGAGGTGTCGACCTTGAACGAGCTGCCCGCCGTGCTTGCCCGCGCCGAACCATAGCAGCTCCCTCCCCTGCGGCCCCAGCCATCGTGTGCCGCTCGAAAAGTCGTCGTTGCACGTCACACCGCGTATCTGTTTTCGTTGATAACACCGCCGAGGATCCGGGTGCGCAGCACTGTGCGAGTGTCGAGGTCATGCGCATGGGCGGGCTGTTCGTGTGCGCCGGGCGGTAGCTGGGTGCCGGCCTGATGTGGGCGATGCGTGTTGTCATGCCGCTGATAGGTCGTCAGGATTTGCCGCGCGTGGACTTCTCCCATGACGAGGACGTGGTCGAGGACCTCGCGCCGGATGCTGCCGATGATCCGCTCGCCGTGGGCATTCATCCGCGGCGCCTGTGGCTCTATCATGGCCACCCTGAGATCACCTCAGATCATGCTCATGCCACGAGCCTCCACGGCGCCCGCGATGATCACCACACCGATCGCCTGCTCTGCGGCCGGCGGCCCTGTTCGGCCGGACGCATGTGCACTAACCTGGTCAAACTAGGTCCGCGAGCGCGGGTAGCCGTATGGCGGACGATCACAGAAAGTTTCTCGGTCGGCGACGAGAACTGGCCGACATCAGTAAACTCGTGCGGCGCACGAGGCTGGTGACGCTTACTGGGGTGTCCGGGGTCGGCAAGACA
>JBPYFK010000025.1:0-2092 GCA_051984675.1 Pseudonocardiaceae bacterium | reverse complement strand
CGCGGTTCGCCAAGTCGGTGACGATGCTGGTTCGCGGCCAGTCGCTGGAGAAGTCGATGTCGTACTACCTCATCCAGCAGATCGCCGGCATCGACCGGATATCGGTCCGCACCTGTACCGAGGTGGCCGAGGTGCACGGGGACGGTCACCTGGAGCGGCTCACCCTCCGCGACATGAACGCCGGGAGCACCGAAATAGTAGACGCCGGCCAGCTGTTCATCTTTATTGGCGCAACGCCGGGCACCAGCTGGCTGGACGGCGTGGTGGCCCGCGACGATCACGGTTTCGTGCTGGCGGGGCCCGACCTCTCCGAGGACGACCTCGCGGACTGGCCGCTTGACCGTTCGCCCTACCACCTGGAGACCAGCGTCCCCGGCGTCTTCGCCACCGGGGACGTTCGCTCGGAGTCCGCCAAGCGCGTCGCGTCCGCGGTGGGGGAGGGCGCTATGGCCGTCATGCTGGTGCACCGCTACCTGGAGATGCTGTGACAACGCCGAACCCGCTGAAGTGCGACCCGGACGAGCTGCGCACGCTGTTCCTGTTCGAGAAGCTCACCGACGAGCAGCTGGAGCACCTGTGCCGGGAAGGCCACGTGGAACTCATCGGCCCCGGCGTCGTCTACACCGAGGACGACCCGGCGACGTGCTTCTACGTGCTGATCGAGGGCACGGTGGTCACCTCGCGGAAGGTCAGCGGCGACGACGTCGAGATCGGCAGGACCAGCCAGCGGGGCGTGTACGGCGGTGCCTACCAGGCCTACCTGGGCGACCGGGTGCCGCAGGTCTACCAGAACTCGATGCGCGCTACCGAGCCCTCCCGGTTCTTCGTCCTCGGCGCTGACTGCTTCGCCGAGATCGTGCAGGACTGGTTCCCGATGGCGGTGCATCTGCTCGAAGGCCTGTTCTTCGGCGGCCAACGGACCCGCGAGGCGGTCGGCCAGCGCGAGCGGCTGCTGGCACTCGGCTCGCTGACCGCGGGCCTGACTCACGAGCTGAACAACCCGGCCGCCGCGGCCGTGCGCGCGACGGCGAGCCTGCGCGAGCGGGTCGCCGGAATGCGCGGCAAACTGCGCCTGCTCGCGGCCGGCAAGTACGAGCGGGCCACCCTGGAGAGCATCATCGAGCTCCAGCAGCGCGCGGTGGAGAAGGTCGCCAAGGCGCCCAAGCTCGACCCGCTCGCCACCTCCGACGCCGAGGACGAGCTCAGCGACTGGCTGGAGAACCACGGCATCCGCGACGGCTGGCAGCTCGCCCCGACGTTCGTGCAAGCCGGCCTCACGGCTGAGTGGCTCGACCAGGTGCGGGACTGCGTCGGAGATCAGATGCTCGAGCCCGCGCTGCGCTGGCTGAACTACACCATCGAGACCGAAGTGCTGATGAACGAGATCGAGGACTCGACGACTCGCGTCTCCACCCTGGTCGGTGCCGCCAGGCAGTACTCGCAGCTGGACCGTGCGCCGTTCCAGGTGGTGGACGTGCACGACCTGCTGGACAGCACGTTGCTGATGATGTCCGCCAAGATCGGCACCGGCATCAATATCGTGAAGGACTACGATCGGTCGCTTCCGCAGATCCCGGCCTACCCCTCCGAGCTCAACCAGGTCTGGACGAACCTGATCGAGAACGCCCTGCAGGCGATGGACGGCTCAGGGACGCTCACGATCCGCACCGCGCGCGACGATGGCAGCGCGCTCGTCGAGATCGGCGACACCGGCCCCGGCATCCCCGCCGACATCCAGAAGCGGATCTTCGAGCCGTTCTTCACCACCAAGCCGGTCGGCCAGGGGACCGGGCTCGGCCTGGACATCTCGTGGCGGATCGTGGTGAACAAGCACCACGGTGACCTGCGGGTCGAGTCCGAGCCGGGTGACACCCGGTTCCAGGTCCGGCTCCCGGTAACGCCCGGGGAAACAGTTAACGGTTTCGAGAACAATTCACCCGCTCCACAACAGTAAAGGGGCGATAATGACCGAACTGCCAGGCGTGGACCCGGCCGTGCCGCCCAGCGGCACCGGCTGCGTCGAATGCGAGGCCGCCAGCGGCTGGTGGCTGCACCTGCGCCGCTGCGCCCAGTGCGGGCACGTCGGCTGCTG
>JBPYFK010000024.1:0-4161 GCA_051984675.1 Pseudonocardiaceae bacterium | reverse complement strand
CTGGCGGCGGTGCGCGACCAGCGCGCAACGCTGGTCAACACCCCATTGCACGAGGATGCGCGGTCCTCGCGACCGGCAACCTGGGCCTCCCGCCCACCGGCGCGGGCCGAACCCGCTGGAGCAGCGTCGCGTGTGGAAACGTCCGCAGCAGCCCGCGCCCACCAGGCTGCACAGGTGGTGGACGCCGTCGACGGGATTGCTCCCGAAACGGCCCTGGGGGTCGAGGTATTTGATCGGGACACCCAGAGCGTGGTGGCACGGGTGGCGCCGCACCACCAGTTCCACGCGGCCTCGGTGGTCAAACTGCTCATCGCCATCGACGCGCTGCAGAAGCAGCCATCACCAGACGTGGCAAGCCAGGTGCACCGGATGCTGACCGCCAGCGACGACAGCATCGCCGACGCACTCTGGCAGGACGATGGTGGTCCGGCGATCGTGTCCCGCATGATCAGCCTGCTGGGCCTGTCGGATACCGAACCGCCCAGCGATCCGGCCCAATGGGGCGACACGCTGATCACCGCCGCCGACGTGGTCACCACCTACCGCTGGATCACCGATCGGCTACCGCAGGCGCAGCGAGACCTCATCCTGGACTCCCTGGCGAACGCCACGCCCCAAGCAGCGGACGGTCTCGACCAGTACTTCGGTATCCCCCGCGGCATGGCTGACGTGCCCTGGGCGATCAAGCAAGGCTGGATGGTCTCCGCCTCCGAGGTGGTGCTACACACCACCGGCGTGGTCGGCCGTAACTCGCGCTACATCGCGGTGCTGTTGACCTCGGCGCCGGCCGAGACCTCGTGGCCGACGGCCACCCAGGCGATCACCGCAGGGACCACGGCACTGCAACCGCTCGTGCACGCGCCCGCTCACGACTAAGTCTCGACCGGGCACCTTCTCACGCACGGCTCTGTACCGTTAGCCGCCCTCCAATTTGCTACTGATGATCGTTTTCGATACTACTAGGGGTGATCGTCCCGTCTCGTTCTGGGGAGAATCCCGTTGAAGATCGCTTTCGTGGGCAAGGGTGGCAGCGGCAAGACCACTCTCGCCTCCCTGTTCGCGCGCCACCGGGCCGCCTCAAACGCTGCGGTGCTGGCCTTGGACGCCGACATCAACCAGCACCTGGGCACCGCACTGGGTCTGTCCGAGGCGGACACCAGTGCGCTGCCGTCCCTGAGCAGCCACCTGCCACTGATCAAGGAGTACCTGCGGGGTGCGAACCCTCGAATTCCCGATGCGTCGGCCATGGTCAAGACGACTCCGCCGGGGGCGGGGTCGCGGCTGCTGCGGGTCGTGGAAGACAACCCGGTGTACGAGTCGTGCGTGCGGGAGGTGGACGGGGTCCGGCTGGCGGTGACCGGGCCGTTCGCCGACGGCGACCTCGGCGTAGCCTGCTACCACTCCAAGGTCGGTGCGGCCGAGCTGCTGCTCAACCACCTCGTCGATGGCCCGGACGAGTATGTCGTGGTCGACATGACCGCCGGGGCGGACGCGTTCGCCTCCGGGCTGTTCACCAGGTTCGACGTCACGTTCCTGGTGTGCGAGCCGACCGTGCGCAGCGTCGGCGTCTACCACCAGTACCGGGAGTACGCCCGGGACTTCGACGTGCGCATCGCGGTCGTGGGCAACAAGATCAGCGAGGCCGACGACGTGGAGTTCCTGCGCGAGCGGCTGGGTGACGACCTGCTGACCTGGGTGGGCCACTCGCGGCACGTCCGTGCCGCCGAGCGCGGCGAGGTACGTCCCATCGACGCGCTGGAAGAACCCAACATCGCCGCCTTGGCGGCGATGCGCGGTCTGGTCGACAGCGTCGAGCAGGACTGGGCCACCTTCCAGCGCCAGGCCGTCGAGTTCCACTTGCGCAACGCCGGCGCATGGGCCAATGACCGGGCTGGCCACGACCTGTCCGAGCAGGTCGACCCGGATTTCAAGCACGGCCCGGGCGCACTGGCGCACTCGGGCGTGGCACCGACTTCGGTGCGGTGAACGGGAGAACCCCATCAGGAGGTAATGATGTCGTTAGACGTATCGCAGGCACTGCTGGAACGCGCACAGCACGACGAGATCACCGACGCGGACATGGCGGAGTGCGTGCGCACCTCGCTGCCGTATGCATGGGAGGTGATCAGCGAAGCGGTCTCCGGGCTCGACGGGACCGATGCGCCGTTTGCTGATCATGCCGTTCCTCCGCCCAGCGAGCAGCACCGTGGTCAGCTGCTGCGGGCGCTGGCCTCGGACGCCATCCGGGGCAGCTTGGAACGGCACTTCGGCGTGGCCCTGGCCTTCCAGAACTGCCACCGGGTCGCGGCTTTCCGGCCCACCGACGCCGGCCGTGCGGCGCTGGCGGAGTTCGTCTCGCCGGCCAGCCAGCTGCTCAACCAGAGCCCGGAACTGCGGGACTGCTGAGTGCGACTCCCGGCAGCACGACGGTGGCCCCGGCCTGGCCGGGGCCACCGTCGTGCCCTGGATTCAGTGCTTGACCGGCCCCGGGTAGGGCAACAGCGCCATCTCTCGGGCATTCTTGATCGCCTGCGCCACGTCTCGCTGTTCCTGCGCTGTCAGGCCGGTGATCCGGCGCGACCGGATTCTGCCTCGGTCGGACAGGAACTTGCGCAACAGTGTCACGTTCTTCCAGTCCACGGTGGCAACACCTTCACCGCGCAGGAGATTTGGCTTGCGGCGCATGGGTTTCGGTTTGGTTACCGCGACATCCCTGAGTGTTTGCATTCGTCCAGAGTGGTCTCATTACCAGCTCGACTTGCGTACGCCCGGCAGCGCGCCGCTATGCGCGAGTTCGCGCAGCCGGATGCGCGAGACGCCGAACTTGCGCAGGTGTCCGCGCGGACGACCATCGACGGCGTCCCGGTTGCGCACCCGCGTGCTGCTGGCATCCCTCGGCTGCTTCTGCAGCTCCGCGACTGCGGCGTCCCGCTCCTCGACGCTGCTCTGCTGTGACGAGATGATCCGCTTCAGCTCAGCTCGGCGTTCCGCGTAGCGCGCGACGACCTCCCGACGCTGCGTATTCCGTGCGATCTTCGACTTCTTGGCCACCAGCGATGTCCTTCCATTCGCAAACAAGCGATCGGGGTCAGCGTTCTTCGCGGAACTCCACGTGCCGCCGCACCACCGGGTCGTACTTGCGCAGCCGCAGCCGATCCGGGGTGGTGCGACGGTTCTTTCGGGTTACGTACGTGTAGCCGGTGCCGGCGGTGGAGCGGAGCCTGACCAGCGGCCGGTTGTCGGTGCCGCGTGGCATCAGATCCGCTCCCCTCGGGCGCGCAGTTCGGCCACCACGGCTTCGATCCCGCGCTTGTCGATCGTCTTCAGCCCCTTGGCGGACACCCGCAGCCGAACGGGTCGGCCTTCCGAGGGCAGCCAGAACGTGTGGCGCTGCACGTTCGGGACCCATCGACGCTTGCTGCGCCTGTGCGAGTGCGAGACCTGTGTGCCGTAGCGGGGTTTCTTGCCCGTCACCTGGCAGCGGACAGACACGACCACACCTCCTGTTAATGACATCCATTTTCATCTAACCCTCTCCGTAGGGTAACGTGTCGCACGGACTAATGAAAATGGTTGTCGATTGAGGTGGGGATGGAACCGTCCGGGCAGCGCAGCGCGCGCACGCCACTAGTCATCGTCGCGGGACTACCGGCAGCGCCGGTTGCGGACGTCGCTGAGTCCCTGCGCCGGCAGCGCGCGGGGACGACGGCGTTAGTGCATCACAACCTGCGTGAGGTCACGAATGGCGTCGTACACCGCCGGCTGCGACACGGCGACCGCGACGAAGACACCACGCTGGAGCTGGTGCACGGGTGCGTTTCCTGCACGCTGCGCGGCAATGTGCTGCCGCTGCTGAGCGCACTAGCCAGCAAGCCCACTGTGGACAGAATCGTGTTGCACCTGGACCCGGCCCTGGAACCGGATGCGGCGTGCTGGGCGATCCAGCATGTCTCGCTCGGTGGTCGCACGCTGGACGAATTCGTCGCGGTCGAGGCGGTGGTCACCGTCGTCGACGCTGAGAGCTGGTTGGGTGATGCCGCCGGGGACGAACTGCTCGCCGAGCGAGGTCTGCCGGCCTCGGCCGATGACGAACGCACCGTCGCCCAAGTCGCGGTCGGCCAGGTCGCATTCGCGGACGCGCTGGTGCTGGCGGGGCAGTTC
>JBPYFK010000023.1:0-2426 GCA_051984675.1 Pseudonocardiaceae bacterium | reverse complement strand
GCCCGGGTCCGCCCGGACAAGCAGGTCCAGCTGGTACGCGGCGATCGTGAGGCGTTTGGCCTGCACGGCCGGTCCGCCGAGCAGCGCGTCGCCCTCGACCTGCTCCTCGACCCCGACGTCGGGATCGTCAGCATGGGCGGCCGGGCGGGGACCGGCAAATCAGCGCTCGCGCTGTGCGCGGGCCTCGAGGCGGTGATGGAGCGGCGCCAGCACCGCAAGGTCATCGTGTTCCGCCCGCTTTACGCGGTCGGCGGCCAGGACCTCGGCTACCTGCCCGGGTCCGAGGCCGACAAGATGAACCCGTGGGCACAGGCCGTCTACGACACGCTGTCCGCGGTCACTACCCAAGAAGTGATCGACGAGATCATCGCGCGCGACATGTTCGAGGTACTGCCGCTGACGCACATCCGTGGCCGCTCGCTGCACGACGCGTTCGTGATCGTGGACGAGGCGCAGTCGCTGGAGCGCGGCGTGCTGCTCACCGTGCTGTCCCGGATCGGCACCGGGTCCCGGGTGGTGCTCACCCATGACATCGCCCAACGCGACAACCTGCGCGTGGGCAGGCACGACGGTGTGGTGGCGGTGATCGAGAAGCTCAAGGGCCACCCGCTGTTCGCTCATGTGACACTGACCCGCTCCGAGCGGTCCGCGATCGCCGCGCTGGTTACCGACCTCCTGGAGGACTCAGTTCTCTGAAAACAGGCCCCGGTTACGGTTGTTGTTGAGCTGCGGCGGGCTGCGGCGGCATTAAACTCCACCTCGTGACCGGAGTCATGGGCCAAGATCATCATTCCGAACGTACGCGGCTGACTCCCCAGGCGACACCGTTCTCTCCTGAGGAGCAGACCACGCTCCCGGCCGTTTCAGCGGTGATGCCGGTCCGTGACGAGGAGAAGCACCTGGCCAACTCGGTAGCCCGGGTGCTCGAGCAGGATTACCCCGGCGGGTTCGAGCTGGTCCTCGCCGTCGGCCCGTCCCGGGACCGTACCGAGCAGATCGCCCGCGAGCTCGCGGCAGCTGACGACAGGATCGTGGTCGTGCCCAACCCTTCGGGCAAGATTGCGTCGGCGATGAACGCCGCGATCAAGGCGGCGCGGCACTCGGTGATCACCCGGATCGACGGGCACGCCATGCTGCCCGATGGCTACCTGCGCATCGCGGTGCGCACGCTGCTCCAGACCGGTGCCGCTGACGTCGGCGGGGTGATGGCCGCCGAGGGTGTCACCCCGTTCCAGCAGGCCGTCGCCTGGGCGATGACCTCGCCCGCCGGGGTCGGCGCGGCCGCCAACCACACCGGCGGCGAGGCAGGGCCCGCGGACACCGTCTACCTGGGGGTGTATCGCCGGGAGGCGATCGAGCGGGTCGGCGGCTACGACGAGACCATGATCGTGGCCGAAGACTGGGAGCTGAACTACCGGATCCGCGCCACCGGCGGCCTGATCTGGTTCACCCCGGAACTCCAGGTCACCTACCGGCCACGGACGAGCCTGCTCGCGCTCGCCAGGCAGCACTTCCGCTACGGACGCTGGCGACGCGTCGTCGCGCGCAGGTACCCCGAGACGGTCAGCCCCCGGTATCTGGCGGCGCCCGCCGTGACCGCGGCGAACTTCGCCGGCTGCGTTCTGGGAGTCTTCGGGCTCGCGGCCATCATAGGGAACGGTCCGGTAGGCCTGCGGTACTTGCTCCTTGGTTTCGCCGTTCCTGTCGGGTACCTCGCGGGGGTGACGGCGGTGGCCGCGGTGCTCGCCCGAGACCTGCCGGGCTCGGTGCGGGTGCGGGTGCCGCTGGTCCTCGCCACCATGCACATGTGCTGGGGCACCGGATTCCTGACCAGCCCGCGGCGCCTCGTGAAGCGGTGATAATACCTCCATGGGTTTTGACCTCAGTGCGGAACTAGCGGCCGTCCGCGGTCAGGGATACGACCTGCACGGCCGCTTCCTGAATCCGCAGCTGCCCCGCACGCTGCACACGATCGGCTTCGACAGGGACTACGTGCGGGGCGAGGGCGCCTACCTCTATGACGAGGAAGGCAACGCCTACGCTGACTTCCTGGCCGGCTTCGGGGTGTTCGCGGCCGGCCGCAGCCACCCGGTGATCCGGAAGGCGCTGCACGACGCGCTGGACATGGACTTCGCCGCGTGGACCCAGTTCGACTGCCAGCCGATCGCCGGTCTGCTCGCGCAGCGGCTGCTGGCCAAGGCGCCGGGCCTGGACCGGGTGTTCTTCTGCAACAGCGGCAGCGAGGCCGTCGAGTCGGCGCTCAAGTTCGCCCGGCACGCGACCGGGCGCGGACGGATCGTCTATGCCGTCCACGCGTTCCACGGGCTGACCACGGGGTCGTTGTCGGTGAACGGCGCCGAGGAGTTCCGCAAGGGCTTCGGGCCGCTGCTGCCGGACGCCGAAATCCCGCTCGGCGACCTCGGCGC
>JBPYFK010000022.1:0-5447 GCA_051984675.1 Pseudonocardiaceae bacterium | reverse complement strand
CTCTCGACTGCCAGCAACGGATACCGGACGGCTACACGCACCTGGGTCATCGCTTCGCGCTCCTCGCGTCGAAGTCGGACTCGCGAGCCAGTTCCTCGAACAGTTCCCGCTCCCGGCGATGGAGCCGACGGGGCACGAGAATGCGGACCTCGGCGTACAGATCACCCGGCCTGCCCCGCGGGTTGGGCATGCCCTCGCCGGCCAGGCGTAGCCGTCGGCCGCTGGAGGAACCAGCGGGGATCTTCACCTTGACCTCACCACCGGGAGTGCTCACTGGCACGGTCGTTCCGAGCGCGGCCTCCCACGGCGCAACGGGAGCCTCGACGAAGATGTCGCGGCCCTCGACCCGGACTCGGTCATCGGGTCGGATCCGCACCCGCAGATACAGATCCCCCGGAGGTGCGCCATCGCTGCCCTGACCGCCCTGGCCGCTGAGCCGGATCCGTTGCCCGTCGGTCACCCCGGGCGGCACCGTAACGTCGTACTCACGCTGACCAGAGGGTCCGGCCAAACTCACGTGATGCCTGCCGCCCGTGAATGCCTGCTCCACGCTCAGGGTGAGTTCGGCCTCCTGATCCGCACCCGGCATCGGGCCACCGGTACGCCACGAACCGAACAGATCTTCAAAGCCACTGACATTGCCGCCGAGCAGGTCCTCGATGTTGATGCCCGCGCTTGAGCGCCCCCCTCCGGGCCGGCGGGTACGGGCCTGCGCTGACCCCTCCGGGCGGTAGGCGTTGCCCGGGCCACGCGCGCCGGCGCCTGCCGCGACATCGTCAGGTATCTGCCGGAAGTCCGGCCCGAAGCGGTCGTACCGGGCGCGCGTCTCCGGATCAGCAAGGACGTGGTAGGCCTCGTTGATCGCCTTGAACCGGTCCACTGCGCTCGGATCGGCGTTGACGTCAGGGTGGTAGCGGCGCGCCAGCTTTCGGTAGGCGCTCTGGAGTTCCTCGCCGGTGGCAGTGCGGGCCACGCCGAGCACGTCGTAGTAGTCGCCCGCCATCGCCGGTCACTCCCGTTGCCGGGCAACGGCGACGGCAACCGGCCGCAGCTGCCGCTCGGCATCGCCGTAGCCAGGACGCAGAACCCGAACCACCGTGCCGGGTGCCGCGTCCGGGTCGTCAACGACGGTCACCACCTCATGCGCAACCGGGTCGAACGGCACCCCGGACTCGTCACGCCGGTCGTAGCCGAGGCGGGCCATTACCCCGACTGCCTGCTCGAGGACCGCGCGGACACCGTCGATGATCGAGGTGGGGTCGGCCTCGGCGTGAGCCAACGCGAGTTCGAGATTGTCCAACACCGGAAGGAACTGCTTAGCCACGGCCGCGCGTTCGCGTTCGCGGGCCTGACTTAATTCTCGGGCCGCACGTTTGCGAGTGTTTTCCAGATCGGCCGCAGTCCGCCGCCACCGATCCTGCGCGTCCTGCGCCGTGATCTGGTCGATCCGGCCACTCGGGTCACCCGTCGCCGCCGGTTTCGACTCCGCCGTCGCCGAGGCGTCGTCGGGACCCGGCTGGGCAGGCGAGTCCGACCGCGAGTGGTTGACATCAGGCACGGTCGAACTCGGCATCGATCACGTCGTCATCGGCACCCTGGCCGCTGCTGCCACGATCATTAGCGCCACCGCTGGCGGCTCCGGCGCTAGCGTCAAGCGCCGCCGCGGCTTGGGCCAGCTCGCCGGTCAACGATCGGACCCGATCGAGAGGCGCCTCGTCGGCGATGGCCTGCCGGGCATCGCTGATCAGCGTCTCGCCGCGCGCTTTCTCATGGACCGGGGCTCGGTCACCGAGATCGTTGAGGCGGCGTTCGAGCTGATATGCGGCGCTGTCGAGTTCGTTACGGGCATCGACTTCCTGCCGCAGTCGCTGGTCCTCGGCACGGTTGCGATCCGCCTCGGCAACCATGCGCTCCACTTCGGCAGCGTCCAGGTTGGAACTCTGAGTGATCGTGATGCCCTGTTCGGCGCCGGTGTCGCGATCACGGGCAGTGACACTCAAGATGCCGTTCGCGTCGATATCGAAGGTGACCTCGATCTGCGGTTCGCCGCGCGGGGCGGGACGGATGTTGGTCAGCTGGAACCGGCCGAGAACTCGGTTGTCGGCAGCCCTTTCGCGCTCGCCCTGCAGCACCACGATATCCACAGCGGGCTGATTGTCCGCGGCGGTCGAGAAGACCTCGCTGCGGCGGGCGGGGATAGTGGTGTTGCGTTCGATGATCTTGGTCATGATTCCGCCGCGGGTCTCGACCCCCAGCGAGAGGGGGGTGACATCCAGCAGCAGGACATCGGACACCTCACCCTTGAGCACGCCGGCCTGCACGGCCGCGCCGAGCGCGACGACCTCGTCGGGGTTGACGGTCATGTTCGGGTCTTTGCCACCGGTCAGGCGACGGACCAGGTTCTGCACGGCCGGGATGCGGGTCGAGCCGCCCACCAGGATGACTTCATCGATGTCGTTCGCACTGACCTTCGCATCAGCCATCGCCTGCTTCACCGGCTCGAGGCACCGCTGGGTCAGGTCGTACGTGATCTCTTCGAACTTCGACCGCATCATCGTGGCGGTCAAATGCTTCGGGCCGGCAGCGTCGGCGGTGATGAACGGCAGATTCACGTGGGTCTGGCTGACCGAACTGAGTTCGACCTTGGCCTTCTCGGCCGCCTCGAACAGTCGCTGGAGCGCCTGTGCGTCCGACCGGAGGTCGATTCGGTGTTCACGCTGAAACTCGTCAGCCAGGTAATCGACGATGCGACGGTCGTAATCGTCGCCGCCAAGATGGGTATCGCCGGAGGTCGCGCGGACCTCGACCACGCCGTCACCGACGTCGAGGACGCTGACGTCGAACGTACCGCCGCCGAGATCGAAGACCAGCACGGTCTCGTGGCCACGCTTGTCCAGTCCGTACGCCAGGGCGGCGGCGGTGGGTTCATTGATGATCCGCAATACCTCGAGGCCGGCGATCTTGCCGGCGTCCTTGGTGGCCTGTCGCTGGGCGTCGTTGAAGTAGGCCGGCACCGTGATGACCGCCTGGGTAACACGCTCCCCGAGCTGCTTGGCGGCGTCCTCAGCGAGCTTGCGCAGTACCAGCGCGGAGATCTCTTCCGGGGCGTAGAGCTTGCCGCGAACGTCGAACCGCGCGACTGCATCTGGGCCGGGCACGACGTCGAAGGCGACCGCTTTGGCCTCCTCACTGATCTCGTCGAAGTGCCGGCCGATGAACCGCTTGGCCGAATAGATCGTGCCCTTCGGGTTGAGGATCGCCTGACGGCGGGCGAGCTGCCCGACCAGCCGCTCGCCGCTGTCGGTGAAGGCGACCACCGACGGGGTCGTCCGGGCACCTTCCGCATTAGGAATGACGGCCGGTTCCCCGCCCTCCCACGCAGCGATGACGGAGTTGGTGGTGCCGAGATCGATGCCGACAGCTCTGGGCATGAGGGTCCCTTCGTTCAGACTCGGGTAGGTGCGGGTCAGCCGGGGACGTGACCGCAGCTGGTGACGCCTTGCGCTATCAGGCGTTGACCGACTGCTTGGCGTCCTGCGGGCGGTCCGATTCGACGTCGATGGTGCGAGCCGGGGTCGATGCGACCTGCACCTGGCGCGGCTTGCTCTGCTCGGCCACCGGAACAGTCAAGGTGAGCACCCCACGGTCGTAGTCGGCCCGCAGCTTGGTGGCATCGAGGTTCTCGCCGAGGAAGAACTGACGGCTCGTACGCCCATGCGGTCGTTCGTCGATGATTGGCTCGTCACCCTCCTGCCGCGGCGAGATGAAGTCGGCCTGAACGTTCACCACATTGCGTTCCACGGTTACGTTCACGTCGTTCGGGTCGACGCCCGGAACATCAAGGAGCACAAAGAACTCGTCCCCGCGCCGGAAGGCCTCGGTCGGCATCGCGCGTACCCCTCCAGGAAGCAGGCGCTCGGTGAGCCGGTCCAGTTCGCGGAAGGGGTCGAATCGCATCAACGTCATGTCGTTTCCTTCCTCGCTCTGCAGCGCGTGTGGGACGGAAATGCGGCCGAGTGCCGCGCCGCGTGCTCCTGGATTTCACCGGTTCGTGTGGCGGGTGCCGCGCTCCGGCCTGGTTCAAGCCTCACAGCCGCACACCGGCCTGGCCTCACCCTGGGATGTCCAATATCGATGACCGCTCTCGACCTCGTGGCACGGATGCCGATTCGGATACCGGAATTTGACCGCTGTCCAGGCCGTAGGTGGCGTCATGCGCCGTCGGGTCCTCGAGCAGATCCATGATGGACTCGATCACCTCCACGGATTCGACGAACGCGACCAGCGGAAACCGAGCCGAGCCATTACCGGCTAGGCGGTCAGGACGCCGGTGAGTCGCCGATCGTGTCTGCGGGGCTATCCCGAACAGGCGCAGCCGGTGTGCCGCCGCCGCCAACGCCAGGGTGTGATTCGTCGCCTCTAGCGCCGCGAACGCGGCCAGCGAGGGCGCCGACAACACGTCGTCGGGCCACGGTCGCGCTTCGGTGAGGTTGACGATGACACCACCTGTGGGGCTCATCAGGTCGATCCCCCGCATGCAGCTGCGACGGAATGTCAGGACATCAGTTCGTAGCGCACTGAGCCAGTCGGCGTCGTCGTGGTCGGTGAGCCGCCGCCGGACCGGGCTGGTGCCGCCGCAGTTCACGAGAACGTCGATGCCGCCCAGCCGTTGGGAACCTTCCTCGACCGCCGTAGCCCACGATTCCGGCGTCTGCAGGCCAGCCGTGAGGTGCTCGCCCGTCAAACTCGTCGGCTGGGTCCGGGAAATGGTCAGGGCGTGGCCGCCTAGCTCCGACACCCGATGCGCGAGCCGGTGACTGATCCCACCACCGAGCAGGAGGAACCGCCGCGAGTCGATCATTTCCGCCGCTCCGTTCAGCTGTCCCGACACTTGGCGCCGATGCGTCGAGGTTGACCTGGTCGCCGGCCAGGACGCAGTCCTCATCGACAACATCGCACGCCACCAACGTTGCGCGTTGTGCCGCTCGCGGCATCGACCTGGCAAGCGCAGACCGGGCACCGAAGACAGACCCCTCGGGACCACGATCACTCGTCCCGTCAGGACAGTCCCCTGCGGCACATGTGGCACTTCGAGGATCAAGACCAGCCATTCACGGTGGCGCTGAATTGGTCGTGGCCAACTGAATGGCGGGCACATCCGCCCGATCATCCGACACACAAAGGGGAGAGCATGAGCACACTCATCGCTATTGGCTATCCGGATGAGACGACGGCCGAAGAAGCCGCGACGGAAGCACGGCGCCTGGCCTCTGACCTGGTTATCCAGCCCGACGCCATCGCGGTGATTAGGCGAGACCGTGAGGGAGAGCTCCACGTCACCACCAACCATCACCCGGTCGCCGGCAACGTCTCGTGGGGCATGTTCTGGGGCTTCCTGTTCGGACTGCTGTTCTTCATCCCGCTGTTCGGCATGGCCTTCGGGGCCG
>JBPYFK010000021.1:0-4066 GCA_051984675.1 Pseudonocardiaceae bacterium | reverse complement strand
GACAACGCCTCAGCCCAGCGTGGACCCAACCCGGTGAGAAGGGAGGTCGAGCCCTCGATGTCGCTGAAGAACAGCGTGAGGGTCCCACGGGGCAGGGGACTCATACCCGACAGTCTGTTCTGCTTCGGGGGTGTCGTCAGGCAAACCGGCCATCACGTGTTGGAGGGCCCCGAGCATCAGAGTGTTGACGGAGCAGCGATGGGGGAGCAGTCCCTTCGGGACGTAAGTCAACCGAGACGGCTGACGCTCACCCCGCCCAGCGGTCGCGTCGTTCGCCACTCGGTCGCGCTCAACGTGTCACGGCAGGCGCCGCGCGTGCCTGCGAGGAGTTGGTCGACTGCCGGGGAAAGACGCAGGCGGCGCAGTGGTTGTCACCAGCTCGTGGGCGAGATTCCGGTAGTTGGCCGGAACGGGCCACGGACGACGGCTCGGGGCGGGACACTCATCTATATGCGCCCGCACGGCGGGGCCCCTGTGTCAATCCATCGGCTCCCGCCGTACAGGTCCTGATGCCACCCAGTGGCGAACGGACAGGGGGGTTCTGGTCATGTCAGCAGTTCCGCATAGTGGCGCCGCGGTGAACGACGGCCCACACGTCGCATGGTCAGTGCTGCGAGCTGGGGTCTTGGGTCTGACTGCCGCTGTCGTAGGTGCGGCCCTCTACACGGCCGTGGTCATCCTCACCGGGTACGAGGTCGGCCTTCTCGCCATTGTCCTGGGGCTGGGCGTGGGGGTCGCCGTGGCGGCAGGACATGCAATGCTCGCCGAGGGCTGGGTCCGGGCCCTGAGCGTGATGCTCACCCTGTTCAGCCTTGCGCTGTCGAGCTACCTCCTCCTGTGGCTGTACGACGGCGAAGGGTTCGCGCCACTGCCCATCTCAGTCGGCGAGGCCGCCACGACCGTGTGGGACCTCATGTACGAGGAGCCTGTCGGGTGGCTGTTCTGGGGTCTGGCCTTGCTCACCGCGTTCGGCGTTGGCAACCGCGAGGACGACCCAGTGGTTGAGGAACAGGTGCCTGCCCAGGCCATGCTTGTCGCTGATCCTGATAGCGGTACCGAACGGTCGCCGTCCCTGGTCCAGGTCGTGAACGTGGAGCCGCAACCATTGCGAGCTGCCGATCTCGAGCTGGTTGTTGTCCTGCGCACACCCACCGGCGGATTCCTGCTCCGACGGCTGTCCGCGGTGGCCAGCGACCTGCCTGGGATGGTGCCGCACCTGTCCGATGCGGATTCCGACGTCCTGGCCCGCAGTGCAAACCCGGTGAACCCGCCCCGAGTGGTCGACCAGGCGTACGGCTCAGCTGATGAGGCCATGGCTGCGGCCTACAGTCAGCAGCCCTCGGCCGACCCGGACGGCTGGGTCGACGGTGCCGACTTCATCGCGTCGGTGAAGGACGACCCTGAGTTCGCAGCACTGCTGAGACCGGATGCCGAAAGCATCGGTCCGCTCGGGTTCTACGCGGTCCTTCTTGCCGGCCTGGCGATCGCCTCGGCGGTCATCTACGCGGGCTACCGCCTCAACGTCTGGCTCGGGCTGGACACGCCAGAACAAAAGAAGGGCCCAGCGGACAGCGTTTTCACCGCTGTCGTGCTGATCCTGGGATGCGTGGCGGGGTGGCGGTCACTGAATCCCATGGCTCGGCTCCTCCAACGCCGCAACTTGGCCAAGGCGTTGGCGCAGGGTTCGACGCCCGGGGCGGCGCCGGACGGCGTCTATCGTGCACGGCATGCGGCGGCATCAACCGGTCCAGAGAACGTCGCCACGATGAGCGACGACAGCTTCGACGCGCCCCTCACCGGTCGTGTCGGAACTCGGTCGAGGTTGGTGGAGAGACCCCGTGTCCGGTTCTTCTGGTGCGCTGGCCTTCTAGCATCTGCTGCGTTCAGCGCTGCGGTGGGCATTGTCGCTCCCGACGATCTGGGAAGGGCCGGGGCTGCTGCATTTGTGGGCGCTGCCCTCGTCCTGGCACTGGTAGGTGTGGCCAGTCTGCGGTGGAGCATCATCGCCGATGAATCAGGCGTGACGGTCACGAATCTTGTTCGCCGCCACAGGATCCCGTGGACAGACCTCAACGACGTCAAGCTCGAGAAGGTCCAAGCCGACATCGATCTTGGGTTTCACTACATCGTCTTCGTCACCAATGCCGGCAAGCGGATACGTGCCGATGCCCCGACAGGGCGCAACGAGCCCGGTGGCAAGCTGCCCCAGCTGAGGTCAGCGCTCCTCGAGATGAGGAAGCAGTACACGCCGAGCCCGTGACCCGGACGGACATCGGGTGGTGAGGCCACGATCGGCGGGCTGGGCGTGCAGCCGTCCACTTGGACCCACTGAGATCGGCGCCTTCTCAGTCGACGGCGCGGCTGGCGGCCACGGCGAGCTGATCGACGAGGTCGTTCAGCTCGTGGCCGGAGTGTCCCTTCACCCACTGGAAGGCAACATCGCCGCGCTCGGTGGCAGCCTGGACGAGAGGCTCCCACAGGTCACGGTTGGCGACCGGCTTCTTCTGTGACGTGGTCCAGCCGCGATCCAGCCATCCAGCCCACCACCTGTCGCGGAAGCAGTTCACGACATACGTCGAGTCGCTCACCACGACCAGGGGTCCGCCCAGCGCGGTGACGGCCTCGAGTGCCGCGCGGATCTCCATTCGCTGGTTGGTGCTGGGCCGCTCCGAGCCTGACGCGTAGCGCTCACGGTCAATCGCCCACGCCCACCCTCCCGGCCCAGGGTTTCCCGAGCACGCGCCGTCGGTGTAGACGAAGGTCGCACCATCGGGCACGGTCATCGGCGCCGTCCTTGTCCGAGGCTTTCTGGCGGCCGTGCTGCGGCTCGCTTGGGCCGGCGCCCGCTTGGCGGTCAATCCGGGTAGCAGCAGTTCCGGGCCGCAGTCAGCGTGAAGCCAGGCGGAGGAGTCCTCGCCGGCGCTGACGATCTTCTCCCCCGGTCGAATCGGTACATCGCAACGTGCGCAGAACCCCGAATACTTGGCCAGCACCGCTCTCCTCATGGATCAGTCGACCCGAACATTCATGGATGACGTGCTCTGTCCGCCACCCGGTCTCCGGGCTTCGAGAGTAGCCGCGAGGGCAGACACCTCGTGAACGTGCCTCCTGTCACCACCGTCCGCGGTGCACGACCTCGTCGAAGGGGCGTCGGTTCAGGCGCTCGATGACAGCCAACGGCTTGTCCGCCGGATAACCGACGGAGAGCAAGTACGCCAGGAATCGTCCCTCCGGGAAGCCCAGAACGGCCCGGGCTTGGTTCTGGTCGGCAGCCGCAGCATGGCCGGTGCCGACGCCCAGGTCGGCCGCAGCAACGGTCATCGCATACGTGGCCTGGCCAAGGTCGTACTGGATCAGAGCCGACTGCCGATCGTCCTTCGGCTCCGGCGCGACGATCGCGATCGCGGCCGCTGCTCCGGCGACATGCTTGGCGCCCTGCCAGACTTTCGCCAAATCGACCAGCTGCGCCCTGTCCGTGACGAGCACGAAGTCCCACGGCTGCCAGTTGCTCGCCGACGGGGCACGTCGTCCCGCCTCGAGAATTCGGTTGAGCGCCTCGTCAGGGACTGGCTGCTCACTGAACTGCCGAACGTTTCGTCGCGCCCGCAACGCGTCCCAAGTCTCCACGATGTCATCCTGCTCCTCCAACGCCGTCTGTCGCGACCATCTGCCGCAGGCGAAGCTGCAGATGAACTGTGCCAGCGCGAGCTGAAGCAGCACCCCACGCGCGAGGGAGGCGGCACGCGAGAGCAAGCCCTGCGGCATACGGCATGGTCGTATGCCGCTGAGCGCGCTTCCAGCGCAAGGGAACTCTGTGACGGACCGGGTTCAACGACGCACGCGGTAGCGCAGGTGGGTGACCTCGTGGCCTTGGCGCACGGCGACGGGTTCGAGCTCGATGTGCCCGGCGCCGAGGTGCTCGAAGAGGCGCAGGCCCTCGCCGAGCAGGACGGGAACGAGGTGGATCTGGATCTCGTCGAGGAGCCCGGCCCGAAGCATGCGCTGCGCGATCGACGCGCCGTGCACGAGCACGCCCTTGTCGCCGGCCGCGTGCCGGGCCCGGCGG
>JBPYFK010000020.1:0-258024 GCA_051984675.1 Pseudonocardiaceae bacterium | reverse complement strand
AGCTCTGGGGCCGGACAGCCGTTGCAGGAGCGCAGGTCGCATCAAGGGGGCAAGCTTGGCAGCGAGCGTCACAGCTGGCCTCGGAGGTTTGCCCCCGTGACCCGACCTGATCGGGCTGAAGCCAGGTCGACGGGATGGGGACAGGGCCCTCTTGGGGTATGGATGGGTTGCCCTCAGTTCTCTTCCTTGAACAGGTCCTGGCAGAGCCTGATGCGCCGATATGCCTCAGCCAACGTCAAACCCAGTCCGGATAGCTCGGTCGCAAGATCGTGTTGACCCTGAGGATCTCGGAGTCGGTCGTCGTGAATCGCTTGTTCCAGCCGGCCGGCCTCTGCGGCGAGAGCAGTCATGGTGTCGAGCACGCTATCCAAGAGCATCGCCGTCGTCGCGGCGTCCGGAGACTGCTCTTGATCGGAGTCCATAATGCGTGCCCCTCCCCGCTGGCATGGCCTACGGCACCTCCTGCGGGGCGCGCCCACAGCATAGGCCACCGGCAGTCGACAGGGCACGAATTGAGGACAAAAGCCCCTTTCAACCGCTGGTCAGCCCGCTACCGTCGACTGTGTCAGCGGGGCGGTCCCCGGGGTGATTGGTTGCGTTATGGCGGTAATGGGAACTGTGGACGAGCAAACAGCGACTACAGGCGAGCACCCTGCGGTGAGTCAGGTCGTCGACGATGTCTTGCAGACCTTCGCGACCTTTGCGAGAGACCTACAGCGGCTCCAATTGGACGTGGATCACCACGAGCAGCTACGCGCGACGGGGTGCTCCGAAGCCGTGTCCGAGCTGTTGATACTCGACTCGCTGCTGTTCCAGGCCCATAGTCACCTGCAACGCTGCCGTGACCTGCTCGGACCGCCACGTGATCAGAAATAGCTAGCTGGTTGCCACTGCACACAGGTTGGTCTCATTGCGGTGTCGCAATATTCCTGCACGGCTGCCCGTACGACACTGAGCGACAGTGCAGCACTTGTCGGGAACAGGAGACCACTGGACCCGAACGGTAGCGCAGGGGCTTGCATCGACGGTTCCGGATTGAAGGTATCCCAGCCTTGCCACCGAGGTGACTCCGCGGCGGGATGCAGAAAGTTCAGGGCACCCCAGGCGGTGTTGAGATCAGTCACCACCCGCAGCCGGTTACCCCACCCAGGAGCCGGGGTCGCGAGCGGTACCTCGCCCTCGGGCAGGACGACTATCCGGGCAGCCCACCCACGGTGGGGTTCGGCAACGACAACATGCAGCAACTCATCGAGCTGGGACGCTTTATAGGCGTACCGCACCTCGTTGCCGATCATTGCCACAACCATCGCCATCAGCGGCCCCTCTGCCGCGCCCGGTGACGTCCATCCTCTGCTCACCGCACAAAGGGGCGCAAGCCTTAAACACAAACTCCCCCTGAATACAAGGGCCTTAAGCCCTGACTCGTACCGAATGCGGATGCAGCGGCGCGACCGACCGCAGTCAGCACAGAGCCAGCATCACCAACATCATCGACGGATACTGAGCGACACCGACCGATACGTTTGTCCAGCTAGACAGCATTGGACAGCACTGGGGTACACCAGGTGATCGCTTGAGCGCTGCGTTCGGATCGAAGCGGTCGATGCGACGAAGATCAACCGTTTGGCCGTCGTAGCGAGGAGATCCAACTCGTACGATCCGGCTACGTGAAGGCAGCAACCAAACAGCGCTTGGCCAAATACTGGGGCTACATTCTTATAATCGTCCTTTATTTCACGTGGTTTCAATTCAACGCGGGGCCGGGTCTTATTGAAATCATGTCCCTCGCTATCGTCGTCTACTGTCTGCTTCAAGCTCCTGTTCCATGTTGTGCCCAAACCAGAGAAGGCGAGTTCTGTCGGAATAACGCTAAAGGGCTCCTGCGTGGCTGCCATCTCGAGGCCCACAAATGGCAGAATGCTCGGATGATAATCCAACGGCAGTCTTGGGCGAGACTCGCACGCGGCATCTTTCGTCGTATCAGCGGTAACGCAGCAGCACTCTCGGCGATCGCGGGCTGCGTGTCCGCCATCGCGGCTGCCGTAACCTTGCTGCTCAAGCTGAACTGATCGATAGCAGTCGCAGCCAGCCGGGCGACAGTGTCAGAGCAGACCACCGCGAGGAGGGGAAGCCGGGGATCGGGGTCATCACGTCGCCAATTTATCGCCAAAAATCATCCGCGCCCAACGGAAACAAACGTCAACTGACGAAACATGCGTAACCGGAGTTTGCGCAGGCGACGAGGGATGCTGACAATGATCGGCAAACACTGTTGATCAACGAAACCAGATCAGAAGGTTTGAGCTTCGATGTCCGGTGATGGCGCGGGCAAACCTTGTTCCAGTGAGTAGAGAATGTGAACAGCGAAACTCGGTCGCGACCTGCTGAAGTGCGAGGTCGTCGACAAGATCAGGTGATGCCAGATAACGGGGGAGTGGTCCAACGACCCGTCAGGTCGTGGGACCAAGGCCGCCGACACACTCGCCTTGGGAAGCTGGATCCACCGAGATAGCCGCGAACTCGGCCACAGGGAGAACTGCTGGCTTCGACTGCCCGACGCGGTAGCCGATGGCAGCACCCGTGAGCACGATCGCCTGGATCGCGCTGATCGCGATCAACTGAAACCACATGCCCTGATCTTCGTTCGCTACAGGGCTTCGTTACGGCAACCACCCGTTCGGATGACTGGAGCTTTGCAGCATCACCGCAGATGGGGAGTCGCTCCCGCCCTCCTAAGGCTCGGGGCAGGGGCACACTGTCAGTCAAGGTCGTCTGTGCACTTTACGTGCACAAAATGTCGGCAATCGATGGCGAACGACCATCCATATTGGATGTTTTCATATGCGAACGTCGGAGGTCATGATAGATACCGACAATGATTAGTAGATGATCGCATGAACGGACTTGGAATCCGTCAGATCACGCGTTCCTCGGCGACCAAAGCGCCCGTAGGCCTGTTGTCTCGCGTTGCCCCCTGCACTGGGCACGGCGACCGCGTGATCGTCTGGCCGTTGGTTGCCGACTGCGGAGGTACTTTGGCTGCATGGGTACCTTCGGTGAGCTCTTCCCCGGCCAGAAGCTGCGCAGCGAGGCCGGCCAGGATGGCAACGGTGAAGCTGCCGACCAGAACTCGGTGGATCTGGACAGCGGAGTCGTCCGACTGAGTCGCCGTCGGCCGGCCGAGCACTGCACTCAGGCTGACAAAGAGGACACCAGTCAGAGCGGTTGATCGCTGCCGTGCCCCGAGGGCCCCTTCTTGCGGGCCGGTCAAGTCAAGCCAAGATTCGTCCATCGTCCGTCAGGGCGCCCGCTTCGTCGCGGTCCTCTTAGCGGACCGGGCATATCGACGCGCCAAGGAGATCATCCCCACCTTACCCCCACATATGGCCGATAAGTCTCCACAAACACCGATCGGTACGGGCAGTTCGCATTCGTAATCTCCCCTGGTAGGACTAGGTTCGAGCATCTCCATATACCTAGGCATAAACGCCATCTCATAAAGCGGGTGCCGCAGGTTCGAATCCTGCCCGGGGCGCCATGAGAGGACCTTGGCAATCGCCACTCTGACCTACGAAGACAGGACAGAAGCGCGGTCTTGTCGGGCCAGCTGTGTTCAGCTGTAATTAGCCACGGCCGGGTGGCTGTGGACAATGCATGGACACGAGCGAAGCTTCCCCAGCGGCCGCAGACCGACGCGCCCGCATAGGAGTCGAGTTCGATGGCCAGAGCCGGTTAGCTGATCGAGCCAACCTGAAGCCGTCCTAGTCGGTTGTGAGCGGCACGCGCCAATCAACGGTCGTTCCATGCGACGGGGCGGAGTTGAGAGTGCAGGTCCCACCGAGGCGTTCCGCCATTCCTGCGCAGCGTCGTTGATCTCAGCCAGTAGATGCTCCGAGGCAGGGGTGTCGGCGAGTTGCTGCCTCAGCGTGGCCTGCCATCGAGCAGCCTCGTCCTGCGCGGCAGCATCGGATTGGAGGACCGACTGGTCAGCAGTGAGAAGGTACCCACGCACGCTCTGAGACTGGTCGGTATATGCCGTGTTAATTCGCTTGCTGATGTCTGCGCCGGACGGACGACGTCCGTTAGGTGGCTCATCGCGTTCTCGGTCCGCTGGCGAAACACGAAGCTACCGGTGGCAGTCGCCAACACGAGCACAACCAGCGCCCCCACCAGCACATATATCCGCACCAGCAGCGGTACGCGCCCCATCGCTGCCCCTCATGTCGCCAGTACGAGCCGGACGAGCAGTAGCTATCCAACACGGCACCACAACCGCTGCACGACAAGGGACGTGTCAAGGTTGTTGATGTTCCAGGCGCCACCGGACGTTGTAGCCACACCATGACGAGGCCGCGACGGTGACAGAACCCAGGTGATGATGGCCGCCGGCGAGATCACGCGGCCAGATAGCAGGCCGGCGACGGCCGCCAACCGGTCGGCGCTGAACACGGCCGCTTTGGAGCGTGCGCGTTATGCACGTAACCGCGACACTCCACGGCCTACCCGCGCATTGTCATAGACGAGCGGGTTGACCGCCTGATCACGAGAGTTCCTCGCGCAGCCAGCAGGAGCCAGCCCGAACCGAACCCCCTGGGGTGATCGTGATGACACACCGAGTGCTCTACAGCGACCAGCGACGCGCCAGCCTGGCCGACGTCTACCGAGGCAAGGTCGAGTTCGACAACAGCCTGGGCGCAGGCCAGGGCAACGGCTACCGCTGGGCCGAACGCATCGGCGGCGCCATGTTCGACGCCCAGCAAAACCTGCTCGTCGAGTTGTGGCGGGCCGACCTGATCGAAGTCGATAGCAGCCACCTCTTCGCCTCTCGCGGCCATCGAGTCCGGCTCACCCACCGCGGCTGGCAAACCCTGCGCGAGTGGGGCTTCCGACCTGAACATGACGCCACGGCCACCAGAACCCCAGCCAGCGTCGCTGCGTAACACCCTCCACTGTTCCCGGCCACCGATCGTCGTCGCGGCGGCCCGTCCGTCGTCTACGTAACACCAGCAGGACAGAGAAACCACGCAGACCACCCAGCGAAAGGACACGGCGCGATGGGCACATGGCAGGTGCGCCAACACACCGACGGTTGGCGGGTGATCACTCCCGGCGGTACGCGGGCGTGCGCGCCGGCCGACAGCCAACACGAGGCCATCCAGAAGGCTCTGGGCCTGCTCGCCTATGAAGGCGGGGAACTGGTTGTGCACAGCGAAGAGGGCCAGTCCTATCGCCTCCCGACCGCCCTGGCTCGTCCCGCCTCCGCTCAAAGGGCCGCGCTCGCCTCCTGAGCCGGGGTGACCGGCGGTCAATCACGCGGCCAGGTCGTCAGATACCCCGCCTTTGCGAGGCGGGGTATCGGTGGCCACGCAGGCGCCACCAGGTCTTTGCCGGATCGCGGAGCAAACAGCTCGTCAGCGACGAGGCGGCGCAGCACCGGTGTCCCGTGCCTTTTCGCCGCGTTGTTCTTGCCCCGGAATCCCCCCAGCCTGGGCTGACGCTGCGGTTCCCGCTCGTTCCGGCTCGCCACTCTGGACCCTCCGGTAGCCGGAGTTGATCAAGTCGGCGGCGGCATCGCGCCCTCCGAGCCCGAAAGCGATGGCGGCACCGAGCGCAAGAGAACCGATCAGGGCGATATACGTCGTTGTCACGATCACCGGCGCGATCTGCAGTTGTGTGAGGATCATGAACCCCGCAATCGCCATCACCAGAACAGGCCCACCGGTCGCCACGATCCGGCGGACCGGAGTGTCATCCATTGCCCGGTACGCCAAACTCTTGACAGCCCCTGCCACAACGCTCGCAACCACAAAGATCAGTAGTGCCGCGATCACCCGGGGCAGATAGCCCAACACCAGGGCCATGAAACCCGTCAGGGCCGGAATGCTGAGGGTCCCAATCGCGGAGGACAGAACGAAGACCATGATGACCGCGAAGATCACGGTCGCCACGAGACGGGCTGGACTTCCTTGGGGGCTGAATCGTTCGACGTAGCCTCCACCTTGATCCGATTTCACCCGGTCGTCGAAATGCAACTTTTGCAGCAATTTGGTGGTAATAGTGCGCACTATTCTGGCGATGATGTATCCGATCAGCAGGACCAGCAGCGCACCGATGATGTTTGGTATGTAGCTAATGAGCACGGTGAGGCCGCTCAGCAGACTCTGCAACATGGACTCTCGCCTCCCCAGTTCGCTCCCTTTCCGCGGGCTCAGACTTCCCACCGGGTCGCGTTGGCAAACACCCAGGACGCGCGTACGGCCGTGACTTGAACAAGCGTGCGAACACGTTCAACGGAGACGGCTCCCGTCAGTTAGTAGATCTTCCAGAGGAGAGCTCCTCAGCTGACATTGTCCGGCACGCCAGGGCCGTAGGTCCCTATCATGCCCACACTTGGGATGACACACTGCTGCACGGCTCGTATGCACTCGCTTGAGGGGGTGCGCTATGGCGGACGTCGTGTTCTACGTCGGTGGCCATCAGGATGATGTGCTGTTATTCCGAGGTAATGTCCTCTATAACGACTTTCAGTGGAAGCCGCCGGTCAAGGTTGTCAACATTGTCACCACCGCCGGGGACGGAGGTGATTTCACGAGCAAATATTGGTGGGCGCGGGAGCAAGGATTGGTTGCCGCTTTCAATCTGGCCTCTGGTTCGAAGCTCACGGACAACGGCAAGGTGCTGGTGGGTCGTCAGGAGGTGCAGTGCTATTCCAACGAACGGTGCGTGTGCTACTTCATGCGGCTCCCGGACGGCAACGTCCATGGTGAGGGATTTGGCCGTGGCAGCCTGCAACTATTGCATGATCAGCGGATTGCGAGCTTGAAACCCCTAGACGGGTCACCGGAGTATCAGAAATGGGAGAGTTTCAGAGAAACTCTGAAAGCGCTCTTCAAGCGAGAGCACCCGGGTGGTAACGCTACGCCGTGGATGAATGCCTCTGACTACAATCGGACAAGGGATCCACGTGGTCACTCCGACCACTACCTCACCGGGGACGCGCTGCAAGAATTCGTCGTTTCGGGCTACAACCGTTACTGGTGGCTGTCCTACTGCACCGACAAGAAGCCCGCGAATCTGTCCAAAGCGGATGTCGATCACAAGCACCACCTGTACTGGGATGGTTACGTAAAGGTGCTGAAGGAGATCATGGCTGGCAAGCCCTTCCCGCAGCCCTTCGATGCTGAATGGCGCGATTGGGGCGCCAAGGGTTACGGGACCACGGAAACGCATGTTCGCGGACGCGAAAAGACCCGCGTGGGCGGATAGACCGGTACCGTCAGCCCGTTCGGCGAGGGCTTCAGGCGGATGTCATGGTCGCGGTGACAACCGTTCCGTGACGCCGCCGTGTCGGGAGCAGGTGCCGTGGTGATGCTCACTGCGGCTGTAGCTGCCATCCGCGCATTGGGCAGTGGCGGAATCCGGCGCCGTAGCAGCCGTGGTCGGACGCGGAACACAATTCGCTGACGTGTTCGCGTAATCGCTTTCTGGACAGCCAACACCCCCACCCCTCTTCGCGGGCGTGGGTGTGGTCTCCGCAGGAGGCATTACCAAGGTGGGCGGTGGGGACTGGAATGTACCCGGCGTGGGGGTGGTCTCCGCTGGACGCGTTACCGGGGCGGGCGGCGAGGACCGAGACGCACCCGGCTCAGGTATCACTGGCAGGAGATGGACGGGTGCTTGCGCGTTGACCGGGGCTATTGCCGGAGGCGGCGATGCGGGTGAGGCACAGCCGGCTAGCGCGCCAGCGAAGAGCAACATCCCGCCGATCGAGAGACCGATCGGGCCCGACGCATTCCCAACTGCAGAGTCCCCAGCAGCCGAACGTGGCACGGCCTTCACCCTCCGGCGACACTTCGTAGTCGATCGACAACCATGAGTAACGATCACGAGACGCTACCACGGGATCACGAACGGCAACATTGGGCACGGGGTGCCGCCGTCGCATTCCTCGACTGTCGATCACGGTTCTTCGTTGCTGCCGGGTGAGTTTGTGCCTGCCGGTGGATCGGCGAAGATGCCTTTCACCATTCCGGTGGCCTGGCCGATCTCGATGAGGTAGCCGTCGGGATCGCGCATGTAGCAGCGGATCTCGGCTTTGCGGTCGATCGGCTCGGTGAGGAACTCGGCGCCCTTGCGGCGCGCGTCGGCGTAGAAGCTGGCGATGTCGGCGACCCGCACGTTCAGAAACGCCGATACGGTGTCGGTCGCTTCCGGTGGGCGCAGGGTGACGTTGGGTTTGTCGGGTGTCGGTCCCCCGCCGGGGTTCATGATGATCCAGCTGTTGGCCACCTTGACGATGCACGGATTCTCTTCCAGGACCACGCGTCCTCCGAAGATGTCGGCGTAGAAGGTCCGTGACTTGGCCACGTCGGACACGGTGAGGAAGTGGGTGATCAGCAGTCCCTGCTCCGGCGCGGGAATGTCGTCCTGGTTCATCGTCGACTCCCTCCGTGCGATCCCAGCCGCCAGCGTCAGCGGCGGCGCCGCTGCCGTTCGGCATCGGCGAGCCGAGTGAACCCAGCCGTCGGCTCGCGGCTGAAGACCAGAAAGTCCCGGCGCGGCGACGCGCGGAGCACGAAATGGCGGGTCAGACCCGGAGGTCTGGCCCGCCATCTCGTGCTGCTCGCTCCCAGCTAGGGAGCGGAATCCGTGTCGATCCGAATGGCCGGCACGCGGTCACCCTGGTCCGCCTTCTCCAGGTATTCGCGCACGTCATCGCGGTGCCACAGCTCATTGCCGTTGCCGGCATCCACGTAGACGTGCTCTGGGAGGTCGTCAGCCTCCGGAAGGTCGTCAGCTTCCATACTTACCTTCCTGTCAGCTCGTTCTGCCTGGTCCGCTGGTCCGTCATCCGGGAACGGGAATCCTCCTGACGCTGGTATCAGGAAGGTTCCCTTCCTATCACCGCTGTGGACCGGTATCGAACTTAGGCCCACGCTGCGGAGCGCTGAGCACGGCGTTGCCCGTGGTGGTGATGTGGCTGTCGAAAAAGGTGTGGCCGCAGAAGTTCACGAGACCCCAGTGCACGTTCCGAAGTTGCTGGCCAGGGCGCGCCTGGGCTGCTTCGACGCTTGCGCGAGCTTGCGAGAGGGCTATGCGGCCACAGCCGCAGCCGCGAGGGGGGCGCGCGGCGCGTCGTGGTCGGCGGTGAAGCCCCACTGGCGCAGGGTTTGCCAGCCGCGGTGGGTGAGCCGGACTCGGTGTCCACGGGCGGCGAAGAGGTGGCTGGTATCGACTTCGATCAGGTCGGCCTGCCACAACTCGACGAGCAGGTCCTGCTGGGCGTCGAACATGGCGCCGCCGATGCGTTCGGCCCAGCGGTAGCCGTTGCCCTGGCCTGCGCCCAGGCTGTTGTCGAATTCCACCCGGTCCCGGTACACGTCGACCAGTGCGGCGAGGCGTTGGGGACTGTAGGGCGCGCGGTAGGTCATCTCAGGTCATTCCCAGCGTTCGGTTGAGTCTGTTTCCCGCCGGCTGCGAGAGCAGGAGCTACAAGGCAAACGCTCCTCCGTACCCGCCTGGTGGCGCACCGTGATGACTACGTATTCGGTACGTAGGTCGAAGGTCCCGGTTCCTGATCAGACATTGGCCAACGCGCCGAGGCAGCCGGTCGTCACGGCGCACCCACCACCGGGCCATGAGGACGAAAGACCTCTGGCGCAAGGGCAGATCGTGAGCAGACTTCAACCTACCGACTTGCCATGCGCGGATGCGATGCGCGGTTTGAGTAGGGAGGTCATGGTGACGTCGAACGAGATCCCGGTTGCGCGCGTGGGTCAGCAGGGGCGGGGGCTCAACATCACCGTTTGGGGCGCGCAGGTCCTGCTGGCGGCGCTGTTCGTGGCGGTGGCCGCGCCCAAACTGCTCGGCGACCCCGCAGCGGTGGAAGGCTTTCGATCCATCGGGTTCGGCGAATGGTTCCGCTACCTCACCGGCGCGTGTGAACTCGCCGGCGCGATCGGCTTGCTGATCCCGCGGTTAAGCGGTCTGGCCGCGCTCGCGATGGTCGGGCTCATGGTGTGCGCGACGCTGACCAACCTGTTCCTGCTCCCCGGCATGGCGCCGGTCGCGGTGGTGACGGTACTGCTCGGCGGCGTGTTCGGCCTGATCGCATGGTGGCGTTGGCCGCGGACCAAGGCCCTCGTCGCCATGCTCAAGCGCAGGGGCTCCGCAACGAACCACTGACTGCGGGTGCCGCCAGCGTCACCCGGAGCACCAAGCTCGTCTCACCGGAGTGCCATGGCGCGAGCCAGTTCGAGGAGGGCTTCGAGGTCTTTGGTGGCTTCGAGCACGGAGATACCCGAGCCGGCCAGCACGGCCATTGCCGCGGCGACGAGAAGCAGGTGGCGACCTGGCGGTGCTGCCAGGAGAGCCGCGACTCTGCGGGGCACCGCGCCGGCGCCGGCCAGAGACGGGGCGGTTCCGGTAACGCCCAGTGCGAGTCCCGGGCGGCGACGCCGGTGGCCAGGCGCTGTTCGGGCGGCGGCGATGGCGGCTTTGCCGACGGCGCGGGCCGTCAACCGCCGATCGCCGGTGATGGCGGCGGCCTGTTCGTCGGCCCACCGCTCGATGGTGAAACCCACTGCCCTCGCCACTGGGCGCAGCAGCGGGTTGGTGGCAGCGGCGAGGTGGACGATGGTGTGGAAGGCGTGGTGGCGGCTGGTCAGGTGGGCGCGTTCGTGGGCGAGCAGCACGGTGCGTTCAGCGGGGTCGAGGGTGTCGAGCATGCCGGTGGAGACCACGATCCGTCCCGGCGATCCGGGGAGCGCGAAGGCTTCAGCCGCGGCGTCGGGGAGGACGACCACCTGTCCGGTGCCGGGCAGGTGGTGTGCCTGCTGGTAGGAGGCAGCCAGGGCGCGGAGGCGTCGCCAGAGCGTCCGTACCGCTGCCGCCGTCACGGCCGTCAGGAGCACTGCTGAGCCCCATCCGATCGAGAGTGCTGCGGGATCTTTGTGGTGCAGCACGTCGAGTGAGAACCGGCCGAGCGTGGCAACGATCGGGATGCGCGCGATGCCGGTCATGGCCAGCAGGCCCAAGGCGAGGGTGCTGCACACGGCCAGGACCACGGCTGCCGTGGTCAGCAACCAGGTCGCGAGTCTGGGGTGCAGCCGCCGCGCGAACGGGTCGGCGGAGAGGGCTGCCAGGATTGGCAGGACGAGTGGCAGGTAGACGGCCAGGCGCATGGTTGCCTCCGGTCAGCTTCCTGGCCTGTTGGTCAGGTCGGCACCGAGCAGGCGTTGGAGGAGTTGCTCGTCGCGGGTGGACAGTTCCGAGACGAAGCGGGTGAGCACGGCTTCGTGGTCGCCTTCAGCCTGCAACATCTGGTGCATCCGCCGGGCCGCCAGGCCGGGTTCGTCGGCCACCGGTGCGTAGGCGTAGGAGCGGCCGACGCGGGTACGGGTGAGGGTGCCCTTGGCGTGCAGCCGGGACAGGATTGTCACGACCGTGGTGTAGGCCAAGTCGTGTCCAAGCCGGCGCAGCACTTCTCGTGCGGGCAGCGCCCTGTCCGCTGCCTGCAGCACGGCCAGGACCTCGGTCTCCAACGCTCCCGGAGCGCGCCGGCTCTCCTCGGGCTCGGACGCCGGCGCGGGCCGCTCGGTCACAGTGCCCACCCTCCTCCGCGATCACTTCGACAAACGTGTAGAAAGTCAGCTACTACGTTTCTGTAGAAGATGTGGTTCCCGACAGTGTGACACGGCCGGAGCGGAGCCACGGCCGACGTGCGGAGGATGCTGGTGAGTTCAGCGACAGCGGCGGCCCAGGCGCGGCGGGCGGTGTCGGCGGTCCGGGGCGCCGGGGTGACGAAGGTGTACGGCTCGGGCGCGACCCGGGTCGTGGCCCTCGATGACGTGGACGTCGTCTTCGAGCGGGGACGGTTCGCGGCGATCATGGGACCGTCCGGCTCGGGGAAGTCGACGTTGATGCACTGCCTGGCCGGGCTGGACACCCCGTCGTCGGGCGCGGTGTGGATCGGGGACAACCAGCTGACCGGGTTACGCGACAAGCAGCTGACCCGGTTGCGCCGGGACAAGATCGGGTTCGTCTTCCAGTCGTTCAACCTCCTACCGACCCTGAGTGCCCAGGAGAACATCACGCTGCCGATGACCATCGCCCGGCACAGGCCGGATCGGGCCTGGCTGGACACCGTGATCGACACCGTCGGTGTGCGGGACCGGCTGCGGCACCGGCCGAGCGAACTCTCCGGCGGCCAGCAGCAGCGGGTGGCGGTCGCGCGGGCGCTGGCAAGCCGCCCCGAGGTGGTCTTCGCTGACGAGCCCACCGGCAATCTCGACTCCCACACGGGTGCGGAGGTGCTGGAGTTCCTGCGCCGCTCGGTCGATGAGCTGGGCCAGACGATCGTGATGGTCACCCACGACCCGGTCGCCGCCGCGTATGCCGACCGCGTGCTGTTCCTGGTCGACGGCCAGCTGGTCGACGAGATGGCCGACCCGAGCGCGGACGCCGTGCTGGAGCGGATGAAGCAGTTCGACGGCCACGGGCGGAAGGGCTGAACCGCCGATGCTGCGTGCGAGTCTGCGGAGTTTCCTGGCCCACAAAGGCCGATTGGCCGGCTCCCTGCTGGCGATCGTGCTGGGGGTCGCCTTCGTCGCCGGCACCCTGATCTTCTCCGACACCATCAACACGGCGCTGACCGGCATGTTCACCGCGAGTTCGGCGGATGTGACCGTTACGCCGAAGCAGGCGTTCCCGGTGGAGGTCGAGGACCAGAATCTCACCGGGCAAACGCCGACTCTGCCCGGGGCGACCATCGCCCAGGTTGCCGCGCTTCCCGGCGTGCGCGCCGCGCACGGCGAGGTCAACATGCAGAACCTCACCGTCGTCGACGGCCACAACCAGCCGGTCGGGCCGACCAACGGCGCGCCCACCCTCGGCCAGAACTGGTACCCCCGCGCACGCCCCATCGCCGCGATCAGCGCCGGCCATCCACCGACCGCGGCAGGCCAGATCGTGCTCGACCAGAACAGCGCGGCAGCCAAGCACGTGCGGCTCGGGGACCAAGTCCGAGTGCTCAACCCCTCCGGCTCGTTTCCAGCCTCCGTGGTGGGGCTGGCCCGGTTCACCACGCCCAACCCCGGCACCGGCCTGGTCTTTTTCGACACGGCCACCGCCCAGACACAACTGCTGGGCAAGAAGGACGCCTTCACCGGGATCTCGGTCGATGCGGCACCCGGTATCCCGGACACCGTGGTGCAGCAGCACGTGCAGAGCGTGCTGGGGCCGGGGTTCACCGTGCAGACCAAGGAGGAGCAGGCCAGCTCGGCGGCCAGCCAGGTCGGCGCGTTCCTCAGCGTGGTCACCTACGCGCTGCTGGGGTTCGCCGGAATCGCCGTGCTGGTCGGGATCTTCCTGATCCTCAACACGTTCTCCATGCTCGTCGCCCAGCGCACCCGCGAGCTGGGGCTGCTGCGTGCGATCGGGGCCAGCCGCCGCCAAGTCACCCGGTCGGTGTTGATCGAGGCGCTGGTGCTCGGCGTGGTCGGCTCGACTCTCGGCTTGGCCGGCGGCGTCGGCCTGGCGGCTGGGCTGAAGCTCCTGCTCAGCATGTTCGGGGTGGACCTCTCCGGCACGCCGCTGGCGTTTCAGCCCACCGTTGCAGCGGCGGCCTACGCCGTCGGCGTCGTGGTGACGTTGGTGGCCGCCTACCTGCCGGCGCGCCGGGCGTCACAGGTCGCGCCCATGGCGGCACTGCGCCAGGACACCACGCGGACGGCGGGGCGGCTGGTCGTTCGTGCACTGGCCGGGCTGGTTCTGCTCGCCGCTGGCGGCGCCGGGCTGTTCGCCGCGACCCTCCAGCCCGTGTTCACCAACGCCGCGGTCCTGCTCGCCGTCGGCATGGTAGGCACGCTCATCGGTCTCGTCGCGCTGGGTCCGATCGTGGTCCGCACCGTGGTGTACACGCTCGGCGTGGCCTACCCGCTAATCTTCGGGGCGGTCGGCCGGTTGTCTCAGCGCAACGCCGTTCGCAACCCGCGCCGTACCGGCGCCACCGCCGCCGCACTGATGATCGGCGTGGCGGTGGCGAGCACCCTGGCAGTGGTGGCGGGGTCGTTGAACACCTCGATCCACCAGGAGGTCGCCAGCACCTTCGGCGCCGACTACGTCGTCTCCGACCACGCCGCACAGCCGCTGCCGCCGGAAGTGACGGACAAGGTCCGGGCGCTCCCGGGTGTGTCGGCGGTGACCCGCCAGCGCTACGCGCCCGCGCAGTTCCAGGGCTTCCAGGTCAGCGTGTCTGGTGTGGACACCGCGACGATCGACCAGGCCGTCCGCACCCAGTACGTGACCGGCTCGACCGCGTCGCTGACCCGCGGCCAGCTCTCGGTGGACCAGTCCACCGCCAATACCAACCACCTCGCGATCGGCTCGCCGGTGCACCTGCGGTTCGTCAACGGCAGCACCGCCGATCTCACGGTCGGGGCGATCAGCAAGCCCCCGCCGGGCGGCGGTAAGGACGGGTCGGTTTTCCTGGTGTCCCTGGACACACTGGCCCGCTATGTCCCGCAGGCCAAGGACTTCACGCTGTACGTCAACACCGGCCCCGGCGCCGACAAGGCCGTCGTCGGGCAGGAACTGGGCCAGGCGCTCGGCGCGTATCCCCTGGTGGGAATCCAGAACCAGACTGACTACCAGCAGGCGCTGACCGGCCAGGTCGACCTCGTCCTCGAACTGCTCTACGGGCTACTGGCGCTGGCCATCGTCATCGCGGTGCTCGGCGTCGTGAACACCCTGACGCTGTCCACAGTGGAGCGGACCCGGGAGATCGGTCTGTTGCGGGCGATCGGCGCCTCGCGGTGGCAGATCCGGCGGATGATCCGGCTGGAGTCCGTGGTGATCGCCGTGCACGGGGCGCTTCTCGGCCTAGGGCTCGGACTGGCCTGGGGTGTTGCGGGACAGAAGGTCCTCGTCGCCTACGGCGTGACGGCACTGACGGTCCCGTGGACCACCATCGGCGTCGTCCTCGCCGGGGCCGCGCTCGTCGGTCTGGTGGCGGCGATCCTGCCCGCCTACCGGGCGGCCAGGCTCAGCGTCCTCGACGCCATCGCCACCCAGTAGCACACGCTTCATGGTCAGGACTGGCACCACGCGGAACGCGTGTGGGTGGTGAGCGGGATGCATACGGAAAGGACTGGCTGCGGTGGCGGCGATGATGGCGCTTGCCGGGAGTCGCGTCCCTAGCCGCGTGGTCGGGGCTTGGTTCCCGGCACGGGCACAATGCCGGTGGCCATCGCCAGCCCGAGGAACACGCCGGTGGCCGTGAGCACTGCGATCGTGATCATCAAGCGTCGCATCGGATCGCCTTTCTCGCATCGACGGTGAGACCGCTATCCAACACCCGGGTCGCCGTACGCGCCGGCTGTCTCGCCCTGTTCAGCGATACGTAGGTTCCTCCCGCGGATCGACGAGCGTCGAGCTGACGTCCACGCGGAGCGCTTCCCCGGCCCGGGCAGACGTCTGTGAACCTGGTGGCATGCCTGGCATTGTGGATCGGTGGAACACCGCGTACTTCAACGGCGGCCTGTCGCCTGGCGTGGTGGCCGAACTGCGTGGACTGGCCGGGGCTTCCGCCGAGGCGCAAGCGCTGGCCGACCGGGCGTTCCGGCTGATGCGGACCGCTCGGCAGGGGCCCGCTGACGTCGCCCAGCTCACGGCCTGGATGCTGGGGTTCAGCGCGCCAAGGACGGTGCCCAGCGCGTGGTCCGGCGCCGTTCCGCCGGTGACGATGTCGGGTAGGCACCGCAAGCTCGACGAGTACGTCGCTGGTGGGAACCCGTGGCGGGAGCCTTCCGGCGAAGGAGTGTTCGTCGATCTGGGCTGCGGTTTTCCGCCGTTCACCACGGTCGAGACCGCACAACGGCTGGGGGATTGGCGGGTCGTCGGCGTGGACCCCGCGTTCGGTCGCTACCTGGTGTACGACGGGGACACCGGTGAGCCGGGCGAGGCGGCGGACGAGCACGGTCGGCTGCTGCGCAACCCCTTACACCGTTACGAGACCAGCAACCTCGAACTGGTCCCCGGGGGTATCGGCGAGTTCGAGCTTGACGGCGGAGCCGACGTGATCCGCTGCATGAACGTGTTCATATACTTCGACCACGCGTTCCGGCAGCGGACGCTGGATTGGGTGGCGGGCTTGTTGCGGTCGGGCGGCCTGTTCGTCTGCGGGAGCAACTGGGCGGAGTCCGCGAGTTCCCGCTACACCGTCTACCGCAAGGAAGCGGATCGGCTGGTGGCCCGGGAGTTCGCGCTCAGCATCGAGAACGTGCGACCGATCGAGCTGGCGCCCTGGTACGCGCTGCACGACGACAACCTGGAAAACCTCGCCAACGCGCACGCCGTGGGCACGATCCGAGCGGATGAGCGGTTTCGCCGCCGCTTCGACACCCGGCTCGACGGGCTGCTGGCGGACCTGGGTGTCTGCGCCCGCGATCTCGCCGGATACCTCGGGAGTGCGCCGAAAGACATGCCGCCGGAGGACATCGCCCGGTGTAGCTCCGTGCTTGCCGGAACGCTCGACGACGACGGCTTCGCCGGGGAGGCGGCGGAAGTCCTGCGCCGGGCTGGAAGGTACGCATGGCGAAACCACGTCGGGCATGTTGCGATGCGGCCGTTCCTCCCGCCGCCACTGCCGCCTTCAGCAGTGCTGTAGACCGCTGACTGCTGCGCGCGAAGATTCCGGCGCCTGTTCCAGTACCAGTGCCCGGAGCACGAGATACGCCGTCTGAATGAAGTCATTACGCAGCGTGGGCGTGGTGTTGGTCAGCGCCGCAAGGCCGACACGCGCTTGCCGGCTGAACCCAATGAAGGTGGTGAATCCGCGCGTGCCACCGGTGTGAAACAGCAGGTCACCACTACCGCCGATTTCGCGCCGGTTCCATACCAGGCACAGTGGCTCGCCGCCGGGCGCGATCGGGCGTGGCCGGGCGACCTCGTCCAGCGCGGTGCTCAGATCGATATGCCTGTGCGGGAACAGGTGAGCCTGAAGGTATCGCAGCAGGTCGCGAGCGCTGGACCGGAGCGCGGCGGCACCCGCCAGAGCCGGTATCCGCCAGGGCGGGCGGGGTCGCCGGTGCCAGTGGCCGGTCGCCTGCGGCAGTGTCGGGTCGCACGTCGTGTCGGCAAGTCCGAGCGGGCGTAGCACGCGGGTGGCGAGTGCGTCCGCGTAGTCAGTGCCCGCCGCAGTGGCCAGCACGTGTCCCAGCAGCCCGACACCATAGTTCGAGTAATGCACCCGGATTCCCGGGCAGTGACGTATGCGGGTGCGGGACAGCGAATGCAGCAGCTGGGCCGGTGTGAAGCCTTTGTACGGGTTCGTGTACCAGGTCGGCAGCGCGGTTCGTAGCAGCCCGGGTGGCAGCCGGGGCAGACCTGCGGTGTGCGTTGCCAGGTGTCGTAGCGTGATCCGTTTGCCGTGCCTGCCCGGTGCGACTGCTCCCGCCGGAAGGTAGGCGCTGATCGGGTCTTCGCAACTGACCTCGCCGCGTGCCGCCATCTCCGCCAGCAGCAGCGCGGTGAACGTCTTCGTCACCGAGCCCAGCTCGAACCTCGTCTCGTCGCCGATCACCGCCGCCGGCATCCGCCGATCGGTGGGACCGCGACACAGCAGTGCCGTCTCCGCACCGCGTACCGCCGCGACGGCCACGGCCAGCCCGCGCTTGGGGGCGGCGTTCGAAGCCGCGATCGGCTCTAGAGACTCGCCGAGCCCGGTGGTCACGGGGCGGACGTCGCCGTATGGGGGGTACGGGACAGCGCCAGAGTCCCGGCAATCACCGAAACGAGTGTCGGATGGTGGTGGTCCAGGAACGCCCGGGCCGGGTCGTTGTCCACCGGCTGCCCGTCCCGGGGAACCAGGCCGTCCTCTCGCTGGGCGCCGGCCAGCAGCTCCCACGCCTCGGGGTCGGACCACGGTTCGGTGAGGCAGGCGCCGACGATGAGCAACTCGGCGAGCAGATCCCACTGATGGTTCTCCTGCCAGACCTCGACCCAGACGGGCAGCCAGGTGTGCAGGTAGTCCTGGATGCGCACCGGCAGTTCCCCGGGCAGGGCACCGAAATCGGTGAGGTGGAAGGCGGTGTGCGTCACGGCGTAGGCGGTGAACCAGTCGATCGCCCACGGCTCCGGCAGCCTGCCCAGCCAGGTGGCGTCGGTGAGCGCTGCCCAGTCCGTGTCCTGATCCAGCCCCAGCAACCGTTGTGCGTTGGCCACGGCCAACCGCCGGTTGGGAAAGTGCTCGACGCTGCGCGCCGCTGTCAGGCGACTCAGGTGTGCCAGCAGCTCGTCCAGCCCCTCGTGCCGGTAGCCGGCCCGGATGAAGGGCGAATACATCTCCAGCGGATCGGTCATCATCGTGTGCCGGAGCTGTCGCTCGTAGAGCAGGTCGCCATGTCGGTACTCGCCCCAGGCGAAGTCGAGCAGATCGCGGGCGACGTCCGCGTCGTGCGCGGAAAGCAGGCCTTCGCGGACCGCTATCGAGGCCGCCAGCGCGATCTCGCCGAGGGGCTTGTAGGCATTGTCGGGATCGGCGATCTCCTCCGTGGTACCGGGAGGCAGCGCACCGCGTTGGTGGTTGTGGCGCAGCCAGCCGAGAGCGCGAGTGGTGACGCGGTGGGCGGACTGCCCGACGGGCGCCCGAGCCGAGGTCGGCGTGCTCATGGGTTAGGGCCCTTCCGACTGTTTCCACTGTTCCAGCAGGCGGTAGGCAATCCCGATCTGCAGGCGGGTGCGCGCTCCGCTACCGTCGTGCAACTCGATGTGCCGCAGCATCGGCACCACGTCGAGCGCGGGCCGCAGCCCACGCCCGCACGCCCAGGCCAGCCAGCGCGCCAGGCGCGCCGCTGTCGGGTAGTCGCCACGCAAGATCGCGCGGACCACACCGCGAGACAGCGCCCGCACTCCCCAGAACGCGTCGTCGTGCACGGCGCTGTCCAGCTCGGGCAGGGCCATGGGGGACAGCTGCGCCATGTGCACCGACCACTGCCGCCAGCGGGTTTCGCGCCAGAAGCCGTTGGCCGGTGCATCGGGTGCCTCGACGAGGACCGTGTCGCCCAGGCGCGCGAGCAGGCTGGCCGTCGCCCAGTCCCGCCAGGCGGTCTCGGGTGCGGCGTCCGGCTCGGGCGGGAACACCCGGAACGCCTCCGCCACGACCTCGGCGTCCGTGGGGTCACATCGTGCCCCGCTGAACAGCGTGGGCGCGAAGACGTCTGGACCGAGCACACGCACGGCGGCCAGCGCCGCCTTGATGTCCGCCGCGTCACGAACACTGCCGGCCAGGACCGTGGAACCCTCGGTGCCCCGCAGGGCACCGAGGGCACGGTCGGCCAGGTCGTCCACCGCCGCGGCGTAGACCGCGCGCTGTGACATTCCCCCAGTCGACATCAATGAACTCCCCCTTGGCTTGGGAGCGCGCGGCTCACTTGCGGCGCGGCTCCTGCGGCTCCTTCGGCGAAGCCAGTGCCAGCCCCAGCAGGAGCGCGGCGCCAGCCGCCTGGGGTGAGAACACAGGGGCGTCGCTGAGCGGCGCCTCGGATTCCCCCAGCAGATCGGTCACTGCGGACAGCTCGTTCGCTGTCGCGGGCGTGACCGTGACCGGGGTCTTGTCGCGAGTAAACATCGGATTCCTCCTCATAGAACTCGCTAACCAACCGGACACTGACGGACGTTAACGAGGCGGAGGACGGGCCGCATGGCCAAACCAGCGCAGCTCGCCGTGCCTGCCAGCCCGGTCGCGCGGCGTGTCACCTCCTGGCCGTTACGTCCTTGATGAGGCTCGTGACCAGGAATGACGTCGATCGCGGAGGCCGCCGCAACGGCATTTCCCGCCTCCCGGGTGACAACCAAAGATGTCACCTGGTTGAGGGAAGTTCGAGGCTGTCCTGTCGAAGTTCGAGCAGGCCCTGTCTCAGACGCCGCTGGCCGAGGCGAGGCAGAACGCGACGACGATCACGAGTGCGCATGCCACGCCCGCACGGATCTCGTCCTTCAGCCAGCCGCCCCGATCGAGTACGTTTTCGACTTCGGTGGCTCAGGATTCCTACCGCGAGCGAGAGGAGTCCGAACGCGAGGGTCGGTACGAGCCAGAGCAGGTGGGACGTTCTGCGGTCCCGGACCAGGACCAGGCGCCACGATCGTCCACTGTGTACTCGTTCGCTGTGCGGGTCGGATCGACCCATCCGGCCGCCCATCCTCAACCGCTACGTGCGGTTCACCCCGCTGCCCTAGCTGCGCCGGAGGAGTCGGCCAAAGCGGCCCACGACGGCCTGGAGTTCCTCCGTCCGCAGCACCAGCATCCCGCCGACCGCGACGGCGCCCCCGACCAGGCAGCCGAGCGTCAGCGACAGCCACGCGGCACCCGTGGTCGAAGGCACCGCAGTGGTCACCAGCGAGCGGATGACCCACGCGACGGCGCCGGCCGCCACCGACGCCACCAGCGTCTTGCCCAGCGTGCGCACCAGGCGCGTGCTGCCCAGCGAACCGAGCTTCGCTCGCAACCACACCTCGCCCACGAGCCACCCGACCACGAAGCACATCGAGTCCGCGAAGTTGAGCCCGTAAACCACCTGGTCAAACGGCAGCACAGCCGGCGCCAGCAGGGACAGCGCGACCTTGACCGCCATCATGATCACCATGATCAGGGTGGGCGTGCGCGCGTCGTTCATCGCGTAGAACACGCGGAACTGAACCAGCGACAGCGCGTAGGGAAGGAAACCGAACGCCGACACCGCCAGAGCGACACCCAGCCGGTTGGCGTCCATGCTGCCCTTGCCCAGCGAGAACAGGGCGATGCCGACCGGGGTGCCGAGCACGGTGATCAAGGCGCTCATCGGCACCATCGTCACCGCGCACAGCCGGCTCGCCAGGGACAGGTCATCCACGACGTCCGACGTGCGATGCTCGGCGGCGGCCCGGCTCATCCTCGGCAGGATCGCCGTGATCAGCGAATACCCGATCACGGCGTAGGGCATGTGCATCAACTGCCAGACGATGGTGTAGATCGCGTACCCGAGGTAGGCGGTGCCGACGTTGCTGACGACGATCACGCCGATCTGGGACACGCCGACATACGCCAGCGCCCACAGCGCTAGCCCGCCGAACTCGGTGAGCCGGCGGTCCCAGCCCCACCGCATCTTGAACCGGAACCCGGCCCGGAACAGCGACGGGATCAGCACGGCCGACTGCACCAGCACCCCGAGCGTGCTGCCGATGCCCAGTACCAGCAGGTGCGCATCGTCCATGCGCACCGGGTTCAACGTCATCTCGCCGGGCAGCAGCGCATACGTTCCGAAGGTGGCCAACGCCACCACGTTGTTCAACACCGGCGCCCATGCTGTGATCCCGAACACATGACGGGCGTTGAGGACAGCGCTGAACAGCGCACTCAGGCCGTAGAAGAGGATCTGGGGGAGCAGGAGGAACGCGAGCGCGGTGGCCAGTTCGGGGTTCGCCTTGTGCGTGGAACCGTTCACCATCAGCGCGATGAGCAGCGGCCCGGTCACGACCGCGAGCACGGTAACGATGACCAGCGCGGCCGTGGCCATCGTCATCAATCGCTGCGTGTACGCCTCCCCGCCGTCCTCATCGTCTTTGTGCGCGCGGACCAGGACCGGAACCATGACCGTCGTCAGCACCCCACCGACGAACAGCTCGTACACCTGGTTGGGCAGCGTGTTCGCCGCGTTGAAGGCGTCACTGACCGCGGCCAGTCCCAGCACGGCGGAGATCGCCAGCAGCCGCAGCATCCCGGTGACCTTGCTGACGACAGTGGCCACCATCATCGAGCCGCTGGCCCGCCCCAGCGAGGAACTCGCCGGCTGCTCGGCGGTGACTGCCTGGTCGCTGACCACCGGCAGGGGTGCCGTCTCGGCCTCGCTGAACGACCCCCAGCGGTCACGCCCGTGTGGCGGCCAGGGCCGCTGCTCCTGGCCGATCGCGGGAATGATCGTCGTGTCCGCGTCGCCGTGCGGATCTGTCAAGTTCCTGCACTCCTGTTCGCAGCCAACGAGGACGGGCCCCGCATGGTGCCGGTGTTCGCGTCGATTCTCCAGGAAAGGCTGGTGCCCGACTCGCCCGCCCCGAGGTGATTACGAACAATGACCAATACGTCGATAAGGCGACGGGATTCAACGCACATCGTGCGATAACAGAAAGTGATTCGGTCATTACTCACTGTTCTGCGGGGAAGTTCGTGTGACTGTCGCCACTGCTCCCGGTTCGTTGACTTCAAGATTACTGGAGCTTCTAGCGTGCGGAGCATGAGTGATTCCACGATCAGCGGTTCCACGATCACCCGAGACCTGCGCGTTGCCGTCATCGTGGGCAGCGTCCGCCACGGCCGATTCGGTACCCGCGTCGGCGCCTGGGTGCACAAACGCCTGGTCGAGTCCAGCATCGACGCCGACGTCCTCGACCTCGCGGACCTGTCGTTTCCCGACAGCATGAGCGAGCATCACGACGTGCGGGCCTTCGCCGCGCGGATCGACTCCGCTGACGCGATCGTCGTGATCACCCCGGAGTACAACCACAGCTATCCCGGCCCGCTGAAGACGGCCGTCGACGCTGTCCGCGAGCCGTGGCGAGCCAAGCCGGTGGCCTTCGTGTCCTACGGCGGGCTGTCCGGTGGGCTGCGCGCCGTCGAAGCTCTGCGGCCGGTCTTCGCCGAACTGCATGCCGTGACCATCCGCGACACCGTCAGCCTGCACAACCCGTGGCAGCCGGCCGACGATCCAGACGTCGAGTACCCGGACGGCGCCGCCGACGAGGCGCTTCAGCGGATGATGCGCCAACTGTCGTGGTGGGCCGACGCCCTGCGGGAAGCGCGGCGGCGCGCCCCGTACCCCGTGTGACCGTTCGTGCTCGGGAAACAGGTTCGGTCCACCGTCCACTAAGGACGAAAGGCTTCAGGTGGCCCAGCGGTCAGGCAGTGGAATGCCTGTCCGCCCGGTTGATTTCGACGCGGTTGCGACCGGCCCGTTTCGCCTTGTAGAGCGCGATGTCGGCGGCGGCGAAGAGCTTGTCGAGCTGGGCCGGACCGGCGGCGACGCCGATGCTGACCGTGGGGGGATGGCGGGTGCGGCCCAGCACCAGGCGCCAGTCGTGGGTCTGCACCGCGGCACGAATCCGTTCCGCGACGATCGGCCCGGCCTGCCGGGAGTCGTCGCCGGTGTCCACCAGAAGGACTACGAACTCGTCGCCCGCCCACCGGCACACCAGATCGTCGGTGCGGCACTCGCGGCGCACCAGCTGCGCCACCTCCTGTAGCGCCGCGTCACCCGCTGGGTGTCCGGCGTCGTCGTTGACGTCCTTGAAGCAGTCGACGTCCACGAGCACCAGCCACGGCACGCGGCCCTGGGCCGCGGTCCGTTCCAGCAGCTCCGGGGCTCGCCTCTCCAGCCCGAGCCGGTTGGTGAGGCCGGTGAGCGGGTCGCGCACCGCGGCCTCCTGCGCGGCCCACGCCAACCGCTGCGCCTGGACCGCGACCCGCCGCTGCTCCAGCGCCTGCCCGAGCCCCTCCTGCAGGATCTCCGCGGCTGTCCTGCTGGCGGCCACCGTGCGGCGCAGCGCCTCGGACTCGCCCACGAAATCACCGAGTTCCCGGCAGATCCCGGACAGGTCCAGGGAGAAACGCATCAGGAGCCCGCTGTCCCGGGTGCGTTCCGCGCCGCGCAACGCACGGCTGGCGAACGTCCGAGCCTCTTCCAGGCGGCCCTGCTCCCGGCGCAGGCCCGCCAGCACCCAGGTGGCCACCGACGCGCTGGACCAGTCGTTCTCCTGGTTGCTCAGGTGCAGCGCCTCGAACGCCTTGCGTTCGGCCTCCTCGGTCTCCCCGAGCCCGGCCAGGGCGCGAGCACAGCCGGAGAGCAACGCGTCCCGCATGTATCCGACGTCGACGAGTTCCAGGGCCTCCTCGTACAGCTTCCTGGCCTCGGCGAACCGCTGTGCCGACGTGGGCGAGGGCTCGACGGCGCGGAACAGCAGCGCGTTCGCCTCGCGCATCAGGCAGTGCGCCAGCGTCGCGGGGTCCTGGGCCTCCCGCGCCACGTGGACCGACAGCGACATCAGCTCCAGCGCGGAAGCCCGGTGGCCGATGGTCTCCAGCAGGTAGCCCAGCATGCTGATGGTCTGGGCCGCCGCGGTTCCGCGCGGGCGGTCCACGTCGAGTTCGGTCCACCCCTCGGCCGCGAGCTCCAGCGCGAGCGGGATCTTGCCCAACCGCCAGGCCAGCAGCGCCCGGTGGGTGAGCACGGTCGCCCGGTTCCAGTGCTCGTCAACCTGATCCGGTGCGGGGGCGATGAAGTGGTCAAAGCTCGCACCGGCCTCGTCGAACTGGCCGGACTCCAGCAGCAGGCGCACGTGACGGTCCTGCTGCGGGACCTGTCCCGCCATCAAGGGGTCGTCCTGCCGCACTGCTCCCTCGACTGCTGTTCACCCGGGCGTTACTAGGAAGCTACTCGAACGTAGCGTCGGCTCAGCGCCAGACTACCGGTTGAATCCTTGCCCATACCGTTCGTAGTGCACAACGTCTTCCAGGGGCATTCGTTTGCGCCAGCCGTGGCGTTCCAAGTCAGGCGCCTCGGCAAGGGTGCGCACCGGGCCGAGGCACAGCCACGCCACCGGGCGCGTCCCGTTCGGGATGCCCAGCAACCGGCGCAGGAAATCCTCCCGGTAGAAGCTGACCCAGCCGACGCCGAGCCCCTCGGCGGTGGCGGCCAGCCACAGGTTCTGGATGGCCAGGCACACGGAGTACAGCCCGGCGTCGGCGATCGCGTGCCGCCCGAGCACGGCGGGTGACCCGCGCTCGGGGTCGTAGGTCACGACCAGGCCGAGGGTGGCTTCGGTGATCCCTTCGATCTTGATCCGGGAGAACGTCTCGGCCCGCTCACCGCGCAGCTGCGTGGCGAACACGCTGCGCTCGGCGAGCACGTGCTCGCGGAACGCTCGCCGGGTGCCCTCGTCGCGCACGAGGATGAAGTCCCAGGGTTGGGACAACCCGACGCTGGGGGCGGAATGCGCGGCGGAGAGCACCCGGCGTAGCACGTCCTCGGGCAGCTCGCCGCCGGTGAACTCGCTGCGCACATCCCGGCGCCGGTACATGACCTCGTACAGGTCGTTGACGGAGGCGTCGGGCTGTTGGCTGCCGGAGCGCGGGGCGCCGGCTTCGGCACTGTTGCGGGATGGTCGTCCGAGGGTGGTCATCCAACACATCCTGCCGTGCGCCACCCGGGGTTCCGCTACGGCCCAAGCGGCGAATGTTCAAGGACACATCGACCGCACGGTGCGTGACGCGCGGTGTGCGTTCGAGGGAGGCCCTGCCGGCGCCGCCAGCGACGACTGAGTACGGCGTGTGGTGGACCTGCATCGGGACAAGGGCGACATCACCACGGCGAACCTCTTCGAGGACATCCTCCGGGACGAGGAGCTGGGGCGAGCAGCTGTACCTGGCCCAGCTGGTGGAGCGACCGCCGTCGAATGCCTGAGGCTCGCCCCGCAAGCCGCACCCCAAGCCGACCGTTTACTGCTCCGACTGATCTCGCGCGGCGAGCACCGCGTCGTACAACTCCTTCTTGCGCACGCCGGCGAGTTCCGCGACCTCGGCTACGGCGTCCTTGAGCCGCACGCCGTCGGCAGCCCGCTGCCGCACCTGCGCGACGAGGTCTTCGGGCTCGGTCGTGGGGAGGACCGCACCGCCAACCACGACCGTGACTTCGCCCCGCACGCCGTGGCTCGCCCACTCCGTGAGCTCGCCGAGGCTGCCCCGCCGCACCTCCTCGTAGGTCTTGGTCAGTTCCCGGCACACCACCGCGGCCCGATCCACGCCGAGCACCTTGGCCGCGTCCTCCAGCGTGTCCGCCAGCCGGTGCGGAGCCTCGAAGAACACGCACGTGCGTTCCTCGGCCACCAAGCGCCCGAGCCAGCGCCTGCGCTCGGTTGGTTTGCGGGGCGGGAAACCCTCGAAGCAGAACCGGTCGGAGGGCAGGCCGGACACCGCGAGCGCCGTGGTCACCGCGGACGGCCCGGGCAGGCACGTCACCGGTATCCCCTCGGCCGCGCACGCCGATACCAGGCGGAACCCCGGGTCGGACACGCTCGGCATACCGGCATCGGTCACCAGCAACACCGTCCTGCCTGCCCGCATCGCGTCCAGCAGCGTCGGCGTCCGGGTGGCCTCGACTGCCTCGTAGTAGCTGACGATCCGTCCGGTCGGCGTCACCTCCAGCGTGGCGGCGAGGGCGCGGACGCGCCTGGTGTCCTCGGCGGCCACCACCTCGGCCGTCCCGAGGGCGTCGACCAGCCGCTTGGACGCGTCCCGCGCGTCCCCGAGTGGCGTGGCCGCGAGCACCAGCGTGCCCGGTTCGGACTCGACTCCCACGTGCTCAACGGTACGGGGGTCCTGGGGGTGCCAGGGGCAGGGCGTCGCCGGTCCCCTCCCGGACGGGATGTCAAGATGCGGGTGTGAGTGTCCTCGTGCCGAACGCCGGTGACAGAACCGCGGACATCGACGAAACGGTCGGTGTCGGCCAGAGGCCCTCCCCACGACCGCCCGGCGGCCCCCGGCACACCAACACCGGCAACGGGCTCGTCTCGCCACTGCCCGCTGACCGGCTGCGCGGTTGGCTGGTCACGCTCAGCATCACCGCGATCGCGGCTGTCGTGCGGTTCTGGAACCTGGGGTTCCCCACGGACAAGGGCACCCCGATCTTCGACGAGAAGCACTACGTCCCGCAGGCGTGGCAGATGCTGCGCAACGGCGGCTACGAGGACAACCCCGGCTACGAGCTGGTGGTACACCCCCCGGTCGGCAAGCAGCTCATCGCGCTCGGGGAGTGGCTGGTCGGCGGATACAACGGGTGGGGCTGGCGGCTCACCGCCGCGGCGGCCGGCGTCGTCATGGTCCTGCTGACCGTGCGGATCGCGCGCAGGTTGACCCGCTCGACGTTCCTGGGAGCGGTGGCCGGCATCCTGCTGGTCTGCGACGGAGTCAGCCACGTGCAGTCGCGGATGGGGATGCTGGACATCTTCCAGGCGATGTTCGTGCTGGCCGCGTTCGGCTGCCTGGTCGTCGACCGCGATCAGATGCGCGAGCGCATGTCGCTGGTCCTGGCCGAAGGACGGATCGGCGACTCGCGATGGGGGCCGCGGCTGGGATTCCGGTGGTGGCGCTTCGGCGGCGGGCTCATGCTCGGCCTGGCGTGCGGGACGAAGTGGAACGGGATCTACTACATCGTCGCGTTCGGCCTGCTCAGCGTGATCTGGGACGCGCTCGCGCGGCGCAGCGCGGGAGTGCGCCGGCCGTGGATGGGGACGCTGGTTCGAGACACCGCGCCCGCGTTGGGGTCGTTGGTGGCCGTGCCGCTGCTGCTCTACCTGGGCGCATGGGCAGGCTGGTTCGCCAGCGAGACCGCGACGGACCGGCACGCCGTCGAGATCAACGGGCACGTCGGGTTCACGTCGCTGCCCGACACGATCCGGTCGCTGCTCTACTACCAACTCAACGTGCTGCACTTCCACACGACCCTCACCAGCGGTACCCACCCCCACCCGTGGGAGTCCAAGCCGTGGGCTTGGCCGATGGGCATGCGACCGATGCTCTACTACTACGAGAGCGGCCCGGCAGCCAACGGGTGCGGCCTGGACAGCTGCGTGTCGGCGACCATGCTGATCGGGACGCCAGCGATGTGGTGGTTGACCCTGCCCGCCGGAGCCTGGGCGGTGTGGCGGTCCGCCTTCCGCGTGGACTGGCGCTATTGCGCTGTGCTTGTCGGGTATGCGGCCGGATACCTGCCGTGGTTCACCAACCTCGACCGGCAGATGTACTACTTCTACGCGACACCATTGGCGCCCTTCCTGGTGCTCGGCTTGACGCTGGTGCTGGGCGAGATCCTGGGCGCCGCCCGCGCCGGATACGAACGCCGGCAGACCGGGCTGCTGCTCGTCGCACTGTATGTGGGCCTGGTCGTGGCGAACTTCGTGTGGCTGTGGCCGATCCTCAACGGCAACCCGATCGCCCCGGACCACTGGGATGCCGAGCTCTGGCTCCCTTCGTGGCGGTGACGCGGGGATGCGAGCCCGAGCAGAGCCGGCAGAGCGGAACAACCGGCAGTGAGGGAGACCAGAGCCGGTCCCCGACCGGCTCTGTCGTCCCCTGCCTCCCCCCGCGGCGGGTGTTATGCGGCGTCGGTCACGGCACGCCGGAGCGCGGCGATCGCGTCGGCGATCTCCTCAGCGCGCACCGACAGCGGCGGGCGCCAGCGCACCGAGCGTGGGCCGGAGGGGAGGAACAGCGCGCGGTAGCTTTCCCGGGCAACCTGAATCACCCGGTCTCGTGTCACTGAGTCGGGCAGGTTGACCGCGCACATCAGCCCGCGACCGCGCGGTTCGCTGAGCACGCCGGGGAACTCGGCGGTGAGTTCGCGCAACTCGCCGAGCAGGAGCCGGCCCATCCGGCGCGCGTGGTCGAAGAGGTTCTCGGCTTCGACGATCTCGTAGATCCGCCGGGCCCGGACCATGTCGACCAGCGAGCCGCCCCAGGTGGAGCTGATCCGGCTGGGTTCGCGGAACGCGTTGTCGGGCACCTCCAGCACCCGGCGACCTCCCATGACCCCGCACACCTGCACGCGTTTGCCGAACGCGACCAGGTCGGGGCGCAGGCCGAGATCCTGGTACGCCCACGGCCGCCCGACCAGCCCACCGCCGGTCTGCACCTCGTCGGCGACGGTGAGCACATCGTGCAGGGCGCACAGCTCCTCGACGGCGCGCAGGAACGCCGGTCGCAGGTGCCGGTCACCGCCCTCTCCCTGGATCGGCTCGTAGACGAAGCAGGCGATCTCGTCGCCGTAGCGGTGCAGCGCGGCATGGGCCGCTTCCAACGCCGCCGACTCGTGGTCGAGTAGCTTGTCCCCGTCGATGTCCCCGCTGTCGACGGTGGTCGTGGGGCTGGGGATACGCGGCCAGTCGAACATCGGGTAGTCCCTGATCTTGACCGGGTCGGTGTTGGTGAGGGAGAGCGTGTAGCCGCTGCGCCCGTGGAAGGCGTGTTCGAGATGCAGCACGCGGCTGCCCCGGACCGCGACACCACGCCGCGAGTTGAGCTTCGTCTTCCAGTCGAAAGCCACCTTCAGTGCGTTCTCGACCGCCAGCGTGCCGCCGTCGATGAAGAACAGGTAGGGCAGCTCCGGGTCGCCGAGAACTCGCTGGAACATCTCGACGAAACGGGCCTGCTCGACGGTGCCGAAGTCCGGGTTGGCCGGCTTGATCCGCGCGGCCCGCAGCAGCTCGGCCTCGAAGTCGGGGTCCCGAAGCCCCGGATGCCCGTGCCCGAGCGGCGCGGAGCTGAAGAACATCGTCATGTCGAGGTAGGTGGTGCCGTCGCGCTGGTCGCGCAGACGGCAGCCGTCGCCGGAGTCCAGGTCGACGACGATGTCGAGAAGATCGCCGGTCACGCGGTCACGGAGGGCGGTGACCACGTCGGCGGGGTGGGTGTGTGCCGTGTCGTCGTGCGATCGGGCCTTGCCGGCGGTGGTGGCGTCGGCGTCGGCGAAAACGGTGTTCTGAGCGGTCATGATCGGCCTCCCAGCTCCTGAGGGGGTCGCCCTCGACGGGTACATCCCGACGGTGCGTCGATAGGTAATCATTACACAAAATGCTAAGGATGCATCAAGATTATCCTGACAGTCGATAGCGCGACGAAAAATATTCCTGCACTGAAGGGTCTGTTGGGGTGACTTTGGAAGGTGCGGGCGGGCGCCCGGAGGCGTCAGTGATCGCGGTGTGACCCACGCTGCTTGCCGGGGCCTTGCGCCCCGCCTGGGGTCGTCTGGCAAGCTACTGATCTGTAAATTACTGACGAGTAACTTAGGGGTGGTCATGGCCGCGCACAATCCCACCTTCGCGCTGTGGAACCGGCTGCTGACGGTGCCGGGAGGGCGCCGGCTGTTCTCGACCGCGATGGCACTGCGCGTGCCGTACTTCCGCACCATCCTCCCGACCGTGCGGGAGATGACCCCCGGCCGGTGCGTGGTGACCGCGCCGAAGTGGTGGGGCGTGCACAACCACATCGGCACGTTCCACGCCATCGCCGCCTGCAATCTCGCGGAGATCGCGATGGGCATGCTCGCCGAGGCCACCGTGCCCACCACGCACCGCTGGTTGCCGAAGGGCATGACCGTCAGCTACGTGGCCAAGGCCGAGACGGGTCTGCGCGCGGTCGCCGAACTGCCGAGCGTGCCGGAGTTCGGGGACGACGGTGTCGAGGTCGAGGTGCCGGTCGAGATCCTCGACAAGCACGACAAGCCCGTGGTCACCGCCACGATCACGATCTGGGTGACCCGAAAGAAGTAGCTCCGGTGGCTATGTGGCTATGGGCCCGGCAGCGGGGCGTTGCCCGCCCTGCTGCCGGTGATCCCGCCGCGGGCGGTGTTGTCGACGGCGTTGCCGGCGGGTGTGCGCCACGCTGGCGATCACGGCCACCGTCAACACGCCGAGGATCACGCCCAGCGCCAGCGTGATGTTCACTGTGGGCACTGGCAGACCCTTGCCGTTGTTGATGAACGGTACCCGGTTGTCGTGCAGCGCTTGCAGGATCAGCTTGATCCCGATGAAGCCGAGGATGACCGACAGGCTGGCCGGCAGGTACACGATCTTGCGGAGCAGCCCGCCGAGCAGGAAATACACCTGCCGCAAGCCCAACGACGCGAACGCGATCGCGGTGAAGATCAGGAAGAGCTGGTCGGTCAACCCGAACGCGGCCGGAATGGAGTCCAACGCGAACAGCGCGTCGGTGGTTCCGATGGCCACCATGACGATGACCATGGGCGTCGCCCAGGTTTTCCGCTGCTCGTGCACGAATAGTCTTCCACCGTGGTACTCGCGGGCGACCGGCAGCCATTTCCGGGCCGCCCGCAATGCGGTGTTGTCCTGGAACCTCGCGGCGGAATCGTCGTCACCGGTCAGCATCCGCCACGAGGTGTAGACGAGAAACACGCCGAAGAAGTAGAAACTCCCGTCGCATAGCTGGATCACGGCGGCGCCACCGAACACTGCGATCATCCGCAGTGCGAGCGCCAGCGCGATCCCCGTGGACAGCGCCTTGTGCTGGTTGACCACTGGCACCGCGAAGGTGGACATGATCAGGACGAACACGAACAGGTTGTCCGCGCTCAATGCGTACTCGGTGAGGTAGACGTCGAAGAATTCGCCGGCATAGCGGGGACCTGCGCACAGCCACACCCCGAGGCCGAAGGCGCCGGCCAGCGCGAGGTAGCAACACACCCAGCCGGCCGCCTCGCGATGCGTGAAGCGGTGGGGTGTGCGGTCGACGATGAGCAGGTCGACGGCGATCAGGGCGAGCACGCCCAGGACGGTGCCCGCCCAGACCCACCAGGGAACTGTCATGGCCGCCCTCCATAGTGGACATACGGCTCGTTCGGATTCCGGTCGAAATCAGCCCGAACCCGAGCTCGCGCACGTTGAGGAAGTGCGCGAACGTTCGGGGATTCGCCGAATATTCTGGCACGTCACACCGCACACCGGTCGGGCTCTTCCCCGTTCGTGCGAAACGCCGGCGTGTCGTCCGCTTCGGCATTCTGATGAAGTTTTCCGCATTCCTCGCGGAATTTCCGTGCCGGCGGAGATTCCTTTCGCGCGCGTCGTCGCCACTCCGTGCCGGGGCCAATAACGGGGGCGACACTATTCCCAGGTAGCGCTTGGCCCAACCGTCGACGACCACCGGATTGCCCTGGTGACACCGGAGATTGCCAGTGAATGTAGGCACACGCCGGACAGTAGGGCTACCCCGCCGTGGGCTTATGGCGGCCGAAAGGGTTCTTTCCCCGGGCTATTCCGGCCACAATTGCTCGGCCGCGTCCAATGCCTGAACGGAATACGGGGGCACCGGGGTCTCCGAGGTGAGGGCTTCGACCTGCGGATCGGGTTCCCCGGCCTGGGCGAGCGCCTGCTGCATCCGGTAGGCGACCGTGGGCAGGTCGCTGCCCTCGGGGGCCTGGATCAGGAACACCCGGCGCGGCGGGAGCAGGCCGTGCGGCGGGTACCGCCAGGAGCGCCACAGCCTGAGCGCGCCCAGATCGACGGCAGCCGCCACGGCCGCGCCGTCCACGTCGTCACGCGTGCTCGGCCCGATACCCGATGGGGGGCCCGCCATCATGGTGAATGGCGGGACCCCGACCGTTTCCCGGATTCCTGCGCGCACCGCAGACGCGTCCTGGCCCTGTTCGGTCAGTAAGCGTCGCAGCACGGCGGCGTGGTCGGCCGTGAACGGCACCAAGCCGGTGGCGGTCGCTTCCGCGACGAGCCGGGCCACCTGGTCTTCCTGCCCCAACGCGAGATACTGACGGGCAGTGGCGACCACATCGTCCTGTATCCAGCCCGCGAAGTTCAGCAGCAGATGATGCCACTGCGTCCGCGTGTCGTTCCCTTCACCACTGGCCGTCATCACGGTGCTCCTACCGAGGGGTACGTCGATCGGTGCCTGCGTTCTGAATGCTATTCCAGCGCTGGATCACCAGTTGTGTACTCGTGCGTCCCGGCTGGCTCACATATCTGTTTACGGATTCTGTTGATCGGTTCGCCGAGTTCCGAATACTCTTCGCGTGCGAGGTCGGAGTCGTGTGAGCCAGCCGCGCAGGACGAGTTCACGGACCGCGTGCGGGAGGATGTAGGCCCGGCCACCGCCGACTTGGCCGTGCCCGGGGCGTGCCACGCCGGAGACTACTTCGAAGTCGACCGCTACGCGGTAGCGGTTGTACTCGCCTGGCTTCTCATCGGGTGGTAGCGATCGTTGCGGAAGGGTCGTTCCGGCACCGAAGACGGTGTTTCCTTCCGGGGGGCCGAAGCGGTCCAGCTCCTCGCCGCGTTGCAGGGACGTGAGCACTTTTCCCTCGTAGGCGTCTAGAGGTGGTTCGCCGTGCAGGGGCCGGATCGGGCATTCGTAGTCGTCGAGCGGTTCGCTGTCCGGTCGGCGCAGCCGGTACCTGGCCAGGGATAGGCACCCGATCAGGTACGCGGCCGCGTCGAGGACGTCCGCAAACTGGTTCTCGTTTTGTCGACTGCCTTGATAGGTATGGAAAACCGTCCACCGGCCGTTGTGCTCCCGCAGCAGGGTGTAGCCGCCCTCGACCGGGCGCCCGAAGCTGTAGAACGCCTTACTGATCCGCAGCTCGCCGGCCTGGCGTAACACGGTGTCCAGCACCTGCCGTGTCCGGCGGCTTTCCGGATCCAGCTCGGCCACGAGCGCCCTTGCCCGTTCAACGAGGTTGTCACTGACAAGATCGGGAGCTTGGTATCGGCGACCGCGGATGTGATCCAGGAGGTCGCGCGGCGGAGGGACGTTGTGGACGTCGAGGTAGTAGTCCGTCGCGACTGGCCACATCCAGACGCCGTCGGTCACGAACCCGAGGGGCACCTGTGGTGGGAGCTGTGGGTCCAGCACATCGGCTTTGGTCGCCTCGTCCTCCACGGCAGTACGGCTTTGGCGCAGGTAGTTCAGCACCAGCGACTTCTCCGCGCGCGGAAGTGCCGGCCGGTACGTGACCGGCTTCCCGTCGGCATCGTCTCCATCGAAGACGTCGCCGGCCATCCGGATATCCGAGCTGCGTGACGGCTGCTGATCGCGATTTTCAAGCAGGTGGCCCCAATGCTTTCGCGCGCCGTCGACGAGCCAGTCAGTCGCGCCGCGCTGATGGCGGGGAAAGTAGCGCAGCTCGTCGTAGTTCTCGCGGAATCGCTCGGGTTCCGGGCGGACGTAATCCCAGGCAGGCTGGTCGTATCCGAATTCGGACTCCTCAAGCGCTCCGCCGCCTGCGGAGAACCTGAACCGTGCGGTTGTCCAGGGGCCTTTGGTGGGTGAGTAGTCGGTGCACCGGAGGCGGCGGAACCACTCCACGATCTCGGACGGCGGAACCCAGTGCACGCCTCCCCGCTGGGTCGATACCTTGCCCACCACTTCGAGGCGGGTGCCCAGTGCCTTGCATTCCAGGGAGACCGACATGAACATCAGCTCGGCGCTGGCGGCCACGGCGGCGCAGAACCCGGAGAGGACATCCGGCCGTGCGTCGGGTTCCGCGACCTCCTCGGACGCCGCAGGAGGCGGGGAGTGGGACCAGGGCTCGCCTGGTTCGTCTTCGCTGTTGACGAAGGCTTGGTCCACTCGTTCGATGTCCACCATCGGGCCTGATGGGGGCACGTCGCGGCCCACCAGTCCCAGCGACTCGGCCCGCTTCCGGTCTGCTCCTGGCTGGTCGGGAAGCCACTCGGCCCTGACGGTCGTGGAGAAATCCAACATGCCGGTCGTGGGGATCCGATGCAGCCGACACAGTTCACCACCGACACGACCGTAGGTGGTGTGCCGCGCATCCGAGAGCGGCAATCCGTAATACATGGTGGCGCGTTCCTCCTGCGAACGTGGCCTGGTCGTCAGAGTTGGGTGAGCCAGCCGCGCTGGACGAGTTCACCGACCGCCTGGGGGAGCACGTATGCTTGGCCGCCGCCGACTTGGCCGTGGCTGGGGCGGGCCGCGCCGGAGATTGCTTCGAAGGCCACGGTGACGCGGTAGCGATGGTACTTGCCGGGCTGCTCGTGATGCGGCAGCGATCGTTGCGGGAGGGTTGTTCCGGCGGCGAAGACGGTGTTGCCTTCGGGGCTGCCGAAGCGGTCCACCTCGTCGCCGGGTTGGAGGGACGTGAGCAGCTTCCCTTCGTAGGTGTCAAGCCCCGGCTCGCCGGGCAGGGGCCGCATCGGGCATTCGTAGTCCTGAAGCACCTCGTCGGCAGGCCGGCGCATCTGGTTCTTGGTGAGATCCAGACACCCGATCAGGTGAGCACCTGCGTCGTAGACGCCGGGGAAGCGGCTCTCGTTCATCCGCGCCCCCCGTTCGGTGCAGAACACCGACCACCAGCCGTCGGGGTCGCGCAGCATGCTCCAGCCACCCTCGACCGGGCGCTCGAAGCTGTAGAACCGCTTGCTGACCCGCAACGCAACGATGTGCTGCAACACGATGTCCAGCGCCTCTGCCGTCCTGGAAGCGTCCACAGCCTCGACGCTGGTGTTCATGACGACGGCCTCAGCCTCCCGAGCCGCGTGGTCGGCGACAACATCTGGCACCTTGTATACGCCTCCCCGGATGTGAGCCAGGAGGTCGTGTGGCGGGGTGACGTTGTGGACGTCCAGGTAGTACTCCATCGCCGCCGGCCACACCCAGACGCCATCCGTTGCGAACCGGTTGGGAACGCGGGAAGGGCGCTCCTGGTCCAACTCGTCGGCCGAGTACTTGGCCGCCTCCACGACCGTACGGCCACCGCGCAGGTAGTCCAGCACCAGCGCCTTCTCCGTCCACGGAAGCGCGGGCCGGTACGCGACCGGCTTGCCCTCGGGATCGTGGCCGTCGAAGAGCGCGGCCAGCCGGACACCACTGGCGCGGGACGGTTGCGCGTCGCGGCTGTCGCGCAGATGCCGGTGGTACTTCCAAGCCCGATCCAGCAGCGAGCCAGCGGCCGCCCGGTCGCGGGGGAAGTACCGCAGCTCGTCGTAGAACTCGCGGAACTGCTCTGGCCCCGGGCAGACGTAGTCCCAAGCCGGCTCGCCGTAACCGAATTCGGAGTCGGTGATCTTCCGGTCGGCGGACAACTCGAAACGCGCGGTAGTCCAGGTTCCCCGATCCGGCGAGTAGGCCGTACGCCGCAGACGGCGGAACCATTCCACGATTTCGGCCGGTGGCACCCAGTGCACGCTTCCGCGCTGGGTCGATACCTGCCCGGCCACTTCGAGGCGGGTGCCCAGCGCCTTGCACTCCAATCCCATCCCGAACCACGTGGGCTCGGCAACTTCGGCTACCGCGTCCCGGAACGCCGCGAGCACGTCGGGCTGTGCCCCCGGTTCGTGGGCTTCCCCGTAACCCGCAGGGGGCGGGAAATGGGGCCACGGTGCGCTGGGTTCGTCTTCACTGTTGACGAAGGGCTGCTCGATGGAGTCGATGTCCACCATCGGACCTGACGGGGGTATGTCCCGGCCGATCAGACCCAGCGACTCAGCCCGCTCCCGGTCTGCTCCTGGCTGGTCGGGAAGCCACTCGGCGATGACCGAGCTGGAGAAATCGGACGCGCCGGTATTCGGGATCGGATGCAGCCGGCACAGCTGCCCACCGACACGACCGTAGGCGGTGTGCCGCGCGTCGGACAGCGGAGATCCGTAGAACATGGTGGTGCATTCCTTCGGTCGTCTGCGGTGGGCAACGATCGCGCTCTAGCCGTCAGAGTTCAAGGTTCCCTTCCCACCGCACACGTGTCGGTGTCACCGACGCCCCCGCGGCCGCCGTGACCTGCGGCTTTGGCGGGCAAGTCGGAACGGGGTACCGAGTGAACCAGTCCACGTCGTTGCGCGGTGTGGGGCCGAACTCCTGCGCCGCATCCAGACCCAGTTGGTACACGTCGTCGGCGATGTCGACACTGTCCAACCAAGACCGGTCGATGCGGCCGGGTCCCTCAAGCGCCCCCTTCACGAAGCCGCACGCCGTCGCGGAAGCCACGACATCGCCGTCCCACGCGGTCGCGATATCGAGTGCTTCCCGCCACGACTCGCAGGCAAGCGCCGCATACGCGCCGATCGCGAGCGCCGCTGCCGCGTCGCCGAAACCCGCTAGCTCGGCAAGGGATTCCTGATGCCGCCCCGACTGGCGGGACCAGCTCAGTTCGCGAGCACGGACCAGGGCATCAGCTGACGCTCCGCCGGCGGGCCACGAGCGGATCGGGCCTATCGACCCCTCGGTCATCGCCGTACGGACGATCCTGGCTAAAGCGGCGGCCGGCGCGCCAGCTTCCGGCCCGGCCATGTCGAGGACCAGTTGGTCGAGAAGCTCGCTGGCGTCGGGGGCGCGCCGATCTTCCTCGAACCCGGCCCACCACAACGAGCACATGGCATAGGCCATCCATGTGCGGGGCTGAGCATGTTCTGGAGCCTCTCGGCGCCACGACGCATGGGCACGCTCCAGTTCCGTACGAACCGTATCCGTTGCCATACGGCGGAGAGCCACATGTGCGCGTGTCAACGCCTCAGTGAGAAGGCAACTCAACCGCAGGGCGTGCGTCGTGCTCGTCACGTCACTCCCGCTCACTGATGGGATACCGCGCGACCGAGCGACTCCGTAAGCGTTACCCACTGCGCCGCCCAGCAGCGTGCCCACCGTGTGGACCTGAATCCGTCGTGGACGGGACCAGCTCTGCCGGAAAATCGAGGGACATGCGGGTTTCAGTGTTTGTGTGAGGTGTGTCGCCGCTGTCGGCAACGGGCGCCCATAGTTCTCGAACCGATATAGCGCGACAGCGTCGTTCATGTTCTGCTCGCGGACATCGTCCCGGCGCCGACGCCATTCCGCGAGTGCGACACGTTCTTCCCAGGTCAGTCGCAAGGAGCGCCGGTTTTCTACCGGGTCCAGTCGAGTGCTCGGCGCGAATGCCCGGCTTTCCTCGAGGACTCGTGCCCGCTCGCGGCCGCCCATGTCACGCCAAACCGCCAAGGCTGCGCGCTCAACTGCATCAAGCGCCATCTGGACCGTGCGCTGCTGCGTCATCGTGCTTTCCCGTCGTCAGCTAGGTACCAGGTAACGATCGAACCACTCAGGTGAGTCCGGTGGCTCGGGTTCGCAGAACTCGCTGATCACGTTCCGCACGAGCTCGTCGGCCACACTGCGAAGCTCCACCTGGTCACGCCAGCGCTGCGGGATGGCCTCGACCCCCAACCGCAGTCCCATGAGGGTGCCGCAGACCGCACCAGCGGTCGCACTGTTCCCGGAATGGTTCACCGCCGCCAGCACCGCATCTTCAAAGCTGTCAGGATGGCTCAAGACAGCGCACACCGCGATACCGAGGGTATCGGGCGCCGAATGATCCGAACTCGGGAAATGCCGATCAACATCGGACGGTGACATTCGACCTGACTGGCCCACATCCAACGCGCGAGTCAGCGTGGCGATGGTGGCATTGTGCCCGTGCCACCGCGAGAGTTGGTACAGCGTGGCGTCCAGCGCCTCCACGACGCCCTGGCCATGCAGGAAATACTGCGCGAGAACCGCGAAAGCTCCACCAGGAAGGTAACCATCGGGGTGCCCGTGACTGATCAACGACGCGGTGGCACCCAGCTTGAACACAACTTCAGGAACGTCGGACCACACTGCTGCCATTCCCGCTCGGCTGAGTGCGCCGCAGCCCTGCGCACTGTTGAGCGGGGAATGGAAGTCGCTGATACCACTGTGCGGGTTGTCCTCGGTCGCGAGAGCAAACGCGGTCAGAGCCTCCATACTCACCTGGTCAGGACTGCGTTGCTGGTGCAGCTCGCGGTCGTGAGCGAGCTGACCGAACGGCCTGGACATCCCCCCTCGCAGGGCGGGTGGTAGCACATGAGGCCATTCCACCCCCTGGGTATGCAACCACTGAGCGAGGGCGTACTGCATCTCAAGGCGCGGCTGAACGGTCCTTTCGTACTTTCCGTGCCGGAACCTGACCCGAGCCATCAACAGCGCCTCAAGGACGAACAACGCCATCTGGGTGTCGTCGGTCACCGCGCCGGCTCGGCCAAAGACAGGTGCCAGGTCTACCACGCCATTCGGCCCGAACCGCGCGACGATCCGCTCCAGCGGGTCGAACTCGACCGGTGCGCCGAGTGCGTCGCCGACCATGCCCCCGACAACCCCGCCGGGAAGATTGCGTTTGATCTCCGCGCAGCTGGACTCCACATAGGACGGAAGCTTGCGAGCCCGACCGAGGAACCCCGGCTTGCGCGCGCTCTCGCGCGCGTTTTCCTGGTAGCGCACGAAGTTCTCGCCGAGGGCCGTCCTGGCCACGTCTACGATCGCTTCGACTTCCGCGCGGTTTCCTGGAGAACCGTGCGACCAGTAAGAACGCCACGCGTCGATGAACTCAACCTCGTCCGGGGTCAGGTCCACGAACTCGGTCGTCGGCTCAACCTGCGGAGCCTCGCCTACATGACCTCCCTGGGCCTGGGCCTGGGTCGCGGCGTCGGGTACAGACATCAGCTCAATCCACCTCACCTGCGCCAGGACTCTTGTCCTGACAGCGCCCTTGTAATGTTGGTGTCGCGGGGGCTTATGGACTCCGTACTCGCGGTTGACGGGGGAGGAGTTTCCTGCAAGACCACTTCGATGTAAGGCTCTTGTGCATCCAGATGTTCCGCGTAGTGTTTGACCTGGAAATTCCGGTCAGTAACACCGAGCCACTCGCCTTCACCCTCGAACCTCGACAGATGGGAGACGTCAACCGCGAACGGCCGCTGCCCGGGAGCGGGAAGGTAGGTCATTTTCACCTTGTGCCAGCCTGTCTCCAGGCCCTTCGGCCGGTGCTGGCTTTCGCCCGGTGTGCAACTAAGAAATCCCTTCTCGGTCACCGAATTGTGCAGTCCGTAGTCGAACCGGAACTTCGCCAGGTCGCCCGAATGAATCGAGATGTTCCGCCCAAACTGGGAAGGCACCGTAACCTGTGCGGCCTCGGCATTGGCACGCATCTTGTTCAGCGCCGAATCCAGGGTGACCCGATACGGTTCATACCGTCCCGCATCGCCGTTGCGAAGGCCCTCATTCATGGCGAAACAGCTTCCGCGGTCACCGGTGTAGGTCATCACGGCCGACACCTCCGCGTCGTTAAGACCACGCAGCAACTCTGGATTCTTGAGACGTCTCCTGACGAGCTCCTCTCGCGTGCCCGGTTGGAACAGGGAGGAGTGCTCCTCACATAGCCGCTGGAACGCCTCGATCTCTTCGGGAGTCGCGATCCGAGCCGACTCGCCGTCGCCGGTCAGCTCAGCGTGCGGAGTTTGAGCGACTTCGTTCGCCTGTTCAATGTGCTCCGCGGTGATCTCGATGGGGTCGACTCGGTGGTGCGACTGCTTTCCGTCTGGATGCTCGTGCTCGTGCGAGCTGTCCGGCCCTAGGCCCAGGATCTTTCGAATGTTGGCCGAGGCGTCGCTTTTCGGCTGCTCCTGCTCGTGCGAATGACGCGACAGTCCCTTCGGGTCCAAGAGCTTGCTGAGCCGACCCCGACCGTCGCTCTCGGCGTGCTGCTGGTCCTGCGGCTCGTGCGCTTCCGGTGCCGTAGCTTCAGACCGGGCGGGCTGAGTCTCCTCGCGCGGTGCGGACTCGACGCCGGAAGCGTCGGGCTTGGCCGGCGTGGAGTGCTCTTCGACGCGATTGGGCTCGTCGTGCAGGGGTCCCGGTGTTTCGGACGATTCTTCTGTCGTGGTGGATGGCTCGTCCGCGGGCCGGTCGGCGTGCGGTGATCGAGGCTCAGGTTCGGTAGCTGGCGCGTTGTCGTGCTGCGGTGACGTTTCGTCCCTGGCCAGGTGTTCACCGCGAGCCGTGGGCGCAGTGTGATCGGTGATCGGCTTCTGCGCACGTGGCGCCTCTCGGGGAGCGCCGTCCTCAGCCACCTCGTGACCGGCTGAACTTGCCTCGGATCGTGATGGAGGCTCAGGCTCGGCAGTTGGGGCGTTGTCGTGCGGTTGTGACGGTTCCTCCGAGGTTGTGCGCTCGGCATTCCGGGTCTCAGCAGCGTGCTCGGCTGCGGGTGGCCGCTGGTCGGAGGACACCTCCCGGTGCGACGGCTGCTCATGCGTCACCGCCGGCTCATGCGTCTCTCGCGCCGGAACAGGACCGCGATCGAAGCTCGGCTCGCCGCGAGGTGCATCCCCACTGAACGCTGGTTCCCTGCCGCGCTCCACAGTGGAGGGACGGTCGGTCGCGCTGGGTTGGTAGCTCCGTTCCGGCGCGACCGGCGGGCGCTGGGGGCCTGACGCGGGCGGTCCGTCCGGGCGGCGCGGAGTCGCATTGCCACCGGGCATGTGCGGGTCACGAGGAGCGCTCGGACCGTGGCCCGCGCCTGGCCAACCGGAAACCCGCGGATCGACCGGTCGCTGATGCCCAGGACCAGCGTTCGGCGCCTCGGGGCGAGGCGGCATGGGGCGAGCGCCAGGCGGTCCGGCATGCGGACCTGGCCGTGCCGGAGCTGGGGGGACCGGACCTCCACGGTGCGGGCCTGCGGCGGTAGGGCGCTGCCAACCCGGCGAGACCGGCCCGCCTGGGCCGTGCGGAACGGGACCACTCGGGCCAGGGCGGATTGGCCCACCCGACGGAGGCGGAACCGGACCACGCGGTGCGTTCGGCGTACCAGCCCCCGGGCGGCCGAAATGCGTCGGCGGGTGGGGGCCAGTACGCGGCGGTCCGCCCGGTGGCACGCCGCCGGGCGCGTGCGGGGGTGGTCCGTATCCGGGCGGCGGTGGCGGGCCGCGGCGGGGTGTCTGTTCGGGCCAGCCCGGACGTGCTGGTGGCCCGTGCGAGTTGCCGCGCTCGAAAGCCCCTCGACTTTCGGACGCGACGTGCCCGCGCTCGTCTGGGAAGAAGGTCGACGCATGCCCTCGCGGGTAGGGGCTGTGACGCACAGTCTCCTTGCCGTCCGGCGTGATCGTCTTCCAGGAGCCGGGGCGCTCTTCCAAGTTCGGCCGTAGCGCCCCCGAGGCGTCCTTGAGGCCCTGGCTGGTGTAGATGTGCCCGTCCCCGACCCAGGTGTCGGAGCTGGGCACCTCCACGTCACGACCGGTCGCCGTCGAGACCTTCCTGGCCAGCTCGTCGACAGCCCCGGGGTGGGCGCTGTCGCGGCAGGTCGTCAACACGAGCCGCTCGTTTTCAGGAAGTTCCCGGAGCGTGGGAATCTCGTGCATGGTCGCCGCGATGACCTTCGCCGCCTGCTCTGGGGTAGCCGGCTTCCCGTCGATCAGGAATGTGCCGTTCTCACCGGCATGGAACCCGAAACTCTTCGCCCCCAGAATCGGCGGGTCGGTGAACTTCGTTCCGCCGAACGACACCCCGTTCGGACCTTGATGGACCTCGATGTGCGAGCCGAACTTCTCGTGCAGCTCCGGCGGAAGTCCGACCCGGGCCGGCGCATGGCGCGGCGGTTCGGCCGCACCCGACGGTATGTGTCCGTTCGGTTCGTCACCCGTATGGCCCGGAGCGATGTGCGGGCTGGTGGCCTCGTGCGGGTTGGCGATGTGGCGACCGGCGGCCTCGTGCGCGCTGGCGATGTCGTGCGAACCCGCGGCGTGTTGGCCCGGCCCCCATCTCGCTGTTTCGGGGTTGACATGCCGTGGCTCCGGGGTGGTGGCAGTAGGTGATCCGTGTGACGTGGTGCCCTCTGGCAATCCACCCCGCGGATGTGGAATCGCGTGGTGCTGTGCGGGAATCAGGGGAGCGGTCCGTTGGTGCTCTGACCACAGATTGTGGTAGACGCGATGCATAACTCCCGCGTGCTGCCACTGGCCGTTGGAGTCGAAGCCCATGGATGAGGGTGGCCATGGCCTTCCGTGGCGAGTGTCATCCAGGAGCGTCCGGTATGTGGGGTCGTTCCGGACCGTTCTGGTCAAGTGATCAACCGCTTGATCGAGCGCAGCGTCCTTCCCACCCAGGTTTCGCCACTCGACGATCTCTCCCAAACGAGGGGAGATCTTACCCGTCGTCTTGATCAAACCATCAAGTACTGGATTCTTTCCGCGCAAGCTTTGCCGGTCGAGGAAGTCGGTCAACTCGTGGGAGATCTTCCGGCTTTCGGACTCGTGCGCATAATTCTCGATCCGCTCCTGCATATGCGCGGAGGTCACGTCGGCATTGCGTAACGTCGGAGCCATGTGGTGCTGTTCGCCGAGGTGGTACGGCCAGTAGTTCCCCCGCGGCGTCGTGTACACCAAGGCAGTGTCCGTGTAATACCTGGGGGGTCGGTCTTGCCGACCCGCCTCGTGGAGCACCCTGCCCAGCGTCCCCTCGTGCGCTGCGGGTGGGCCTTCGGGCAGATGAAACCGCAGGTAGTTGCTGCGGTTCACGCCCATCATCCCGACCCACTCGTCGAGGGCGAGCGGCCCGCGCCCCAGCGAAGGGTCCATCACGACGTCGAAAACGTTCCCGCTGGGATGCCGCACTTTGATGATGGGGGCGACGTGGTAACCCCACTCCACCGCACCTGGCCTGTCAGGCGTGCCGTACTTGGCCGTTTCCGCCATCACACGAAGCTGGCTGGCACCGGGACGCGCGGCGTAGACCTTGTCGTTGGAATACCCCCACTCGGTGAGCTTCATCGCCATGCGATGTGCCCGGTCGTAGCACCCGTCCTCGGGATGTCCGAAGGGGATGTCCACCTCCGCCCCGGTGCGCGTGCGGAACGTGCTGTTCCCGAGCCGGTCGTACACTTCCTTGGCTTCGTCGAGCGAGAGCACGTGGGTTTCGAAGTGCTCGCCGCCGAGCAGGTGATGCAGGTACTCGCCTTCTGGACCGTCGAACGCCTGCCGGATGTGGTCGGTGACCTCGGCGCCGAACTGGGACCGGTACTGGTCCCCGAGTTCCCAGATTTTCCGGGGATCACGGCTAAGCCGGTCGAGCAGCTCGCTGGCCCGGGGGCCGTCCCCGGCCCTGAGCGCCTCGTGGATGCGTCCGGCGAACTCGCCGGATCGGACGTTCAGCGCCCCTTCTGGTGGGCGCGCACTGTCAGCGGGCGAATCCGGCAGCAGTTTGTGGAGGTAGCGCTCGGGATCGAAGGACAACCGGCCGTCCCGAGACGCGCCCCTGATGTCGTCGACGAGGTCACGTCCGGTTGTTCTGGCGTATTCCTCGCGCAGACCGTGTGCGAGGTCAGGATCACCGTGCATCTCGTGCAGCCTGGCCAGCAGCCTGCCGCCATCGACGGTTGAATTGCCCAGGACGTCGCGGAGCTCGCCGGCCACCCGGGAGGTGTCCGGGACCGGGCGTCCACCGCGAGCCCCGGTGGAAGACTCGGTCGGGCGCAGATCCCGCAGCTCATGGGCAGGCACTTCGGGCGCCGGCGACACATCGTCGAACCCGTCCAGGCGCAGCGCGTCTTCAAGCGTCGCGCGATCCTGAATACCCTCGGCCTCGATCCGGCGGGAAAGTTCGTGGGCGGCTCGCTCGTGGGCGGCATGCTCCTCGGCTGTGCGGGGCGCACTCGGTTCCGGGCGGTGGCCAGCGTTCGCGGGTACGCCGGGGCGTCCCTCTGGGCCAACGTGACGGCTGTTGCCTTCGACTGCGGCCGGCCCATGGTCCCCGCGCACCTCCATCCCGCGCGGAGCCTCGCCCCCACGCGTCGGATGCGACATCGCGCCGGCTTCAGGACCACGACCGTTTGGCACTGACGCGCCGTGCTCGGGTAGGGCTGTGGGATCGGCATAAGCGCGTTCGGGGCTGCGGCCAGGAACGTCGCCGGCACCCGATGGCGGGGTCTCGGCTCTGACTCCTTCGGCGTTGCCGGGAACGGCTTCTGCGCTGGTAGCCATTCGTTCAGCGGCTACGGGGTTCCCCTGGAAGCGGCCGGGGATTTCCGGCGATCTCTCGCCGGTTGAAGCCGTCCGGGGGCTTGGCTCGCCATTCAGTGGCCTGTCCAGCGGTGTCCGTGGGGACTCGTGCGCGGGTTGCTCGCGGTCGGCGACCCCGGTGGATTCCCTCTCGGGGTGGGGGAGCTCTCCGGAAGCGCGCTCGAACATCGGTCCGCGATCGGCAGCGCCGCCGGACATCCTGTCGCGTGTGAACCCTTCCGGCCGCCCGCCCGCCGACGCGGGACTCCGAGCGGCCATGGGTCGGTCCGCACCCGCCCCAGTCGACGTTGTATCGCGCGGGGGCGCTGTGTCACGAGCGGAGGCTGTATCGCGTGCCGGTGCTGCCTCGCGAGGAGGTCCTGCCGTGTCGCGCACCGGCCCTGCCGTCTCGCCACGGGGCGTCGGTGCTGCCTCGCCACGAGGCGCCGGCCCTGCTGGTGCCTCCCCGCGGGGCGCCGACGAGGCAACACCCGACTCGGGCCGCGCAGCCGTAGCGCCTGCGGCCGGCGCGTCCCGCAACGCGCCCGTAGCGGGCGGAGCAGCGGGGCGATCAGCGAGACCGGCGCCACCACGAAGACCTTCCCCGGCGGCACCAGCCATCGACGCCGCCCCACCACCGGCAGCGGCAGTTCCCTGCTGCGGCACGCCCGCAGACGCTTGCTGCTGGCCGTGCGACGACGGCTGCTCGCCGCTCGACGTGCTCGGCAGGCTCGACGTCGGCCCACCGCCGGTGGCCGGCGCCTGCTCCCTCGGCGGAGCGACACTCTGCGAGGCCGTACTCGCCGGCGCGGAATCGTGCTCCGCGGTGGTCAGTCCCGTGTCATGCACGGCACCACTGCCCGGCGACGCGCCCTGCCCCGCGCCATCACCGTGCGAAGAACCCGAACCACGGCTGTCTACAGTCGACGAAGAGTCAGTGTTGCCAGGATGTGAGTCCGGTGCCGCAACACCCCTTTCAGTGGGGATGTTGACGTGTGCTTCCTCGGCCGCGTGGTTGGCCTCTGCTGCGGACTTCGCCGCACTCCCTGCGCCCTCCGCGCCGTGACCACCGCCGGTCGCGTGGCCGACCATGCCCATCGCGAGGCCCTGCCCCGAGCCCTTCGCGACCTGGTTCCAGTCGAAGGCTTGCCCGGTTGCCGCGTGCTGCACACCCTGCTGGGCGATACCGCCTGCGGTGTTCTGCACGGCACCGTCGACGGCGGCCTTGCCGAATTCCTTGGCCAGGCTGCCTCCGAACCTGCTCCCGACGACGCGCCCGAACCCCTGACCTGCGACGCCGCCTGCCGCGCCGGCCGCAAGGGCACCGCCGAACTGCACCCCGTCGAAGCCGTGCCGGTGGCCCTCGGCGATCTCGATGCCCTGGGCCCCGCCCTCCATCAACGCCGATACGCCGGTCTGGAAGGCGATGCCTCTCAGCGCCCCCTGCAGCGTCACCGTGGCCGCCTTCGTGGCGAGCTTCTGGACTAGTTGCTTGAAGATCATCACGCAGACCTGGCGTGTCCCCATCTGCGCGAGTGGAATCGCCGCGTCTGAGGCGCCGAGCGTGTCGATCGTGTTCGCGATCAACACAGCGATCGTGACCGCGAGCACGACGAGCGCCATGATGATCATCAACTTGGTGTGCTCGAGCTCCAGCGCGGTCTCATCGCACGAGTCCCCGAGCTGCTTACAGGCGTCCCGCAGCTTCGGCAGCGCGGCCTCGCCGCCCTCGCCGATCTGCGCCCACAGCTTCGCGAACGCGTCCGCGGTCTGGCCTTCCATCGCGCTCTTGACCTGCTGAGAGCCGCGGTTTCCGTCCGCGATGACCTCGTTGATGCTGTCTGCTGTGGCATGCCACGCGTGAGCCATGCGCCGCAGCGCGTCCTCGTCGCCTTCGGGCCATGACTCGCCGGCCACGATCCAGAAAAGCCACTGAACGGCTTCCGGCACATGCGTTGTCATGAGGCCGTGTCCCCCAGGAAACGTGGCTTGGCTACTTGCCTCTCGGCATCGCGGAACCGCCAGGTCGCCGAAAGCTGATCAGGACGCTATCACCGGCGCGAGGGATGTACGGGCGAAATCGGGGAATTCGCCGGCGTCAGTGTGAGCTTGGCTCCCGGGAGATCTGCGAGCCCTGCGCGGAGGCGCGTTCCCGGCGTAGTTGGAGGTACTCCTTGATCACGAGCACGATGATCACGATGTCCAGCGCGGCGAAGATCGGCAGCGCGACGGAGTGCGTGTGCACGGCGTGGAGCACCTCGAAGACCACGAACGCGGCCAGTGCCACCACCGCCAGCGGGTAGGCGGGCGCGATCTTGCGCAGCAGCGCGTAGACGAGACCGAGTTTGATCACCCCGTGGATCAGCAGGTAGGCGACCGCGAACCAGCGGGTGCTGCCGTCAGCGAAGTTGTGCGCGGCCATCTGCAGGTGTGCCGACAGCGACCCGGCCGGGTCACCGAGCAGGTCCCGGGTGGCGACCCAGTCGGCGAGCTCGGTCATCGCGCCCGGCGGCACGAAGAGCAGCACGATGCCGGCGAGCAGCTGCCAGGCACCGTCTATGCCCTTGAGCGCGATCGCTACCCGGAACAGCTTCTCAGTCCTCGTCGCCCCGCTGCGCGTTGCTGCTGTGTTCGCCATGTGCCCAACTCGACCTATCGCTTGACCCAGTTACCCGACGCACCGTACCTACCCAGTCTGCCTGGTGCCCTCACTTCGACCGATCGCCTGCCCGGTAAGCGCCGCAGTCGATAACGTGGCATCCGTCACAGGGTGCGGTGCTGCCGGTTCAGTCCACGCAGGGGACGTCCTCGGAAGTAGGCACCGGAGCGGGGGCCGGGCCCGGGACGGACCGGGGCGTCTCGGCGGCCTGCTGCGTCGTTTGCGCCGGACGTGAGCCAGGGAGGACCGAGTCCGGCCCCGCGGAAGACAGCCCGGACTGCCTGGCCGTGGCCGGCAGGGTGAAGTCCGTGCCGAGAGTGACCCGGGTGTGACCGGCCGGGATGTCCGGCGCTGGGACCAGCGCCAACCCGCCCAGCAGTTCGCCGACCTTGGACGCGGCCGCCCGCTCCCCGGGGTGGTACGCGACGGTGGAGTTCGAGCCGGCCCGGGCGTTGTCGACGTCGCCCCGGTGGTAGCCCCGCCCGGCCATCAGGTCCGCGACCCGCCCGGCGAGGCCGGTGGTGCCAGAACCGTTGAACACGTCGACCGTGCTGGCCGTTGCCGGCGGTGCGGGCAGCGGAGCGGGCTGGTCGCCGAACGCGGTCCGCACCATGTCGCGGAGCTGGTCCGGGTCAATGAGGTTGACGTCCTCCCCGCTGCCGTTCTTGGTGTAGCCCTTGATCGGCAGCGTGTGGAACCGCATGTTCCCACCCGAGAGGTTCTGCGCCTGCTGCGCGAAGTTGAGCACGTCCCAGCCGGAGTCGATGACGACGTCCTTGCGCGCGACCTGGACCAGCCCCTGCATGCGGGCGCTGTCGGTGAGCGTGCCGGTGGTGCGCAGCTTCGCGGCCACCGAGGCCAGAAACGCCTGCTGGCGGTGGGTGCGGTCGAGGTCACCGTTGGTCAGCCCGTGTCGCTGGCGCACGAAGGACAGCGCCTGCGAGGCGTTGAGGACCTGCCGGCCGGTGGGGAAGTCCGCTCCCGAGTAGCGATCCTGCACCGGGTGGTTCAGGCACACCTCGACGCCGTCGAGTGCGGACGCGAGGTCGTAGAACCCGGCGAGGTTGACCTCGGCGAAGTGGTCGATGGGCACGCCGGTGAGCTGGCGGACCACCTCCAGCGTGGCGCGCCGCCCGGCGTCGCGGCCCTGGGTTTCGAGCTGGTGCTGGTCGGCGACACCCTGCTCGCGAAGCTGCTGCTCCGCCTTGTCCTTGGCGTAGCCGTAGGCTTTCTTGATCTTGTCGGGGTGCTCGCCGGGGATGGTGACCAGGTCGTCCCGGGGGATCGAGAACGCCGTGGCGCGACCCCCGCCGGCCGGGATGTGCATGAGGATGAGGGTGTTGGTGTTGTATCCGCCCTCTTCGCCGTCACCGGCGTGCAGTTGGTCCAGGACCTCGGGGGGAAGCTGGTTGCCGTCCTGATCCTTCCGGCTGTCCAGGCCGATGAGCAGGATGTTCATCTCCCCACCGGCCGAGCGTGCACCGTCGCCGAGCGCTTCCGAGGTGTGCAGCGCACCGCGATATTGCCCCCAGGCAAGGCCCACCACCCCGAACACCAGCGCCGACGCCGCCGCGACCACGGCACGACCGGTTCGCAGGGAGGTGCGCGCTCCGGCCGGCTTCCGCCGGGCCGTCGGCTTCCGCCGGGCCGTCGACTTCCGCGCGGCGGATCTGCCCGTGCCGGCGATGGACGTGGCCGATCGCGGCCGGTCGTGGCGGGGTCCGCCGCCGGAAGAACCACGCCCCCCTGTCGTCATCAATACCTCCTCCGGCCCGCCGGATGAATGCATGACTGGGCCCGCGAACGATCGCACTGTGGGCGGGCGACCATCATCGCGTAGTTCTCACCAGCGACGTCGGGTTTCCGCGCGCTTTATTGACCGCAACGGGTGATTCGTTTCATGAATACGCGCTAATTGCCCGGAAGTGATACCCGAATGGTTGACAGTGAAAGGAGGTGTCGAAAAAAGAGTCCTGTCCGCGATGAACGCGAACAGGACTGATGCGGCCGGCGAGGGTCGTCAGGCGTGCGTACCGCCGTCCACCCGGATCTCGGTGCCGGTGACGAACGCTCCGTCGTCGGAGGCGAGCATGGCGATGACCCCGGCGACCGTTTCCGGCCCGGCCATCGACGCGCCGGCACCCTCGGTCGCCTCGCCGGCGGGCAGCACCGGGAACAGTTTGGTGAACAGCTCCCAGTCGGAGTCCTCCGGCAGGTAGCCGGGCGTGGCATCGGTGATCCCACTCTTGATGCTTCCCGGCGCCACGCACACCGCCCGCAGACCCCGCTTGGCGTATTCCAGGGCGATAGCGTGCGTGAACGACTGGATGCCGCCCTTGCTCGCCGCATACGCCGCCATGTACGGGTGGGCGAAGCTCGCGGAGGTCGAGGAGAAGTTGACCACCACGCCGCGACCGGACTCCAGCAGCGCCGGCAGTGCCTCCCGGGTCACCAGGAACGTCCCGGTGAGGTTGGTGGAGATGATCCGGTTCCACTGCTCCAGCGTGGTGTCGTGCGTGTGCGACGCCCGCAGGATGCCCGCGGCGTTGACCAGGACGTCCAACCCGCCCAGTCGCCCGGCCGTGTCCTTGACCCCACCGGCCACCGAGTTCTCGTCGGACACGTCGATGACCAGCGGCTCGAACCGCTCGCCGAAACCGTCGGCGTCCGCGCGCTCGCTGGTCACCGCCAGCCCCTCGGTGGTGATGTCGCCACCGACCACCTGGGCGCCCTCGGCCAGCAGGCGCAGCGCTGTGGCCTGGCCGATGCCGGACCCGGCACCGGTGACCAGCACACGCCGGTCTTCGAAACGGTTCATGACGACCTCGCTTCCGGCCCCCCTGCGGTGTTCTTGACGTTCTGCCAACCACGTAATCACACCGCGGGGGCCATCCACGCGTGAGAAATGCCCGCTTGACGGACCGGGGCAGGCCGTCTACTCGCCCTTAGCCGTGGCCAGTCGCGCCGCCGACGTTCCCAGGCCGGTCGGCAGGAACGAGAAACTCCGCTGGGCGTGCTCGCGGCGGGTGCGCTGGAGTTCGGGCTCGGTGTAGCGCGCGCATTCGCGGTGCCATTCCAGGATTCCCGACATCCAGTCCTTGAGCTCGTCCACCTGCCGGTTCAGCGCTTCGCGTGCCGCGTCATCGAGATCGAACTCGTCGAACAGCGCCGGCAACTCGTGCGCCACGACGTGCTCGAACTGCCGCATCCGGGCAGCCATCAGGTCCGCCACGATGTCCCGCGCCCGCAGCCGGTCCACGCTCAGGAAGTTCCGCACGACCAGGACCAGATTGTGCACCTCGCCCTCGAACTGGATCTCCTTCTGGTAAGAGAAGAGGTCGTTGGTGAAGCAGGAGTAGTCCTGCGCTGCCGTGGTCAACTCGCGCATCACCCGAGTCCGGTAGATCTCCGGCGCAACGACGTCGGCGTGTGCGATCCGGGCCAGGCTCATCGTCATGTCCGAGCCGAACGTCTTGCGCCGCATCTCGATGTAGTCGACCGGGTCCGGGATGCGGTGCTGGGCCTGGTTGCCCAGCTCCCACAACCAGCTCGCGGTCATGTCCTCCACCGAGGTGCGGAACTGCGTCCGGGCGGCCCTGGTCATGGGTCCTGCGGTACGTCGCCACAGGTCCGCCAGACCACGCTCGATCGCGTTGGTCGGCTCCGGTGTTTCCCCGGCATCCAGGGGCATGAAGGCGGATAGCCGCTCGTGACACAGCTTCGCCGCAGCCAGGTTGCGGCCGGTCCCGAACACGGCGGGGAAGTAGTCGTCGCCGTAGGTTCCCCAGGCCAACCAGTCCGAGGAGAGGTTGAGCTGCTCCGCGCTCGCGTCAGCGTGGATCATCGCCGCGCAGTGCGCGAAGTCGAAGCCGATGAACCGGCGCTCGTTCCACAGCGCACCGATGTCCGACCCGGGCACCGAGTCGAACATGCCCATCCGCCGTGCCCAACCGATCGCGTAAGTCCGTGCCGCGTCCAGGTGCGGGCTGGTACGGAACGGGAACGGCATGTACAGCTCGGGCGGCGGCAAATGCCCCACTCGCTGGAACGGCTGGTGGGTGTGCTGCCGTGTCCGGTGCCGCAGACCCAGGGTGACCGTGGACGCCGCCAGCCTGCTGGCGGAGGTGCCGAGCCCGAATGGTCCACTGAGGACACCTGACTGGCGGGTGGCAGCTCCGTTGTTCATGTACCGGCTGGACCGGGCATGCCATTCGTGCCCGCCGGACTGCCAGTCCTGGAGCCCCTTGACGTAGGCGGCCACGCCGAGCTGCTCGTGCGCGGGCAGGGCGTTCTCGGCGAGCAGGCCGGGAACTTCCACCAGCGCGGTGGTCTCGAACTGCTGCAACCGGGACGTCAGCAGGTCGTTGACCAGCTCCGCCGCCTGCTGGGTCGAGCAGTCGAGGAAGCGTTCCAAGACGAGGATCGCGTTGGAGTTCTCGCCCTCTTCCCGCACTTCACGCTGGTAGGAGAACAGGTCGTTGCGCAGGTGCACCGCGTCCGCGAACGTGTCGGTCAGCACCCGCATCGGTCGCGTGTCGGCGATGCTGTCGGGGACCTCCGCGCCGACCGCGCACTCCACGAGGTTCGCCGACCACGGCGCCCCGCCCACCTTGCGCCGCATCTGCACGTACTCGATGGGGTTGGCGATCCGGCCCCGGTTGATGTTGTCCAGTTCCCACAACGACTCCACCATCAGGTTGTGGGTGCTGGTGCGGAACCGCCGCCGCCACGCGGGTGACATCGATGGTGCCGTGCGCTGCCACAGGTCGTTCAGACCGGCCTCGGCCGGGTTCTCCGGTTCCGGCGGCTGCTCGTCGTCGGCGGGCATGAACTCGTCGAGCCGGTCGAGGTACGCCTTCGCTCCCGGCAGGTCGCCGGAGTATTTGAACTGCTCAAGGAAGTCGTCGTCGAAGAAGAACACCCAGACGTACCAGTCGGTGATCAGATCCAGCATGGGACCGTCACAGTCGGGGTGGGTGTAGGCGCACATCAGTGCGTAGTCCATCTTCGCCAGCGCCGCCTCATCCCAGACGACGCCACCGCCGGGCTTGGGGGCGTCGAGCATGCCCATCCGCCGAGCCCACGCCGTGCTCCGCGCGCGGGAGCGCTCCAGGTGGGGGTTGATCCTGGCCGGATGTGGCACGTAGAAGTCGGGCAGCGTGAAAGCGTCCATGAACGTACCTACTCTCTTCAGCCGATTCGGGGCACGGCGCTCGTAGCAGACCCTGGCAATCCGATCCGCCGCGCTGATACCTCCAGCCGGGCGGTTCCGTGTTCGATCGGGTGAATTCGTCAGTAGGTGCCGAAACCCGGACGTGCAGGGCGTTTTCTACCACCACTCCAGAAGATGCTGGATGCTCGCGGCGATCTGGAGGCCCGCTTCCGTCGCCGCCCCGATGGCCACGAAAGCGATGAGGGCCACAGAGCAACCTCGTCCCACCAATTGGCGCATTCTCGAAGCGGGACCACCAGAGTGTCTGGAAACGCCTTCCGCCGCCGAGTCCGCCCCGAAGTGGTGTCCGGCGAAGTGACCACCGTGGCCGCCATGTCCCCCATGGCCACCGTCACCACCGCCGTGCCCGCCGCCACCGTCCACGGATGCGTGCCTCTCTCGACTTCGACCTCAGTGGATCAACGTAGACCAACGAGGGCACTGAGCGCAGGCGATTGTCAGTGGCCGGTGTCACCCTGACCGCAGGACCTGCTGAAGGGATAACCACCATGATCAGTACTGACGTGCCCGGCTCACCGTGCTGGCTTGATCTCGGTGCCCCCGACGTCGCCGCGGCGGCAGCCTTCTACCGCGCGGTGTTCGGGTGGCACCTCCAGCCGGCTGGCCCGGAAGGGTCCAACGGATACGGCATCTTTCGGCTGGACGGCAAGGCCGTCGGCGCGGTCGGCCAGCTCACCGAGGCGGGCGGCCGCTCGGCCTGGATGATCTACTTCAACACTCCCGACGCCGACGCCGCGGCGGAAGCCGTCCAGCGGCTGGGCGGCACAGTGCGGGTCGCCCCGGTCGACGCCGACAGTGCGGGCCGGTTTGCGCAGTTCACCGACCCCTCCGGTGGCCAGTTCGCGGTCTGGCAGGCGGGCGAGATGCGGGGCTTGGAGGCGGTGGATCAGCCGGGCACGCTGACCTGGATCGAGCTCTACACCACGGATTCGGCCAAGGCCAAGGAGTTCTACGGCGGCCTGTTCGGATGGCGAACCCAGGACACCCCGCTGCCGGGAGACGGCGGCACGTATTCGCTTCTCATCCCGGCCGGGGCCGGCGAGGAGCAGATGCATGGCGGCATGATGCAGATGGCGGCCGAGTACCTTTCGTTGACCGGTGGTCGCTCGTACTGGCACCCGGTGTTCCGGGTCGAGGACTGTGACGCCACGGTCGCCAAGGTCACCAGCAACGGCGGGAGCGTGCAGATGGGGCCGGCGGACGCCGAAGGCGTCGGACGTCTGGCCGTGTGCCTCGACCCGTCCCACGCGGACTTCGTCGTGCTCACTCCGCCCTCGAGCTGACCGGGCGCGGCCGGCAGGGAAACCATGCCATGACCTGACAGGGTTCCCTGCGATGGTGGTCGGCATGAACAGAGATCTCACTGGCAAGGTGGCGTTGGTGGCCGGCGGAACGCGCGGTGCGAGCAGGGCCATCGCCGTCGCGCTCGGCTCCCGAGGCGCGACCGTCTACGTCACGGGACGCACATCGGGTCGGCAGCGGTCCGAAGTGGACCGTTCCGAGACGATCGAGGGCACCGCCGAGCTGATCGCGGGCGGCGTCGCCGTCCGGGTCGACCACCTCGACCCCGACCAGGTGCGCGCCCTGGCCGAGCGCATCGACCGGGAACACGGTCGGCTCGACATCCTGGTCGACGGAGTCTGGGGCGGTGATCGCTACGTCGAGTGGGGCGCTCCGGTGTGGGAGCACTCGTTGGACGCGAGCCTGCGGATGATCCGGTTGGCCATCGACGCCCACATCGTCACCAGCCACTACCTGCTGCCCCTGCTGATCCGCAGGCCCGGCGGGCTGGTGGTGGAGATGACCGACGGCACCGCCGAGTACAACGCGAAGTTCCGCAAGGGCACCTCGCTGGCCTTTTACGTCGCGAAGGCCGCCGCGCACCATCTCGCCCTCGCCCAGGCGGACGAGACGCAAGCGCATGACTGCACAGCGGTGGCGTTGACACCGGGCTGGCTGCGTTCGGAGGCCATGCTCGAACACTTTGGCGTCACTGAGCGGAACTGGCGGGATGCGCTGGCCAAGGAACCGCATTTCTGCATCTCGGAGTCCCCGGCTTTCGTCGGGCGCGCGGTCGCCGCGCTGGCGGCCGACCCGGACAAGGCCCGCTTTTCGGGGCAGACGCTCAACAGCGGGCAGCTCGCGAAGATCTACGACGTCACCGACGTCGACGGCAGCCAGCCGGACGGTTGGCGGTACATAGCGGAGGTGGTGGAGGCCGGTAAACCAGCCGACGCCACCGGCTACCGGTGACGTTCAGCCATCCGCTCGACGCGGCTGAGACCACCGTGCCGACCCGACTCCGTCCACAGTGGAATGCCGGCCGCCTGCAGCGCGCGATGTCACGGTGCATGGTCCTCGGTGACACGTCGAGTGCGCACCCGTTCCGGGCACGCATGGGACGGATCATGCCCGGTGAGATCGAACTGCCTACACGGCACCTGGAGCTGCCCAGCTTCGACCGCCGTCGTGACCGCCACGTCGTCACCGATCATCGCGAAGGCAACCTGGTTGACCGCTTCGGGGAGCGCCAGGCTGATCTTGTCTGGAATGCTCGACGGGCCTGCCTGCACCGGCGCTCAGCGCCCGGAGAAGAGGCATGATCCAGGTGCGGATGGTGCACGCCCGCCGCAAACATCCTTACGGCGACTGGAACGGAAAACACGCCGACCCCGAGTGGAAACCCTGGTCATGGCAATATCAGAATCTCTTGTGGAGCTGAGGGGAATCGAACCCCTGACCTTCTCGATGCGAACGAGACGCGCTACCAACTGCGCTACAGCCCCTTGCGGTGTGCGGTTAGCAGCATAGCAACCCCACAGCAGCCTCTTGTGTACCCCCCTGGGGCTCACGCGGTCGCGGTTACTCGCCGACCGCGCGCCGGTACGGATCCCAGGTGCGTTCGTCGAGTTCGTCGAAGGCCGGGTCCTCGTCGTCGAGTTCCACCACGACCGCGTTGCGGTGCGGCACGGGCTCCGTCGCACGCCGCCGGTCGCGCGAGCGGCCGTCGGTGTCCTCGCGCCGGGCTTCGGCCGTTTCGTGCTCCGCATGGTCGAGGCCGTCCGCGTCGAGGTCGTCCTGGTCGAACTCGCCGTCCCCGTCGAATTCGTCGGCGCGGTATTCGTCGCCGTACTCGTCCGTGGCGTACTCGTACTCGTGCTCGTCGCCGGGTTCGTCCTGGTCGCGGGGGTCGGTGATGCGTGCCAGCCGGCGGTGGCGCACGTCCTCCTCGATGCGGACCTGCCGGCGCAGGTAGGTCAGGTAGGAGGCCAGCGTGAGGTCGATGGCTCCGTGCGCCCACCACGCCGCCGGGACGACGAGACCGGCGATCGCGGTGATCACCGCTGCCGCCAGCATCGTGAGGACGATCCGCTGCCTACGGCCGTACTTGGCGCGGGCCGCCCGCGCGGCTGCTTCGGGGTCGAACCCACCACGACCCGGGCGGTAGCGTCGCCCGGCGCGCACGTCCTCGCTGCGCACCGGGCGCCAACCGTCAGCCCTGCGCGGATCGTCGTCCTCAGTGCACTCGAACTCGTCGTCGAGATCCCCCGGATCGGCGTAGTCGAAGGTCTCGGTACCTGGCGCGCGGTCCAGGTCCCCGCGGTCCAGGTCGGTGTCAGGCACGGCGAACGCCTCCTCCAGCCCGTCGGCTTGTGAGTTCCTGGCTTGCGCGTTCTCGGTCACCGGCGCGCGGTCGCGGCCGCGACGGACGACCCGACCGGCCAGGGCTGAATCCGCGGTCCGAGCGACCTCCTGCCGGCGGCGGGCGAACATCGGCACCAGAATGACCAACCAGGCCGCGGCCAGCGCGGCGAAAATCAACGAACTGGGCATGCCTCGCCACCTCCCCCTGGCCACCGGCAGCACACATCTGCGGTCGGCACGCTAGTCACAATTGTCACACCCGTCTCGCAGGCACGCCGAAGTGCTGCGCAATTCGCACTTCCGAGATACGGATGTGATGTCTCGTCGAGCGTGGCTTCAGGCTCGGCTCGCCCGCCCGGAACGCACCAGCGCTTCGACCGCGCTGCCGGGAACGTCCTCGGTGGTGACCGCGTACACGTAGTGATCGCGCCACGCGCCCGCGACGTCCAGATACCGCTCGAACAGTCCTTCCCGCCGGAACCCTGATTTCTCCAGGACCCGCACGCTCGCGGTGTTCTCCGGGCGCACGGTGGCCTCCAACCGGTGCAGGCCCGCAGGGCCGAAGGCGTGATCGATGGTGAGCGCGACCGCGGCAGTGGCGACGCCCCCGCCTGCGGAACGGGACGCCACCCAGTAGCCCACCCACGCCGAGCGGAGGGCGCCGCGCACGATGTTGCCGACGGTGATCTGACCGGCGAACACGCCGTTCACGGTGATGGCGAACGGCAACGCCTGCCCGCGCCGTCCGAGGCCGCGCAGCGCGCTCCACTGCCCGGGCCACATCAGCACCGAGTTGCGTTCTTCCCAGTCACCGACCGAGGTCGGTTCCCAGCGCTGCAGGTACTCACGGTCCCGCAGCCGGGCGCGGCTCCAGGCCGTGGCGTCCCGCAGTCTGGGCGGCCGGAGCACCACCGTTCCGGCCTGGACTGTCAGCGGCCCCAGTTTCGCCGGCCACCCCGGGTGCCGCCCGAACGCGTCATGGGCGAATTCACCCGTCCCCAGTGGTCGCTCGTCCATTCGCGTCTGTCGCCCAACCCTTCGAGCGCCCACGTGTGCGGTGCCCGTTGTTCAGCCTCTTGTGTTGCCCTCGTCCGATGAGGTGCCGTCAGTTGCGCTGGGACAGGAAGCTGACGTCGATGTCCTCACCAGCCGAGACCTCGGCGACCTCTTCGGGAATGACGGCCAGGCAGTTCGCCTCGGCCAGCGAGGCCAGCAGGTGCCGACCCGAGGTGCCCAGCGGTTGCACCAGGTAGGCGCCGTTGTCCGGGTCGCGCAGCAGCTGGCCGCGCAGGAATCCGCGCCGACCCTTCGTCGATGTCACCGGCGAGAGCAGGCTCGCTGAGACGACACGCCGGTAGGGGTTGGCCTTGCCCAGGGACGTGCGGATCAGCGGTCGCACCAGCACCTCGAACCCGACCAGCGCGCTGACGGCGTTGCTCGGCAGCAGGAAGGTCGGCACGGAGTCGGGGCCAAGTCGCCCGAACCCCTGCACCGACCCCGGGTGCATCGCCACCCTGGTCACATCGAGCTGGCCGAGTTCGGACAGCGTCGCCAGCACGTCCGCACCGGACGAACCGCCGACCCCGCCCGCGATGATCACGATCTCGGACAGCAGCAGGCGTCCCTCGACGACCTCGCGCAGCCGGCGGGGGTCGCTGCTGACGATGCCCACCCGGGTGACCTCCGCGCCGGCGTCCCGTGCGGCCGCCGCCAGCGCGTAGGAGTTGACGTCGTAGACCTGGCCCTGGCCGGGCGTCCGGTCGACGTCGACCAGCTCCTCGCCCAACGAGATCACCGACACGCGGGGGCGCGGGTGCACGAGCACCTTGCTGCGCCCCACTCCCGCGAGCAGCCCCACCTGCGCCGGCCCGATCGGTGAGCCCCGCCGTACGGCGACGTCGCCGGTCTGCACGTCCTCGCCGGTGCGGCGGACGAACGCCGCGGAGGGCACCGGCTGGCGCACGGTGACCTTCGCCGGGTGCTCGTCGGTGTAGTCCAGCGGCACGACCGCGTCGGCCAGCGTCGGCAGCGGCGCGCCGGTGGCGACCCGCACCGCCTGGCCAGGTTGCAGCCGCCGTGGCTGGCGGGAACCCGCCGGGATCTCACCGACCACCGGGAGCACCACCGAGCCGTCCGCGGCCTGCTGCACGTCGACGCTGCGCACCGCGTAGCCGTCCACCGCGGCCTGGTCGAAGCCCGGCAAGGCCCGCTCGGCGACGACCTCCTCCGCGCACAACAGCCCTTGCGCCTCGGAGATCGCCACCCGTACCGGGGAGGGGCGCACCGCGGCAGCGAGAACCCGCGCGAGCTGCTCGTCTACTGACCTCATCGTTGTGACCTCTCCAGGGGCGGTTGCGCCGGAAGCCTGCTCGCGAGTCCCCGCCGGAGCTTCAACCCTGCCTCAGCCGCACGTCGAGCCACTCGCGTAGAGCGGGACCATATTCCGGGTCTTTGAGCGCGAAGTCCACCGCGGCCCGCAGGAAACCACCAGGATTTCCGAGGTCGTGTCGCTCACCTCGGTGGACCACGACATGGACCGGATGGCCTTCGGAGATCAACAACGCTACGGCATCGGTGAGTTGGAGTTCGCCGCCGGCACCGGGTGTGATCCGCTTCAGCGCGTCGAAGACCGCACGGTCCAGGAGGTACCGCCCAGCGGCGGCGAAGCTCGACGGGGCGTCCTCCGGCGCGGGTTTCTCGACCATGCCGTGAACCTTCTTGACGTCCTCCTCGCCGGTGTCGCTGACTTCGAACACCCCGTACGAGGAGACCTGCTCCGGCGGCACGTCGAACGCGCACAGCACGCTTCCGCTGTAGCGGGCGCGCACCTCGGCCATGCGCCCCAGCACGCCGGTCGGGAGCACGAGGTCGTCGGGCAGCAGGACCGCCACCGCGTCGTCCCCGTCGTCCAGGTTCGGCTCGGCGCAGCCGACCGCGTGCCCGAGCCCGAGCGCCTGCTCCTGCAGGGCGGTTTCCGCGTTGATCAGTGAGGGGCCCCGGCGCACCTTGTCGACCAGGTCGTGCTTGCCGCGCGATTCGAGGGTCTTCTCCAGGTCTGGCTGGTACTGGAAGTAGTCGGTGACGGCGCGCTTGTCCGGTGAGGTGACGATCACGAGCCGGCGTGCACCGGCTTCGGCTGCCTCGGCGGCGACCAGTTCGATCCCCGGGGTGTCGATCACGGGCAGCAGTTCCTTGGGCACGGTTTTCGTCGTCGGTAGGAATCGGGTACCAAGGCCGGCGGCGGGCACGATGGCCGTGGTGAACGCTTGCGTCCTCGTCGCGCTGCTCATGTTCGGGAGCGTAGCCGGGCTCGCTACCCTTCGGCTTCGTGACGCTTTCCGACCGAGAGTCTGAGCAGGTGCCCATGGGTCAGCCGGCGGGCAAGAAAGCGCTGCGGCGCGAACTGCTGGCCGCGCGCCGGGAGCTGCCGGAATCCGTGCGGGCGGACGAGGGGCGCCAGCTGGCCGAAGCGGCGGTGGCGGCGCTGACCGGGGAAGGTCCGGGTACCGCGTGCGCCTATGTCCCGGTGGGCCCGGAGCCGGGGTCGTTGGAGCTGCTGGAGGGTCTGCGCGGGCTGGGCTGGCGAGTGCTGTTGCCGGTGGTGGTCGGGGAGCAGCCGCTGGACTGGGCCGAGTACACCGGGCGGGAGTCGCTGAGCCCGGCCGTGTTCGGGCTGCTCGAACCAACCGGACCTCGGTTGGGGCCGGAAGCCATCGGGCAAGCACGTCTGGTCTTCGTACCGGCGCTCGCGATCGACCACCGGGGTGTCCGGTTGGGCCGTGGTGGTGGGCACTACGACCGGTCGCTACCGATGGTTTCGGCGGGTGCGCGGCTCGTTGGGGTGGTCCGGGACGGCGAGTTCGTGGCCGAGCTGCCGTCCGAGGAGCACGACATCCGAGTGGGGGCGGTCCTCACGCCCGGGCGGGGTCTCGTGCCCCTTCCGGCGTGACCCGCGCCAGGCCACCCAGCGTTATGTCCCACGATCGGGTGTGACGAAGGGATAATTGCGCTGGGTACCGGTTGTGGCGCATCATCGTGTTGGCACTCTGTCTGCCAGAGTGCCAGCTTTGTGCCAAGGTGATCCCCGGAGGTTAGGGACGTGCCCACATACCAGTACGCCTGCACCGAATGTGACCACCGCTTCGAGGCGGTGCAGTCGTTCAGTGATGACCCCCTGACCGACTGCCCGGAGTGCACTGGGCGTGTGCGCAAGCTGTTCTCCGCGGTGGGGATCGTCTTCAAGGGCAGCGGTTTCTACCGGACCGACAGCCGCTCGGGTTCCGGTTCGGGCTCGGGCTCGGGTTCCGGCTCCGGCTCCGGCTCGACGTCGAATTCCAGTTCCAACGGTTCTGGTAGCTCCGGCAAGTCCTCCGAATCGAGCGGCACCTCTTCGAGCGAGTCAAGCTCGTCGTCAGGTTCCAGCTCCAGTTCGAGTTCCAGCGCGCCCGCGGCTACCGCTTCCTGAGCCACCCGGGAACGCGCGGACCGTTCCCCTCGCCGGGTCCCCGTGCACGGGACCCGGCTTTTCGTGTTGGTGAGCGGGGCTCACCTTTGCGCTGGTGACAAGCGGCGGGGTCATTCCGCGTCGCGATTCCGAAACCACCCGAAAGGACTGAATCAAAACGCGGATCGGAATTCTCTGAAAAAGTGGGGCCGCTTTCTTCAAATCGGTTATCCACAAGGATGCCGGTTGTCCACAGATTTCGAATTTGTGCGGTGGCGGCGTTGTTTGTGCTGGTAGGTTTCTTCGTGGAGGAGCTGGATCGCTTCGAAAAATGGCGATTGGTCAGCACGGGAGAAACCGATGAAATCGACGCGCTCGACGAAATTGACGACGTCCGCCACCCGGTCTACTGGGTCCACGCGGTCCACCGGGTCCGCGCGATTCACCGCGAGACTTGGCCCCACCATGCGAGACCGCATGCAATTGCTGATCGGCAGCAAGGGATTCCGAATACTCGTCCTGCGGCGGGCTGTCGCTGCCGTCTTGGCGGTGCTCGCCGCGGTGCTGGCGCTGCTGCCCCAGCACAGGCCGCCCGCTCCGGTGCTCGCCACGGTTGTGGTGGCCGCCCGAGATCTGGCGCCGGGAATCGTGGTGGCGCGCAACGACGTCGTCGTGCGCACGGTCCCAGCCCAGATCGTCCCGGGGCAGGCCCTCCATGCCCCGGCGCAAGCCGTCGGCCACGTGCTCAGTGGAGCCGCGCGCAGGGGCGAGACACTCACCGACGTGCGGCTGGTCGACTCAGCGCTGTCGGGAAACGGTCTGGCCTGGGGCGGACCGCCGGAAAGCGGCCAACCGGGAAAGACACCGCAGGTCGCGGTGCCGATCAGATTGGCTGATTCAGGTGTTGCGGAATTGTTGTACCCAGGACAGCGAGTGGACGTCATCGCAGGGAATACAGGGCCGGGGAGTGCGGACACTGCTCAGGTGCTCGCCGAACGGGCCACGGTGATCGCGGTTCGGCCTCCCGAGGGGACGCGCAGCCAGGGCAGGCTCGTGGTGGTCTCGCTGCCGGAGCGGCAGGCAGCGCCAGTCGCATCCGCTGCCTTATCGCAGTCGGTGGCCGTTACGCTGCGCTGAGCAGCGCAGGGCCTTAGCACCTGTGGCCTCTCGGCCCGGTACGAAGAGCGGGCGTGCCTGTGGCAACACGGTGGATGAAAGAAGGAAGGAGCATGCGGTGCTCAAGGGCTTCAAGAACTTCTTGATGCGGGGCAACGTGGTCAACCTGGCGGTCGCGGTGGTGATCGGCACTGCGTTCACGGCGGTGGTCACCGCGTTCACCAGCAGCATCATCAAGCCGGTCATCGCCTTAGCCGGCGGCGCCAGCGTCCAAGGGTTCGGGTTCCGGCTCAACCCCAGCAACCCGGACACCTACCTCAACTTCGCGACCGCGATCAACGCCGTGATCACGTTCTTCATTACCGCGGCGGTGGTGTACTTCCTGTTCGTCGCGCCGATGAAGAAGCTCCAGGAGCGCCGCAAGACGGGGGAGGAGGAGTCCGACCCGACCGAGGCGGAGCTGCTCCTCGAAATCCGTGATCTGCTGCGCAGCGAGCAAGGTCTGCCCAAGATCGAAGGTCTCGCGTCGGCCGTATCGGCCTCGGCGAGCACGGCAAGCTCCACGACCGAGGCGTCGAACCAGGCCAAGGCCTCGAACCAGGCAGCGAACCAGGCCAAGGCCTCGAACCAGGCCAAGGCCTCGAACCAGGCGGCGAAGGCAACGAGCGAAACAAAGGCAACGAGCGAATCAAAGGCAACGGAGTCGACCAAGGCAACGAGTTCCACGTCCGGGTCGAACGGGACCGCGTCCACCTAACCCGGCCCAGGGCAGTAGTCCCGCAACACGGCCGACCGGCTGGCGGGTTACTCGTGGTGTGGTGGCCGGTTCTCCCGGTACCACCGCATCCGGGCGGCGTCGTCGCCCGCGGCGCTTCGGCTGTCCGAGGGTGTGCGCTCGTCGGAAGTCGTTTCCGGCAGCACTTCACCGAAGATGTCGGCGAGCCGCTGCTTGCGTTCGCGTGCGGTGTCCCGGGGTCTTGGTGACTGGCCGGGCGGCTGTTGGTCGGTCACGAACACCATGGTCCCCCATACCGGCACGTTCACCCATATTGGTGAAAGACGAGGTGCCAGGGCGGCGGAACGGGCGGTCGCCTCCACTTCGGGTGCCGATGGTGGGATCATGAGCGTCCTCGGATGAGGTCCTTCGAGTAGGTCAGGACTGCGGGTGTGCTCGGGTTGACGCCGAAGGAGACGGGAGGCGGCGAGACAACGATGTTGGATCGAACCAAGATGATGGACAAGGCCAGGGATCTCGCCCACCAGGCGAAGGACAGGGCCGACGATCTTGCCGAGAAGGCCGGGCCGCGCGCCGCGAAGGGCTTGGATGCCGCCAAGACGCGCCTGGACAAGGCCACGCACGGCAAGTACCACGACACCATCGAGAACGTCAGTGGCAAGGTCGAGCGCGTACTCAAACGCGAGCACCACAAGCCGGGCGGTACCGACCAGACCTGACCTGCCTGTCGCGGGTTGCGACGCTGATGCCGACAAAAAGTGGCGGCGCCGTTCGCGTGGCGCCTCCACTGCCATGGGGACTCGAGGTTTCTGGATCAGCCAGCCGGGGCAGTACGTCAGCTGCCCGCGTCAGGCGTTCAGTCGGTCTCCATACCCGAGAGCTGTTCGATCACGTGGGGGATCAGCGGCGTCAAGGTCGCCATGCCGTCGCGGACGGCGGCCCGCGAACCCGCGAGGTTGACCACGAGGGTGCTGCCGGACACCCCGGCCAGACCCCGGGACACGCCCGCGTCGATCGCCCCCGCGGCCAGCCCGGAAGCACGCAGTGCTTCCGCGATGCCCGGTACCGGCCGGTCCAGCACACCATGTGTCGCGTCCGGGGTCATGTCACGTGGCGACACGCCGGTGCCGCCGACGGTGATGACGACGTCGACACCGCCGATGACGGCGGTGTTCAAGGCGTTGCGGATCTCGACCGTTTCCCCTGCCACCGCGACGGTGCCATCGACGATGAACCCGGCTTCCTCCAGCAACTCGGTGACGAGCGGACCGATGCTGTCTTCCTGCTCCCCTTGGGCGATCCGGTCGTCCACGATGACCACGAGGGCCCGTCCCAGCCGCTGCGCACTGCGTTCCATGATGGTCACGGTAGCGGGAAGGGGTGGGGGGCTCGCACCCGCCGAGTCGCTCTCGCTGACTAACCGGACGATCTTGGCGCGGGTGCCCGTGCCGGTACCGCTCATGGTGGACCCCCTGGTCCCTGTGGCATTGCGGGACTCCTCCTGGTCGACCTTGTGATCCTGTGCCTGAAGGTGATCTTGCACCTGCCGGGTACCGGCGGGTACCGCCGGTGGAAGCAGACCGGCCGGGGCATTGCCGTGCCGGACCGCTTCCACCCATGCCGCCGAGGGCGTGGTCGACCGATCCCGGTCGACCACGATCGACCGCTGAGCATGCGTCCCTCGCCCGGCCGGTGTTCCCGTGCTCAGTCGCGCGGCTTGAACGCGGGCGGCGTCAGCTGCTCCCCTTCTGCCCGGCCAGTGTCACGTCCACCGTGCGGTCCGGGCCGTTGCCGCTCAGCGTGATCCGCACCCGGTCACCGGGGTTGTGCGACCGGACCGCCGCGATGAGTGAGTCCGGGTCACGGATCACCCGGTCGTCGAGCTTCGTGATCACGTCACCGGGCTTGATCCCGGCGTGGTCTGCCGGCCCACCGGGCACCGACGAGTGCACCAGTGCCCCACCGCTCGGGGCCGCCGTGATCTGCACACCCAAGGTGGTCTGGGTGGCCGACCCGGTGTCCATCAGCTCCTTGGCGGTGCGGCGGGCCTGGTCGATCGGGATCGAGAAACCCAACCCGACCGATCCGGCCTGCTCCTGGCCCGAGCTGGGGCTGTAGATCGCGGAGTTGATCCCCACGACACGCCCGTCCATGTCGACCAGCGGACCGCCCGAGTTACCGGGGTTGATCGCGGCGTCGGTCTGCAGCGCGTTGAGCACGCTGGTCTGCGCCCCGGATTCCCCGCCGGCGCGCACCGGCCGGTCCTTGGCGCTGATGATGCCGCTGGTCACGGTCCCGGACAGGCCGAACGGCGAACCGATCGCCACGACCGGTGCACCCACCGGCATGTCATCCGAACGACCGAGCTCGGCCGGGGTGAGACCGTTGATGTTGTCGGCCTTGACCACGGCCAGGTCGGAGTTCGGGTCGCGCCCGATGAGGTGCACCGACGCGGTCCGGTTGTCGTGGAAGGACGCGGTCATCCGGCCCTGCTGGGCGGCTTCGGCGACGTGGTTGTTCGTGAGGATGTAGCCGTCCGGGCTGAGCACGATGCCGGAGCCTTCGCTCTGGCCCTGCATGCTCTGGGCCTGCAGTTCCACCACGCTGGGCAGCACCTTCTGCGCCACCTGTGCCACCGACCCGGTCGGCTGGGTGCTGGTGCTCCTGGCGGGAAGCGGCTGGTCGAGCGCCGACGGTCCAGGGGTGTACTCCCTGCCGAGACGGTAGCCGAAATACCCCCCGATCCCGCCGCCAACGAGCGCCGTCGCCAGCGCGATCGCGATAACGCCAGCGAACATCCGCCCCACACCTCGGGAGCGCTGCGCGGTCTGCACGCCCGCCATGCCCTGGGGGTAGGTGCCCGGGTAGTGCGGCCACGTGTGCTCGCTACCGGGCGCGCCGGGAGCCTGATACGGGGAACCGGCCCCTGCGGGGAACTGCTGGGTTGGGCCCCAGCTCTCGTGCTGCGCGCTGGCCTGCTGCGATGTCGCCTGCTCAGACGGTTGGGCCTGCTCGACGGGCTCGACAGGTACCCCGGTGGTCTCGGAATGGCCGGATGCGGTCCGCGTCGAGGCGAGACCTTCCGGGGTGGTATCCGTGGAGGGTTCCTCCACGTTCACCCTGTCGGTCCGGTTGTCTTCGTCGGGCTGCTGTGGCTCGTCCGGCTGCGCGCCCGGAGAGCCCGGGGTTCGGTCCGTCATATATCCCACTGTGCGATATTGAGCTGAGAGGCGCCTGAGACCACCCTATGGAGTTCTCGGGCATTTCTTTCCGCCCCGCACAGGGTAGTCACACGGTCGCCGTGAGTTGGCCTCGCGCGCCGTTCAGCCGGCAGTGTGATCGTCGGCCGCTCGCAATCGTTGGGCGATCTGTTCCGGGGTCACGTCGTTGATCCACACGCCTGCCCCGGACTCGGAGCCGGCCAGGTACTTGAGCTTGTCCGCCGCGCGCCGCACCGAGAATACCTGGAGGTGCAGCCAGGACAGCTCAGCGTCGCCGTGCACCGGAGCCTGGTGCCACGCGGCGATGTAGGGAAGCGGTTGGCTGTAGAGGGCGTCCAGGCGTCCCAGCACCGCGAGGTAGGTGCGCACGAAGTCGTCCCGTTCGTTGCTGGTGAGTGCCGGAATGGCCGGTACCTGCCGGTGCGGTACGAGCAGGACCTCCACGGGCCAGCGCGCCGCGGGCGGCACGAACGCGGTCCAGTGCTCGGATTCCGCGACCACTCGCTTGCCACCAACTCGTTCGGCGCGCAGCAGGTCGCCGAGCACGTGCCGGCCGTGGGCGGCCCGGTAGGCCCGCGCGGTCTCCACCATCCGCTCGGTTCGCGGCGGCACGAACGGGTAGCCGTAGATCTGCCCGTGCGGATGGTGCAGGGTCACGCCGATCTCCTCACCGCGGTTCTCGAAGCAGAAGACCTGCTCCACCCCAGGGGTTTCGGCCAGCGCGGCGGTCCGATCCGCCCACGCGTCCACGACCGTACGGGCCTGCGACGCGGACAGTCCGGCGAAGGACCTGCTGTGGTCGGAGGTGAAGCACACGACCTCGCAGCGTCCCCGCGCCGGCGCCGCCGGGACCATCGACTCGTCGTCTACTGTGGACTGCTCATGCTCCGGGATTGCCTGCGCGAACGAGGGAAACCGGTTCTCGAAGACGACCACGTCGTAGTCTGACTCCGGGACCTCGGTGGGCCGTCCCGGACTGCTCGGGCACAGCGGGCACAGGTCCGCCGGCGGCTTGTACGTGCGGGTCTGGCGGTGGGCGGCCATCGCCACCCATTCCCCGGTCAGCGGATCGCGGCGCATCTCCGAGCGGGGAGCCTGCGCGGGTAGGTCCCGGGTGTCCTCCGCCGTCCGGGCCGGCGCGGCAGGATCGGCGTCGAAGTAGATGATCTCCCTGCCGTCTGCTAGCTCGTGCGCCGTGCGCCTCACTCGCCCTCCTCCCGCACCTCGTCGCTGGACCGGCGCGCCTCAGGGCGTCCCGCGACCGGAACGATGCGCACGTCCGGGACGGTGTCGGTGAGCAGCTCGCGCGCCTCGAACGGCAGCCCGTCGTCGCTGATCAGCACGTCCACCTCGTCCAACGCGCGGATGGTGGAAATGCCCACGGTGGACCATTTCGTGTGGTCGGCGACGACCACGAGGGTGCGGGCGGAGTCGGCCAGCGCCCGGTTGGTCTCGCCCTCGTTGAGGTTCGGGGTGGTGAAGCCCGCCTGCGGGGTCATGCCGTGCACCCCGAGAAACACCATGTCCAGGTGCAAGGAGCGCAACGCCTGCACTGCGACCGGCCCGACCAGGGCGTCTGAGGGGGTGCGCACGCCCCCGGTGAGGACGACCGTGCGATCGGGGCGCCCGCGCTGTTGGAGCACGTCAGCGACGCGGACCGAGTTGGTCACCACGGTCAGGTCCGGCACGTCGTTCAGGAAGCGGGCCACGGTCCACGTGGTGGTTCCGGCCGAGAGCCCGATCGCTGTCCCGGGACGCACCAGGTCCGCGGCCATCCCGGCGATGGCTTCCTTCTCCGCGAGCTGGCGCACCGACTTGGCTTCGAAGCCCGGCTCGTCGGTGCTCAGACTGGCGGTGGAGGTCGCCCCGCCGTACACCTTCTCCACCAGCCCCCGCCGGGACAGCACGTCCAGATCGCGACGGATGGTCATGTCCGAGACCTCCAGCCGCGTCACCAGGTCACTGACCTGGACCGCGCCGTTGCGGCGTACCTCTTCGAGGATCATTTCCTGGCGCTGGCGGGCGAGCAACGGCAACCTCACTTCGCTCGACTCACATCACCCTGACAGGGTGAGTCAACAGGAAACAACACTACCCCTCGGCAGTGACGAGCCATAATCCGGCCATAGACCACAGCGGGCCACGACTGATGTTTGATACTGTTTATTCCAGTGGCTAGGAGGTTGACGGGTGTCCCGGTAGCCACATCCGCAGCAGCGCTCCCCCTTCCGGGGAGTCCCCGGCCCACACGGCGCCCCCGTGCCGCTGGGCCACCTGCTTGACGATCGCCAGGCCCAGACCCGAGCCGGGTAGCGTGCGCGCTTCCTGCGACCGGTAGAAACGGTCGAACACGTGCGGCTGGTCCTCGACGTCGATCCCCGGACCGCTGTCGGCAACCTCCAGGACCAGGAATCCCGGCTGGTCCGGGCGCGCCTCGACCCGCACCGTCCCGCCCGGCGGGCTCCACTTCACGGCGTTGTCCAGCAGGTTCAGGATCGCCCGTTCGAGTGCGGTCGCGTCCCCGGACATCGACCACGCGTGCAACCGGACATCGAACTCGATGCCGCCGGCGCGCCGCCGGGCCCGGCCGAGTGCTCGTTCGAGCACGTCCACCAGCTCCACCGGCTCGTGCACCTCCAGCGGGGCGTCCTCGCGGGCCAGCTCCACCAGGTCACCGACCAGCGCGGACAGCTCGGTGACCTGGGCCCGCACGTCGTCGAACATTTCCGCCCGATCCCGTTCGGACAGTGTCGGCGCCCCCGGCTGATCTGAGGCGATCAGCAGCTCCAGGTTGGTGCGCAGCGAGGTCAGCGGGGTGCGCAGTTCGTGACCCGCGTCCGCGACCAGCCGGCGCTGCTGGTCCTGCGATGCCGCCAGCGCGGCGAGCATCTCGTTGAAGCTCGTGGTCAGCCGGGCCAGCTCGTCGCCGCCGGTCACCGGGATCGGACGCAGGTTCCCGGTGCGGGCGACGCGTTCGGTCGCGGCGGTCAGGCGTTGCACGGGCCGCAACCCGCCGCTGGCGACGGCTGTGCCCGCAGCGGCGGCCAGCAGGATTCCCGCGCCACCAATGACCACCAGCACCACGGACAGCTGCGCGAGCGTGTCCCGGGTGGGCTTCAACGACTGGGCCACGACCAACGTGGTGCCCTGGCCCGCCGGCACCGCGACCACCCTGGTGTCGGTCTTGTTGTCGGTGCGCAGCGAGATCGGCTGCTGGCCACGCGCCACCGCGAGTTCGGACGGTCCCAGTGGCGGGCTGTGCCCTTCCTGCGGGGTAGTCCCCGAGCCGTTGGCATACAGCAGTGCGATCTGCATGTCCGAGGCCGCCAGGAGTGCCGCCGGCACGGACTGGAAGTCCGACGTCCGCACCACCGGGCCCTCGACTGCCTGTGTCGCCCGCTTCACGAGGTTGTCGTCCAGCTCGCGGTAGAGACTGTCCCGGACGGTCAGGAACGCCCCGATGGACACCAGCGCGACCGCGCCCGCGACACACGCCGCCGCGAGCATCGTGACCCGGTTGCGCAGCGAGATCCGGCGCCAACGTCGCCTTCGCCCCGTTTCGGCGTCCAAGGCGGGGTCGTCGATCTCGGGGTCTGGCGTATCGGGGTATTCGGGGTAGTGCGGTTGCCGCGAAAACCTCGTTTGGTGCTCGTGCCGTGCGTCGGTGGGTTCGAGTGGTCCTGTCACGGCGGTGTCTCCCGCAACACATAGCCGACCCCGCGCACGGTGTGGATCAGCCGTGGCTCACCTTCGGCCTCGGTCTTGCGGCGGAGATAGCCGACGTAGACCTCCAGCGCATTGCCCGAGGTCGGGAAGTCGTAGCCCCACACGTCCTCCAGCAGCCGGCTGCGGGTGAGCACCTGCTTCGGGTGCGTGATCAGCAGTTCCAGGAGCGCGAACTCGGTGCGGGTGAGGCTGATCGGGCGCTCGCCCCGGGTCACTTCGCGGGTGCCGGGGTCCAGTCGCAGGTCCGCGAACCGCAGCGCCTCAGGGCGCTCGTCGCTTGCGGCTTCCTGGGCGCTGGCGCGGCGCAGCAGCGCCCGCAGCCGCGCCAGCAGTTCCTCCAGCGCGAACGGCTTCGGCAGGTAGTCATCGGCGCCCGCATCGAGACCGGCTACCCGGTCGGAGACCGCGTCCCGTGCCGTGAGCACCAGGATCGGCAGGTCATCACCGGTACCGCGCAGCCGGCGGGCCACCTCCAGCCCGTCCAGTCGGGGCATCATGACGTCGAGGACCATCGCGTCCGGCCGCTGCTCGGCCAGCCAGTCCAGGGCCTGTTGGCCGTCCGCCGCGAGTTCGACCTGGTAGCCGTTGAACTCCAGCGACCTCCGCAACGACTCGCGGACGGCGCGGTCATCGTCGACGACAAGGATGCGCATGCCCTCAGTCTTACTCGCCGCCCTGAGAGGCGGCTGAGAAGGCTGCCCTAGTCGCGTCCGGTGGCGAGTGCTGTGACCAGCGTCGCAGGAGGCGCCGCGGCCTGCCGGCGCCACAGTGCAAGATCAGAGACGACGACCCGTCCGCGATCTTGCGCGGGCGAGCGCTCTCCGCTGGAGTGACCGGGGGTTCTCCGAACGCAGTGAAAGCGTCGTTCACCACACCCACACCTCGCCAACCCGGCTACCGCACCGACGTACCCAGCAGCGAGAGCAGGGGAGCGGCTTTGGTCAGGCACTCCTCCCACTCCGCGTCCGGGTCCGAGTCGGCGGTGATGCCACCACCCACCCCGAAACGCAGGAGTCCCGGGCGCTGCTCGGTCGCCCGGCTGTACTCAAGCGAGCGGATGGCCACGTTGAGCTCGGTGCCGGCCACCGGCGAGGACATCCCGACCGCGCCGCAGTAGACCTGGCGCGGAACGGCCTCCAGCTCCGCGATCACCTCCAGCGCCCGCACCTTCGGCGCCCCCGTGACCGAGGCTGGCGGGAACGCCGCCGCCAGCAGCGCCGAATCCGGTGTCCCGGACGGAAGTTCCGCACGGACGTCGGAAACCAGGTGCCACACGCCGGGATGCGGTTGCACATCGAGCAACCTCGGCACACTCACCTGCCCGACCTTGGCAACCCGCCCGAGGTCGTTGCGTGCCATGTCCACGATCATGACGTTCTCCGCGACGTCCTTTGTGGACGCCCGAAGGCGCTCGGCGTTCCCGTCATCCTCCGGGCCGCGCCTCGGGAGGGTGCCCTTGATCGGGCTGGAGGTAACGACGTCACCGTGCCGGGCAAGGAACAGTTCTGGAGACAACGACACAACCGCACCCCATCCGCCACTGACGTAGGCGGCGCGGGCTGGTCGCAGGGACGCGCTGCCCGCGGCGAACACCTCCACGGGGTCGCCGTCGAACCGAGCCACGAACCGGCTGGCGATGTTGGCCTGGAAGATCTCGCCGGCGGCGATCTGATCCACACAACCGCGCACGGCCTTGAGGTGGTCATCGACCGAGGGCACGGTCATCGCTCCCGCCCGCCACGGGCGTACCGGCGGATCGGTACCCGCCACGATCCCGCTGAGTTCCGCGAACAGCTCGTCCAGCTCGGCGGCGCGCCGCCCCCGTTCGCCGCCGACCAGCGCTTCGAACCACCACTGCCCTTCGGCGTCGCAACGGACGACGTGGTCGGCCCAGCCCCAGGCAGCGTCCGGCAACTCGCGCCGTTGCGGCCAGAGACCCGGGTCGGTGAGGCCGTAGCCGAGGTAGCCGACCCACCCGCCGCCGACCGCCCCCGCAGGCGCGTCGCCAGATTCGACCGGCGGCTGGTTGTCGATCGTGTCAAAGGCGCGGGCGCGCGGCACGGAGCGGACAGCCACGGAGGGAGCGAGGACCGCCCGGCAGCCGAACCACGTACCGGACAGCGCGGCCGGCGGAGGCAGACCGCGGCTGTGTGCGCGGACTGCCAGTCGCCGTAACACCTGATCGGGTGCCGCAGCGCCGCTGATCGGACGAACGAAGAGCTGCACCGCCTCAGTATGCAGACACCGAGCGCCACTCCAGCGCACCCGATGACGGTGACCTGAGCCTTACCGTGACGGGCATGGTGCACGTGACTGGCCTGACCAAACTCGCGAAGATCACCGGCGAGGACTCGTGCAACACCACGGCCAGCCGGTTCGGACTGCACGCCACCGACCTCGGGATCATGTGGGACGACGGGTGTGGAGGCGTGCTCGTGGCCTTCGGGGACAGCTACGGCGACGGGTGGTGCGGCGACGGACCTGGTCCCGCACACGCCGACTGGCGGTTCAACGTGCTGGCCCGCTCCACCAACACCGACCTCGACACCGGTGTGCGGTTCGACTGGATGTGCCCACGCGAGGACGGCAAGGCCGACCAGATCGTCCCCGCGGACCGCGCCGGAATGCGTGAACACACCGTGATCCCCACGGCCGGCATCGCGGTCGGTGGACGCAACTACCTGCACTACATGTCGGTCCGGCACTGGGGTGCGCCCGGCATCTGGCGGACGAACTACGCGGGGCTGGCCTACTCCGACAACGGCGGCGCGACCTGGACGAAGTCGAAGACCGCGTTCTGGCCCAACCGCAAGACAGGCTGGTCGGGCCGCTTCGCGCTCGGCGACCGGGGCACGCACCCGTTCCAGATGATCGCCTACGCCGGGATCATCGCGAACTCTGTCTACCTGATGGGCACCCCCAACGGCCGGTTCGGTTCCGGCTGTCTCGCCCGCGTCGACCAGGACGCCCTGCTCGACCCCGCGGCCTACGAGTACTGGACCGGTGACGGTTGGGGACGCGACCCGTTCGCCGCGCAACCCGTGCTGCAAGCGCCGGTCGGCGAACTCTCGGTCCAGTACAACAGAGCCTTCAGGCTCTGGTTCGCCACACATCTTGACGAGCGCCGTGCCGCGATCGTGTTGCGCACCGCCCCAGAGCTGACAGGGCCATGGACCCCGGGCGAGGTCATGGTTTCGGGCTCCGACCACCCGGCGCTGTACGGCGGCTTCCAGCATCCGTGGGCCGCGGACCGGCCGGCGGTGTACTTCACGATGACCCAGTGGAGGCCGTACAACGTCGACTTCTTCCGCGCCGAATTGGCGTGAACCACTGCGCTATTCGAGTGATCCTCGCGTGCCCTACGTCACCTGTCTGAGTGCTGCGGAGTTGATCGGTGCGACCGGCATTCGCAGCGAGGCGAGGGTGGGGGCGGGGCATGCTGCTTCGGGGTTGGGGTCTGGCCACGGCCGTGGCCGGCGTTCTGGCGATGCTTCTGGCCAGCGCCCTACCGGTGGCCGCCGAGACGGGTAGCGCGATCGGAAAAACCAACCGGCAGCGGCAGTACCCGGTGATGTACAACTACGCCCCCGGCATCCTCCGCGAAGCCGTGGCGCCGGGCAGCGCACCGGCCGGAGCCAATCACTGGGACTGCAAACCGTCACCGCAACACCCGAACCCGGTGGTCCTGGTACACGGGTTGGGTGGCGCGGCGGCCACCAACTGGTCCACCATGTCGCCGCTGCTGGCCAACAACGGCTACTGCGTCTTCGCCCTGACCTACGGCATCCACCCCGGTTTCCCTCAATCGGGTGGATTCGCGCCGATGGAGCAGAGCTCCCACGAACTAGCGGCCTTCATTGACCAAGTCCTTGCCGCCACCGGTGCGCACAAGGTCGACCTCGTCGGGCACTCCGAAGGCACTGTGATGCCGCAGTACTACCTCAAGTTCCTCGGCGGCGCGCCCAAGGTGCAACGCTACGTCGCACTGACCCCCCTGTACGACCGGCACCACCGTCAACAACACCAGTGATCTCCTGGAACGGCTCGCCGAAGAAGTCCCTGGCGCCTCGCCTGCCACCGACACCGCGTGCGCCTCGTGCCGGGAATTCTTCCGGGGGTCGCCGTTCATGAACCAGCTGAACGCCAATGGCGCGGCGGTGCCGGGCATTACGTACACGACGATCATGACGAGGTATGACGAACTGGTCACCCCCTACACCAGCGGCTACCTGAACGCTCCCGGGGCCACCAACATCGTCCTTCAGGACAAGTGCCCGCAGGACCGCTCCGATCACGTCTCGGTCGCCACCGACGCCAACGCCGCCGAATTCATGCTGAACGCGTTGGACCCCCACCACGCCCAGCACGTGAGCTGCTACCCAGTGCTTCCGGTGGCCGGCGGCGGGCCGGTGCAGACCGGCGCATGGCCTCAGCTGTGACCGGGGACGCGGTCCGGCGGGCGTATCGCCGGTAGGGCAGAACCCGTTCGTGGGGGAACGCCCACCATACGTAGGCTAGGGAACATGAGTGCCTCTGTGCTGACCGCTGTGGCCTGGCCCTACGCCAACGGTCCGCGGCACATCGGCCACGTCTCCGGCTTCGGTGTGCCCTCGGACGTTTTCAGTCGCTACCAGCGAATGGCCGGTCAGCGGGTGCTGATGGTCTCCGGCACCGACGAGCACGGCACCCCGATCTCGGTGCAGGCCGAGAAGGAGGGCCTGTCGACGCGAGCCCTCGCCGACAAGTACAACCGGGTGATCGCCGAGGACCTGCAAGGGCTCGGCCTGTCCTACGACATGTTCACCCGCACCACCACCGCCAACCACTACGAAGTGACGCAGCAGATCTTCCTGGCGCTGCACCGCAACGGCTACATCGTCCCCAAGACCACGACCGGCGCGATCAGCCCGTCCACCGGGCGGACCCTGCCCGACCGGTACATCGAGGGCACCTGCCCCATCTGCGGGTACGACGGTGCGCGCGGCGACCAGTGCGACAACTGCGGCAACCAACTCGACCCGGTCGACCTGATCAACCCGGTGTCCCGGATCAACGGCGAGACCCCGGACTTCATCGAAACCGAGCACCTGTTCCTCGACCTGCCGGCGTTCACCGAGTCGCTCGGCAAGTGGCTGTCCACCCGCACGGAATGGCGTTCCAACGTCCTCAAGTTCACCAAGAACCTCGTGGAGGACATGCGGCCCAGGCCGATCAGCCGTGACCTGGACTGGGGTGTGCCGATCCCGCTCGACCGATGGCGCGACGAGCCGATGAAGCGCCTGTACGTGTGGTTCGACGCCGTGATCGGCTACCTCTCGGCGAGCGTGGAGTGGGCGCGGCGGATCGGGCAGCCGGACGCGTGGCAGCAGTGGTGGTGCGACCCGTCCGCCCAGGCGTACTACTTCATGGGCAAGGACAACATCACCTTCCACGCCCAGATCTGGCCGGCGCTGCTGATGGGGCACAACGGGCAGGGGGACAGGGGCGGGGTCCCCGGCCCGTACGGCGAGCTGAACCTGCCGGACGAGATCGTCTCCAGCGAGTTCCTCACCATGAGTGGGTCCAAGTTCTCCACGTCCCGGGGAACCGTGATCTACGTGCGGGACTTCCTGCGCGAGTTCGGCCCGGACACGCTGCGCTATTTCATCTCGGTGGCAGGTCCCGAGAACCAGGACACCGACTTCACCTGGGACGAGTTCGTCCGCCGGACCAACTTCGAACTCGCCAACGAGTGGGGCAACCTGGTCAACCGGTCGATTTCGATGGCGGCGAAGAACAACGGCGCCGTCCCGCCCCCGACCGCGCCCCAGCCGGTCGACGAGGAGCTGAAGACGTTGTCGCGGGACGCGTTCGACGTGGTCGGCGGGCACTTGCGGCGGTCCCGGTTCAAGGCCGCCGCGCAGGAGTCCATGCGGGTGGTCGCGGCGGCGAACAAGTACATCTCCGAGCAGGAGCCCTGGAAACTCAAGGACGACCCGGACCGCCGCGACGCCGTGCTGCACACCGCGCTGCAAGTGGTGTCTGACGCGAACGCTCTGTTGACTCCGTTCCTGCCGCACTCGGCGCAGAAGGTGCACGAGCTGCTCGGCGGGACCGGGGTGTGGGCGGCGCAGCCGGAGTTGCGCGAGGTCACCGACCTGGACGAGACGGACCGCGAGTACCCGGTGCTGATGGGCGACTACGACGCCGAGCAGGCGAAGTGGCACTCGCAGCCCATCGAAGTCGGACGGCCGTTGAACAAGCCCACCCCGCTGTTCGCCAAGCTCGACCCGAAGCTGGCCGAGACCGGGCCGGAGTGGGCGCCCATCCCGAGCTGATCGGCGGTGGGAGTGGTGAAAGACGCTTTCACTGCGTTTCGGTCGGTGTTCGCCGGCAGGTACGCGGTGAAGGCGTCTTTCGCCGCTCTGTGGCCTTGGCCAGCCGAATGCAGTGAACGAGGCGTTCACCGCGTCGCCTGGAGCGAAGGTGGCTTTCATCGCGAGCGCTCTCCGCACGCGGCCAGTGGAGCCGCGGATGTGGTGAATGACGCTTTCACTGCGGGTTGTGCGGCGAAGGCGTCGTTCGCTGTGCTCGGCTCCAGTCACGTATTCGCGGTGAAAGACGCTTCGGGGGCGGTTTCGGCAGCGAACTCGTCTTTGACCGCGCGCTGGCACAGCCCCACGCACGTGCAGTGAAAGCGTCTTTCACCACAGACACCACCATCCCCACCCGACCACCCAGGAAGGAACGCCAGTGAGCGGGAGCAAGAAGCGGGAGTTGCCGCCCGCACCGGAGGCGCTGCCGGCGGAGGCGGTGGACGCGCACACCCATCTGGACGCGTGCGGGGCGTCAGACGCAGCAGACGTGACCGCGATGCTCGACCGGGCGGCAACGGCCGGGGTGACACGGGTGGTCACGGTGGCCGATGACGTCGCCGCGGCGAAGTGGGCTGTGGAGGCGGCGACCTGGGACGACCGGGTGTTCGCGGCGGTGGCCTTGCACCCGACCCGCACCAAGGATTTCGGCGCACCCGAGCAGCGGGTGCTCGAGGAACTCGCCGAACACCCCCGAGTTGTGGCGGTCGGCGAGACCGGACTGGATTACTACTGGGACTACGCACCTTCCGAACGGCAGCAGGAGGCCTTCCGCTGGCACATTGAACTGGCGAAACGGGTTGGCAAGCCGTTGATGATCCACGATCGGGAAGCCCACGAGGACATCGTCCGCATCCTCGACGAGGAAGGCGCACCGTCCACTGTGGTCTTTCATTGTTTCTCCGGGGACGACGCCTTCGCTCGTCGCTGCGTGGATGCCGGCTACACGCTGTCGTTCGCCGGAACGGCAACGTTCCGCAACGCCAACGCGAAGGGACTGCGGGAAGCCGCCCGCACCGTCCCCTCGGACCAGATGCTTGTCGAAACGGACGCCCCGTTCCTCACCCCGCACCCGTTCCGGGGTCGACCGAACCAGCCGTACTGCGTGAATTACACCATGAGAGATCTCGCGGAACTCCGTGGAGTGTCGGTGGAAGAACTGACCGTAGCCACGACCAGGACCGCGGAACGGATATTCGGACTCAAGTAAGGGCGCGCCAAGCCCCAAGATGGCCACCATGTGTCAACGGTCGATCAACCGACGGTGATAACCGGTTGCGTCGTCGTTGCCGCCGCACGCGGCAGTTGTCTAAAGCGGAGCCTTGATCGCCGGATGTCACTCGGAAGCGCTACGCGGCCTTCGAATCCCGTTCACTCGATGTCTAATCCCACGTAACACCGTGAGGGTGGCCACATCCCAGGCGTGCATCGAAAACGATCACGCTGGGTTATGTTTACAGTCTGGCGTCCGTAAGCCGGGATGGAGAGTCCCCGGCCGGCTACCAGCGCTAACGCTTCGAAGCGCCGCTTCGGGCCTGTGGGCGAGTGACCACTTCCGGTGACGGCGGAGCTGGAGCGGTAGTGCCGGTGGCCGGAACTCCTCCTGCCCGGACAGACCCAGCTTGGGACGTCAGTTGCGAAAAATCTCCCCCCGAAAGATTCCCGCAATCTGGACCGCGGTGTCGGTCTCGGCGGTCGCCTTCGCGGCCTGCGGCGGGACAGCCTTCGCGATGGACAAGTCCGTGACGATCAGCGTGGACGGGCAACCTCGGCAGGTGAGCACCTTCGGCTCGACGGTCAAGGGCGCGCTGGACAGCGCTGGTGTGCACGTCAACCCGGGCGACCAGCTTCGACCAGGGCCGGACGCGCCGATCTCCAACGGTGCGCGGATCACGCTCGACAAGGCGAAGCCCGTGCGCGCCAGCGTCGATGGGCGGCCGGTGACTTTCACGACGACCGAGAACACGGTCGGAGCCGCGTTGCGTGCGGCCGGTGTGTGGCTTCCGGGCGTCGTGACCTCGCTCCCCGAAGGTGCGCGGATCCCGGATGACGGTGTCTCGGTGGACCTGCGCACCCCGAAGGACGTGAACCTCGTGGACGGCCCGCAGCCGGCCCGCGCGGTGCACTCCTACTCGGTGGATGCGAACGATCTTCTTGCCGAACAGCGTGTCCCTCTCGGCCCGGAAGACCGCATCGAACCGGTCGCGCCGCCGTTGCACACTGGCCAAACCGTCGTCGTCACCCGCATCCACACCGATCAGCACGACGACACCGTGCCGCTTCCGGCGCCGGTCGAGCAGGTTTCTGACCCGACCATGACCGCCGGTACCCAGAAGGTGGACCAGGCGGGCACGGAAGGGCAGCACGTGGTCACCGTGCGTACGGTGAGCGTCAACGGTAAGGAGGCCCAACGGCAGCAGCTTGCCGACCGGGTTACCCAGCCGCCGCAGCCGGAGCGCGTCCGGGTTGGAACCAAACCGGCCAGTTCGGCACCGGCAGTGCCGGACGGCAGCGTGTGGGACCGGCTGGCCAAGTGCGAGGCCGGCGGAAACTGGGCTGCCAACACCGGGAACGGGTATTCCGGCGGTCTCCAGTTCGATGATCAGACCTGGCGCGCCTACGGCGGCGGGCAGTACGCCTCGGAGCCGTACCAGGCATCCAGGGAGGATCAGATCGCTGTGGCCACGAAGATCAGGGATTCGCGCGGTAACTACGGCGCGTGGCCGTCGTGTGCGAGCCAGCTCGGGTTGCCCACCTGATCAACCCCGCTCTTCGTAGCTGGTTACCAGGCGTCCTATGTGGATGACAACGCATCCACATAGGACGCTTTCTTGATTCAGTGCCGGGGGCGTCGCGCGGTCTCTTGCACGTATGAGGTACTCAGACTGCTACTTACCGTGTCGCATCTTGCGGCAAGCTGGTGTAATGCAGGTCACATTGGTGGAGCTGGTCCTTGGCACCTGTTCACGATCACGCTAAAGTCTCGGCGCGATAACCGATGACGACGAAGTCACGGAAATACCCCGCAGTCAGGCCGGTGTACGTCGGGGCGGTCGGCTGCGTGCCCGAATGGGTGCGAATGTGCTGACTGAGGCGGCGCTGGCTGGGGGTCGGATACGAACACGAAGCGAAGGTCGCGCGCTTGGCGTGTGCCCTGCGGGAGTGGATGCCACGGGTGTGGACACCCAGCCTGCGAGGCGCAAGCCGGCAGTTGGCCTGACTTCGGGAGGTAACGACCCTGTGAACGGACGCGGTAACCCCGGCAGTCATACCCGGCATGGATACTGGGGCGATTCCTTCGTCCCGGGCTCCGAAGGGGCGCCGACGGATTGGTTCACCCCGGTCCAGGAGCCGCAAGCGGCCACCGCCGTGGGCGTGCTGGACCGGCCGGACGCGACACACCGGCCCTCTTACCCGCCCAATGACTACCCGAGCCTCCCTCCGGGCGCGCTCGAGATCACGGCGAACGACGTCTACGAGGCACTCGGCCCGCAGGCCGAGGATCTGCTCGCCACCAACGAGATCAACATCGACGAGCTGATCGAGCAGATCAACGCCGAGACCACGGTGATGCCGCCGCTGGTCATCCCGGACACCGTCCCGGAGTACGACGCTGATTCCGACGATGTTCCGCCGCGCGAACTGGTCGAGGCGGTCAGCTCGTGGAAGCGGCGTTTCCTCAAAGGGGCTGTCGCGGCGGCGATCATCTCGCTGACCGGCACCGGCGGCGCCGCCGCGGCCATGGACAAGTCGGTCGACCTGAACATTGACGGCCAGGACCACGAGGTCAACACCTTCGACGCGACCGTCGGTCAGGTGTTGCACGACGAGGGCATCCAGGTCGGCCAGCACGACGAGCTGAGCCCGTCGCTGAGCGCCAAGGTCAGCCACGGCGGCAAGATCACCCTCAACCGTGGTCGCTTGCTGAAGCTGACCGTGGACGGTCAGGAACGCGACGAGTGGGTTCACGCGTCAACCGTGCAGCAGGCGCTGGACCAGCTCGGCGTGAACTCCAAGGACGCGTGGATCTCCGCCGACCGTCAGCTGCAGGTGCCGGACAACGGCATGAACCTGGAGGTCAAGACCAGCAAGGCAATCACGCTGGTCGATGGCGCGAACGAGCCGCGCCAGCTCACCACGCACGCGGTCACCGTCGGGGAACTGGCGAAGGAACAGGGCCTGCGGCTCGGCCCGGACGACGCGCTGTCGCCCGGCGGGGAGGCCAAGATCGCTAATGGTGTCGAGGTGCACATCGTGCGCAACGGCACCACGGTGATCAACATGACCGCGCCGGTCGACCCGCCCGTCCAGAAGATCGACGACCCGAACATGCTCACTGGCGAGCAGCAGGTCGAGAACCCCGGCACGCCGGGCGAGAAGATCGTCACCTTGCGCGTCACCACGCGCAACGGGCACGAGACCGGGCGCGAGCAGCTCTCGGAAAAGGTCACCAAGGACGCGCAGCCGAAAATCGTCCGAGTCGGCACCAAGCAGCCACCGGACAGCGCGGTGTGGGACAAGCTCGTGCAGTGCGAAGCCACTGGTAACTGGGCGATCAACAGCGGCAACGGCTTCTACGGCGGCTTGCAGTTCGACAAGACGACGTGGGACGCGTTCGGCGGCGACCAGTACGCGGCGTACCCGCACCAGGCGACCCGGGAGCAGCAGATCTCCGTCGCCGAGAAGGTCCGCGACGCCCGTGGGGGCTCCTACGGGGCGTGGCCGATGTGTGCGGCGAAGCTCGGCCTGCCGGAATGAGGGGCGCCTCCGTTCGTCTCCAGATCTCGCCGTGCTCGGGCTTTCGGGCTTTCGCTCGCCGAGCGTTCAAGCGCTGATCTCTTCGGCGGGCTGTCGGCGGCTTGTGCGGGAGCCGCTGGCAGACCCGCCGTCGCTTGTCGCGGTCGCTGACGCTACACACCAGGGTGTGGTGAACGACGCCTTCACTGCATTGCCCTGCGCCAGATATGCGCGGCGCCAGCCCGAGAGACACAAGAGGCCCCGAGAGACACAAGAGGCACAGCGTGCCGCTGCGGGTCCGATAACCTCTCCAGAGTGGACGAACAGCAGCCGGGTCTCGGAGTGCGCCTGCTCGGCCCGGCCGACATCCGGGCGCTGGCCAAGCAGTTGGGCATGCGGCCGACGAAGAAACTCGGCCAGAACTTCGTGCATGATCCCAACACCGTCCGGCGGATCGTCACCGCCGCGCATCTCCGTCCCGACGACGCGGTCTTGGAGGTAGGCCCCGGCCTCGGGTCGCTGACGTTGGCGCTGCTGCCGGTCGCCGCGTCCGTCACCGCGGTCGAAGTCGACCCGGTGCTCGCCGATCGTCTGCCCCGCACCGTCGGTGACTTCGCGGGTGCACTGGCTGATCGCCTGCGCGTGATACAAGCTGACGCGCTCCGGTTACGAGCGGACGATGTCGGGGATCGCCGACCGACCGCGTTGGTCGCGAATCTCCCCTACAACGTTGCCGTCCCGGTGGTGCTGCACCTGCTGGCCGAACTGCCCACGCTCGAACGGGGTTTGGTGATGGTCCAGGCCGAGGTGGCGGATCGGATGGCGGCCGATCCGGGCGGGCGGTCATACGGAGTGCCCAGCGCGAAAGCCGCATGGTTCGCGCGTGTCCGGCGCGCTGGTCCGGTGCCGCGCGGTGTCTTCTGGCCGGTGCCGAACGTGGACTCCGGCCTGGTTTCGTTCACCCGCGCCGAACCGCCGTCAACGCTGCCGCGCGAGCAGGTGTTCGCCGTGGTGGAAGCCGCGTTCGCCCAGAGGCGGAAGACGCTGCGCGCGGCGCTGTCCGGGTGGGCCGGCTCGGCGGCAAGGGCGGAGGAAGTGTTGCGCGCGGCCGGCATCGACCCGGCGGCCCGCGGTGAGCAGCTCACGATCAGTGACTTCGCCCGGATCGCGGAAGCCGCCCGATGATCAGTGGCCGATCCTGGGCCGCTCTGAGAGGGAAGCAAGAAGAGCGACATTCGGCACGTCAAGAACACGCCTCTGGCGGTTACGGATATCCGCACAATCTGTTACGCAGCGTCGATTAAGAACTCATCTATGCTGGTCAAGAGATTGTTTGTCGGCTGCCGCCTATTCATTCGACCAAGAGTGTGATGCGTCGAACTATTCGACTCCGTGATCTATATCAACTTGCTTTCCCCATCGCATTGGGGTCTACTATTCGGGAAATCCATCCCGAGCGGCCGAGAGATCTGGCTCGACGACGCCGCAGCAACCACCCGCTCGCGGGCAGGTGCTACCGCCAGGAGCGATGGAGTAGTCGTGCTGGAAGCTTTCACCGCAGGTACCGCTCTACACCGGCCGTTTACGCAGCGGCGGGTCATTGATCACGGTCGTCGAACCACGACCGGCTGTCGTTAACGCCTGCCCGGTTCAGCCGAGCACTCTCCCCTGTCCTTTCCGGCCACGCGTGTCCGCGTCCGGTCGATGTGAGCTGTTGTGGAGCCGATCGTGATCACAGTCGAGAACCTCACCAAGTCCTTCCAGCACACCAACGGCACCGTCGTCGCCTTGGACGACGTCTCGATGCAGATCCCCGCGGGGGCGGTGTGCGGCGTGGTTGGTCCCAGCGGCGCGGGCAAGTCGACGTTGGCGCGGTGCATCGGGCTGCTCGACACGCCCGACCGTGGCGTCATCAAGGTCGACGGCAGGGACGTGACCGCGCTGCACGGCAAGGAACTACGTGCCGCCCAGCGCCACATCAGTGTCGTCGCCCCAGACGACGAGCTGGTACGGCAGCGCACGGCGGCGGGCAACGTCGCACTGCCACTGGAGGCGGCGGGCCTCTCCGGCTCCCAGCGCCGGAGCACGGTAGGCGAACTGCTCGACCTTGTCGGCCTGGCGGGACGGGCGTCGGTGCATCCCGATCAGCTGTCGGCCGGGCAGCGGCAGCGGGTCGCGATCGCCCGGGCGCTGGCCACCCAGCCGTCGGTGCTGCTGGTGGACGACCCAACGGCCGGGTTGGACTCCGAGACCACGGGCTCGGTTCTCACCGTCCTTGACCGCGTGCGTTCCGAACTCGGCGTGACCGTCGTGGTGGCGACCAACGACATGACCGTGGTGCGGCGCATCGCCGATGAGGTCGTCGTGCTGGACGACGGCCGAGTCGTTGAGCAGGGCAAAGTACTCGATCTGGTGGCGGAGCCCGGCAGCCGGTTGGGCACAAGCCTCCTCCCGGGTGATCAGGCGGACTACACCAGGCGAGGTGGGCATCGCCCGGACGTGGTGGCCGAGGTTGTCCTGGTCGGGTTCGCCGCGGTGGGTGCGCTCCTACCGGAAGCGGCCAGCCGGTTCGGCGTGGAGTTGTCGATCCTCGGCGGAGGGCTCACACGGCTCGGGGAAACCCCGGTGGCCAAGTTCAAGATCGCGCTGTCCGGGGAGCGTGCCGAGTCCGCGCTGAAGTGGATGGTGGAACGGGACGCGCACGTCCGCCGCGCCCCGGCGAGGGTCGAAGGGGCTGCCGCTTAGGCGACCGACATCCCAGGCAGCGAGGACGTTCATTCCCCGCACGGGCGTTTCGCCGGATTTCGGCGGGGCGCCCGTGCGTACTTTCGCACGCCGTTGAGCGGCTCCGGCAGCACCAACCGGTTCGAGACACGTACGCTCTAAGAGTGCTGTCCGTGGTGCCCACACCCATTACCGTCCGCGTTCCGGCGAAGGTGAACCTGCACTTGTCCGTCGGCGACACTCGCAAGGACGGTTACCACGAGTTGGTGACTGTCTTCCAGGCGGTGTCACTGCTCGATGAGGTGACCGTCGTGGCAGCCGACCAGCCCGGGATCGACGTCACCGGCGAGGGCGCCGACTCGGTGCCGACAGGAGCGAGCAACCTGGCGTGGAGGGCGGTGCGGCTGCTGGCCGAGCGGACCGGCCGAGATCCGGAGGAGCCGAAGGTTCGGCTGGGTATCCACAAGGGCATTCCGGTGGCCGGCGGCATGGCCGGAGGCAGCGCGGACGCCGCGGCCACGCTGCTCGGGCTCAACAGCCTGTGGCGGCTGGAGATGGGGCGCGACGAGCTCGCCGCGCTGGCCGCGGAGCTGGGCAGTGACGTCCCGTTCTCCCTGCAAGGTGGCACGGCGTTGGGCACCGGGCGAGGGGAGCGGCTCGTGCCGGTCCTGGCTCGGCATACGTACCACTGGGTGATCGCGCTGGATCGTCGGGGGCTGGAGACGCCGGGCGTCTATGCCGAGCTCGACCGCCTGCGGGAGCAGTCGAAGCCCATGCGAGTCGGCGCTGTCGAGCCGGTGCTGGAGGCACTGGCCTCGGGCGATCCACGGCAGCTCGCCTTACTGCTCGGCAACGACCTGCAGGCGGCCGCGGTGTCGCTGCGCCCTTCGCTGCGCCGCACGCTGCGTGCCGGGGTGGATGCGGGCGCGCTCGCTGGCCTGGTCTCCGGCTCCGGTCCGACGTGCGCGTTCCTGTGCACCGACAACGACTCTGCCGTGCGCGTGGCCGCCGAGCTGTCGGGAGCAGGCGTGTGTCGCACGGTGCGGGTAGCCCAAGGTCCGGTTCCTGGCGCACGCGTGGTGGGCGAGGAGCGCGCTGACCGGCCCACCCCACCCCAGGTTCACGCGTGACGCGCTCGGCGTGGCCGCCGAATCCGACGGGACCGCGGGGGCGGCGATCGAACAGGCTGTCCGGGACTGGAGGAGTACCGGTGAAAGACGCGTTCACTGCACCAGCCGCAGTGAACGCGTCGTTCGTCGCGAAAGCGTCTTTCACTGCTCCAGCGTTCGGACCCCGGCACCGGCCGCCCCGGTCGTGAATAACCTGCACGTTCTTCGACGGAGTACGAACACCCGATGGCGAACCTGATCAACCTCGAATCGGTCCACAAGAGCTATGGCGTCCGGGCGTTGCTCGACGGTGTGTCGCTTGGCGTTGCTGCCGGGGAACGCATCGGGGTCGTCGGGCTCAATGGAGGCGGGAAGACGACGCTGCTGGAAGTGCTCGCCGGCACCGAACCGCCGGACAGCGGGCGCGTCAGCCACAACCGTGATCTCCGCATGGCCGTGGTCACCCAGCGAACCGACCTGCCCGCCGGGGCGACTGTGCGTGAGGCGGTTCTCGATCCGCACGGGTTCACCGCCGAACACGAGTGGGCCGCCGACCCGAAGGTGCGGTCAGTACTCACCGGCCTCGGTATCACTGGGATGGGGCTGGACACGGCGGTCGAAGACTTCTCTGGAGGGGAGCGGCGTCGTGTCGCGTTGGCCGCCGCCCTGGTCCGGGACCTGGACCTGGTGATTTTGGACGAGCCGACCAACCATCTGGACGTCGAGGGTGTGCATTGGCTTGCCGAGCACCTCGTCGCCCGTCGTTGCGCGTTGGTGATCGTCACCCACGACCGCTGGTTTCTGGACACGGTGTGTCATCGCACGTGGGAAGTGGCCAACGGCCGTGTCGAGCAGTACGAAGGCGGCTACGCCGACTGGATTTACGCACGCGCGGAGCGAGCGCGGATTGCCCAACAGACGGAGGAACGGCGGCGCAACCTCGCCCGCAAGGAACTGGCGTGGTTGCAGCGTGGCGCCAAGGCACGTACGTCGAAACCGAGATTCCGGGTGGAGGCGGCGGAAGCGCTGATCAGCGACGTGCCCCCACCACGCGACACGGTGGAGCTCCTGTCGTTCGCCAAGAGGCGGCTGGGCAAGACCGTCCTCGAACTCGAGGATGTTGATCTGCGTGTCGCGAGCCGATCGTTGCTCGACAACGTGACATGGCGGGTCGGCCCGGGAGACCGCATCGGCGTCGTCGGAGTCAATGGATCGGGCAAGACGACGTTGCTGCGGCTGCTGGCCGGGGAGCGGGAGCCCGACGCGGGCAAGCGGATCGAGGGAAAGACCGTCCGAATCGCTCATCTCACCCAGGAGTTGCACGACCTGCCGGGCCACTGGCGGGTGCTGGAGGCCATCGAGGACGTCGCCAAGCGGACCACGCTGGGTAAGCACGAGTTGTCCGCTTCGCAGCTTGCCGAGCGGTTCGGCTTCCCCCAGGGACGGCAGTGGACCCCGGTCGGTGACCTCTCCGGTGGGGAACGTCGCCGGCTGCAGCTGGCCCGGTTGCTGATGGACGAGCCGAACGTGCTGATCCTCGACGAGCCCACCAACGACCTGGACATCGATACATTGCAGCAACTGGAAGACCTGCTTGATGGCTGGGCCGGCACGCTCGTCGTCGTCTCACACGATCGGTACCTGGTGGAGCGGGTGTGTGACACGGTCGTCGCGCTGTTCGGGGATGGACGTGTCACCCACCTTCCAGGGGGAATCGACGAATACCTGGAGCGCAGACGTTCCTTGCTGGCTGCTTCGCAGGAGCGACTCGGGGAGCAGGCATCCGACTCGGCTGGGCAGGGGGCGCCCGCGACCCAGCGCCTGACCGGCGCCGAGGAGCACGCGGCACGCAAGGAACTCGGCCGTCTGGAAAGGCAGCTCGACAAGTTCAGCAAGCGGGAAGTCGAGTTGCACGAGCAGCTCGCCGAAGCCGCGATGATGCCGGAACGTCTGCACGAGCTCGACAGCGAGCTGCGGTCGGTGCAGGAGGAAAAGGACGCCATCGAGCATCGGTGGCTGGAGCTGGCGGATCAGCTGGACTGACGGCCGTCAAGCTTGTTTGATCAGTCCGGTGAGCTGGTGGGTGGAACGCGGTGGAAGCGTCTTTCACTGCATTCCACCCCTGGGTCCATCTCACCGTCCCAGGTGGAGGCCGCCGCTGACGTGGACCACCTGGCCGGTGAGGTGGGATGCCTCGGGAGTGGCGAGAAAGACCGCCGTGGCGGCCACTTCGTCGAGCTTGCCCAGGCGGCCATCGGCGGTTCGTCCTTCGACGAAGTTCCGTCGCTCGGCGGGAAAGTCCTCGCCGTGGAAGAAATCCGTTCCTTCGGTGGGACCAGGCGAGACCACGTTGACGGTGATGCCGCGCTTGCCGAGCTGGAAGGCAAGCTCGGAGCTCCACGGTTCCAGCGCCGCCTTGGTGGCGCCGTAGGACCCGCCGCCGGATCGGGCGGTCACTGAGCCGATACTGACCACGCGTGCATGGTCTGCCAACCTCGGCTGTAGTGCGGTCGTGACCAACACGGCGCTGAGCACGTTCGCTTCGAAGTTCGCAAGCCACGATTGGCGGACGGCGGTGAGATCCGCTGGATCGGGCGCGCCGTGAACGAGGTCGGTATTGGCGCCCGCGTTGTTGATGAGCACGTCGACCCGCTCCGGCATCTCTTCGAGCGCGTTGCGGACCGCCTCCGGTTCGCTCGCGTCGAATGGCACGGGACGAACGGACGGTCCCAGACTTGCCGCCGCATCGGCCAGCACCTCCGCGCGACGCCCTGTGATCACGACCTCGTGGCCCTGGCTCGCGAGCTTGGCTGCGACTTCGTATCCGATTCCGGTCCCACCGCCGGTCACGACCGCCGTTCGCCTGACAAGGTGCTTGTTTAGATCTAAAGACATGCTTCGAAGGTAGCAGATCTTTAGGTCTAAAGACAGCAGCAGTAGGCTTGTGCTGTGAACTTCGATGCGGTGGACGGAATCCAGGACGCGTGGGCTCGTGAACTCCCGGACATGCCAGGCGACTCGATCGGAGTGGTCAGCCGAATCCTGCGCATCGCCAAACTGCTGACCGACGAGCGGCGCCGCGTGCTGAGCGGACTCGCGGTCGACAACGCGACGCTCGACCTGATCGCGACGCTGCGTCGCAGCGGTGAGCCCTACCGCCTGACACCGACCGAGATCGCGCAAGCCTGCCTGGTCAGTGGCGGGGCGATCACACAGCGGGTCGCCCGCGCCGAACACGCGGGACTGGTGCGCGTGGAACGCACCGAATCCGGCCGTCGCACGGTCGCGGTGGCGCTCACACAACGCGGCCACGAGGTGATCGAGCACAGCATCAGCGAGCTGATCAACCGCGAGCGCGAGCTGATCGGCAGTCTCGATGCTGGCGAGCGTGAGCAGCTTTCCCACCTGCTCCGCAAGGCATTGGCAAGCGTTTGCGGCACCGTCGCAACCCAGCCCGCTGCCACCGACGACCGTCAGCCGCCCGCGCAGTGAAAGACGCTTTCGCCGCAGTTCGGGCGGGCCGGACGAGAACGCGGTGAAAGCGTCTTTCACCACCCCCGGACAGTCCCAGAGCTACCCGCAGATCACGTTTGGACGTACCCTGCGCCTCGTGAGCCGGTTCATGGAGACGCTGCTGGCATCGGCCAGCAAGAACACGGGGCCCAGCAAGAACACGGGACCCAGCAAGAACACGGGGAAAGGCCAGGCAGACAACGCAGCGGGAGCGCGTGGGCTCGTCACCGGCGAGCCGGACGAACCGCTGCGCCGCACCTGGGGCGAGGTCCACGAGGAGGCTCGTCACATCGCGGGAGCGCTGCGAGCGACCACACAAACCCCGCGAGTCGACCCGGGTGACGCGGTGGCGGTTCTCGCCGCCGCCCCCGAACTGATCGCCCCAGCAGTGCAGGCGGTGTGGCTCGCGGGCGGCAGCATCACCATGTTGCACCAGCCCACGCCCCGCACCGACCTGCAAGAGTGGGCTCGGGACACCGTTCGGATACTCCGCATGATCGGTGCGCGGCTGGTGCTGCTCGGCCCACCGTTCGACGACCTGGCGGGTCTGCTCGACGAGAACGATATTCCCTACCGCCAGCTCGGCGCCCTCGAAGACGTCGAAGCAGCGCCGCTGGAGCAGCCGGTTGACGTGCCCGAAGGTGCGACCGCCCTGCTCCAGCTGACCAGCGGCTCTACCTCCGCGCCCAAAGCCGTGCGCATCAGCCACGGCAACCTGTATGCGAACCTGCGGGCCATGGAGCAGGCGGTCGAACTCGATCCCGACCATGACGTGGTGGTTTCCTGGCTTCCGCTGTTCCATGACATGGGGATGGTGGGGTGCCTGACCGTCCCGATGGCCATCGGTATGGAAGCCGTGAAGATCACTCCAGCCGACTTCCTCGCACGCCCGTTGCTGTGGCCGGAGCTGATCACCCGTTACCGCGGAACGGTCACCGCCGCACCGAACTTCGCCTACGCGATCGTGGGCCGTCGCCTGTCCACCGCGGAGGATGGAGCGTTCGACCTGTCCAGCATGCGTTTCACCCTCAACGGTGCCGAACCGATCGACCCCGATGCGGCGGCGGCGTTCACGGCCGCCGGCGCGCGGTTCGGCCTGCGCGACGACGTCATGCTCTGCGCCTTCGGGATGGCCGAAGCGACACTGGCGGTGTCGATGGCGCCACTGCACCAGGGGCTGGCCGTCGACTCCATCGACGCCGACGAGTTGGAAAAACAAGGACGCGCAGTACGGGTCGAACCAGAACCAACCGGATCTGGCCACGTCCGGACACGTCGCTTCCCGCTGCTGGGACCGCCGCTTCCCGGAATCGACGTTCAAGCCGTCGACCAGCACGGAAGCGCACTACCGGAAGGGGAGGTCGGCCAGCTGCGCATTCGCGGTGAAGCCGTGACCTCGGAATACCTGACCGAGAACGGTCCGGTACCCACCCAAGACGTGGACGGTTGGCTGGACACCGGCGACGAGGGCTACCTGACCGAAGGCCAGATCGTGATCTGTGGCCGGCGTAAGGACGTCATCATCATGGGAGGCCGCAACATCTACCCGGTGGACATCGAACGCGCCGCGAGCGGGGTGGATGGCGTGCGCGCGGGCAATGCGGTCGCGGTCCGTCACGAACCCGGAACCCGGCGTGAAGGCTTCTCGGTCGTTCTCGAATCCCGCCTGGCCGGAGACGAAGCGGCGGAAAAGGCCCTGCGCAAGGAAGTCACCGCGCGGGTCGTGGATGCCGTCGGCGTGCGGCCGTCCACTGTGGTCGTGCTGAGTCCGGGCACGCTGCCCAAGACGCCCTCGGGCAAGCTCAGGCGTTCGGCCACTTCGGACCTCATCCCCGGCCGTACAGATGCGTGAGGGAGGTCAGTGAAACCGGTTCTGCGCCGCTTCCAAACCCTCGGCGACGACAGCCTCCACGGCGTCCGCGCAGACATCGACAAAGAACGCCAACTCCCGGCGTTCCGCGGCAGTGAAGTCTTTGAGGACGTAATCGGCGGGGTCCATCCGCCCCGGCGGGCGATCGACGCCGAAGCGCACCCGAAGGTAGTCCTTCGTTCCCAGCGACTTCGTGATCGAGCGCAGCCCGTTGTGCCCGTTCTCCCCGCCGCCGCGCTTGAGCCGCACCGTGCCGTAGGGCAGGTCCAGCTCATCATGGATGACAACCAACGAGTTGGCCGAAACCTTGTAGAACTTCGCGATCCCGGCGACCGGGCCGCCAGAAAGGTTCATGAACGAGCGAGGCTTCGCCAGCACCGCGCGGGTGCCGCCGAGACGTCCCTCGACCACCTCGGCGCCCGCCTTGTGCGCCTTGAAACGACCACCCATCCGACCGGCGAGTTCGTCGGCGACCAGGAAACCGATGTTGTGCCGGTTACCCGCGTAGCGCGGACCAGGGTTCCCCAGCCCCACGACCAGCGCGATCTCTTCCCCCGTGCTCAACGGAACTCCCCGCTACGGTTCGCCAGGCACCGGTGGCGCGTCGCCGGTTGCCGCGGCGACGCGCCACCGGTGTGCCCGACGTCATCAGATCAGGACTCGGCGGCTTCCTCAGCGGTCTCCTCAGCAGCCGGCGCCTCGATCTCGGCCTCCATGGCCTCCTGGGACGGGGCCTCGGCGACGTTCACGACCAGGGCCTCCGGGTCGGTCTGCAACGTGACGTTGCGCGGCAGCACGATGTCCGAGGCGTGCAGCTGGGTGCCGACCTCCAAGCCTTCGACGGAGATCTCCAGCTGCTCCGGGATGTGCAGCGCGTCGGCCTCGACCTGGATCTCGGTGTACTCCTGGGTGATCAGGCTCCCCGGGCCAGCCTCGCCGTTGATCACCAGCGGCACACTGACGGTGACCTTCTCACCGCGCTTGACCAGCAACAGGTCCACGTGCTCGATGTAGTTCTTGATCGGGTGCGTGGTGATGGTCTTGGTCAGTGCCAGCTCGGGGGCGCTGCCCGCCACGTCCAGCGTCAGCACGGCGTTGTGGCCATGATCGCGGACCGCGCGGGCGAACTCCACAGCGGGCAGGGACAGGTGCTTGGGGTCAGAGCCGTGACCGTAGAGCACCGCGGGGATCTTCCCCGCGCGGCGGGTGCGGCGCGCGGCACCTTTGCCGAACTCGGTGCGCGGTTCGACGGTGAGACGTACTTCGGACACGGTGATGCACTCCTAGTGGCGTCGGGCGGAACGTAAGTCGGTTACTGGCTCGCGGCGGCGGGGCTCGTAGCCGGCATGCGATCGATACCGTGTCGAGCGCCACCGGTGCCCAGCACCGATGTGCGGTCGGCATGCCGACGGCCACCAGCCGCCACGTCGATCACGCCGGGCAAATCCCCAGCCTCGCCGAAGCAACCTGAATAGTTTAGTTCTGACCGCGACGGTGGTGGTAATCGGGTCGTAGGATTCTTGGATCTTGACGCATCCTCACGCTGGTCGCGTTCCGGGATACGGACAATGCGGCGGGTGATCGCTGAACGTGTTCGAATGCGAGCACGGCGTCTGTGACGTCCGTGGCACCCGCCGGCGGAATGGTTCAATGTTCAATCTTGTTAGCCAGATACGGGCGGCGACTTCCTGCCAGTGGGGCGCGACGTCAGCCCAGGCACTGGCGCACGAAGAGACTCAACAACAGGTGAGGAACCGAAGAGATGACTGCACCGGATCAGACACCTAACCTGGTCCTGGACGACCAGGCGCAGGACCTGCTGTTCCGTGAAGCGCGTACCGCGAACACCTTCAGCGACGAACCGGTCTCCGACGAGCAGGTCAAGGCGATCTACGACCTCGTCAAGTGGGGACCGACGTCGATGAACCAGCAGCCCCTGCGCGTGGTGCTGGTGCGTTCCGACGAGGGCAAGCAGCGGCTGCTGCCGCACATGATGGAGGGCAACCGGCCGAAGACGGAGCAGGCTCCGCTGGTGGCGATCCTCGCGGCGGACACCGAGTTCCACGAGAGGCTGCCCGAGGTCTTCCCGATCAAGCCCGACGCCAAGGACATCTTCGCCGACGACGGCTTCCGTGAGCAGAACGCGAAGCTCAACGCGACGCTGCAGGTCGGCTACTTCATCCTCGGTGTCCGCGCCGCCGGGTTAGCCGCTGGCCCCATGACCGGGTTCGACCCGAACGGCGTGAACAAGGAGTTCTTCCCGGACGGCAAGCAGCAGGTCCTGGTCGTGGTCAACATCGGCAAGCCCGGCCCGAGCCCGTGGTTCGACCGGCTGCCGCGACTGGACTACCAGGACGTCGTCACCACCGTGTGACGCGCTCAGACGCCATACCGGCGTCGTGTCAGGTCCAGCCGGGACCAGCTCACGAAAGGCCCCGATCACTCGACCCTGTGGGTGCAGTGATCGGGGCCTTCGCATGGTGTGGGGGTTGGGGCGGCAGTTGGGGCTTGGTGTGCAGTGAACGCGTCGTTCACTGCACCCGGCCGCCAGTTGACTGCTTAGCCGTGAAAGACGCGTTCACCGCAGGAACGCAGTGAACGCGTCTTTCACCACAACACGGCTCTACGCCGACCGCAGTCCTCAGGCGTTGCCGTTGAACAAGCTGGTCACTGAACCGTCCTCGAACACCTCGTGGATGCAGCGGGCCACCAGCGGGCCGATCGACAGCACCGTCAGCGTGGGGAATCGCCGGTCGTCCGGGATCGGCAGCGTATTGGTCAGCACGACCTCCCTGGCGCCGCAGTTGGACAGGCGCTCCACCGCCGGACCCGACAGCACACCGTGCGTCGCGGCGATGATGACGTCCTTCGCACCGGACTCCAGCAGCTGCTCGGTGGCCTTGGTGATCGTGCCGCCAGTGTCGATCATGTCGTCCACCAGCACACACAGCCGGCCCTCGACGTCGCCGACGACACGGTTGGCGACCACCTGGTTGGGCTTGCTGGGGTCACGGGTCTTGTGGATGAACGCCAGCGGCGTCCCACCGAGGTTGTCGGCCCACTTCTCGGCGACGCGCACCCGACCGGAGTCCGGGGACACGACCGTGATGTTCTCAGCGGCGTAGGTCTCCCGGATGTAGTCCGACAGCACCGTCTGCGCCAGCAGGTGGTCCACTGGACCGTCGAAGTAGCCCTGGATCTGATCGGTGTGCAGGTCCACCGTCATGATCCGGTCCGCGCCGGCAGTCTTGAACAGGTCGGCCATCAGCCGCGCGGAGATCGGCTCCCGGCCCTTGTGCTTCTTGTCCTGGCGGGCGTAGCCGTAGAACGGCATGACCACGGTGATGCGCTTCGCGCTGGCACGCTTGAGCGCGTCCACCATGATCAGCTGTTCCATGATCGAGTCGTTGATCGGGTCGCAATGCGACTGGATCACGAACGCGTCGCAACCACGCACCGACTCCTCGTAGCGGACGAAGATCTCGCCGTTGGCGAACTGGTAAGCCGCCTGGGGCGTGACCGTCACGTCGAGTTGCTTGGCCACCTCCTCGGCAAGTTCCGGGTGACTGCGGCCGGAGAAGAGCTTGAGGCTCTTCTTCGGGGTCGCAGACATGGCACTCACGGTCATCGTCCCTCCCCGTTAACACCCGTCATTGGATGTCACTCGCTCGGCTTGGTGGTTGTTTCCTGGTCGGCCAGTGCCCGCTGTGCGGCCTGGTCCGCGGCCGTGTCCGGGCGGCGCCGGGCCACCCAGCCCTCAATGTTGCGTTGCCTCCCGCGCGCGACAGCCATCGCGCCCGGTGGGACATCTTGTGTGATGACTGATCCCGCTGCGGTGTAAGCACCGTCACCCACTTCAACCGGTGCGACGAACATGTTGTCCGCGCCCGTGCGGGCATGCGAGCCGATCACCGTGTGGTGCTTGGCCACACCGTCGTAGTTGACGAAGACCGTGGCGGCACCGATGTTGCTGTGTTCGCCGATGGTCGCATCTCCGACGTAGGTCAGATGCGGCACTTTAGTACCCGTGCCGACAGACGCGTTCTTGACCTCCACGAACGTGCCGACCTTCGACTGCGGTGCCAGCCGTGCCCCACTGCGCAGGTAAGCGAACGGCCCCACCGATGCGCCCGGGCCGATCTCCGCACCTTCGCAGTGGCTCCGCACGACGCTTGCCTGCTCGTGAACGGCGCACTGCGAAAGCGTGGTGTCCGGGCCGATCAGTGCTCCCTCGCCGACCGTAGTGCCGGCGCGTAGCTGCACGCCCGGCTCCAGCACCACGTCCCGTGCCAGGTGGACATCGCAGTCCACCCACACTGAGCTGGGGTCGGTGATCGTGACGCCTTCGCGCATCCAACCGGTGAGCAGGCGGCGGTTGAGTTCCGCCCCCAGCCGGGCCAGCTGAATCCGGTCGTTGACGCCTTCCACCAACCAGGGGTCCGCGCACACCAGGGCGCCCACGTGGTGACCGTCGCCGCGAGCGATCGACAGCACATCGGTCAGATACAGCTCGCCCTGCACGTTGTCGGTGGACAGTCGAGACAGCGCATCCGCGAGCACCTCGGCGTCAAACGCGTAGACCCCAGAGTTGATCTCGGTGATGCTGAGTTGCTCGTCGGTGGCGTCCTTCTGCTCGACGATGCCTGTCACGTGCCCGTTCGCGTCCCGCAGCAGCCGGCCATAACCGCTCGGGTCGTCGACGACCGAGGACAGCACCGTGACCGCGTTGCCTGATTCTCGATGCTCGGCCAGCAGCCCGCTGAGCGTCTCGGCGTCGAGCAGCGGAACATCACCGTAGGTGACCAGCACTGTTCCGGTCAGCGTGGCGGGCAGTTCAGCGAGTCCGCACGAGACGGCGTGGCCGGTGCCGAACTGCTTGTCCTGGGTGGCGGGCCAGATGTGCCGGTTCAACCCGGCGGCGAGTTCGGCCAAGTGATCGCTGACGGCCTCCTTGCCGTGCCCGACCACCACGACCAGGTTGTCCGGGTCGATGCCGGCGACCGCGCGGACCGCGTGCTCGACCAGCGGTCGTCCGGCCAAGCGGTGGAGGACCTTCGGCGTAGCCGAGCGCATCCTCGTCCCTTCCCCTGCCGCGAGCACGATGCTGCTCACGGCTGCGGGACTGCCGCTGGAAGACGGGCGGGCGGTTTCGCCCTGGAGCATCAACGCTCTCCCTAGGTCTCGAAGCGGGTCGCCGAGGGCTCGAGGGGTTTCCCCGCCGAGTGCCGCTGCGGCGAGCACAACTGGTGCACGTCGTCGTGGCGTCCAAGCGGGTGAAGGGTAACCGGCGGACCAACCCCTCTGTTCCAGTGCCCCGGTGTCCGGGCTCGGCGCCTCCGACAGCCCCGATGGTACCGCCGTGCATGTGTGAATTTACTCACGGCCAGAGACTCTCACTTGAACGGTGACCGGGTGATCTCGGTGTTGGGAGGAGGCGGTGAAAACCGGTGGGGCCCGCTCAGTTGTGCGCAGGAAACGCCGCGTGCTAGGACCGCGATCATGGGCATCCGATCCGCGTTCAGCGACTTGTTCGGCCTCCGCTGTCCCGTCGCGTCGGCGCCGATGGCCGGCGTGGCCGGCGGAGCCCTGGCGGCGGCCGTGTCCACCAGCGGCGGCTTGGGCCTGGTCGGTGGAGGCTACGCCACGGATCTGGACTGGTTGGCCTACCAGCTTGACACCGTGACCGGGAGGATCGGGGCAACCAGTGCGACCGGCACGGCCACCGCCACCGACACCGACACCGAAGTGACCACGACGGCAGCGCCCCCGTGGGGACTCGGCCTGATCACATGGAAAGCCAGCCGTGCGGCCCTCGACCTCGCGCTCACCTACCAACCAGACGCGGTGATGCTGTCGTTCGGCGCGCCGGACCGGTTCGCCGCGGCAGTGAAGGAAGCCGGCGCCCGCTTGATCTGCCAGGTGACCACCCTCGCCGAAGCCCGGCAGGCGCTTGAGGTTGAAGCCGACGTCATCGTCGCGCAAGGCACGGAAGCCGGCGGCCACGGCGGAAGCCGGTCAACTCTCCCGCTGGTCTCCGCGGTCGTGGAGGCCGCGCCCAACACCCCGGTGCTGGCCGCTGGCGGGATCGTCGACGGCCGCGGGCTCGCGGCCGTCCTGATGCTTGGTGCCCAGGGCGCCCTGATCGGCACCCGCATGCAGGCCACGCATGAGTCCCTGGCACCCCCGGGTATCAAGGCACGGCTGACCGGGGCCGCCGGGGACGACACCGTGCGCACGCGCCTGTTCGACGTCGCCAGGGGCCTGGACTGGCCCGCCGGATACACCGGCCGGTCGCTCGAGAATCAGTTCCTTCGCCAGTGGCGTGGTCACGACGACGCACTCGCCGGCGACCGCGCGCAGCGGCAGGCGTTCCAGGCCGCACAGGACCGGGGAGATCCCGAGAACGCGATCGTGTGGGCTGGTGAAGCGATCGACCTCATCACCGACGTGCGCTCGGCCGGCGACCTCGTCACCGAGATCGCCGGCCAAGCCGAGCAGTTGCTTCGCTCCGCGCCTCAGCGTTGGTTGAGCTGAGCGTCCCGCGAGTGTTTGCCCAGGAGGTCAGCTGGCGGACTCGGTGACGGAGATACGCGCCAACCGCTTCGCGTTGGGCCACCGGACCTTCCAAGCCCATCCGAGCTTCTCCAGCGTCCAGATCACGCGTGCGGAAATGTCGAGCTGACCGCGCATTACGCCGTGGCGCGCGCAGGTCGGGTCGGCGTGGTGCGAGTTGTGCCAGGATTCGCCGAACGACACGATCGCCAGCGGCCAGAAGTTCGCCGCGCGGTCGCGGCTGCGGAAGGGCCGCTCGCCGATCATGTGGCAGATCGAGTTGACCGACCAGGTGACATGGTGCAGCAAAGACACGCGTACCAGCCCGGCCCAGAACAGCGCGGTCGCTGCCCCCCACCAGGACCAGCTGAGCAAGCCGCCCAGGATCGCCGGCACGATGAACGTCAGCACGGTCCACAGCCAGAACAGGCTGTTGGTCCGCATCAGCAGCCGGTCCTTGAGCAGGTCTGGGGCAAAGCGCGCGACGTTGGTGATGTCGCGTCCGAACAGCCACCCCATGTGCGCGTGCCAGAAGCCCTTCGCCAGCGCCGCCGGTGAACTCCCGAATCGCCACGGCGAGTGCGGGTCACCTTCCCGGTCGGAATAGGCGTGATGGCGCCGGTGGTCGGCCACCCAGTTGAGCACCGGTCCCTGCACCGCGCTCATCCCGGCGACCGCCAGCGCGAACCCGATGGCCCGCTTCGTCTTGAACGAGCCGTGGGTGAAGTACCGGTGGAACCCTACGGTCACCCCGAGGCCACTGATCGTGTAGAACGCGACGGCCAGCCCCACGTCCAATGGGCCGAGTCCCCAACCCCAGGCCGCCGGCACCGCCGCGATGAGTGCCACGAGGGGAAGGAGAACGAATACGTACACGGAGACGTGTGCGATCGGCGAGCGCTGCCCGCTGGTCAAGGGTTTGGCGCCGGAGTTCGTGTCCTCAGCGCTCTGGGGCTCTGTAGTGGTTGCTGTGGTCATCCATCTACCTCGACAGGTTCGGTGGGGACTGGCCCGCGAGTTCCGGGGCGATGCCCAGGACTCCCGCACGCCAGGTTGCAGGTGCCGGGGTTGTGGCTACGGTACCGTAACCTACGACAGCGTAAGTTGTAGCGCACTCGATTGGCACCCCCGCGTCGGCGAACCGGACGCGATGAAGGCCACAAGCGCGCCACGGGTGACGATACTCGAAACGGGTTATTTCGAGACCGGTACGAAACCGGGGCGAGATCTTGGTTCGTCGTACAAGCGTGCGGATCACACTCAGCGGCGGACCACGGCATCGCGGCGATCGCTTCAGACGGCCGACATCAACAGCTCTGGACGCGCATGCCACCATGTCGTCTGGGCGGCAGCAGCGACGGGAACTGATCGGTAAGCTCTTCCCGCGGCAGCACCGGGCGCACCCCGCGGGTGTGTCGGAGTACCGATGCCGCTCGTTCCGCCGTGGTGTAAAGGCAGCACCTCGGATTTTGGTTCCGATGGTCCAGGTTCGAATCCTGGCGGCGGAGCAGCCGGTCTTCCCGGGAAACCGACGTTGACCGCCCAGCCGGGTCCCCGACCGGGCTGCCGGGTCGAGGACGCTGACAGGGGGTATGGGCCGCTGCGCGACCACACGGTTGAGATACGCGAAGCCTCAGCGACCTCGCTGACCGACGTCTCGGACGCCTGGTTGGTGGGCCGTTCGCGCGAACTCAACGCGATTGGTCAGCACAGCGACACCGATGCCCAGCGCGTCACGATCCGGGACGCCGACGAACTGTTGGCTGAGGCACGGCATCGGGGTGAACCGTGGGTCGTGGCCCAGCTCCTGCGCAACTGCGCATCGATGCGCCTGGCGACTCCCGAGTTCGCGCGTTCGGCGGACCGGTTGCTGGACGAGCTGCTCGCGCATACCCGGCGCCACGGGCTGGTCGTGCTGGAAGCGGACGCGCAGGCCCTGCGCGGGCACCGCGAGCTGCTGGCCGGGAGTGAGGACCGCGCGCTCAGCGAGATCGCGTCCGGCCTGGCCATCCTCGACGAGGAGCGCAAACCGGACCCCTCTCTCGGACAGCGGTCGTGGGAACGGCTGCTGGCGACCGCGTTGAACGACATCGGCCTGGTTCTCACCCAACTCGGCATCTACGAGAAGGCCGACGAGGTGATGAGCCGGGCGCATCACCGAATCCGGGCCAGCGGCGGGCCGCACGAGATCGCCGTGCACATGATCAACCGGTGCCGGATGCTGCTGGGGTGGGCGCTGCGGCTGGAGCGGTCGGGTCAGGATGCGGTGGCGACGGATCGATTCGCGACCGCGTCCGCTATCGGGGTCGCCGTTGAGGGGCCGTGGCGGGAATCGCTGTTCCCGCGATTATCCGACCGTCCGGCCGCGGACCAGTTACCCGTGCTGGGGGCCGCGCACGCATTAGCCCGACCGAGTGTTGAGCACATCACGCGGCTGGAGAACCTGCGCTCGCTCAATCATGCGATGCATCCGCGCGAGAAGATCATCGTGGCCATCGGGTTGGCCCGGTGCCTCGCTCGGGCCAACCGCGTCCAGGAAGCGATGGGGGTGCTCGCACGCACCCGTACTGAGCTGGATGGCGACGCTTCCGAGCCGACGTTGCGGATCTCTCTGGTGCGCGAGTCCGCCCAACTCGCCGAACGGCAAGGCACTGACACTGGTGCCGCGTTGCACGACTACGTGCTGGAACTCGAAGGCGAGCTTTCGGCCATGCGGCAGACCCGGATCGCCACTCTCACCACTCGCCTGGACCACGCTCGGTTGAGCCGGGTGCACGGCGCGATCAGTCGGCAGGCGCTGCAAGATCCACTGACCGGGCTGCCGAACCGCAGGGCGTTGGATGACCGGTTGGAGTCCTTGCGGGACCGCCCCGAGTCGATGGCGCTGTCGGTCGCCCTGGTCGACCTCGACGGGTTCAAAGGGGTGAACGACCGCTGCTCGCACGCCGAGGGCGACGAAGTGTTGCGCGTGATCGCCAACACGCTGCGAAACGCGCTACGCGGGGACGACCTGGTCGCGCGGTACGGCGGGGACGAGTTCGTCGTGTTGCTGCCCGGCGCGACGTTGGTCGCCGCCGAGGCGGCGCTGAAACGTGCCGTCGAGGCTGTTGAGCAGCTTCCCGAAGCGCTTTCTCGCGGCGTGACGTTATCGATCGGCGCGGTGTCCATGCGCCACGAGGAGTCCAGCAGTCAGGTGCTTGCCCGGGCGGACGCGGCTATGTATCAGGCGAAGCGTCAGGGCGGAAGTCGGGTGATCGCGCTCGTCAGCGATCCGCCGCCGGCACACTCGGTCGCCGCGCGCTTCGACGGCGCGGGCTTCGACGGCCGCGAACGCTGACGCGAAGCGCGGGTGGGACGTGTGTGGTGGCGGGCTGGGGCCTTGGGAGTGCTGTGGCCGCCGCGGTAGCTGCGGTTAGGCGATGCTGGCGTACCGCCTTCGTCGGAGCGGTTGGGGCCGTCGGGGAATGGTGAAAGCGTCTCTCACCACCTCCACCGCTCACCCGGTCCCGCCAGCACGACTGGCTCAGGGCAGAGCAAGGGCGGATGAGTCGCCAGCTAGGCTGATCGGAGTGGGTGCACGAAGACGGGGGCGCGTCGACACTGGCGCGGAGATGCGGGCGGAGCCGAAACGTCCGGCACGGCCGCGCGTGCGGATGACGGGCAAGGAACGGCGGCAGCAACTCCTCGACGTCGCGCGGGCGCTGTTCGCCGAGAAGGGGTTCGACGGCGCGTCCGTCGAGGAGATCGCGCACCGGGCGAACGTGTCCAAGCCGGTGGTGTACGAACATTTCGGCGGTAAAGAAGGTATCTATGCCGTCGTCGTGGACCGCGAGATGCAGACGCTGCTGGACCTGATCGTTTCCGCGCTGTCTGCCGGCCACCCGAGGGAACTGCTGGAACAGGCCGCCTGCGCCCTGCTGGATTACATCGACACCTCCACCGACGGTTTCTGGATTCTCGTGCGTGATTCCCCGGTCGCGTGCAGCACGGGAACCTTCTCCAGCCTGCTCAATGACATCGCCAGCCAGGTGGAGCACATCCTCGGTGTCCAGTTCAGCGCCAGGGGGTATGACCCCAAACTCGCCCCTCTCTACAGCCAGGCTCTGGTCGGAATGGTGGCCTTGACCGGTCAGTGGTGGCTCGAGGTGCGAAAGCCGAAGAAGGAAGAGGTAGCCGCCCACCTGGTGAACCTCGCCTGGAATGGGCTGTCCCACCTGGAGCACAAGCCTGGGTTTCGAGCCCGCCGGCTGAAGTGAACGCAGTGAAGGACGCTTTCACCGCGTTCGTGCTTGGGCCTATTCGTGCTTGGCCCAGCGCATCCGAAACGCAGTGAAGGCGTCTTTCACCACTCCCACCACAAGCGCCTCAACGAGCGTCGGCGTGCTCGGGCATCTGCTGCGGCTGAATCGCGTGTTCATAGGCGTCCTTGCCCCAACGGCCGATCCACTCCGGGAGTTCGGGCCGCATCGGCGGCTCGGGCAGCAGGCGCATGACCTGGTCCGGGGTGAGGCGCTCGCCGGAGCGAGCGAGGAAACGGAGCTGGATGACGGCGCTCGTCGTCACCCGCCCGTGACGCAGCACACGATGTTCGAAGTAGACGTGCCGCTCGTCCCACCCGACCACGCTGGTCACCACGTCGAACCGCTGGAAGAGCTCCAACGACTTGCGGAACGAACCCGTTTCCGCGGCGACCACCGCATACCACCCGCGTTTCCGCAGCTTGGCCAGCAGGCCGGACCGGCTCAGCAGATCGATCCGGGCAAGGTCGAAGATCGAGAAGTACACGCCGTTGTTCATATGGCGCAGCACGTCGATGTCCGTGGGCAGCACGCGAAACGGGGTGCGGCACGGTCCCAGGATGTGTGCCCTCCGGCGCAACCGTGCGGTGAGGACCAGCGCGAGGAGGCGGAAGAACATGGGTGATCTGGCCCTTTCGCTCTTGTCAGGGGGCACGGCAAGGGAGTTACTCACGAGTAAGTTAGCACTGGCTGGTGCGTGCATCCGTCCTCAGAACGCGGCTTGCCTCAAAAGTCACACGGTCTGTGATCGTGGACACACTGCGAAGCCCGTCCTCATAACCCTCGCTCCCGCTGGGTGGAGTCGCGGTCACGAGGATCACTCAGCCGGCGCAAACGCCGTCGGTGGTGCGTCGTAGCCTGGAACAAGGCCCCGTCCGACGTGGTTTTCCCGGGCAGGGGTCTGTCCGCATGTCTGGGTTATCGCGGTACGAGGGGTGTGCATGACCCACGCTGGTCCGCTCGGCGCGGCTCCACTCCGGGGCTTGATCGAGACGATGTTTGCCGATCCGGCGGTTCGCCGCGTCATTGACGCGGCCGGGCGCCCTCGCCTGGAGCTGGAAGGCCCCGCCGCCGCTCGTGCGCTGACCGCGGCCGCGCTGGCAGCCGACCCCACCGATCAGGGCGGGGGAGCGGGCGGCACGGTTCTCCTGGTCACCGCGACCGGCCGTGAGGCCGAAGAGGTCGCCGCAGCCGTGTCCGACCTCCTGGGACCGGACGGTGTCGACGTGTTCCCGTCCTGGGAGACGCTGCCGCACGAGAAGCTCTCGCCGAGGGCGGACACGGTAGGACGCAGAGTGGCGGTGCTGCGCCGCCTCGCGCACCCCGAAGAGCACCCGGCCGGGGCATTGCGGGTGCTGGTGTCCACGGTGCGCAGCCTGATCCAACCGGTCGCACCCGGGCTGGGTGAGCTGCGCCCGATCACCCTGGAGGTCGGTGACGAGCACGACTTCGAAGAACTCATCGAGCGGCTCGTCAGCCTCGCCTACGGCCGCGTCGACATGGTCGAGAAGCGCGGCGAGTTCGCGGTACGCGGGGGCATCATCGACGTCTTCCCTCCGACCGCGGAGCACCCGCTGCGCTTGGAGTTCTGGGGTGACGAGGTCACCGAGATCCGCTCGTTCGCCGTCGCCGACCAGCGCTCACTGGAAGTCGACGGCGACGTCGACCTGTACGCACCGCCGTGTCGCGAGCTCCTGATCACCGCGGAAGTCGCTGAGCGAGCCGGCAGGCTCGCCGAGCAGCACACCGGTGACCCGCAACTCGGTGAGATGCTCGCCAAGATCTCCTCCGGTGTCCCGGTCGAAGGCATGGAAGCCTTGATCCCAGCGCTGTGCTCCGGGGAGATGCAGCTGCTCACCGACCTGGTGCCGCAGGACGCGCACGTCGTGTTGGCGGACCCGGAAAAGATTCACGCCAGGGCGATGGACCTCGTGCGCACCGGGCAGGAGTTCCTGGAGGCGTCCTGGATGGTCGCCGCCGACGGCGGCAAGGCCCCGATCGACCTGGGAGCCTCGGCCTACCGATCCTTGGCTGACGTCGCGGAACACACGAGAGACCGCGGGTTGCCGTGGTGGACGCTCAGCCAGCTCAGCACCGACGCGGACACCACCGACTCCGCGGATGGCGAGGTCATCCGGTTGACGCTGAAGCCGGTCGAGGCGTATCGGGGCGAGCTCGCGCGCGCCTTCACCGACCTGCGGGCACACGTGGCATCCAACGGCGCGGCCGTGCTGGTCGTGCCCGGTGCCGGCACCGCCCAGCGTGCGGTGCAGCAGCTCGGCGACGCGGAGCTGCCGGCGAAGCTGGCCGAACACGGCCTCGGTGCCAGTCCCGAGCCCGGCCTGGTGACTGTCGCGCGGGGGAGCCTCGAAGACGGCTTCTCCGCACCCGACGTCGGGCTGGTCGTGCTGACCGAGACCGACCTCACGGGCGGGCGCGGTGGTACGTCCACAAAGGACATGCGCCGCATGCCGTCGCGGCGCCGCAACGCCGTCGACCCGCTGGCCCTCAAGCCGGGCGACTTCGTGGTGCACGAGCAGCACGGCATCGGCAAGTACGTCGAAATGGTGCAGCGCACCGTGGGTGACGCGACCCGTGAGTACCTCGTGCTCGAGTACGCGGCGAGCAAACGCGGCAAACCCGGTGACCGGCTGTTCGTGCCTACCGACCAGCTCGACCAGGTTTCGCGCTACGTGGGTGGGGAAGTTCCCACGTTGAACAAGCTCGGCGGCTCGGACTGGAAGAACACCAAGGCCAAGGCGCGCAAGGCGGTCAAGGAGATCGCCGCCGAACTCGTCCAGCTCTACGCGGCGCGGCAGTCCTCGCCGGGGCACGCCTTCGGCGCCGACACACCCTGGCAGCGCGAACTCGAGGACGCCTTCCCCTACACCGAGACCGCGGACCAGCTCGGCGCCATCGACGAAGTCAAGGTCGACATGCAGCGCTCGGTCCCGATGGACCGGGTGATCTGCGGGGATGTCGGCTACGGCAAGACCGAGATCGCAGTGCGAGCGGCTTTCAAAGCAGTACAGGACGGCAAGCAGGTCGTCGTCCTCGTGCCGACCACGCTGCTCGCCCAACAGCACCTGAACACGTTCACCGACCGGATGCGCTCATTCCCGGTGACGGTCAAGGGACTGTCCCGGTTCACCCACCAGCGGGAGTCCGAGCAGACCATCGAAGGTCTCGCCAGCGGCGAGGTCGACATCGTCATCGGCACCCATCGGCTGCTGCAGACCGGTGTCCGGTACAAGGACCTGGGCTTGGTGATCGTCGACGAGGAACAGCGCTTCGGTGTGGAGCACAAGGAACACATCAAGAGCCTGCGGACACACGTCGACGTGCTGACGATGTCGGCGACACCGATCCCGCGCACGCTGGAGATGAGCACTGCGGGGATTCGGGAGATGTCCACGATCCTGACCCCGCCGGAGGAACGACACCCCGTGCTGACCTACGTCGGCGCGTATGACGAGAAGCAGGTCGCCGCCGCGATCCGGCGCGAGCTGCTGCGCGACGGTCAGGTGTTCTTCGTGCACAACCGGGTCCAGACGATCGAGAAGACCGCCCGGCATCTGCGCGAGATCGTGCCCGAGGCGCGGATCGTCACCGCGCACGGGCAGATGAACGAGGACCGGCTGGAGAAGATCATCCAGGGGTTCTGGGAACGCGAGCACGACGTGCTGGTGTGTACGACGATCGTGGAGACGGGGCTGGACATCTCGAACGCCAACACGCTGATCGTGGACCGCTCGGACCTGCTCGGGCTGGCCCAGCTGCACCAGTTGCGCGGGCGTGTCGGGCGCGGTCGCGAGCGCGGGTACGCGTACTTCCACTACCCGACGGACCGGCCGCTGACGGACACCGCGCACGACCGGCTGGCCACGATCGCGCAGAACTCGGAGCTGGGCGCCGGGATGGCGGTCGCGATGAAGGATCTGGAGATCCGGGGCGCGGGCAACATCCTCGGAGCCGAGCAGTCCGGGCATATCGCAGGCGTGGGTTTCGACCTGTACGTGCGCCTGGTGGGCGAGGCCGTCGAGAGCTTCAAGAACGCCTTTTCCGGGGCGACCGGGCAGACCCAGGACGGCGAGGAACTCGCCGAGGTCCGAGTGGACCTTCCGGTGGACGCGCACATCCCGCACGACTACGTGCCCGGCGAGCGGCTCCGGTTGGAGGCCTACCGCAAGATCGCCGCGGCCCCGAACGATGAGGAGCTGGACGCGGTACGCGCCGAGCTCACCGACCGTTACGGACCACCACCGGAGCCAGTCGAGCGGCTGCTGAAGGTCGCCGCGTTCCGGCAGGTGTGCCGTGCACATGGCGTTACCGAGGTCACGCTTCAGGGGGCGTCGCTGCGGGTCGCTCCTCTGGAACTGGCCGACTCGCAGATGGTGCGCCTCAAGCGGCTGTATCCGAAGGCGGTGTACAAGGCGGCGGTGCGCACGGTCTCGGTTCCCAGGCCGACCGAAGGCGCCGCCGGAGGCCGTATCGGGGCGCCGCCGTTGCGGGACGAGGCGTTGCTGGAGTGGTGCACCAAGCTGCTCGAATCCCTCGCCCCGCAGCCGGTGACCGCCGGGGAGCGGTGAAAGACGCTTTGGCGAACCCTGAGCTGTAACCATACAGTGACGACGTGGTCGCAAAACGTGATGCCCACCTCGGAGGGCTCAGCCTCAAGCGATCCGCGGGCGCCCCTCCCGGTGGCCATCCAGCAGCCCACCAACGCCGGTGACAGCTGAGCTTCCCCAGGAATGAACGTGTTCAAGAGGAACGGGTGCACATTAGGTCGGCTGTATCGCCGCTACCGGGAAGCTCTCCGTTCGCGACCGGTGTGGAACGCAAGTTACCGGATCACGTTGGGCGCGGTCGGCTGCTTGGTCGTGGTGGCCGGACTCCTGATGATCCCCTATCCCGGTCCGGGCTGGCTGGTCGTGTTCGCTGGTCTGGCCATTCTTGCCACCGAATTCGCGTGGGCGCATCGCATCAACACTCGCGCCAAGCGTGCCTACCGCACATGGATCGGCTGGCTCGGTCGGCAGCATCCGGCCGTGCGCATCGTGCTCGCGCTCGTCACCGCGCTCACCGTGCTGGGCACGCTGTGGCTGGTGGAGACGTTCTCGACGGTCGGAGGCTGGTTCGGCCTGCACTGGAACTGGCTCAAGTCGCCGCTGTGGTGACCATGCGTCCATCACCGGAAACGAGAATCCGGTGCTGGCGGCGTCTTCGTGCCGGATCGATCACAAGCCCGGGGTGTCCGGCCAGCGCTGGCGCAGGATCTCCACGGCCTCGTCCCCGAACGGGTTGACCCCCGGCCCTTTCGCCAGCGCGTGGGCGACGTGCACGTGCAGGCACTTCACGCGATCGGGCATCCCACCCGCACTGACGTCCGTTCCCAGCGACTCCAGGGCGTCGCGTTCGGCGAGATACGACTCATGCGCGCGCCGGTACCGTTCAGCCAGGCCGGGGTCATGGGCGAGCCGGTCAGTCATCTCCTTCATCAGCCCCTCCGCTTCCAGCGTCGACACGAGCGACACCAGGCGCGGTGCGGTGAGGTAGTACAGCGTCGGAAACGGCGCGCCGTTCTCCAACCGCGGGCTGGTCATGACGACGGTCGGCTCGCCGGACGCATCACGGGCCGCGATCGAGCACAGCCCGCGCGGTGGACGTCCGAGCTGCCGGGCCACCACCTGACGATCGTGGTCAGTGACCGGTTCCGGGCCGGAAACAGGTCCGGTGCGCTGGCCGGGCCCGTCCACCGGACTGCTCGTCACCGCCCTGGCCCCTTTCCGGCTATCGACGTCCACAACTGCTGGTACCAGGGTAGGTCTGGCGGTTGCGGAGCCGGTTGCAGGCCCGACGTCTCACCAGGCGGTGCGGCAGCCGGCGGCGACGGGAGTTGCACGATGTACGGCGTCTCGCCAGGACGCACGTATCCGAGTCGCTTCCGGGCCTCTGCCTCGACCTGGGCCGGGTCGGACAACTGCGCCCGACGTTGATCCAGCTCTCGGACCTGCCGAGCAAGGTCGGTCTGCTGTTGCCGCTGCGCGGCGAGTTCGTCGCGCTGGCTGAGGTAGGTGCGCAACGGCACCGACACGCTCAGCGCGAGCGCGCACACCAGCAGCGCGAGCACCGAAGCACGCCGGGTGGAAGAGAGCTTGAACGCGCCCCCGGTGCTGGACCTGGGCCGCGGCCGGGTGGAAGCCTTCCCACCCGGCCGCTTGCCCGGAGTCCGGCTGGCGCGGGCCTGCCGGCTGATCCCGACCTCCCGGGCCTCGCGGGGCTCGTCGCGGCGGGCACGCCCGGATCGGCGCGCCGACGGGGTCGCACCGCGCCGGCGACGCCGCTGGGAATCGTCGTTGCGCCCGCTCGCCATCTGTCCGCCCCCTCGTAGCTGTCAGGCGCCGGGAGTGAACCTCGGGAACGCCAGCTCGCCCGAGTACCGGGCCGCGTCACCGAGACCCTCCTCGATGCGCAACAGCTGGTTGTACTTGGCCACCCGCTCGCTGCGCGCCGGAGCACCGGTCTTGATCTGCCCGCAGCCAGCGGCCACCGCCAGGTCAGCGATCGTGGTGTCCTCGGTCTCGCCGGACCGGTGGCTCATCATCGTGCGGTAGCCGTGGTTGTGCGCGAGGGTCACCGAGTCCAAGGTCTCCGACAGCGTGCCGATCTGGTTCACCTTGACCAGCAGCGCGTTCGCCACCTTGCGGGAGATGCCCTCCTCCAGGCGCTCCTGGTTCGTGACGAACAGGTCGTCACCCACCAGCTGCACCCGGTCACCGATCGCGGCCGTCAGGCTCGCCCAGCCGTCCCAGTCGTCCTCCGACAGCGGGTCCTCAATGGACACCAGCGGATAGGCGTCGAGCAGCTCCGTGTAGTACTCGGTCATCTGCTCGGCGGTGCGCTTGGACTTCTCGAAGTTGTAGGCGCCCTCCGAGTAGAACTCCGTGGCGGCCACGTCCAGGGCGAGGACGATGTCGCGCCCCAACTTGTAACCGGCCTTCTCGACGGCCTGGCCGATCAGGTCCAGCGCCTCCCGGTTGTTCGGCAGGTCCGGGGCGAACCCGCCCTCGTCACCCAGCCCGGTGGGCAGGCCCTTCGCCTTCAACACCGACTTCAGGGCGTGGTAGGTCTCCGCGCCCCAGCGCAGCGCCTCCGAGAACGAGTCCGCACCGATCGGGGCGATCATGAACTCCTGCACGTCGACGCCGGTGTCCGCGTGCGCCCCGCCGTTGAGGATGTTCATCATCGGCACCGGGAGCACATGCGCGTTGGGGCCGCCGACGTAGCGGAACAGCTCCAAACCGGCGGAGTCGGCGGCGGCCTTGGCCACCGCCAGCGAAACGCCCAGCAGAGCGTTCGCCCCCAGCCGGGACTTGTCCGGGGTGCCATCGAGGTCCAGCAGCTTCTGGTCCACGACGCGCTGCTCGAACGCGTCCACACCGGTCAACTCCGGTCCGATCTCGTCCAGCACCCCGCCGACGGCTTTCTCGACGCCCTTGCCGGAGTAGCGTTCGGCGTTCCCGTCGCGAAGCTCGACGGCCTCGTGCTCGCCGGTCGAAGCGCCTGAGGGAACCGCCGCACGAGCCAGCGTGCCGTCGTCCAGTGCCACTTCGACCTCGACGGTGGGGTTACCGCGAGAATCGAGGATCTCGCGAGCCCCGACCTGCTCGATGATCGCCACCTGTGCTCCTTCACCAGCGTTTCGAACTTTGACGTTTCGGCCCGGCCCTGCGTTCCCGGCGCGGCGCGCCAGGTTCGAATCCGCCTGGGCGGATGCAACGCCTGACAACCGCCCAAGAGCCTATCTGGGTGAGTCCGGTAACCGGTGCAGACTCGCACAGTCACTGCCCAGGCGGCCCGTCGAGCGTTTCCCGCGTGCCAGCCGGGCCGGCGAAACGGTGCCGACGCGTGTTTCACCCATCCCGTGACGCCCGGTGCCCGCGTGGTGACGTGCACGCAACGCGACTGGTGGTGCCATTCTTCTGGCGGTGGAGAAACCGCCACTTCGGACGTAACGTGGGGCGGGCCATGACGACCGAAGGCACTCTGGAAGCGTTCCGTCAGGCGGAGAAGCTGGTCTCGCAGCGAAGGCCCCTGGAAGCTCTCCGCGCGCTGGCGCCGGTCCTCGACGTCGCCCCCGACAAGCCCAGTGTGCAGCTGTTGGCCGGGCGGGCCTACCTGATCTCCGCGCAGTTCCGAAGGGCTGAGCGGGCATTCCTGCGTGTCCTGGAGCTGGACCCCTCCGACCATTACGCGCGTCTCGCGCTGGGCCGCACGCTCCAACGCCAGGGGCGCCTCGCGGAGGCACAGACGCAGCTGCGCATGGCCGCGACGATGAACCCGGCGCCCGAGTACCAGGAAGCTCTCGGGGAGATCAACGCCCGCATCGCGGTCAACTCGCGGGAGGAGTGAGCCCCAGGATTGCGGTGAAAGACGCTTTCACCGCAGCCGGGCGCAGTGAAAGCGTCTTTCACCGCTCCCGTCCGCAGCGGGTGTCGTCCTGCTTCAATGCCCCTCCGCGACGTCAGCGGCGGCGTCCTCGCCTGACTCGGCCTCCGCCCAGGCGCACCGCCACTGCTCGGGCGTCATGCGTGTTGGGTCGTGGCCGTCCCGCTTGGCCCGGCGCTCAGCAGTCCTGATCCGTTCGATCAAGCGCACGGCCGTGGCACGCAGTTCGCCCTCAGGGTCCTCGCCGGCCCGGCTGGCTTGAGCGGCCAGCGCGAACAGTCGATCGCCGGTGGAATCGCCATCCGGCAGCAGGTCGTGCGGAACCCCATGACGATCAGCGCGTTGCACCAGCTTGGCCGCCAAGGCCACCGCCGGCTGACCGGTGGCCACGCCATCCACAATGGACTCTCGTTGCTTTTCCTGCTGCTTGAGCTCTTCCCAGCGCGCGTGCTGCGACTCGGCGTCCAGGACGCTGCTGTCCTCGGCGAACACGTTCGGGTGGCGCGAGACGAGTTTGCTGACCAGCCCCGCCGCCACATCGTCGATGTCGAAGGGGTCAGTTCCGTCCTCGGTGGCGACCCGGGCGTGGAACAGGACTTGCAGGAGGACGTCGCCGAGTTCCTCTCGCAGGACCTCCCGGTCGGCGTGCTCGATAGCGTCCAGCAGTTCGTAGGTCTCCTCGACGAGATACTTGCGCAGGGACTCGTGCGTCTGTTCCGCGTCCCAAGGGCAGCCACCCGGCGACCGCAGCCGATCCATCACGGTCACAGCGTCCAGCAACTCCACACCGGGCGGCACCGCCGGGCCGACGACGCTCGCGCCGGCAGCGCGCAGTGCGTCCGCTTCAGCGTCGCCAGGTGCGGGCGCGACGAGCACCACCGAGTGCCGCGCGGCCTCGGCAAGCAGGTCGGCCGTCGGCGGTGGTATCGCCAGACCGAGCGACTGACGTGTCGCCTCAGCCAAGCCTCGTTCCGCGTAAGCGGCGGCCGCGTCGCGCAACAGCGGAACAGCTGCGGAAGGAACGGACTGTCCGAGCCGATCGTCGATGAGCACCACGGCGCAGCCATCGACGACTTTCGCATCACCCATGCCCCTGATTCTTCCAAGCCGGTAGCCCGGCCGGGCTAGGCGCGGTTGGGTGTGGTGAAAGACCACACCCAACCGCCCCAACCGCCCCGCTCCGCCACCGCAGCCTGCGGCCGGAGTGCGGAGACCACTGGGGTCCGCCGGCGCACAGCGACTAGCGTGGGCGGGGCGGGCGGCATACCGAGTACGAGGAGTGTGAGGCGTGATGTCGCGGGTCGCGGCGATTGACTGCGGTACGAACTCCATCCGACTGCTGGTGGCCGATATCACGGTGCACGACGACGGCACTCGAGAGGTGCACGACCTGCACCGGGAAATGCGGATCGTCCGGCTCGGCCAGGGCGTCGACGCGACCGGCAAGCTCGCCGCCGAAGCGTTGGAACGCACCCGCGCGGCGCTCCAGGACTACACCGCGACCGCACGCCGCTACGACGCCGAGCGGGTGCGGATGGTCGCGACCTCTGCGACGCGGGACGCCAGTAACCGCGAGGAGTTCTTCTCCATGGTGCGCGCCACCCTCGGCGTCGACGCCGAGGTGATCACCGGTGACGAGGAGGCACGGCTGTCGTTCACGGGGGCCGTCGGCGACCTCGACCCCGCCGACGGCCCGTTCGTCGTGACCGACGTAGGCGGGGGGTCGACCGAGCTGGTGGTGGGTCGCTGGGACGGGGTACGTGCCGACATCGCCGCCGCCTACTCCGCCGACGTCGGGTGCGTGCGGCTGACCGAGCGCTGCCTGCACACCGACCCGCCAACGGACGACGAGGTGCGTTCCGCGGAGAAGGTGGCCCGCCAGATCCTGGACGCGGCGTTCGCGGCAGTCGACGCGACACAGGCGAAGACGTGGGTCGGGGTGGCCGGAACGGTCACGACGCTGTCCGCGGTGTCCCAGGACCTGCCGGAATACGACCCGCAGGCCATCCACCTGTCCCGGCTGTCGAGGGAGCAACTCGACACCACCACGCACAGCCTGCTGACGATGACGCACGACCAGCGTGCGGCGATCGGCCCGATGCATCCCGGGCGGGTGGACGTGATCGGCGGCGGCGCACTGGTGACAAAGGTGCTCGCCGACGAGCTCTCCGAGCGCGCGGGCATCGGCGAACTCGTCGTGAGCGAGCACGACATCCTGGACGGCATCGCGCTGTCCATCAGCTAAGTCCCGCTACCAGCCGCCAGTTCCAGCGACTTCCCGTCATGTGAACCCGGTCGCACGGCATGTGAGTGGATCGGGTACTGAATCGAATCAGTTCGTGTCGCCTTTTGGTCAGTGCGCTGGTACCGCCACCTTCTCCCCTACGTTTACCGCCAATTCGGCGGGTGACCGCCACGGCTTTGCGCGCCCCAGCGCTCGACGCGAAGGCAGGGTGAGGACTGATGGGCAAGCGACGGTGGACCGTCTGGGCCGCGGTCGTCATGGCCGTCGCCTTGATGGCTGGGGGCTGCGGTGGAGGTGACAGCAGCTCCGGCGACGGCATCACCGTGGACTGGGGAGAGCCGCAGAACCCGCTGGTCCCCGGCGACACTGGTGAGAACTTCGGCACGACCGCCCTGGACGCGATGTTCGCGGGGCTGGTGAAGTACGAGCCCACCGCCGCCAAGCCGGTCAACGAGATGGCGGAGTCGATCACACCGTCACCCGATCACCGGGTCTTCACCATCAAGCTCAAACCGGGGTGGACGTTCCACGACGGCACCCCCGTCAAGAGCAAGAACTTCGTGGACGCCTGGAACTACACCGCGTATGCCCCGAACGGGCAGTTGAACGCGAGCTACCTCGCGCCCATCGCGGGCTACGACGAGGTCCACCCGTCCGACTCGGACGCCAGCGGGGCCGCGGGGCCCACCGCCCCACCTCCGGTGAGGCAGATGTTCGGGCTGAAGGTCATCGACGACACGACGTTCCAGGTGACCCTGAAATACCCACTGGCGATCTTCCCGATCATGCTCGGCTACAACGCGTTCTTCCCGCTGCCGGACAGCTTCTTCGTCAACCCGAAAGGGTTCGAGCAACACCCGATCGGCAACGGCCCGTTCAGGTTCGTGTCCCGCACGCCGAACGTTGACATGAAGCTCACCCGCTACGACCAGTACAGGGGCGACGACCGGCCGAGAGTCAAGAACCTGACGCTTCAGGTGTACGACGACATGGACAGCGCGTACCAGGACCTCGTCTCCGCGAACCTGGACTACCTGGAGCAGGTCCCGGTCTCGGCACTCACCGGTGATCGCTGGAGGAAGGATCTGGGGTCGCGCGCGGTCGCGAAACCGGGCCTGGTCATCCAGACCATCTCGTTCCCGCTGTACGACCCGAAGTTCCGCAACCCGGACTTCCGCAAGGCCGTTTCCATGGCCATCGACCGGCCCCGGATCACCAGAAGCGTGTTCGGCGGCAGCCGCAAGCCCGCCGACGGTTGGGTCGCGCCCGCAGTGGACGGCTACGTACCCAACCAGTGTGGTGAGTTCTGCCAGTACGACCCGCGGAAGGCGAGGGAGTACCTGGCTCGGGCGGGTGGCTTCCACGGCACGCTCACGATCGAGAGCAACGCCGATGGCGGCCACAAGGAATGGTCCGAGGCGGTGGCCGCGAGCATCCGCCAGACCCTGGGAATCAACGCCGTGTTCGCGCCCACACCCACGTTCAGCGAGTTCCGGCGCAAGGGCAACCACCACGAGTTCCACGGGATGTTCCGCACCGGCTGGGAAGCGGACTACCCGAGCATCGAGTCCTTCCTGACCCAGCAGTACCGCACGGGCGCGTCGTCAAACGATCCCCTGTACTCCAACCCGGCATTTGATGCGGCACTCGACCGTGCGAACGCGGCTCCCACGGTTGAGGAGGCCAACAAGCGCTACCAGGAAGCGGAACGAATCCTGGCGCAGGACATGCCCAGCATTCCCTTGTGGAACTCGCCGGTGGAAGCCGGCTACTCGGACCGGTTGAGCTCGGCCATCGGGACGCCGTTCCAACGCCTCGACCCGAGGACGGCCGCGCTGGCCAAGTGATCTCAAGACGGGTTCGGGCGGACCGCCACCGGCGGCGAGCCGGAACCCGCCGGAATCGAAGGAGGTTCGGTGGGTCGTTACGTGCTGCGACGACTGTTGCAGTTGATACCCGTCTTCTTGGGGACGACGTTCCTCATCTACTGCCTCGTCTGGGTGGTGCCGGGTGACCCCTTCGCGGGAAAGTGCGGCGACCGGGGCTGTCCCGCCGCCTACGTCGCGGAGATGCACCACAAGTACAACCTGGACGACCCGATCATCGTCCAGTACGTCAAGTACCTCGGACGACTTCTCACCGGGGACTTCGGTCAGACCTACGCCGGTGTGCAGGTCAGCCACCTGATCGAGAGTGCCTACCCGACGACCATCAAGCTCGCGATCGTCGCCCTCATCATCGAAGCCGCGATCGGCATCGGGGCTGGCATCGTGACGGGCCTGCGCGGCCGGGGATACGTGGACAGCCTGGTGCTGGTCTCCACCCTGTTCCTGATCTCGCTACCGGTGTTCGTGACCGGCTTCGTACTCCAGATCGTGCTCGGAACCGAACTTGGCGTGATCCGCACGACCGTCCGGGCGAACCCCGGCTTCGCGGACCTGATCGTGCCCGGATTCGTGCTGGGCAGCCTGTCCATGGCCTACGTCGCCAGGTTGACCCGCACAAGCCTGATGGAAAACAAGCGCGCCGACTACGTGCGTACCGCCGTCGCGAAAGGACTCGAACCGCGGCGCGTGGTGGGCGTGCACCTGTTGCGCAACTCGCTGATTCCGGTGATCACCTTCCTCGGCACCGATCTGGGCGCCCTCATGGGTGGCGCGATCGTGACCGAAGGCGTGTTCAACATTCGCGGGATCGGCGGCCTCATCTTCAAGTCGATCCTGACCAAGGAGGGCACCACCGTCACCGGTGTCGTCACCCTGCTGGTGATCGTCTACCTGCTGATGAACCTGATCGTGGACGTCCTCTACGCGGTTCTGGACCCGAGGATTCGCTATGACTGACCCGAACGCCACCGCCGCGCCGTCAACCAGCGAGGTCGACGACGACCGGCCGGCCCGCCCCGATCCCCGGCAACAGGCGCCCGCGACCAGGATGGAAAAGCCACGCGGCCTGTGGGCGGACGCATGGCGTGAGCTGCGCCGACGGCCGCTGTTCCTGCTCTCGGTGTCGATCATCGCGGCGTTGCTGCTGATCACTGTGTTCCCGCAGCTGTTCACCTCGGTCGATCCGAACTTCCAGGACCTCGACCACAGCCGCGAGACACCGTCGGTGTACGCCTGGTTCGGCTACGACGACCTGGGCCGGGACATCTACGCGCGCACCATCTACGGCACCCGCGCCTCGATCGTCGTCGGTTTCCTGTCCACCATCGCGACCGTCCTCATCGGATCAGTGGTCGGGGTGCTGTCCGGCTACTACGGAGGACTGCTGGACAGCCTGCTGTCGCGGTTCTCCGAGATCTTCCTCGGCCTGCCGTTCGTGCTCGGCGCCATCGTCATCCTGACCACGTTCAACGCCGGGGTGGACAACCCGAGCGGCGTACGGGTGATCAGCCAGGTGGTCGCCTCGATCGCGCTGCTGTCCTGGCCGATCGCGATGCGGATCATGCGCTCGGCGGCCATCGCGGCCAAGCAGCAGGACTATGTCAAGGCGGCACGCGCGCTCGGAGCGAAACCCTCCCGGGTGATTCTGCGTCACCTGCTGCCGAACTGCCTGGCGCCCGTTCTCGTGTACGCGACCATCGCACTCGGCGGATTTATCGGCGCCGAGGCCACGCTGTCGTTCATGGGGATCGGGTTGCGTTACCCGGTCGTGTCCTGGGGCGTGATGATCGCGGACTCGAAGAACTACCTCGTCTCCGCGCCGCACATGCTGCTGTTTCCCGCCGGGTTCCTGGTCACGACCGTGCTCGCGTTCGTCATGTTGGGCGACGCGATCCGCGACGCACTCGACCCGAAGATGCGTTAGGAGAAGCGAGTGTCGCAAGTGGACTCATACCGCGTCGCGAGCGCGAACCTGCTGGAGATCTCCGACCTGCATGTGGAATTCCGTACGCAGGACGGGATCGCCAAGGTGCTCAACGGGGTCAGCTACCACGTCAAGGCCGGCGAAACCCTTGCCGTGCTTGGAGAGTCCGGTTCCGGCAAGAGTGTCACGGCCCAGACCGTCATGGGAATTCTGGACACCCCGCCGGGGCACGTCACCGGGGGTTCCATCCGCTACCGGGGGGAAGAGTTGCTCGACGCGACACCGCAGCGGCGGCGGGCGCTGCGCGGCGAGAACATGGCGATGATCTTCCAGGACGCGTTGTCCGCCCTCAACCCCGTCTACACCGTGGGCTTCCAGGTCGCTGAGCAGCTGCGCCTGCGCCGGGGCATGTCCCGCAAGGACGCGAACGCGATGGCGGTCGAGCTGCTGGACCAGGTGAAGATCCCCCACGCCAAGCAGCGCGTCCACGACTATCCACACCAGTTCTCCGGCGGCATGCGGCAACGCGCCATGATCGCGATGGCGCTGGCCCTCGACCCGGAACTGCTCATCGCGGACGAGCCGACCACCGCACTGGACGTCACCGTGCAGGCCCAGATCATGGACCTGCTCGACGAGCTGCGCCGGGAGCGCGGCATGGGGCTGATCCTGATCACGCACGACCTCGGCGTCGTCGCCGAGGTCGCGGACCGGATCGTGGTCATGTACGCCGGCCGGATCGTCGAACACTCCGACGCGGTGTCGCTGTACCGGCGACCGGGGCACCCCTACACCGAAGGGCTGATGGCCAGCATTCCCCGCATCGACCTCAAGGGGCACCAACTCTCGACCATCAAGGGTCTGCCGCCGAACCTGACCGACATCCCCGGCGGGTGTCCCTTCCACCCGCGCTGCCGGATGGCGGTGCGGCGTTGCGGGCATGAGCAGCCCGCACTCCACGACCTGGGCTTCGGGCGTGCGAGCGCCTGCCACTTCGCCGAGGAGCTGATGACCCGTGACTGACCCGACATCCGGTCCTCTGCTACAGGTCCGGGACCTCGTCAAGCACTACCCGATCAACGTCGGCGTGGTCTTCAAGCGCACGGTGGGGCACGTGAAGGCCGTGGACGGCGTGTCGTTCGACCTCCACCGGGGTGAAACGCTCGGTGTCGTCGGCGAGTCCGGCTGCGGCAAGTCCACGCTCGCGCAGGTGCTCATGCGGTTGGAGAAGCCCACCGGCGGCTCGACGCGGTTCGAGGGCCGCGACATGTACGCGATGCGGGGCGCGGAACTGCGCCGGCTGCGCCGCGACATGCAGATCGTGCTGCAAGACCCGTACAGCTCGCTCAACCCGCGAATGACCGTCGGGGACATCGTGGGCGAGCCCTTCGAAATCCACCCGGAGGTCGCCCCCAAGGGTGACCGGCGGCGCAAGGTGCAGGAGCTGCTGGACGTGGTCGGGCTCAACCCGGAGCACATCCACCGGTACCCGCACCAGTTCTCCGGCGGGCAGCGGCAGCGCATCGGCATCGCCCGGGCCCTGGCACTGCGCCCGAAGGTCATCATCTGCGACGAACCGGTGTCCGCACTGGACGTCTCCATCCAGGCCCAGGTCATGAACCTGCTCGCCGAGTTGCAGGCGGAGTTCGGGCTGTCGTACATCTTCATCGCACACGACTTGGGCGTCGTTCGGCACCTGTCCAACCGGGTGGCCGTGATGTACCTCGGCAAGATCGTCGAGACGGGAACTGAGGAGCAGATCTACGAGCGCCCGCAACACCCCTATACCCAGGCACTGCTGTCCGCCGTACCAGTCCCGGACCCCGGGCTGCGCGGCAAGCGCGACGTGATCCGGCTCACCGGCGATGTTCCCAGCCCCGCGGACCCGCCGTCCGGCTGCCGGTTCCGAACCCGCTGCTGGAAGGCGGAGCAGATCTGTGCCGACGAAGAACCGTCGTTGGCGGTGCGGTTGGGCGACCACAACTCGGCGTGCCATTTCGCCGAGGAGCTTCCGCAGGTGGTGAGCTGAAAGCCTCGCTAGGTGAGACCGCGCGTCGAGTCGTCCCGCTGCCGTTCGATCCCGCGGTGCCGTTGGAGTCGTGAGCTTTCTGGCCCCAAGGAGTTCTGTCCGCAGCCCACGCGCGCCGGCGCCGTGACCTTGAGCCGGCACCCCGCGCTGTGGCTGTGACAGTGAACGACGCTTTCACTGCGTTCTCTCCAGACCCCGCGAGCTGCTCGCACTCACCTCCGGGCGACGAAGTCCGCGAGATCGGCCGACTGCTGCACCCGCGACGGTTCGTGCACGTACATCATGTGCCCGGCCGGGTAGTACTTGACCTCGATGTTGTCCCGAAGTTCTGGCGGAATCGCGAGTCGCGCGAGCACATGCTCGGCGGCGAAGTACGGCGTCGCGCCGTCCGTGTAGCCGCACCCGACATGCACCCGAAGGTGCGGGTTGGCCCGCATCGCGGCGGCCAGCTTGTCGGCCACGGACACCTGCGTTCCTTCGAACTCCTTGAACGACCAGGGTTGCACCCGGCTGGTGATGATCTCGTACGGCAGGTCGCTGACGTAGTCCAGCTCGACCCGCAGGTAGTGGTTGATCGCCGAGCTGTAAGCGCCCTGGATACCTGAAATGCTCGGGTCGTTGGTGAAACGTTCCCCGGCCGCGTCGGCCTCCCAACCGGTGAATCGCCCGTCCATGCGGCCGACCGTGAGCCGCTGGTGGCGCAGCAGTTCGGTGAAGAACCGGATGTGTTCGATGCGCAGGTCCACCCGATCGACGTAGTCCTCGGACAGGCCGGTCAACCACGCGGTGCGGCGCACCGCTTCGGCTCGCTCCGATGGGGACAAACGCGCGCCACGCGCCAGCGCCCACGGATAGTCCCGCGAGGCGAATTCCTCGGCCTCGTCGAGGATCTCGCGCAACGACCGGTCACCGTGCTGACCGTGGTAGTGGGCGATAGCCGCGTAGGTCGGCAAGAACAGCGCGTACGCCAGGTCGTTGCCATCGGTGAACCGGATCGTTCCCATGTCCAGCACCGACGAGATCAGCAGCAACCCGTTGAGGTACATCCCGTACCGGGTTTGCAGGTGCTCGGCGAGCCCGGCAGCCCGCAGCGTGCCGTAGGACTCGCCGGCGAGGTACTTCGGCGACATCCAGCGTCCGTTGCGGGAGGTCCAGAGCCGGATCACCTCGCCCACCGACTCGATATCGCGGCTGTAGCCGTGGTACTCGTCAGGCTTACCGCCTTTCACCGCCCGCGAGTAGCCGGTGGACACCGGGTCGATGAACACCAGGTCACTGTGTGCCAGCAGGGTTTCGGTGTTGTCCACCAGGCCGTACGGGGGAGGAACCAAAGCGCCGGCGTCACCGGAAAGCACACGGCGCGGCCCCAGCAGACCCACGTGCAGCCACACGCTGGACGATCCCGGGCCGCCGTTGAACGCGAAGGTCACCGGGCGGCTGCCTGGCTCGGCCGTGTCGAGGACGTACGACGTCAGGAACACCTCGGCCTTCGGGAGGTGCCCGTCGAACTTGCCGTCAGTGTGTACCTCCTCGCGCAGCACGACCCGGCCGGTGGTGGCCGTGTAGGCGATCTCGCGGCCTTCGACCGTGAGCGTGTGATGTGTGCTCACGAGGTCGTCGATCGGCTCGGCCGGGGTGGCCACCCCGGCCTCGGTGTGATTGCCGCTTTCACTGCTCGCCCGCTGCTCCGTGCTGTCTGCCATACCCGCCACAGTACGTGCGCGAACTCGGTGTTCGTGCGCTTTCTGTCACAGTTGGTCCCGTGAACGCCACAACGCCTGAGTTGATCAGCGACCCCCTCATGGACTCCGCCACGGGGGCAGCCAGCGCGGAGGATCTCGCCGAAGTGGACGAACTCGTCACTCGCTGCGCCGCGTGCCCCCGGCTGGTGGCGTGGCGCGAAGAGGTCGCCCGCACACGCCGGGCGGCCTTTCGCGACCAGGAGTACTGGGGACGACCGGTGCCCGGCTTCGGCCCGGCGGACGCGGCTCTCGCCATTGTGGGCCTCGCGCCGGCCGCGCACGGCGCCAACCGCACCGGCCGGATGTTCACCGGCGACCGCTCGGGAGACGTGCTCTTCCAAGCGCTCTATGACGTCGGGTTGGCGTCGCAGCCGTATGGACGGTCCCCCAATGACGGGTTGACCCTGTACCGCACGAGGATCACGGCCCCGGTCCGATGCGCGCCGCCGGCGAACAAGCCCACCCCGCAGGAGCGCGATAACTGCCGGCACTGGCTGGTACGGGAGTTACAGCTGCTACGGCCGACGCTTCGCGCGGTCATCGTCCTTGGCGCCTTCGGCTGGCAGGCGCTCCTCCCGGCACTGGCGGCGGCCGACTGGGAGGTTCCCACACCACGCCCGCGCTTCGGGCACGGTGCACACGCCGTTCTTCCAGCCCGTCACGGGGAAGCAGATCTTCACCTGGTCGGTTGCTACCACGTCAGCCAGCAGAACACGTTTACCGGCAAGCTCACCCCCGCGATGCTGCGTGACGTGCTGGAGCACGCGAAGGAACTGGCGGAAGCGGCATGACTCCGTTCACGTCCCAGCCGGACGCCACGGTGAGTACTTAACGGACTTGACGTACTTACGCCATCAGCTCGGTTTCAGCGACGAAGCCCGCCCGACCGGCAAGCTCACAGCGGAAATGCTGCTGACGGTCTGGTCAACGTTTGAGTCCACAGTGGATATAGCGGGACCCTCGGACCTCCTCCGGGACCTGTCGGATCTGCAACGCGACCGGGCAGGGTCCATGGCCCATGCGGTCGTGTTCGCAGCTTTTGGCGCTTTCACTCACCAACCCGTGAGATCATGATCAGCATGGCCGCGTACGTGATCTCCGAAGTGGAATTCCTCGACGAGGAGGCAGCCCAGCGGTACCGGGAACTGGCCGCACGGTCGATCGAAGCCTATGGCGGGCGCTACCTGGTTCGAGCTCGGAATCCCACCGTCGCCGAGGGGGACTGGCCAGCCGAACAGCGCGTGGTCATCGTGGAGTTCCCCACCATGGACCGGCTGACCGAGTGGTATTCCTCACCTGAATACGCCGAAGCGCGCGTGGTTCGGAGCACAGCTCTGGACCGGCGGTTGCTGTTCGTCGACGGCGACTCATGACATCAGCGGGTCCCGCGGCGAAGTCCTCGCGTCGCCAGAACAGCCGCATCCGACCGCGGAAACCGAAAAATGTTGTGTGTTGGCGTGATCGGTGCCGCCGAATTTCCACCGGTCCGAGCTGCCGGCGTAGCAGCTGTTGATCATGGTGAGACTTCCCTGCGCACACGCGTGAATACAGTGTGTCGCCAGTGGTGACGTTGGCCGCGATCGGGGTCACATTTGCAGGGGCTCCGCGCCGGGTTTCCCGCTCCCAGTGCGAGCATGGATGCCATGGCTGGTACATCCGATCCCACCAGGATCCTCATCGTCGGCGGCGGCTACGTCGGCATGTACACCGCACTCCAGCTACAGGCGAAGTTGGGCCGGCGCGAAGGGTCTGTCACCGTCGTCGACCCACAGCCACACATGACCTATCAGCCCTTCCTGCCCGAAGCGGCGGCGGGCTCGATCGAGCCGCGGCACGTGGTGGTGCCGCTGCGACGAGTACTCAAGCGCTGTCACGTGGTGACGGCGCGCGTGACAGAGATCAACCACGCGAACAAGACAGTCATCGTCGAGAACGCCGAAGGCGAGAGGGACAACCTCGAGTACGACATCCTGGTCGTCGCGCTCGGCGCGGTGTCGCGCCTGCTTCCGGTGCCCGGCCTCGCCGAGAACGGGATCGCGATCCAGACCATCGGTGAAGCGATCTACCTGCGCAATCACGTGCTGGCCAAGATGGACGCCGCGTCGTCCACCAGCGATCCAGAAGTGCGCAAGCGCCTGCTGACCTTCACGGTCGTCGGCGGCGGTTTCGCCGGAGTGGAGGCGCTCGCCGAGCTTGAGGACATGGCCCGGTACGCCACCCGGTTCTACGAGAACATCGAGCCCGCCGACATGCGCTGGGTGCTGGTCGAGGCCATGGGCCGGATCATGCCCGAGGTCAGCGAGAAGATGGGCGTCTACACGGTCAAGGCGCTCGAGGAGCGGGGCATCGAGGTCTACCTCAACACGTTCCTGAAGTCGGTGGAAAACGGCCACGCCGTGCTCTCCGACGGCACCGAGTTCGACACCGACACGCTGGTGTGGACCGCCGGGGTCAAGGCCAACCCGATGTTGAAGAACACGGACCTGCCGCTGGACGACCGCAGCCGGGTCAAGTCCACCGCGGAACTGCAGGTCGTCGGCCTCGAGGACGTGTGGGCCGCGGGTTCGTGCGCGGCGGTGCCGGACCTGTCCCGGACCGACGAGGACCCCAACGCCCTGTGCGCGCCGAACGCGCAGCACGCGGTGCGCCAGGCCAACCAGCTCGGCAAGAACCTCGTTGCCACCCTGCGGGGCAAGAAGCCCAAGAAGTACGAGCACGCCTACGCCGGTTCGGTCGCGGGGCTGGGTCTGTACAAGGGGGTCGCCGACGTCTACGGCTTCAAGGCCAAGGGCTTCGTGGCCTGGTTCATGCACCGCAGCTACCACGTGAGCCGGATGCCCACGTTCAACCGCAAGCTGCGGATCATCATCGACTGGACGCTCGCCTTCCTGTTCAAGCGCGAGGTCGTGTCGATGGGCCAGATCCAGAACCCCAAGGCCGACTTCGAACGCGCCGCGTCGACCTGACCGGTTCTCCGACGTTCAGTTCACCAGGTGCGGACCGGCTTACGGCCGTCCGCACCTTCGCACGCGGATACGTGCACCAAGCCACGCACCTCGGCTGGTGAGCAGCAGTCTCGCCGAGGTGCTCTCGTTCTGGCTTAGTGTCACGATGGTCCCCCTCCTTGTGGTCCGTGCAGGGGATAGGGCACTATGTTGACCTTGACATTGCGTAGTTACAAGCTGAGCATCTTAGGCATTTTTCACCTGAAAGAATGTCTTTCGGCGGGAAAAGGAGTGACCCCTTGACGCTCCGGGAGCTCGCGGCGCTGCTGCGTAGCGGCGAGGTTGAGGAAGGGCCGATCGCGGACTTCGCGATCGACTACGCCGAGGCCCAGAAGGTGTTGCGCAAGAAGGACGACTGACATGACCGAACCCGGGGGACAGCAGCGGGAGCCCCTGCGTTCACCCGGACCGTTCGGGGTAGCCATCGCAGGCGAACCAGGCCCGTCGCCAAGCCAGGTACCGGCCCCTTCCCGGCCGACACCACTGTTGCTGCAGGGTCAGGAGTATTTCTTCCGTTCGCCGCACACCAGCCTCGATTTCCAAGAGCGCATGCACCGGGCCGGGATGGTCTCGGACACCGACGGCGACCCGGTGGCCTGCGTGCTCGTGCTGGCCCGCGCCGCCGACATGGAGATGGACGAGTTGTCTCTCGCGCTGGCCGAGCACAACATCCGCGTGGTCCGCATCGACGCCGACCGGTGTCTGGACACCGCGCTCACCATCTACACCGACGTCCCCCTGGTCGAATACGAGCGATGGCTGCTGCGGCCGGTGCTGCTGTGGCGGCGGCACTTCGACATGACCGCGCTGCCCGTGGACCCGACGACCGTGCACGGCTCCTACGTCCGCGAACAGTGGCAGGCGGTGGCGCACTGGCTGGCCAGCCGCACCGAGTGGGAACAGGTCAACCAGGTACGCGCGCTCGACCACCTGGACCGGCTCACGCAACTGTCCGGCGCGGCCGCCTTCGGACTCAAGGTCCCCAGGACCGCGGTCACCACCCGCCCTGGCCGGGCCCGTCCCGGGGGTGGGAGCTGCATCATCAAGACCGCCGGTCACCACCTGCTGGAGCCGGACCCGGGCGCGCTGCGGGGCCTGTTCCCCCGGCCGCTGGAGGTGAGCCGGGCCGGCGAGGCGGCTCAGGAGCCCGCGCCGGTCATCGTGCAGCAGTACCTTCCCGCCGAGTGGGAGCTACGCGTCTTCGTCATCGGAGAGCAGGTGGTCGGCTACCGGGTTGAGAAGCTGGACCCGGCCCAGCTGTGGGTCGACCCCGAAGCCGTCCGCGTGAGCAGGACCAGCGTGCCCGATGGCCTTTGCGCCAAGCTGTTGGCGCTGAGCAGGCACTGGCGCCTGCAGGTTGCCGCGTTCGACCTGCTCGCGATCGACGGCGACTTCGTCTTCCTGGAAGTCAACGTCAACTGCGACTGGCGGTGGTTCGAGCACCGCGCCGGATGTACCGCCGTCTCGGATGCTGTTCACGAGTGGGTGCGGCAACGGTTCAGCGTGTTGGAGAGCGCGCTGCGATACCGGGCGAGACCGGGGTGAGGAGGGAGCACCACTCCCGCCATGAGCGGGACGAATATCACGCTAGTTGCTCTGACCGGGGACTACCGCCGACGGGAACCGCGAGGGAAAGTCGGTGCGTCCCAGGTGCGCGCAAGCCCCCGTAGCCCAACGGCAGAGGCAGACGACTTAAAATCGTCCAAGTGTCGGTTCGAATCCGACCGGGGGCACAGGGAGCATCCGCACGAGCAGTGTCCGTCCGCTGAGCTGGCGTTTTCTGCGTGTCGTGAGCACGATTCGGTTGCTGATCGCCTGGTCACCGTGGTCCGCCGTCAAGGAGCGGCCACGGTCGCCGGCAAGGCCAGCGCCCTCTACTCGGCGCCCAACCTGTCCATATGTCCCAACAATTCTTCCTCCTGACGGACGACACTGGACCGGGTGGAAAACGAGTTCGCAGAACACTCGAACAAGCGTTTGATTGTCGCGCGTCCGCTGCCGGGGCGGTTTACGTATCGCGTGGGCCGCGTAAGGTCGTGGAGGGGTGGGCACGGGTTGTCCCAGCAGCGGCACGCGGTCGTGCTGAGCGTCACCTGCCAACCGGTGGCGGGAGGCAAATCACGTCATGGCACCCTGGTAGGGCTGGCTCCACTATCAAGCGGGGACGGCGATGGAAGTATGTCCCGGTCCTAGCCGGGTGATAACCAGGAGTGGTTGAGTGTCCTCCTTCTTCAGCTTCATCCTCTACCCGGTGTCAGCGATCTTGTGGTTCTGGCACAGGGTTTTCGGTGCTGTGCTCGGCCCGGACAACGGGTTCGCGTGGGCGCTGTCGGTCTTCTTCCTGGTCTTCACCCTCCGCGTACTGCTGATCAAGCCGGCGCTGAGCCAGCTGCGCGCGGCGCGCAAGATGCAGAAGTTCGCCCCGCAGATCCAGAAGCTGCGGGAGAAGTACAAGAACGATCGCCAGCGCATGGCGCAGGAGATGCAGAAGCTCCAGTCGGAGCACGGCGTCAACCCGCTCGGCGGCTGCCTGCCCGCGCTCGTCCAGATCCCGGTCTTCCTGAGCCTGGTCACCGTGCTGCGGGACTTCCGGCCGGGTGTGCAGAGCAACTTCATCTTCAACGCCGCCGACGTTCAGTCGTTCATGAACGCCAGCATCTTTGGCGCCAAGCTGTCCAACTGGATCACCCAGCCTTCCACCGAGCTGGCCGCGTTCGGCACCGACCGCACGTCGATGATCACCGTGGCGGTGCCGTTGATGATCGTGGCGAGTGTGGCGACCTTCGCCACCATGCGGATGTCGATGAAACGGCAGACCGACGCCACCATGGCCAACCCGCAGAGCGCCATGGTCGGCAAGATGATGATGTACGTGGCGCCGATCGGCGCGCTGGTCAGTGGCTGGCTGCTGCCGATCGCCGTGTTGCTGTACTGGCTGGCGAACAACGTCTGGACCCTCGGTCAGCAGCACTTCCTGGCGGAGAAGGTCGACCGTGAGCAAGAGCGCGAGCGTGAGCGTGAACTGGCCGCCAAGAAGGCGACTCCACGTCCCAAGCCTGGTCAGAAGCCGATCCGCGACAAGCGCGGGAAGGACACCGCGAGTGCGCAGCAGGCCGAGGCCGATTCCAACGGACAGGTGACGACCGAAAGCGACGGCGAGGATCGTGAGCCGGCGTCGGCTGCTGACCTGGAGGCTGCGTCGGACACGGCGGCGACAGCCGCTTCCGGCGGCCAGGGCGGCACCGAGTCGAGCGGTGCCGCGGCTGACGGTAACGGAGGTAAGTCGTCCGTGGGCCAAGCCGGTGGCAAGAGCGGCGCCAAGGCTGGCCAGGGCCGGAAGCCGCAGCCCAAGAACCGGGGCGGCAAGCAGCCCGCTGGGGCGCGCAAGAGCCAGAAGAAGCGGCGGTGAGTGCGGTGAAAGACGCTTTCACTGCACTCCGGGCCTAGTCCGAGCCTCGCTCAGGTTTCGGTCGGCATCGATCGCGTCGCAGTGTGCAGATCAGCGGGTGGCTCCGCCTTTCACTGCTGTGTTCGGTACCTTCGTATGCTGTTCGGTTGTGTGGTGCGCTTAGAGCGCGTACGGAACCTGATCATCAGCTACCTTGGGTAGCGTGTTGAGGTGATCAGCCGGTGCCTTCCGGCGAGCGTTTTCGCGACCAACTTGATATCGAATGCTTTCCCACAGCGCTGGGGCGTACCTGCTGCGGCCGGTAAAGTCCGGTTTGCCCCGAGTGGGAACGGATCGAAGCAGTCGGTCGTTAACCCGGAGACGGCGCAAGCACGCCCAGGAGGATGAGTTGCGCACGACGAGCAACCCCGCGTTCAGGAACCTGCCGACCGGTGGCGGGTATGCGAACTTCAACTACGGCGGTGCCCAGGGAGCCGGTTACGGACGAGGCTTCGGGGCGGCCCCGGCGGCGCCAACGCTGGCCGGGCGCCCGATGACCATCGATGACGTGGTCACCAAGACCGCGATCACCCTCGCTATCGCTGTCGGCACCGGTGCGGCGACCTTCCTGGTCGGGGGGCGAGCGGCCCTTGTTCTGGCGTTGCCGGCCGCTGTGATCGGCCTGGTGCTGTCGCTGGTCATCATCTTCCGCCGGAGCGTCAACCCGGGGCTGGTCATCGCTTACTCCGCGGTGGAGGGTGTGTTCCTCGGGGGGATCAGCTACCTGATCGCTCTGTCCCGGTCGATTGGTCCGGGGATCGTGATGGAGGCCATCGCGGGGACGATCGGGGTGTTCGCCGCGATGCTGGTCGTGTACAAGACCGGGGCCGTCCGGGTCACGCCGAAGCTCACCAAGTGGATCATCGGAGCGATCGCCGGCGTTTTCGTGTTGATGCTGGTCAATCTCATCGCGAGCTTCTTCGTCGCGGGCGGGCTCGGGCTGCGTTCCGGTGGCTCTCTGGGAATCGCGTTCAGCCTGCTGTGCATCGGCATCGCCGCTTTCAGCTTCCTGCTTGACTTCGACGCCGCCGATCGTGCCCTGCGCAGCGGAGTCGACGCGAAGTTCGCCTGGTACATCGCGTTCGGCCTGATGACCACCTTGGTGTGGCTGTACCTGGAGATTCTCCGGCTGCTCTCGTACTTCCAGAACAGATAGCGCGAGCAGCCCAGATAGACGTCAGGCGCCTGCCGAGGATCTATCGGCAGGCGCCATTCTGTGTCCAGGTGCGGTGAACGACGAGTTCACTCCACTTCGTGCAGTGAACTCGTCGTTCACCAGATTCACCGCAACAAGCGGCCCCCGCGGTGAACGGCGTTAGCTCAGCCGTTCCAGGACCATGGCCATGCCCTGTCCGCCTCCCACGCACATCGTTTCCAGCCCGAACTGCTTGTCGTGCCACTGCAACGAGTTGATCAACGTGGTCGTGATACGAGCACCCGTCATACCGAAGGGGTGTCCGACCGCGATGGCCCCGCCGTTGACGTTGAGCTTCTCCAGCGGGATGCCCAGTTCCTGGTACGAAGGGATGACCTGCGCGGCGAACGCCTCGTTGATCTCGACGAGGTCCATGTCGCCGATGCTCATCCCAGCGTTGGCGAGTGCCCGTTTCGACGCTTCCACTGGGCCGAGCCCCATGATCTCGGGCGACAGGGCGGAGACACCGGTCGACACGATTCGCGCCAGCGGGGTCACACCGAGCTGCTGGGCCTTGGTGTCGCTCATGATGACCAGCGCAGCAGCACCGTCGTTGAGCGGGCAGCAGTTCGCCGCGGTGACCCGTCCGTCCGGTCGGAAGACAGGCTTGAGCCCAGACACGGCCTCCTTGGTGACACCCGCCCGTGGCCCGTCGTCGGCATCGACCTTCTTACCGGACGGCGTTGTGACTGGAGTGATCTCCCGTGCCCAGAAGCCATCAGCAATGGCCTTCTCGGCCCGGTTCTGCGAGCGAACGCCGAAATCGTCCATCTCGTCTCGGCTGATGCCCTTGGCGCGGGCCAGGTTTTCCGCTGTTTGCCCCATCGGGATGTAGATGTCGGGCACCTTGTCGAAGGCGCGGGGATCAGTCCAGGTCTCGGCGCCCTCTTCGGCCACCTGCTGAGTGCGGGCCTGGGCTTCGTCGAACACCGGGTTCTGCGTGTCTGGCAGCGAGTCAGAGTTGCCCTTCGCGTACCGCGACACCATCTCGACACCGGCGCTGATGAACACGTCACCCTCGCCAGCTTTGATCGCGTGCAGAGCCATACGGCTGGTCTGCAGGCTCGACGAGCAGTAGCGGGTGACAGTGCAGCCGGGCAAGTGGTCGTAGCCGGCCAGGACGGAAACCACTCGGGCCATGTTGTAGCCCTGCTCCCCACCGGGCAGGCCACAGCCGAGCATGAGGTCGTCGATGTCGGTCGGGTCGAGCTCGGGAACCTTGTCCAGTGCGGCACGGACGATCTGGGCGGCGAGGTCATCGGGTCGCACATCGACCAGCGACCCTTTCCCCGCGCGGCCGATAGGTGAACGGGCTGCCGAGACGATGACTGCTTCGGGCATGGTGGGCAACTCCTCTGTTGTCTACCGGTCGGTAATAGCTGCTGGCCACCTTAAGCGCCAGGCGAGGCTTCACGCGGTGAGCAGCGTCACCAGACCAGATTAGAAACCGACTGGTCGGTGTGTCATTGTGGCGAAGGACGCGTTCACTGCTTCCGTGCGGTGAACGCGTCCTTCACTGCATTCCCGAGCACGCCACCAGCCCTTTCCTGCTCACATCCGGGAGCGCCGGCGGAGGCGGCGATTCAGGCGCGCCACCAACCGCCGTGTGGGCCTCCTGGCCTCGACCGCCGCGGACCGGGTCGGTGCCACCGGAAGGGGACTGCCCTCCCACGCGCCGATGGCGTGACACAGAGCCGGTAGCACCACCGCAGCAGTGGCTTCGTAACCAGCGGCAGACGGATGGAAGCGATCTGGGCTGAAATACTCGGTCGGCTTGGCAAGGAACTCCGGCGCCAGCAGATCAGCCAGTGGAACCGCGTATCCGCCCGCTGCCTCGACCGCCCTTCGCTGGTGGCGCCCGAGGGCCAGGCTCCGAGTACGGGCAATCGAGCGCAGCGGCTGCGGGATTGGCCTGATCGCGCCGAGGTCCGGGCAGGTTCCCACGACCACGCCGATACCGTCCGCGCGAAGGAGCGACACCGCGCGGGCGATCAGATCCGCGCTTTGCCTCATCGGCAACCGTGAGGTGACGTCGTTAGCACCGATGATGACCAAGGCCGCGTCCGGCCGCTGCGCCAAGACGGCCTCGACCTGTGCCTCCAGTTCGAGACTCGTGCTACCTACGACCGCGTAGGTCCTCAACTGGACCGGACGTTCGGTTTCCGCCGCGAGACCACGCGCAAGCCGTACGCCCAACAACTCGTCTGGGAAGTTCACGCCGAGGCCAGCTGCCGCCGAGTCGCCCAACACCACGAACCGCAGCGGTGGAGGAGTGCCCTCAGGCAGCTCAGAGCGCGGGATCGGGCCCTCGCCGGAGGGTAGGTGAATGCCATCCGCACGAAGTGGCGCGTTCTCGGGCGGACCGATGACCCGGCGCGCCCGACGCTGTTGTTCATTCAGCAACCCGTATACAGCACCCGACACGCCACCGACCGTGCCCGCGGCAGCCGCCGCAAGCCGAAGAGCCCTGAGTCTGATCACTCCGTCCTCCCCGCCGTCGCGCCGGTAGACGCGCTTCAACGCCACTGGTGAGCCGGTCGGCGCTGCGCATCGGTGAAAGACGAGTTCGCTCCGCAATCAGCGGTGAACGCGTCCTTCACTATCCAGTAAACCCTCATTCAGGGACATTTCCGGGCCGACGTCGCCGCGCGTACGACCAGGTGGGTTAACGACCAGATGGGTGGTTAAGCTCAGGGTCACCGTTCCAGAAAGCGAGAGGACCGCTCCGGTGGAGTACGTCGAACACGTCATCGACCTAGTGGGCGACACCCCTTTGGTGAGACTGAACTCGGTCGGGGTAGGCGCCCCCGCGCCGGTGCTCGCCAAGGTCGAGTACCTGAACCCCGGCGGCAGCGTGAAAGACCGAATCGCGTTGCGCATGGTCGAAGCCGCGGAAGCCTCGGGTGCGCTGCGCCCCGGGGGCACGATCGTTGAGCCCACCTCGGGAAACACGGGGGTCGGACTCGCAATGGTCGCTCAGCGTAAGGGCTACCGCTGCGTCTTCGTCTGCCCGGACAAGGTCAGCGAAGACAAGCGCAACGTTCTCAAGGCATATGGCGCGGACGTAGTCGTGTGCCCTACGGCGGTGCCGCCCGACCACGAGGATTCCTATTACAAGGTTTCCGACCGGCTTGTCCGTGAGATCGAGGGCGCATGGAAACCCGACCAGTACGCCAATCCCGCGAACCCTGAATCGCACTACCTCTCTACCGGCCCCGAAATCTGGCGCCAAACCGAAGGGCGGATCACGCACTTCGTCGCCGGGATCGGTACTGGAGGTACTATTTCCGGTACTGGACGGTACCTCAAAGAGGTATCGGACGGTCGAGTGAAGATTATCGGAGCGGACCCCGAGGGCTCGGTCTATTCCGGCGGCAACGGTCGTCCTTACCTCGTGGAAGGCGTCGGCGAGGACTTCTGGCCGACGACGTATGACCGCGACATCTGCGACGAGATCCTTCCGATCTCGGACGCCGACTCCTTCGGTATGACCAGGAAGCTCGCCCAGCAGGAGGCGCTGCTGGTCGGTGGTTCCTGCGGCATGGCGGTGGCGGGAGCGCTGCGGGTCGCGGAGAAAGCCAGTCCAGACGACGTGGTGGTTGTGCTTCTGCCCGATGGAGGCCGCGGGTACCTCACCAAGGTTTTCAACGACTCCTGGATGGCGTCCTACGGATTCCTCTCGCCCGACCACAGCGGCGGCGCCGTCGGCGACGTCCTCCGTCGCAAGGACGGCACACTGCCGGAACTCGTCCATGTGCACCCGAACGAAACCGTGGCCGAAGCCGTCGCGATTCTTCGCGAGTTCGGCGTTTCCCAGATGCCGGTCGTCAACGCCGAACCCCCGGTAATGGCCGCCGAGGTCGCGGGGGCGGTCAACGAGCGGGACCTGCTCGACGCGCTCTTCGCCGGGCGGGCCAACCTTGCCGATCGGGTCGAGGCACACATGTCCCCACCCCTGCCGACCATCGGCGCAGGGGAGGACATCACGTCAGCGATGTCGGCACTGGCCAACGCGGACGGTGCGATGGTGCTCATTGATGGGAAACCGGCGGGCGTGGTAACCCGACAGGATGTGCTCGGTTTCATCGCCGGGCGATAAGGGATCGTGACGCAACACCACTACGCTCCAACGAGATCGGATAGCGTGTGCGTGACGTAATGCCCAGGTTCATGCCCAAGGGGGTCAAGAAAAGCGATGAGTTCTCCGCAGCCACCTGACGGAGGCCAGCAGGGCCAGCAGCAGAATCCTGCTGCTGGCCAGCAGCCGTCAGGTCCTCCTGCTGACAACAGCACTAACTCCAACTCCACGCAGATGATCTCGGCGCGGTTGAGCGGACAAACTCCCAGCGATGACCAGTCGTCCGGCGCGGACTCCACTCAGGTGGTTAGGCCCCCGCAGCAACCTGCGCAAGGACAGGCTGGCGGTGACTCCACGCAGGTCGTCCCGCCGTCGATGCAACCCCCGCAACCCATGTATGAGCAGCCCGGCTTGGCTGGGCGGCAGCCGGGTGGCGGTGACTCCACGCAGGTCGTCCCGCCGTCGATGCAACCCCCGCAGCCGATGTACACACAGCCCGGGACACAGAGCCAGCCTGGCGGTTTCCCCGCACAGGCCGGTCAGCCGGGCATGCCCAGCGGCGGGTTCCAGGCACAGCAGCCCCCGTTTCCGCCGCCGGCACAGGCGGGATTCAACGCGGCGCCCCCACCGCCGTCCTCGCCCTACCCGCAGCCCGGTTTCATGCCCGGTGGTCAGGTGGGTGCGCCAGTCGAATGGGGAACCCGGGCTCTGGCCTGGCTTCTCGACTACCTGGTGCCCGGTGTGGTGCTGGGGATCCTCTTCGGCGTCGGCAACGGACTGGTCCAGGGGCTCACTTGGGTCCTCTATATCGCGTACCTGGTCTGGAACTTCGGTTACAAGCAGGGCACCACCGGTCAAACCATCGGGAAGACGGTCGCCAAGACCAAGCTGGTCAGCGAGGAGACCGGACAGCCCGTTGGTTTCGGTTCGGCTTTCCTTCGCCAGATCGTGCACATTCTTGACCAGCTCCCCTGCAACCTGGGTTTCCTCTGGCCCTTGTGGGACGAAAAGAACCAGACGTGGGCGGACAAGATCATGAAGACCCTGGTCGTTCCGGCCGAACCGGTCAACGGCGGTCCGCACATGGGCCCGGGGCAGCCGTTTGGCGCTTCCGGTCCGAGCCAGCCGCCGTTTGGGCAGCCGGGTAGTCAGCCGCCGCAGGCGACGCAGCAGTTCGGCCAGCCGCAGCCGCCCCAGCAGGGCGGTTTCGGTCCGCAGCCGGGGCAGGCCGGTGGGTTCCCGCCCAGCCAGCCAGGCGGTTTTCCGCAGCCGCCGCAGCAGCCGGGTTCCTATCCGCCGCCGCAGCGGCCAGGTCAGCCGCCGCAGTGGTGAGACGTCGGTGAGGCCAGTCTCAGCGGGCTACCGCTGAGTTGCTTCGCAGCAGCCCTCGGTTCTGTCGCTGTCGTGACCGAGGGCTGCTGGCTTTGCGGTCGGGGTGGTGAAAGACGCTTTCACCGCATCTGACGCAGTGAAAGCGTCTTTCACCACCCTGCCCCAGCCGTGACCGATGAGCTGACCAGGCGCGCACATCGGTTGCGGCGGATCGGGAAGGCGGGCGGAGGTTGCCCGTCGAGGGGGTCGTAAGCTTTGCGGCATGACCGACGGCTTCGCCACTCGCGCCATTCATGCTGGCCAGGACGCCGACCCCGCAACCGGTTCGGTGATCCCTCCGATCCATGCGACCTCCACTTACATTCAGGATGGTGTCGGAGGGCAGCGGGCCGGTTACGAATACTCCCGCACGGGCAACCCGACCCGTACGGCTCTCGAAGAGTGCCTGGCGTCCCTGGAGGGAGGCGTTCACGGGCGTGCTTTCTCGTCGGGAATGGCGGCGACGGACGCGGTCCTGCGTGCACTTCTGCGCCCCGGCGATCATCTGATCATCCCTGACGACGCTTACGGGGGAACTTTTCGGCTGGTCGACAAGGTCTTGACGGCGTGGGACGTTGAGTACACCCCGGTGCCACTCGCCGACGTGGACGCGGTACGAGCCGCGATTCGCCCGACCACCAAGGTTATCTGGGCCGAAACGCCAACCAACCCGCTGCTCAACATTGCCGACATCGGTGCGCTCGCACAGCTTTCCCACGACGCAGAAACGAAACTTGTCGTCGACAACACGTTTGCTTCGCCCTACCTCCAACGGCCACTTGAAAGTGGTTGCCACGCGGTCGTTCACTCGACGACCAAATACCTTGGCGGCCATTCAGACGTCGTCGGTGGCGCGGTGGTGACTTCCGACGAAGAACTGGCAACCCAGGTCGCATTTCTGCAGAACAGCGCTGGTGCGGTTCCCAGCCCGTTCGATGCGTGGCTGACCTTGCGAGGCATCAAGACGCTCGCCATCCGCATGGAACGTCACTGCGACAACGCCGAGCGTGTGGTCGACGCCCTCTCGTCACACCCCAAGGTGGGTAGGATCTTCTATCCAGGCCTGCCGCAACACCCGGGTCACGAAATTGCGACTAAGCAGATGCGTCGATTCGGCGGCATGATCTCGTTTACCCACCGTGACGGCGACGATGCCGCCCTGCGAGTTTGTGCACACACACGACTCTTCACTCTCGCGGAGTCACTCGGTGGCGTGGAATCGTTGATCGAACACCCGGGCAGAATGACGCACGCGAGTACGAATGGCTCGGTCTTGCAAGTACCCGGTGACCTGGTGCGGCTGTCCGTCGGGATCGAAGAAGCTGATGACCTGGTCTCGGACCTGCTCGCGGCACTGGGATGACGCGCCGGGCGCCTGACTTGCCTCAGACGCGTACGGCGCACGCAGTCAGGGCGCCAGTGACGGCTCGCCAGCGTGCGGACTGCGCGCCGTGGGGGGTGGCGGCATTTGAGCCGACCGTTGCTGTGGCACCACCGGGAGATCGTTCGAGGTAAGGCAACCGCCGACAAGTTCGACCATCCCGTCGGCACGCGTCTGATAGCGGCCCGGCTGATCGCATCCTGAACTGACCACAGTAAACACCGCCGCCCCAGACAAGACGGTAGCGACGGCGAGGCCGGTGATCAGCGGAACAGTGTCCGCTGCCGATGCCAGCCGTGCCATGTGCCCTCCAGGTGGCTGGGTCTGCCGCCACTGCCGCACGATGGTCGGGTCGTGCGGCGTGGTTCCGAGAGTACCTTGAGCATCGTCGTGACGTCGGCTTTCGCGTCTTGCTGGCACGATTGGCCTATGGATCTGGTCAGCCTCGAAAGCATCCGTGTCGCCCGCGAGCAGCTAGCTGGGGTGGCGCGGCCGACTCCGCTGGAACATTCGAGGGTGCTCGGCGAGTACTGCGGCGGCGAGGTCTATCTCAAGTGCGAAAATCTGCAGCGCACGGGGTCTTTCAAACTTCGTGGGGCGTACGTGCGTCTGCTGGGCTTGTCCGAGCAGCAGCGTGGCAGAGGGGTGGTCGCAGCTAGCGCGGGAAACCATGCGCAAGGTGTGGCTCTGGCCGCGTCACTGCTCGGAATTCGATCGACCGTGTTCATGCCTGAGCGTGCCCCGCTCCCCAAACTGGCAGCGACGAAGTCGTACGGGGCCGACGTACGGACGCGAGGCGCTGTTCTTGAGGACACGTTGTCAGCGGCACGGGAATACGCGGACCAAACCGGGGCCGAGTTCATTCACCCGTTCGACCACCCCGACGTTCTGGCTGGTCAAGGCACCGTCGGCTTGGAGATTCTGGAGCAGCTTCCCGAGGCGGCGACCGTCGTCGTGCCGACCGGGGGTGGTGGACTCGTGGGTGGGATCGCGGCGGCGGTGAAAGCCTCGAAGCCTGATGTCAAGGTGCTCGGAGTGCAGGCGGAGCGGGCAGCAGCATGGCCCGGGTCACTCGCGGCAGGCATGCCGGTGCGTGCTAAGACCGCGCAGACCATGGCCGACGGAATCGCGGTGGCGGAGCCGGGACCGGTCACCTTCAGCCATGTATCTGAGCTTGTTGATGATGTGCTCACCGTCAGCGAGGAAGCGCTGTCTGGGGCCCTCCTGCTCTGCCTGGAGCGTGCGAAGCTTGTGGTCGAGCCGGCGGGCGGAGCAGCGGTCGCGGCGATGCTGGAGCATTCCGGGCAGATGCGAGCGCCCGTGGTCGGGGTGCTTTCCGGAGGCAACATCGACCCTCTGCTCCTGCTCCAAGTGATCCGGCACGGGATGAGCTCCGCAGGCCGTTACCTGTCATTGCGAGTCCGATTGCCTGATCGTCCGGGGTCGCTGGCGGCACTGCTCGGGAGGCTCGGCCGGCTCCAGGCGAATGTGCTGGACATCGAACACTCGCGGATTTCAGGTGCGCTGGCGCTGGGCGAAGTCGACGTGGAGATCAACTTGGAGACGCGGGGACCCGAACACCGCGAACTCGTGGTCGACGAACTTCAACAGGCCGGCTACACCGTGATCGCGAAGGGCTGATGTGGTGAAAGACGCCTTCACTGCACTTGGTGCAGTGAAGGCGTCTTTCACGACGGCACGTCTACAGGTTGCCCCGTCTCGCCTGCTCACGCTCGATAGCTTCGAACAGGGCTTTGAAGTTGCCCTTGCCGAAGCCGAGCGAACCGTGACGTTCAATCAGCTCGTAGAACACCGTCGGTCGATCTCCGATGGGCTTGGTAAAGATCTGCAACAAATAGCCGTCCTCGTCGCGGTCCACAAGGATACGATTTTCCTTGAGGATTTCAATGGGTAGACGCACTTCACCAATCCGGGCGCGAAGCTGCGGATCATCGTAGTAGGAATCCGGGGTGACCAAAAAATCGACGCCAGCGGCTCGCATGTGCTTAATGGTGGTCAGGATGTCCCCGGTTGCGAGCGCGATGTGCTGACATCCGGCACCGCGGTAATACTCCAAATATTCGTCGATTTGAGACTTCTTTTTGCCAAGGGCTGGCTCGTTTAGCGGGAACTTTACTCGATGATTTCCGTTTGCGACGACCTTGCTCATGAGGGCTGAATACTCGGTAGCGATGTCGTCGCCCACGAATTCGGCCATGTTTACGAAGCCCATGATGCGGTTATAGAAGTCCACCCATCTGTCCATCTGCCCCAACTCAACGTTGCCCACGCAGTGATCGACGGCTTGGAACAGCCGCTTGGGGGCGCCGGCGGGCTTGACGTAGCTGCCGGTCCGGGCGACGTATCCGGGCAGGTACGGTCCCGAATAGCGTGATCGGTCCACGAGGGTGTGCCTCGTTTCACCGTAAGTAGCGATCGCGGCCACCCGGGCGGTGCCGTACTCATCGGAAATGTCGTGCGGTTCATCGAGCACCCTCGCACCCTGAGCACGTGCATGAGCGATGCACTTGTCGACATCCGCTACCTCGAGGGAAAGGTCGACAACGCCGTCGCCGTGTCGGCGATGATGGTCAGCGAGCTCGCTTTCCGGAGCGACCGCGCCCTTGATCACGAACCTGGCTGACCCCGATTTCAGGACGTACGCCTTGTGATCGCGATTCGCATGTTCCGGGCCGGTGTAGGCGACGAGTTCCATGCCAAGCGCGGCCTGGTAGAACAGGGCGCTCTGTGTGGCATTGCCAGCGACGAATACCACGGCATCCAGGGCCTTCACCGGGAATGGGTCCCGGGAGGTGTCGTGCTCCACAAGCCCGACCAGTCGCCGCATCTGGTCGAAGGTCACGTCGTCGATCTCGCCGGTCTGGATGCTGGTGTTTGCCGTGCTGCTCACGGTCTCCTCCTCGGCTTGGGCAGGCAGCGCCGTTGAGGCCAGCGTGAGACCGATGGGGCAGAGTGAGCAATACATACACTTCTTGCTGTACAAGTTGCTCAGTTGGTGCTCGACTTTGCCGGACCGATTGAGCAGTATGGACAGGCTTGATGGCGTGCGTCTCGTTGGAGGTCGTGTTGGATGCCTTGGATGCCCGTCTGCTGTTACTGCTGTCCGACGAGCCCCGCCTTGGTGTGCTGGAATGTTCACGCCGGCTCAAGGTGGCCCGTGGGACCGTCCAGGCGCGCATGGATCGCCTGGTCGAGCGGGGGATCTTACGTGGCTTCCCGCCGGACCTGGATCTGGCCGCCATGGGTTACGGGCTGACCGCATTCGCTGTGCTTGAAATCGTGCAGGGACGGCGGGCCGTGGTAGCCGAGGGCCTCGCGTCCATTGATGAGGTCTGTGAGGTGCATGCGACCACGGGTGATGGAGACCTGTTTGTTCGAATGGTTGCTCGCTCGAACGATGACCTGCAACGTGTCATTGACGAGATCGTCGCGTTACCGGGCGTCCGGCGCACCGCGACCTCGATCGCGCTGTCGACGCCGGTGCCAGCCCGCTTCCGGCCGCTGTTGGAAAGCTTGGTGGACGATCTTCACTGAAGATTGGGATTCGTGAAAGACGAGTTCACTGCTGAATCAGCAGTGAACTCGTCTTTCACGAAACTAGTGGACAGCCGTAACACACGCGTACATGAGCGTGACTCGAAATCAGCCGTGGAAAGGCTCTGCCTTGATCAGCGTGACCTTCATCGTGCCGCCGTTGGGCAACTCGTACTCGCGGGTCTCGCCTTCCTTGGCGTCCAACAGCGCCTTTCCCAGCGGAGAGCTTGGCGAATAGACCTCTAGTTCGCCGTGCGCGCCTTCTTCCCGGGTGGCCAGCAGGAACTGTTCGGTCTCGTCCTCGTCGTCGAACCGCACGGTCAGCACCGAGCCGGGCTTGGCAACGCCGGACTCCGTGGGCACATCACCGACCTTGGCGGTGCGCAGGAGCTCCTGCAACTGCCGAATCCGGGACTCCAGCTGGCCCTGCTCCTCGCGAGCAGCGTGGTACCCGCCGTTCTCTTTGAGGTCGCCTTCCTCTCGCGCCTCGTTGATCTTCGCGGCGATCACCGGGCGGTTGGCGACAAGCTCGTCCAGCTCAGCTTTGAGCCGGTCGTAAGCTTCTTGGGTCAGCCAGGTCACCTGGGTCTCGCTCACGGTCACCACTCCTTGTCGACGGCGGTCCCGCGCTCTGCGGGCCGGCAACTCCCGAGCCAACAGCCCGGAACGGAAAAACACGGCCCGCGCGGGGCCGTGCTGGCATCGACGATAACACGATCCAGCCGTTATTGGGGGTGGATTTGACCAGCCAATGGAACCGCTGGCGCTTCTTCACCCAGTTGGCCGCGTATGAGTGGACAAATATTCGGGGACGTTGTATGTACACCCGTACACGTCACCAGACGCGGGAGTGTTCGAGGTACGCACCACCGTGTCAAGCCGGATGGTGTCATCGGACGGAGGGACATAAACCTCTTTGCGTCCGACCTCTTGACCATCCTTTGACATCGCACGTACCACGCAATCGGCCGGGCGACGCGGGTTGTCGCGTTGGACTTCGATCGTGACGCGCAAAGAATGGTCATCCAAACGCGAGTACAGGGTCTGTTGTCCGTTGATCGGAGCGCTGCCAAGGTTGCGGTAGGCCACAACCGCGACGACCAGCCCCGCCAGCAACGCCGTCGCGATCAGTGCGATACGTAGCGTGGGGCGAGATGGCTTGGGCGTACGCGACCCGTAACGCCCGGCAGGGAGCTGCTGGTTCAACACTTCGGCGGCGACTCCTCGGCGAGGTGAGTCGGGACCTGCTGCGAGCGGATGTCGGTCGCCCGGGAACAATGGGAGGCGGCATCCACGTTGAGTATCCCCGGGTTGCTCCGGCGCCAGTCAGCGGGGCCGGTCTGATCGAGCAGGAGGGACTGCCGGCGATGGTCGAGAAGCTGCGTCTACTGACAGTGCACGCTCACCCGGACGACGAGTCCAGTAAGGGGGCGGCGACCACAGCGCGTTATGTGAATGAGGGACACGATGTGATGGTCGTCACGTGCACGGGTGGCGAAGCTGGCAGCATCCTGAACCCGGGGATGGACCGTCCTGAGGTCGCTGCGAACCTGCCTGAGATCCGGCGACAGGAGATGGCGGAGGCTGCCAAGATTCTCGGTGTGCAGCACCGTTGGCTCGGGTTCGTCGACTCGGGACTGCCGGAAGGTGATCCGCCTCCACCGCTGCCAGAGGGCTGCTTCGCTCGGGTGCCGATCGAAACCGCCGCCGCCGAACTGGTGCGGGTAGTGCGTGCGTTCCAGCCCCATGTGATGGTCACCTACGACGAGAACGGTGGCTACCCACACCCTGACCACATCCGTTGCCACGAAGTGTCTATGGCGGCCTTCGACGCCGCCGGAGATCCCGACCTGTACGTGGACGCAGGAGAGCCTTGGCAGCCTTTGAAGCTGTACTACTCACATGGGTTTTCGCGTCGACGTATGCAACTCTTTCATGACGCGTTGCTGGAACGCGGGTTGGACTCTCCGTACGGAGAGTGGCTCAAGAAGTGGGATTCATCTCGTCCCGATCCCCATGAGCGAGTAACCACACGTGTGGAATGCGCTGACTACTTCGAAGCGCGTGACGACGCGCTGAGAGCGCATGCCACGCAGATCGATCCGAATAGCCGATGGTTCGCAGTGCCGTTGGACATTCAGCGTGATCTGTGGCCGACCGAAGACTATGAACTGGTTCGTTCTTTGGTGGACACGACGCTCCCAGAGGACGACCTGTTCGATGGTGTGGAAGAGAAGGTATGTGCATGAACGTCTCCGAGACGATGGCGGTCCTGGCTCAGGCCCCACAACCGAACGCGCCCGGTGGCCAGGGAGACGATGTCGGCAAGTCTTCACCAGTCGCGCTGTTGGTGTTGATCCTGTTCGGCGTGGCTGTTGCCTTTCTCATCAAGTCTATGAGTAAGCACCTGAAACGAGTGCCTGCCACCTTTGATGGACAAGCAGGGGTAACCGGCAAACGTGTCGTCGATTCGAACTACCAGTCCTCGAACGGGGTGGAGCCCGGGGAGGGTGACGTGGTGAAGGACGACTTGGGTGCGTCTGACCCCGGCCAAGCTGGGGGCCAAGAAAAGCCTTGACCGCGCTTGCGTTCATAACCTCATAGAAGCGGCGCGGTCGTGGTGGTTCGGAGTGACCTCGCCTTTCAGCTGATCTGAATGCGATTCGAGTTTCTCGCCCGGATTTGTGCGTGGGCGTAGTTAATCTTGTTGATGTTCGATCAGTATTTTCGTGGTCACCTTCCGCCTCGCTGATTCGGACTCATGCCTCAATGCTTTGATGACTGCTCGTGGTGAGTTTCGAATCTCCTGTGGGTGTGTTTGCAACACAACGATTCCGGCGTCCCTGAACCTTGCTTTCCGTTCAGCTGATTTCTCGTATTCCTGCTGGCCGTGGCGGAATGTTGCCGATGTTATCTGCCAAGCGAAACCGTATTCCTGGCACCAGAAGTCAGGTTTGGTCACGTACTGTTCCCGTTCGTCAAACAACGTCGTGGCCGTGAGAGGTTCCGGCAGCCCGGCACGTTGCCAAAGGAGTAGCGCTTCGCTCTCCGCGACGGAGTTCTCCGCAACGGAGCGAACGTCGTCGCAGACCTCGTCGCGTAGTAGGCGGCGGGGAACTGCGGTGCCCCGCTGACTGCCGGTGTTCAGTTCGGTGAGCATCGAAAACGGCGCGCAGCCACGGTCAACCGCTTCGACGAGCATGTCCCGAACTGGCGAAAACTCTCGAATCCGTCGCCCTGCGTCGAGAACGGCACGCACATGAGGCGCCAGTGGGAACCCGTCGCGCATGACGGGTTTCGGGAGGTACTTGGTGCGTTCGACGACCACGTAGTCGCTCGAATGAAGCTTCCGTTGGGAAGGAACAAGAAGATGTATGCGCAAGTCATGGGGGAGCTGCCGCTGCCCGTGTCTGCGGCAGGCCTCCAAGCCCGTAACCAAGGCGGCTGGACCCCCGTAGAGGAGTGCTGCGGCGACCAACTGGTCGCGTGTCGGCTGGCCTGAATGAAGCAGGACAATGCCCGGTAGGACACGCTGCCAAGGACCGCCCTCTATACAGCGCCTATAGGCAGTGCTGCTGTGTACGCCTAGTTTCTCAAGAGTCGTTACGCGGATGGCGCCATTCCAAGAGTGCGCCCATAGGGTTTCCGGGCTGACCTTCCAGTTCTGAGGTTTCATGTGGTCGATGATCGACAGCAGGAAACCGTTCAAGCCAGTCCGGTTTCCAAAATTGTGGACAATTGACATCCCTGTGGATAACTTCGATGTCGTTTCCGGTGGTCGAGCTGAGGAATGGATCGCCTGTTACCTGGTGAAAGAGGTGTTCTCGGTTGAATATGCAGTGAACGCGTCTTTCGCTATCCCTCACTGGATTGGGTGAAGAATGAATCACGGAGTCGAGCCGAAGATAGTGAGGAATGGACTGGAAGCGTCCACCGGGGCCTGCGGGCGAGCTTCGACCGACAGGTCGACTGGTCACCGCCGTAGCCGCGTGGCAAGCCGGAGTCCCGCTTCGCAAGCTCCGGGTGGATCGTGGCGGATTCGAAGTGGGAGGCTGGGAACATGGCAAACCGCCTCGCGGATGCAACCAGCCCGTACTTGCTCCAGCACGCCAACAACCCGGTCGACTGGTGGCCGTGGTGCCCGGAGGCGTTCGACGAAGCGCAGCGGCGCGACGTGCCCGTGCTTCTCTCCATCGGCTATGCGGCGTGTCACTGGTGTCACGTCATGGCCCACGAGTCCTTCGAAGACACCGAGACCGCCGAGTTGATGAACGCGAACTTCGTCAACATCAAGGTGGATCGGGAAGAACGTCCCGACGTGGACGCTGTCTACATGGAGGCCACCCAGGCCATGAGTGGGCAGGGCGGTTGGCCGATGACCTGCTTCCTGACGCCGGGCGCCGACCCGTTCCATTGCGGAACCTACTACCCGCCGAAACCGCTACACGGATTGCCGTCCTTCCGCCAGCTCCTAGTCGCAGTGGTGCAGGCCTGGCAGGATCGCGGTGTTGAAGTACGCCGCGCTGCGGCACGTGTGACCGAACAACTTTCCTCTCACGCTACTCCGCTACCAGAGACCCCTGTGGACAACCAAGTCCTTGCGTCTGCGGTCAAGTCGCTTCGTTCGGAGTTCGATGAGAGCGCGGGAGGATTTGGAAAGGCGCCCAAGTTTCCACCGTCAATGGTGTTGGAATTCCTGCTACGCCACTGTGAACGGGTCGGTACTGCGGAAACCGGGCCGTCGGCGTGGGAGATGGTGCGACACACGTGCGAGGCGATGGCCAGGGGTGGTATTTATGACCAGCTTGCCGGCGGGTTCGCCCGCTACAGTGTGGACGCCGAATGGGTGGTACCCCATTTCGAGAAGATGCTCTACGACAATGCATTGCTTCTGCGGGCTTATGCCCACCTGGCGCGGGTCGCAGGCAGGGGGCAGGACAGCGACGGCGAGTTCGAAGCGTTGGTGAAGCGTGTGGCGCGCGAGACCGCGCAGTTTGTGCTGCGAGACCTGCGGACGCAAGAAGGGGGCTTCGCTGCGTCACTCGACGCCGATACCGAGGGTGTCGAGGGATCGACGTACGTCTGGACCCCGGCTGAGCTTGTGGAGGTGCTCGGTTCGGATGACGGGGAGTGGGCGGCCGAACTTTTTGGGGTGACGGCTTCGGGCACCTTCGAACGCGGTACCTCGACTCTGCGTTTGCTGAGAACCCCGGATGACCTTGCCCGGTGGCGACGCGTCCAGGGAGCACTTTATGACGCCAGGACACGGCGCCCTCAGCCAGCCACCGACGACAAGATTGTCACGGCTTGGAATGGGATGGCTGTGACCGCGTTGGTGGAGGCAGCGGTCGTGTGTGACGAGCCGCAGTGGATCCGAATAGCCGAGCAGGCAGCTGATCTGATACTCAGCGTGCACCTCCCCAACGGCCAGGTGCGCCGCAGCTCCCGAAAAGGCGTGGCTGGATCTGCGGCTGGTGTGCTCGAAGACCACGGCTGCCTCGCGGAAGGTCTGCTTGCGCTGCACCAAGCTACCGGTGCGCCACGCTGGCTCCATGCCGCATGCGACCTGCTGGACAGCGCCCTCGAACGGTTCGCCGATCCTGATCACCTGGGACTGTTCCACGACACTGCCTTCGACGCTGAGGCGCTGGTGCGGCGCCCGTCTGACCCGACGGACAACGCGAGCCCATCGGGCGCGTCCGCTACGGCTAGCGCTCTGTTGACGGCGTCAGCTTTGGCAGGACCGGAACGTTCCGCCCGATACCGACGTGCAGCGGAAGAGGCTTTGAGGCGTGTTGGTTTGCTCGTGAACCGTGCTCCGAGGTTCGCAGGGCAGTGGCTCGGGACAGCGGAGGCATTGGCCCACGGTCCGATCCAGGTAGCGGTGGTGGGGAACAGCGGTGACCCGAATAGGGAGGCGCTGTACGCGACGGCGCTGCGCTTTGCCCCCGGCGGTGCCGTGGTTGTCGCTGGTGAACCCGAAACGGGGAGCGTTCCCTTGCTGGCTGGACGCACCTTGGTCGACGGCATCGCCGCTGCGTATGTCTGTCGTGGCTATGTCTGTGACCGGCCGGTTACGGGTGTCGACGAGTTGGTGGCGGCTCTGACGGCCTGATGAGAACCCTGGTGTAGCGGTGAAAGACGATTTCACTGCGGATTCGGTGATGAACTCGTCTTTCACCACTTCACCGCATCCGCCACGTGGACCACGGCCTACTCACGAATACAGCGCCAACCAGATGGCGACGTGGTGGCAGATCGCGGCGGCGGAGACCGCGGCATGAAAGAACTCGTGGTATCCGAATGTCTTCGGCCACGGGTCGGGCCAGCGCACCGCATAGAAGATCGCCCCGGCCGTGTAGAGCAACCCGCCCGCGATGAGAAGGACCAGCGCCGCCACGCCCGCGCTGTGCAGCAGATCGGGCAACACGAAGACCGCCACCCAGCCGAGCGCGACATAGACCGGCACACCCACCCATCGGGGCGCGTTGGGCCAAGCGAGTTTGAGCACCACCCCGCCCAGCGCTCCTCCCCACACCACGGCCAAGACGACCGCTCCCGTGGACGGACGCATCGCGAGCATGGCGAACGGCGTGTAGGTACCCGCAATGAACAGGAAGATCATGGAATGGTCGAGACGGCGCATCCAGGTGCGAGCGCCGACCGTCTTCCAGGTCTTGCGGTGGTACAGCGCGCTGACTCCGAATAGGCCCAGCACCGTCGCCACGTACACCGAGGTGCCGGCTGCGGCTTGTGTGGACACTGTCGCAGCCGCAAGCGTGATCAGCGTGGCACCGGCAGCCAGGGAGATCAGCAGGGACCAGAAATGTATCCAGCCGCGCATCCGCGGCTTAGCCAGAGGTTGGGAAGGGAGTGTCGCTGCGGTCACGCCATGAGGTTACGGGACCGTAGGTTGTAGGTGCCGGGTCACTGTGTCCACCCCCACACGCTGTCCGCTGGGCCTCGTTGAGTGGGTCGGGAAGGCAGGGGAGGATCTGGCCGGCGTAGTCTCGTGCAGCGTGGCGCTCAAGATTTGGCTGCGGGAACTCCTGTACAGCATCTACGAGAGGCGACTACGACGTGAACTGGATGGTGGCCGGGGCCCTCGGCACGTCGGCGTCATCCTCGACGGCAATCGACGCTGGGCGAAGGAAGCGGGATTCAACGACGTCAACTACGGCCACCAGGCGGGCGCCCGCAAGATCGCGGAGCTGCTCCACTGGTGCCAGGACGCCAATGTCGAGGTCGTGACGCTGTGGCTGTTGTCCACGGACAACCTGAACCGCTCGAGCGAAGAGCTGGACGCCCTGCTGGAGATTATCGCCGGCGTGGTGGATGACCTGACCGCGGCCACCACGCCGTGGCGGGTTCGCATCGTGGGGGCGCTTGACCTGTTGCCGACCGAAACGGCTGCGCGCCTGTCGGCCGCCGCACTCAGGACCGAGGGACGACCGGGAATGCAGGTTAACGTCGCGGTCGGCTACGGCGGGCGGCGAGAGATCGCCGACGCTGTGCGCAAGCTGCTCCAGCAACACGCCGAGGCCGGCACAACCATTGAGGAACTCGCGGAAGTGCTCGATGTGGACCACATCGCCGAGCACCTCTACACGTCCGGGCAGCCCGACCCCGACCTACTTATTCGGACGTCGGGCGAGCAGCGGCTCTCCGGGTTCATGCTGTGGCAGTCGGCGCATTCGGAGTTCTGGTTCTGTGAGGCGTACTGGCCGGCGTTCCGCCGTGTTGACTTCCTTCGCGCGTTGCGTGAATACGCCGCTCGGCACCGACGTTTCGGATCATAAGGTCGCCCCTCGTGTCTGAGGGCCAGGCCGTCGGGCCTGGCCCTCAGTTGCCCGGGGCGTGTACTTAGCCGCTGGACATGGGGTGGTCTACGACAGGCGCATTGACGCACTGGGCCATCTGCGGGGACAGGACAGGCACGATGACGCCGCCGAGGAGGGCGACGTTGTCGTTGCACGCCTGGACCGGGAGGACGCTGAGGTCATTGTCGTTGAGAATGTTGACCCCGTTGTCACCCGCACTGTCCGCGTAAGCGGCCGGGGCCAAGGCGAGCAGACTCGCAGCAGCGCCAGTAACAACCGCTGCCTTTTTCAACACTTCGTTCACTCTCCTTCTCGATACCGCGGGATTCCCGCCCACCTCGGTCGGGCACTCAAGAAGCGTCGAGGAGGTGATCAAGCCTGGGCGGGTTCTGGATGAAAGCTACCGGCCTCCTGTCACTCCCCAAAACGTCTTACCACCATTGTGTGAATTGTGGATTTGCATCGGTTTGTTCAGGTCTTCTGCCATCAAAACCCACGAAGGACCCAGTTTTTGCTTGTGTTCGCAAGCACATGACAGGCAGGCACCGCGAACAACGGGGGCCAAAGTGAAATCCTCCCGACGTGTGATCGAAGGGGGAGTGCGTACCCGGTCGATGGTCGAGCATCGCGCGCACCGTACTGTCCAGGCATGGACGCTCGGACACTCGTCACCGAGTACTTGCTGCTCGGACTGCGTTTTGACCGGATCGTTGAAGGATTCGTCGACGCCTACACCGGAGATCCGGCGCTGCGCAGGCAGGTTGAGAATGAGCCCCGCCCCGAACCTGGGCGGCTGGCCGCGCGAGCACGGGAACTGCTGGCAGAACTCCCGTCCGTCGAGCTGCCCGCTTCCCGTGAAGCGTTCCTGCGATCCCACCTGACCGCTCTGGAGTGTTCCGGTCGCAAACTCGCTGGCGAGGATGTTGGTTTCGCCGACGAAGTCGAGGCGTACTTTCAGGTACGCATCGTCCCGGGCGATCCTGACGATTATCGGCAGGCGCACGCCGAACTGGACGAGATCCTGCCGGGGGCTGGCTCGCTACACGAGCGAATCTCCTTGGCACGAAGCCGCGACGAAGTTCCGAGCGAAAGGCTCACTCCCTGCGTGATGGCGCTCTCGAGCGAGCTGCGTGATCGGGTGAGGGGCCAGTTCGGCCTGCCGCCCCAGGAGACCGTTGAGTACGAGGTTGTCGAGGACAAACCGTGGAGCGGCTTCAACTACTACCTCGGGGACTACACGTCCCGGGTGGCGATCAACGCTGACGTTGGTCATCGGATGGCCAACCTGCCGCACCTCGTAGCGCATGAGGCCTACCCCGGGCACCACACCGAACATTGCCGCAAGGAGAGTGGGCTGGTCGGCAAGGATGGTCAGGCCGAACAGACGATCTTCCTGGTCAACACACCCCAGTGCCTCATGGCCGAAGGGTTGGCTGACCTGGGCCTGCACACGGTGATAGGCCCAGGGTGGGGAAACTGGGCCGCCGAGATCTTCGGTGACCTTGGGTTGCGGATGGACGGCGACCTTGCGGAGCGGATGGATGCGGCTCTGACCAAGCTGCTGGCCGTTCGTCAGGACGCGGCGCTCATGTTGCACGAGCAGGGCGCCGACGAATCCGATGTCATCGCCTACCTGCAACGCTGGCTACTGTTGACCGAGCGCAAGGCTCGACAGTTCTTGAGGTTCCTGTCCGATCCGTTGTGGCGCGCGTATACGACGACCTATGTTGAGGGGTATCAGCTCTTGCGTGCCTGGTTGAGTGCGAGGCCGCCCGGTACAACGCTTGCGCAGCGTTACCAGCGGCTGCTTGACGAACCGCTCGTGCCCCAGGCCATCCGTGCGGAACTCGCGGACTCGAACCCAGCTCTGTGATCACGTGGGTGGTGGTCCGGGCGCGGTGAAAGACGCTTTCACTGCACCCAGTCGTCTGGACGGCAGGGCGCGGGAACACGTTGAGTGCCCCCGGAAGCACGCGCACCACCCGAATATCGTGACAGAAATCACAAGACGAACTGGCGCGATGGCGGTTCCCGAGTCAGTCCAGTGGTTGTGTGGACGTGAATGGGTGATTTCGATCAAGATCGCGAGTGTCAATGGGCGATCCTAGCTAACCTGCGCACCCTCCAGTGACCGTACGTAGTAACTGGATGACGTTCGGCTGAATCACCTGTGTGGCTGCCTGCTGAGGGCCGACAGCGGAGGTAGCGTCCGCACTGACGGGCCGTGTCGTATGCGGACCGTCCGGGAGGCCCTGACCGTGTCTGTTGGCAGGAATGGACGACTTGAGTCGTCCATCGCGAGCGCGAAGGGCCGGTGCGTGGCCTTTCGCGGTCGTGGTGAACCGCCGTGGTTCACCCTCCCGCGGCTCAGGGGCAGCACCCGGCCCATCGACCAGCGGGCGTGGGTGTCACGCCCGCGAGGGAGTTGCCGTGACAGCACGACGTTCCCAGCCGAATGCGGAGACCAGTCCCCGGAGCGAGCGATCAACGGACTCCGCATGCCGAGTGCCTTCCAACAGCACCGACTGTCTAGTCGACCAGGTCTCGGCCACCGAGCCAGCAGGTGCCCGCACCTATGTCCTCGACACGTCCGTGTTGTTGTCGGATCCGTGGGCGGTGTCCAGGTTTGCCGAACACCACGTGGTACTTCCGCTGGTGGTGATCAGCGAGTTGGAGGGGAAGCGCCACCACCCCGAGTTGGGTTGGTTTGCGCGCGAGACCCTGCGTTTTCTCGACGATCTGCGCATCCGACACGGTCGGTTGGACACGCCGGTCCCCGTAGGTAAGGGCGGGCGTCTGCACGTCGAGTTGAACCACTCCGACCCCGAGGTGTTGCCTCCAGGTTTTCGTACCGACACGAACGACACGAGGATCTTGGCCTGCGCGTTGAACCTGGCAGCGGAGGGACGCAACGTCACTCTGGTTACCAAGGACATGCCGCTACGCGTGAAAGCCGCGTCAGTCGCATTGGATGCCGAGGAGTACCGCGCGCAGGATGTTGTGCCCTCCGGGTGGACCGGTATGGCTGACATGGATGTTCCGCCGGACGCTGTCGACACCCTGTTCAAGGAGGGGATGGCCGATATTGACGAAGCTCGGGATCTACCGGCCAATACCGGGTTGCGACTGCTGGCCGGCTCGCAGAGCGCGTTGGGTCGGGTAACCGCGGACAAGCAGGTGAAGCTGGTCAGAGGGGACCGTGAGGCGTTCGGGCTCCATGGTCGGTCGGCTGAACAGCGGATTGCTTTGGATCTCCTGCTCGACCCCGAAATCGGAATCATTTCGCTGGGTGGGCGAGCGGGTACAGGGAAATCGGCGTTGGCGCTGTGCGCGGGGCTGGAAGCGGTGATGGAACGTCAGCAGCACCGTAAGGTCGTGGTGTTCCGCCCCCTGTACGCGGTCGGCGGTCAGGACCTTGGCTACCTGCCAGGCAACGAGAACGAGAAGATGCAGCCCTGGGCACAGGCGGTGTTCGATACCCTCGGAGCGCTGGCCAGCGAGAACGTGATGGACGAAGTGCTTGATCGTGGCATGCTGGAAGTCTTGCCGCTGACCCATATCCGGGGTCGTTCACTGCACGATTCGTTCGTGATCGTCGATGAGGCACAGTCCCTGGAACGCAACGTTCTCCTGACCGTGCTGTCCCGGTTGGGCGCGAACTCTCGCGTGGTGCTCACGCACGATATCGCTCAGCGGGACAACCTACGGGTTGGTAGGCACGACGGGGTCGCTGCCGTGATCGAGAAACTCAAGGGGCATCCGTTGTTCGCGCACGTCACCCTCAGCCGTTCGGAACGTTCACCGATCGCGGCTTTGGTGACGGAGATGCTCGAAGGTGAGTTCACGCCTTGATGCGTGGCTGGTGGCGCGGCAGGTGAGGCGCCGGGGCCGCCCACCGCGGTCGTGATGGTGGTGAAAGACGAGTTCACTGCGGACAGGTGACCGCTGAGCGTGTCGGGCGCAGTGAACTCGTCTTTCACACCTCCGACGCCTTCACCAACCGGTGGGCAACGGCCGTCCCTCAGCGAAGCCAGCCGCCGATTGCACACCGAGAAGGGCGCGCTCGTGGAAGTCCCGCAAAGTGCGTGCCCCAGCGTAGGTGCACGACGAACGCAACCCAGAAGTGATCTGGTCCAGCAGGTCTTCCACCCCTGGCCGCAATGGGTCAATGCGCATCTTCGAACTGGAAATACCTTCTTCGAACAGTGCTTTACGGGCCTGGTCGAAGGGGCTGTCACTGCGCGTGCGCGCGCCGACCGCGCGCTTCGACGCCATACCGAACGACTCCTTGTACGCCCTACCGTGCTCGTCGCGCTGCAGGTCACCGGGCGATTCGTAGGTGCCGGCAAACCAAGAACCGATCATGACTGACGAGGCGCCGGCAGCCAAGGCCAAAGCAACATCGCGGGGATGGCGTATGCCCCCGTCCGCCCAGACGTGCTTGCCAAGCTCACGGGCTGCGGTGGCGCATTCAGCCACCGCGGAGAACTGCGGTCGGCCCACTCCCGTCATCATGCGGGTCGTGCACATCGCACCCGGCCCCACACCGACCTTGATCACGTCGGCGCCGGCTTCCACCAGATCGCGCACGCCGTCGGCAGTGACGACGTTGCCAGCGACGATGGGGACCTGCGGCCCGACCTCACGCACCGCCCGCAACGCCGAAAGCATCTTCTCTTGGTGGCCGTGGGCGGTGTCGACCACCAGGGTGTCCACCCCGGCGGCGAGCAGGGCCCGCGCTTTCGCAGGGATATCGCCATTCACTCCAATCGCAGCGGCAACCCGGAGTTGCCCGGCTGAATCCAGTGCTGGTGCATAAATCTCGGCGCGCAACGCTGCACGGGAGGTCATGATGCCTGCCAGCCGGCCCTCGCCGTCGGCCGCCAACGCCACGGTCTTGGACTGCCTGTGGATTTCCTCGAACACCTCACGCGGCTTGGTGTTCAGCGGGAGGATCACGGGAGTGAGGTCGGCAACCTCCCCCACACGGGCGAAGCGGTCGACTCCCGCGCACGACGCTTCGTCCACCACCCCCATGGGACGGTTATCGCTGTCGACCACGACGACGGCGTCATGCGCCCTCTTAGGGAGGAGGTTGATCGCATCGGCGACGGCATCGTCACTGTGCAACACCAGCGGGGTATCCCAGACCGGATGACGATCTTTCACCCAGGAGACGATCTCGGCGACAGCGCTGGAATCGACGTCCTGCGGCAACACCACCATGCCGCCTCGACGGGCGACGGTCTCGGCCATCCGACGTCCCGCTACGGCGGTCATATTGGCGACCACGATCGGCAAGGTCGTGCCCGAACCATCATGGGTGGACAGGTCCACGTCGAACCGTGACTCCACCCCGGAACGTCGCGGCGCCAGAAACACGTCGTCGTAGGTCAGCTCGTGGGTGGGCTCGTGGCCGTTCAAAAACTGCACGAGATACCACGATACGTCCTCAGCGAGGCTATTCGGGCCACCGGTTGTCTTTCCCAACTACCGCCCGAGGCGTTAGTCGCGCCGAGAGGGCGGCTCGCTGGCGCAATCAGCCGTCACGGCTCGTCAGAGTTGAGTGGTTCGAATGCCGCGTACGCTGCGTAGTTGCGAAAGAACCTGCTGTAAAGCTCGGTCCCGTCGTCGAAGGTAGCGTCTTCCACCGGTCTGACCTCGACCACCCGTTTGAGTGTCCACGTGATGAGCTGGTCATGCTCGTCGCGATAGGCGGCCTCGTGTTGCTTGCCGTACTCGGTGGCCTTGTCATGCGCTTCCTCTTCCGACACCGCCTTGAGGAGCACGAAGGACTCCTCGTAGAGCGGCTGATAGTTCTCGGCATCCGAGGTCGACTCGATCACCAGCACAGCTACGTAGAGGTCGGGTTCTGCGGCCATCGGCGTGCTGGGCCGGAACTCGCTGGGGTCGATAGTCCCCGGGCCGATATTGATCGTGCCGACATCATCGGTGCTCAACTCGTCGCCTGTCGAACCGTTGCCGGACGTCGCCATCATGGGTCAACTGTCTCACCTTGGCTGGCGTCCCCGGACGACGGTGTTCGGTGTCGGGACCACAGCATTCCGCGAATGGTGTCGATGGTGTCGGCGGTACCCGTGTCCTTGTCCGGGCGGTACCGGATGACCCGAGCGAACCGAAGCGCAACACCACCTGGATAGCGGCTGCTGGCTTGCACCCCGTCCAATTCGATCTCAACTACGAGCCGTGGGTGCAAGTGGACGGTCCACTCATCTCGAGATGACTCCCATTTCGGGAACTCCGCAGTCTGCCATTCCAGCAGCTCGTCGGTGAGGCCCTTGAACGTCTTGCCGACCATGATCGGCGTCCCGCCATCAGGGTCTCGGGCACCAAGGTGCAGGTTGGAAAGGTAACCGCTTCGGCGTCCGTGTCCCCATTCGGCGGCTAGAACGACCAGATCAACCGTGTGCGCGGGTTTGACTTTCTGCCACGCGCGCCCACGCCGGCCGGCCACATAAGTCGACTTGAGCGACTTGACCATCACGCCCTCATGTCCCGCGGTGAGGGCTTCGTCGAGCAGTGTCGCCGCTTGGTCGGCGTTGGCGGCCACCACCGCAGGGACGCGGTGCCCAGCCGCGACCGCCTCCAACGCTTCGAGTCGCCGCTCGAACGGGAGGTCGAGAAGATCTCTCCCGTCGAGATGTAGACAGTCGAAGAAGTACGGCCTTAGCAACAGCTCGCGCGGGCTTTGCGCGCCGAACCGCGCCATCGTTTCCTGGAACGGCCTGGGCCTGCCGGAGTCGGTGAGGGCGAGGGTTTCCCCGTCGAGGACGGCAGACCGGCACGGAAGCGCCCGCACCAGCTCCACCAGTTCGGGAACGTTGTGGGTCACATCCCGGAGCGTCCTGGTGTAAATGTGCACGTCGTCACCGTCGCGGTGAACCTGAATCCGGGCACCGTCGAGTTTGTACTCGACCGCAGCAGGAGACAATTCGTCGAGTGCCGACTCCAGCGTGTCGGCTGATGAGGCGAGCATGGGCCGCAAGGGACGGGACAGCTCCAGACCGAACTCGTCTAGCGCACTCGCACCACCAACAAGTGCTGCCTCAGCGGTCGTGGGCAGACGCCCCGAGAGCATAAAGGCCCTGCGGACACGCTCAACAGGAACTTCGGAGGCTGTGGCGATGGCCTCCAACATCACCCCTTCAAGCGCACCTTGCCGAAGTTCCCCAGACAGGAGCCGGATCAAGAACTGTTGTTCCGCTTCGGTTGCCTGGTTCAGCAGGGCGGTCAACAACTCAGTGCGGCGTCTACCCACGCCAGCCCCGCTGCTGGTGCGAATCGTGTGGATCGCGCCGTTGACCTCGGCGATGGTGAGCCGGGGTTGCGCAACATGCGTGAGGGTCAGGGTCGACAGTGTGGACCAGCCAACGCCAGCTCGACCTCCAGGTAGTTCACCCGCAAGGAGCCCGGTTGCTGACCCGATCTCTTCCTGACCGAGTCTGCGTAAGAGAGCCGCGATCGTCGCAACCTTGGTGTTACGCGAGCGAGTGCAGGCGACCTTGGCTGATGTGGCGACGACTTCGGCGAACAGAACCATGTGGTCATAGTGAACCGCCCAACCGACACCGGCGGCTGAGGCGGGCTTGGGTCGACGGTTGCGGCGTTGACGGGAGACCAGCGAACGTACGGCTGGCAATGGTGAAAGACGAGTTCACTGCGGGATCAGCAGTGAACTCGTCTTTCACCACACTGGCCTCCACACAGAGATCAGCTATCGGCCTTGGCCATGCCGAGCACGTCGAGAGCGGTGTCGAGCTGTTCGAGGGTGAGCTTGCCCGAATCGACGTGACCGCGTTCGATCACGACTTCGCGGATCGTCTTCCGCTCCTTGAGTGCCTGTTTCGCGACCGAGGCAGCCTCCTCGTAACCGATGTAGCGGTTGAGGGGGGTGACGATGGAGGGAGATCCCTCGGCATACTCACGGGCGCGTTCGGCATTGACCTGCAGACCCGCGAACACCTTGTCGGCGAGCAGCCGCGACACCGCCGCAAGCAGGCGGGCCGACTCCAGCACGTTGCGGGCGATCACCGGCAGGTTCACGTTCAGCTGGAAGTTCCCCTGGGCGCCTGCGTAAGCCACCGCCGCATCGTTGCCGATCACCTGAGCGACGACCTGCAGGGTCGCTTCTGGGATCACGGGGTTCACTTTGCCTGGCATGATCGAGGACCCTGGCTGAAGATCGGGCAACGCGAGTTCAGCCAGCCCGGTCCTCGGACCCGACCCCAACCAGCGGACGTCGTTGGCGATCTTGTTCAGGCTGACGGCGACAGTGCGCAGGTGCCCCGACGTCTCCACCACGCTGTCTTGAGCGGCTTGGGCCTCGAAATGATCACGAGCCTCGGTCAGCGGCAACTCGGTCACCCTGGCGAGTTCCTCCGCGACTGCCGCGCCAAAGCCAGCCGGCGCGTTCAGCCCAGAGCCTACCGCCGTGCCGCCAATCGGCAGTTCGCCGACTCGCCCCAGCCCAGAGCGCAGCCGCTCGACTCCAAACCGAACCTGCGAGGCCCACGCGCCGGCCTCCTGCGCGAACGTGATCGGCACCGCGTCCATGAGGTGTGTGCGGCCGGACTTGACGACATCGGTCCATCCCGCTGCGCGACTCTCGATCAACCCGGCCAGGTGCTCCAAAGCGGGGATCACGTCAGTGAGCACAGCCTCGGTCGCGGCGATGTGAATGGTCGTCGGAAACGTGTCGTTGGATGACTGAGAAGCGTTGACGTGATCGTTCGGATGCACGTCACGCCCCAGCTTGCGGGTGGCAAGCGTGGCGATGACCTCGTTGGCGTTCATGTTCGACGACGTGCCGGAGCCGGTCTGGAACACGTCGATCGGGAAGTGCTCGTCGTGCTTGCCGTCCGCGACCTCGTCCGCTGCCTCCGCGATCGCCCCCGCGAGGTCGGCGTCAAGTACACCCAGCTTGGCGTTCACCCGAGCCGCAGCAGCCTTCAACAGCCCCAGCGCACGGATCTGAGCGCGTTCCAAACCGCGCCCCGAAATGGGAAAGTTCTCCACGGCACGCTGGGTCTGTGCGCGGTACAGGGCATTCGCCGGCACCCTGACCTCACCCATCGTGTCGTGCTCGATCCGGTATTCCTGTTCAACCATGGCGAAAGTGTCGCCCAGATCGTTGTAGCGGGTCAGCGTGGGGCGCCCCACTTTCACCCGCGGTCGGGGAGGGCAGCGGTCCCTGGACCGATGAAGGTGTCCATTCACCTGTGCTGGCTGTGCGTTGACCCGCCGTTGGTCGGCGAGATTCGAGACTCGTCCGCTTCGCGGCCCGACGGTCAGGGCTGGTGGTGAAAGGCGAGTTCACTGCAGGGTTGGCAGTGAACGCGTCTTTCACCGCTCGCCCCTGGTAGCCACGGCACTAGGCGCGGTAGCCATGGCGGGGCTAACCTGGGCCGCGATCGAAATCACATCTCGGGTGGAGTGGTGGCCATGGCCGCTGAGACGTTCCGGACACCGACCTCGCACGAAGTGGACGTGTTGGTGATCGGTGCCGGACCTACAGGACTGTTCGCCGCCTACTACGCGGGCTTCCGCGGACTGTCGGTGGCCCTGGCCGACGCGCTGCCCGAGCCTGGCGGCCAGGTCACGGCCATGTACCCGGAGAAGCTGATCTTCGATGTGGCGGGTTTCCCCGCTGTTCGAGGCCGTGATCTCGTGGCGGCGCTTGTCGAGCAGGCGGACCAGTACCACCCGACGTATCTGCTGGGCCAGCACGCCACCGATGTGACGGATGTCGACGACGGGTTGCTCGTGGAAACGGCGGAGGGTGTGCAAGTGCACGCGCGCTCCTTGCTGATCACTGCTGGCATAGGCGAGTTCAGTCCACGGCCGCTCCCCGCAGGGGACGGTTGGGCGGACCGTGGGCTTGTGCACTTCATCCCGGACCTCGGCGCCCACGGTGGTCGGGACGTCGTCGTCGTGGGGGGCGGTGATTCCGCGTTTGACTGGGCGCTCGCACTGCACCCGGTCGCCCGCAGCGTGACGCTGGTGCATCGCCGTTCCAAGTTCCGTGCTCATCCTGGGCTTGTCCGCAAAGTCACTGACCTGGGCGTACCACTGATCACCGATGCCGAAGTAGCGGAGATCCGCGGGGACGAGGTCGGCGTCAGTGAAGTCGAGCTGGCGGTCGCCGGCGGCGAACGGCAGGTGTTGCCGGCCCAGACCGTGGTGGCTGCCCTCGGGTTCAAAGCCGATCTGGGACCGATCGAGTCCTGGGGTCTGGAACTGGACAAACGCGCGATCAAGGTCGACACGACGATGCGGACGAGTCGGGACCGCGTGTACGCCGCAGGTGACGTCGTGAATTACCCCGGAAAGGTGAAGCTGATCGCTACTGGATTCGGTGAGGCTGCGACCGCGATCAACAACATAGCTGTGGCACTCAACCCAGATGCGCACCTCTTCCCGGGCCACTCGTCAAATATGGGCTGATCGACCGGGGTGGGTAAACACGCGCGCGGGATAGCGGTGAAAGACGACTTCGCATCGCAAATGGCAGTGAAACCGTCTTTCACCAGAACTCCGCACCAGCCTCGCCAGCCGGGTGATCAGGGCAGCAGGCCGTGCCGCGGAGTGTCTTCGCTCCCGTCGAAGTCGACGGCCGAGTACTCGCGCAACTTGCTCAACTTGTGCTGGCCTTCGACGACGCGGACAGTCCCGGACTTCGAACGCATCACGATCGACTGGGTGTTGCACCGGTGGGCGCGGTAGTGCACACCGCGGAGTAGAGCACCATCGGTGATACCGGTTGCGCAGAAGAACGCGTTGTCACCGCGAACCAGATCCGAAGTGGTCAACACCTCCTTCACGTCGTGGCCCGCCTCGACGGCCTTACTACGCTCGGCGTCATCCTTGGGCCACAGCCGCCCCTGCAACTCGCCCCCGAGGCACTTCAGCGCGCATGCCGTGATGATGCCCTCGGGCGTACCGCCGATTCCGAGCAGCATGTCAACACCACTGCCCGGGCGGGCGGCTGCGATAGCACCGGCCACATCACCGTCACTGATGAACTGGATACGCGCGCCGGCAGCGCGAACCTCGGACACGATCTGCTCATGGCGCGGCCGGTCCAGGATGCAAACCGTGACGTCGGAGACGTCAACCTCCTTCGCCGCGGCCACGCGGCGGATGTTTTCCTTGACCGGCGCGTCGAGATCGACGACGCCTGCAGCTTCGGGGCCGACGGCGAGTTTCTCCATGTAGAACACCGCTGACGGGTCGAACATGGCGCCGCGCTCCGCGACGGCGAGCACTGCGAGGGCGTTCGGCATCCCTTTGCTCAGCAGGGTGGTGCCGTCGATCGGATCTACCGCGACATCACATTCCGGCCCATCGCCGTTGCCGACCTGTTCACCGTTGAACAGCATCGGCGCCTCGTCCTTCTCCCCTTCACCGATCACGACCACGCCGCGCATGGAGACGGTGCCGATGAGCTTGCGCATCGCATCGACGGCAGCGCCGTCGCCGGCAATCTTGTCACCCCGGCCGACCCAGCGCCCTGCCGCCATCGCGGCGGCTTCGGTCACTCGGACGAGTTCCAGCGCGAGGTTGCGGTCGGGCGCCTCCTGGCGGCGTGGGGTCGTGCTGGCCTTGTTCATCGCGCCTCCCGGTGGCAAGCAACATCTTCGTTGTGCAGCCTGTGGCCCACGCAGCGGTCGTGAGCGACCTACCGCGTGGGCATGTTAGGGGGATCTTCCCAGATGACCGGTGCCGTCACTGGTCTCCAGTGGGCCAGCCCACTCGACGCAGTACCCACTACACGCATGTTGACCTGCGTCAGGTTGAGTGTTGTGAGAGGTCGGTGACCGAACGTCGCACTCTCGCATGGGCGCTGGCCTTGGTTCGGCCAGACCGGCGATCTTCGAAGGTCTAGTTGCTACGTACTGGTAGACCCAGATTACCGTCCGTGATCCGCTGGTGCGTGATTCGTCGAGCGATCGCAGTGAACTCGTGACTCGTCGTTCACTGCCCTCCAGTGAGAGACGCGACCATGCGGCAGAACGCCGACAGCTCGTCGTCGGTGTTGTAGTAGTGAACGGAGGCACGTACGAGGCTGTCCAATTGGCGTGCCTCCATGTCCCAGGGCGTGGACTGACGTCTGGAGACAGTGACGTTGAAACGTTCCGCACGCAGCTTCTCGGCCAGTTCGGAGGCAGGGGCGGAACGGTGCCGGAAAGTCACGATCCCGGACTGTTGTCTACCCAAGTCGGTTACCGTGACTCCGGGGATCGTCGACAGCTCCTCGCGCAAGGTCGCCGCGAGCCGGGTGATCCGTTCAAAGCCCCAAGACGTGCCCACCTCGTCGAGGTAGTACCGCGCCGCGGTTCCCAGTCCCAGGACTGCCGCGACGTTGCGCTCCCATAACTCGAACCGTTGGGCGTCGGAACGTAGGCGGTAGCCGTCGTCAGTGAGGGTTGCGGAGTAAAGGTCCAAGTGCACTGGCCGGGTCTGTTCGAGCAGCTCGTCGCGTACGTAGAGGAAGCCCGTGCCACGCGGTGCGCGGAGGTATTTGCGCCCGGTTGCCGACAGGACGTCGACGTGAGCGCGCTGGACGTCGATCGGAATCTGCCCGACGCTTTGGCAGGCGTCGAGGAGAAAGAGGGCATTGCTTCCGCGTAGCGCGGCGCCGATTCGCTCGACCGGTTGAAGGAGTCCACCATTGGTCGGGGCATGGGTGATCGCTACGACCTTGACGTCTTCGTCGAGCATCTCCTGGAGGGCCGGTACCGAGACCTCACCGGAGTCCTCACTGGGGACGACATCGATCTGGACGCCGTACCGCCGTGCCGCGTCGAACAGCGCGATGATGTTGCTCGAGTACTCGGCGGCGGCAGTGAGAATGCGGTCTCCACGACGCAAACTGAGCCCAGTGAACGCGGCCAGCCACGACCTGGTGGCACTGTCGGTCAGGGCGATCTCCGTCGGGGATGCGTTGATGAGCCGAGCGAGAGCTGGCCGTACCGCGTCGATTTCCTCGAAAACGCGGTCAGCCGCCTCGTAGCCGCCGCCCTCGGCCTCCAACCGCAGATGCTCTACCTGACGTTCGGTGACCTGGCGAGGTGGCAGTGCCGAACCGGCGTTGTTGAGGTGCACCACGGTCGCGCAGCCTGGGGTATCGGCGCGTAGCCGCTCAAGACGTTCCACGTCGCTGCGTTCCACGATGTCCGCCTCCCTGCGTGATCACGATGCTGGCCGTTGCCGTGCGTCCTGTCAGGTGGGCGGTGCCCCTCCCACCACACGCCTTCAATCAAACGCAAGTTCGATCAAGTAGGCAAGGCAAGAGAGGCGAGTTCACTCGAACTAGCGTTCGCTTAGATCAACAGCTGGCTCGGTGCGGTGTGGTCGAGCACATGAGTTCACTGCTCGTTCGGTTGCTCCTCGACTGCGGCGAGAGCACGTTCAACGCGTTCACGCGCACCCGCCAACTGGCGTTCGCATACCCCGGCCAAGGCTTCGCCGCGCTCCCACAGGGCCAGTGACTCCTCCAGCGAGAGACCGCCCGCCTCGAGCTTCCGTACGACCTCGGTCAGTTCATCACGTGCCTGTTCGTAACCCAGGTTCGCTACATCAGGGGGAGGAACCTCGGCGTCGACCTGCCCATCGCGGGTGTTGCCGTCCTCTTGCCGATCCTGCTCACTCGCAGTCAAGCGGGACTCTCCATCCTGCTTCGCGCGGACACCACTGCCGTGGCCACCACCTGGTCATAGCCGATGAACGCTTCGGCGAACTCGGCACCGTCTCCCTCGCGCACCGCATCGTCGATACGCGACTGCGCTTCGGCAAGCTTACGTCGGTACGTCGTCAGGTGGCGGGCCGTCCAGCCCGTCTCCACATACACGGACGTGGCATCGGAAAGTTCGCGCAACCGGGTGGGCAGGTTCCTCCTTCCCGGCGATGAACAGCCTCCGAGCAGCGCTACCCAACACTCGGCGGCGGCATCGTTGGCTTCCTCCGCGTGCCGCCGCACAGCCTGCGCGCCCGAACGGAACGGCGGTTCAGTGGCGGCCAGTGCGGCCGACCTGGCAGCGGCCACCGTCAACGGCAGGAAAGTGGATTGGTGCGCCGGGTACACCCGTTCCTCCGTGCTTAGCCAGTCGAATCTGCTCCATCCGGTACGACTGCGTGTACCGCACCATCAACGACCCGCACCCGTAGTTGCGTTCCCGGCGGAGCCTCCTCGACGGATCGCAACACCCGGGTAGCCCCGTCAGGTGTGACGCGCTGCACGATCGCGTACCCGCGATCAAGCGTGGCCGCAGGGCCCAGCGCCGTCAAGCGGGACCGCGTCGCTGTCAGCGCATGGTGTTCCGAGGTGAGTGCCGCCATCACTGCACGCCTTGTCCGTTCGCGGAGAGCGTGGATGTGTTCGGACCGCTGTTGAAGGGGGCCGAACGGGTCCGCCAACGCGGGCCGGGTGCGCAACACGTCCAGTAGCCGCCGTTCCCGATCGACCCATCCGTGCAGCGCCCGCCTGGCTCGATCGCGAAGCTGACGAATGCGCTGGGTTTCTTCGCCGACGTCAGGGACTACTCGCTTACCCGCCGCTGTAGGAGTCGAGCAGCGCACATCGGCGACATGGTCCACCAACGGCGAGTCCGGCTCATGACCGATCGCGCTCACCGTGGGCGTGCGGGAGGTCGAGACAGCGCGACACAGTGCTTCGTCGGAAAACGGGAGCAGGTCCTCAACGCTGCCCCCGCCTCGGGCGATCACGATGACGTCGACCGCGGGATCTTGGTCGAGTTCGGCCAGGGCGTCGAGGATCTGGGGCACCGCCGTCGAACCCTGTACGGCGACATTGCGGATGGCGAAGTCCGCGGCGGGCCATCGCAGCCGGGCATTGGTGAGCACGTCGTGTTCCGCCGCGGATCCCCGGCCAGTGATCAAGCCGATGCGGCGGGGCAGAAAGGGAAGCGGTCTCTTCCGGGCCGCGTCGAACAGCCCCTCGGCTTGCAGCAGTTTGCGGAGGCGTTCGATCCGCGCCAGCAGCTCTCCGACCCCCACTGCGCGGATCTCGTCCACTCGCAGGCTCAGGCTGCCGCGGCTGACGAAAAAGATCATTTTTCCGTGCACGACGACCCGACTGCCATCCGTCAGCGGTGGGTCCATGCTGTTCAGCAGCGCGGACGCGCACGTGAGTGTGAGGGAAACGTCCGCAGACGGGTCACGCAACGTCATAAAGGCCGTCGACGTGCGGGGGCGAGCGGATATTTGAGTGATCTGGCCTTCCACCCAGATGTCACCAAGGCGGTTGATCCACTCAGCGATCTTGCGCGCCACCGTGCGCACAGGCCACGGATGTTCAGGGCTGGTGGGGGAGCTCAGGGTCTCTCCTGTGTGGTGCTAGGGGATATTCACGGACGCCGGTGAGGCTGCCCTTACGCACCTCGTGCGGCTTATGTCTGCTCGGTACGGAGCTTGTCGAGCCGATTGGTCAGGAGTCGGAGGAACTCTGGACGTGCCTGGTGCTCGCGTTCGTGGTCAAGCAGGTCCACCAGTTGCGCTGCGGAGAAGCGGCGCAACCTCCCCCGAAGCTGGGGAAGTGTCAGTTGATCGTAGCCGGGAGGCAGGTTCGGGCGAACTGCCGCTGCGGCGCGTGCCGTCCGGGCTTTCCCTGATACGTGTCCGAGATCGTTGACACGGTCGTGGCCGGTGGGGACGGCGTCGTCGGCGGTCCGGTCGAACTTGCTGGCGCCGGGTCGCGCCGGTTCTGCTCGGCGCTGTTGTTTCGTTTGAGGTCTCTGGGGCTGTTGGGCTTGTTGGGTCTGTTGTTCCTCGTCGAATGTGGCCCATTCCGGGGTTTCCTCCGGCTCGCTGAGTTGGCAGAGCACGTCGTCGCCGCGAATGGCCAGTTCGGTGACCTGCTGCTGGACGCGCATCGACAGCTGGAGGGCCTGGCTGGTTACCGTCAGCGGCAGCCCGACCAGTTGGTTCGGAAGGTGCCGGATCTGTTCGAACGCGGTGGCTGCAAGGCCGGCCGCCACCCGGACGGGCAAGGGAAACGATCGCATGGTTCAAGAGTGCCGCACGCTCGCGCGCCGGGCCATGGTGTGGGGTGGGGGCGTTTGGTGAAAGACGAGTTCCCTGCGGCTGGTGCAGTGAAAGCGTCCTTCACCGCTCTACCGGAGTTTGGGAAAGCCTCCTTCGCTACCCCAACCGCAGTGAAGGCGTCTTTCACGACCGCCCCCACCCCGCCACCGGACGCTCGTTCCCCCGGAGCGGGCTGGGCCGGGGAGCGGATGCATCCGTACGCTGGGGGCCATGACGACCTCGACGCAGGCGACCGGACAGACCGATGCCGGCACTGAAGGGCGCTCGACCGGCGGAGGACCGGGAGCGGACAAACCCAGGCGCGTTCTGCTGGCCAAGCCCCGTGGCTACTGTGCCGGCGTGGATCGGGCCGTGGTGACAGTGGAGAAGGCGCTGGAAACCTACGGGCCGCCCGTGTACGTGCGCAAGGAGATTGTCCACAACCGGCACGTCGTGGAAACCCTCCAGGAACGCGGCGTGATTTTCGTCGAGGAGACCGACGAGGTCCCTGAGGGGGCTCTGCTGGTGTTCTCCGCGCACGGCATCTCCCCAGCCGTTCGCCAGGCCGCTGAGCAACGGAATCTGCGCACCATTGACGCGACCTGCCCACTGGTCACGAAGGTGCACAAAGAGGTCAATCGGTTCGCCCGCGAGGATTACGACATCCTGCTGATCGGGCACGAAGGCCACGAAGAGGTTGAGGGCACCTCCGGTGAGGCGCCGGACCGCGTACAGCTGGTCGATCGAGCCGAGGACGTGGACAAGGTTCAGGTTCGCGACTCGTCCAAGGTGGTCTGGCTGTCGCAGACCACGCTCAGCGTGGACGAAACCATGGAGCGGGTGGAGCAGCTCAAGGAGCGGTTCCCTGATCTGCAGGAGCCGCCGAGCGATGACATTTGTTACGCGACGTCCAACCGGCAGGATGCGGTCAAGGCGATGGCGGCCGAGTGCGATCTGGTGATCGTGGTCGGGTCGCAGAACTCGTCGAACTCGAAGCGGCTGGTCGAGGTGGCGTTACGGGCCGGGGCCACGGACTCCCACCTGATCGACTACGCGAACCAGATCGACGACGCTTGGTTGGAGGGCGTGGCCACGGTCGGCGTCACCAGCGGCGCTTCGGTGCCGGACGTCCTTGTGCTCCAAGTACTGGACTACCTGGCGGAGCGCGGCTGGGGCGCGGTCGAGGAAGTGACCACGGCCAACGAGAAGATCGCTTTCGCGCTGCCCAAGGAGCTGCGCAAGGATCTCTCGGAGAATCCGGACAACCCCAAGAGCGTGCGCTGATGCCCGTGAACTCGACAGATTGATATTCGTCAGTCGAGTGAACGCTGTACAGGGCGCTGTGGTACAGGGCGCTATTGCACCGGGCGCTGTGGGGCAGCCGCTGGAAATCAGCCGTTACTCGAATCGGTCGTCGCGGGGCCGAGGCCGGCGTGGCGGTTCGCCGCCACGCTGAGGCTCAGGCCCCTGTCCGCGCCCGGGAGCTCGGCGCGGTCCGCCCCGGCCTGGTGGCAACGGCTGGCCGCCGCCCCGCTCCGGTCCACCGACCGGACCGCCTCTGCGCTGGGAGCCACCGCCGTCACCAGGGCCTCCACTGGGCGCTTGACCGCGGCGTGCTCGTCCCGCATCCGGTGGTGCGGAACGGCCGGGCTGGGCTTGGCCCTGGCGAGGTGGTTCCCCGGCCGTCCTTCCTCTGGGACGATCCGCAGACCGCTGGTCAGGCCGCGCACCTTGCTGCGCTGGCCCTCTGCCGGGACTGCCCGGGGTCTTCCCCGATCTTTCTTGGGGTTTGCGGCCGGCGGCCGGGGCAGCCGGTTTCCGCGCGCGGCTGGGCTGTGCCTTAGTAGGAGCCCCTCCGGGGTTGAGGTCGTGGTCGGTGTCGGCCCGCTGCAGTACGAACATCCTGAGCAGCCCGACCAGGAGGGTGGCGATGCTGGCGGCAGCCATCACCGGGAAACTGTTGATCAGCGGGCTGCCGACCGCCAGCGCCTTACCCGCGATTCCACCATTGCTCGGAACACCACGTCCGACGAGCAGCACAACGACCGGCAGGGTGATCGCGACGACCAGGGGCGGCTGCACCATGGCGCCGAACAGGCTTCCACGCTGAACGAGCGCGACGGCCAGCACACATCCGACGAAGTAGCACGCGGTGAACAGCAGTCCTGGCTTGTTCGACATGAGGATGTCGAGCAGCATCCCGACTATGGTCGGCAGCGCCGCCATCACCACCGCGCCCCAGACTGGGAAGCCACGCGTGGTGCCGAAGGCGGATCGTTCGGTCCACGGCGGCGGGTCGCTGGCGGGCAGGGGTGCGCCGCTCTGGCGCTCGCGAGTTGCGGTCACGGGTACCAACGGTAACGGTCTAGTACGGCCGGCAGGCATTAGTCTCCCGCATGGATAGCTCACACGGGCCACCCCACATGCTCGTTTGCCAGCGCAAATCCGGCGAGTGCGGGCGAACCAGAGAGATCAACTGCTCCTCGATGTGACGCTTGACACATCATGTGGATCAGTCTTAGCGTCAGAGCAATCGATTACCCGGCACTGCCGGGGGGTCCATATGAGCGATAGGTCGCCCCTGGCTCAGACGATCGGTATCGGTAGGGGATATAGGCGATGCGGTCGCCGTTTGCCCGTACGGCCAACCTGGTCGGGTTACGGGATCACCCCGATGCAGTTGCAGCTGTGGATGGGCAGGGTTCTAGAGGGCACCGTTAAGAATGGTCTGCGCCAAATGCGAATGTGAACAGTAACGGTCTGGCGTCGACTCGCTCGGCATTTTGTTCCAGTGCATTCTCACCAACCCTGCTTCTGGCTTTCCTCTGCTTTCGGTTCGCTCTCCGCGATTGCTGGGTGATGCTTTTCCTGTGCGGGGTGGTTCGCGTGTCCAGGTGCCTCGGCGGCTCTTAAACCGGCCTGCGGCACGGTAAGGGCGGCCACGTTTGGTTGCTGGGCAACAACTCGGAAAACACCTGGATGGTGGGTTGCCGATTCCACGTCGAATGCGAGACCATGATCTTGCACTATTAGTGGACGCTCTTCCCGTAACATGATTTCAAAGGGTTAGCAGGGTTACCGCCACCGAGCCACCGTTCGAGTGGCGAGCAGATGTTTTTGTCGCCAGGACTGATGAATTCAAGTCGCGCGCCACCGCCAAATGGTGTACACCACCGTCCACAAGGGATGGTGCCGTGGGGAGGAGAGCACGATGCGACGAGTCATGAGACGGACACGTGAACCCGCGGCCTGGCAACGCCAATGGGGGAAGCTGCTTGGTTCGTGGTTGGGGGTCGCTTCCTTGGGCGCCGCCATGCTCGTCGCTGATCCTCCCGCGTCCATAAACGCCGCCGCACGAGCACATCAGGCGAGGCCGGCTGAGCAGAAGGGAACCGTCGGCTGGGACACGTTCCGCAAAATGGACGGGATGGCACAACTGCGCGGTGCGGAACAGAGCAAGCAATTCTCCAGCTTTGATCGGTCCGGCGGTAACAACGACGGATTCCAGGGGACGTACTCCTGCCTGCGCACCAGCGACCAGGGTTGCGTGATCGCCGAACAGAAGGGAGCTGGTGAGGTCACGTCGATCTGGTCCACTCGGGAGCCCTACGGAGATGTCAGCGGAACCGGCCGGATCATCATCGAGCTGGACGGGCGCACGGTCCTGAATGCCCCGTTCAGCGACGTCGTTAACGGCAAGCTGGGCGCTCCGTTCGTGTGGCCACTCGTCAGCAACGCCGACGACCACTCCGGCGGTGTGGCGATCAAGGTTCCCATGCCGTATCGGGAGTCCATGCGGGTGACCGTGCAGAACAACCCGTACTTCTATCACGTGAGCTACCGGGCCTTCCCTGATGCCGATGGTGTGAATACCTTTGACCCGGGTGACCCCGCCACTGACGTGATCGACCGGCTGCGCAGGTTCGGCGTGGCCGATCCGAAGCCTCCAGCCGACGATCCAGACGTCAAGCGACAGGATTTCGACGTGCCACCGGGAAGAACCGCGCAAGTGGCGCAATTGAACGGGCCGGGCCAGATCAATCAGCTCAGGCTACGGTTGCCGCAAGTGAAACCAAGCCCGCAAGTGGTCGATGACGGCCGTGCCTTCGGGGCCGGCGGTGGCAGCGATTTCACCGCCAACATCGACTCCGACAGCACCGCTGTGCGGGTGACGCGCAGGTTCGATCCCCGGGTTGCCAACCAGGTCGCGGGACTGTCTGTGGACGGGCGGCCCGCGGGGCAGTGGCGGAGTGGCGCCGCAGCCCCGGGGCAGTGGGCTGATCAGACCATCGAAGTACCGGAATCGCTGATCCGTGGGAAGTCGACGGTGCACCTGTCCAACCAGTTCGTGTCTTCGCCGGTGGATGTCAACGAGTTCCGGTACGACGTGCAGAGCCTGGTCAACGGTCAGTGGGTGCGGACAGACGCACTCGACCTCGGGCCGTCCCATCCGGGCGAGGAGCACGCACACAACTACCACATCAACAAGCAGACCTTCTCCCGCGAAAAGCTGGAAGCTCGCTACCCGACCCCGGCCGCGGATGTGGCCGCATCCCAACAGGCCTTGGCCAGTACGCGGCTACGGATCACGTTTGACGGCAAGACAACAGTGGACGCCCCGATCGGGGAGTTCTTCGGTTCCAGTTTGGGCAAGTACGACGTGCGGTCCACGATGCTTTCCGTCGATGCCAGTAGCCCGGACGGGTGGTACACGTCTTGGTGGCCGATGCCTTTCGCGCGGAACGCGACGGTTGAGGTGGTCAACGGTGGCGGCGTGCCCATCAGGGGAGCGACCGCGGAGATCACCAGTGCGTCCACCCGTGGGATGGACGCCGGTGACACCTACTTCCATGCCACTCACCACGAAGGTCCGACCGCCCAGAACAAGGACTTCAACTTCGTGACTGCTCAAGGGGCGGGCACGCTGTATGGAATGACGCAAACCATGCGCGGCTCGGCGCCACGCCCGACGACCGGCCAGGCGGAGCAACCACGGTCGCGCGTGGGAGCGGAGGCCAACGAGCGCCTTTACCTGGAAGGCGATGAACGCTTCTACACCGACGGCACGTCAAGCCCGGGCTGGTACGGCACCGGCACCGAGGATTTCTACGAGGGCGGATGGTACTTCCGGGACGGCACTACGTTCTCGATGCCGCTCAGCGGCAACCCGTCGCACCAGAACCATGCGGACGGTTGCCAGTACGACTGCACCGGGGCGTTCCGTCTCATGGCTCCAGACGCGGTTCCTTTCTCCGACGGGCTCGTCGCGGGTATCCAGCACGGCCCCGCGAATGACGTTCCTGCCTATTACAGTTCGACGGCCTACTGGTACGGGGGTGCTCCGGCGGCGCAGCACGCGACCGATCAGGTCGACCTGACACAGCAGTCCAGCCGCGATTCGCATCAGTACCAGGCCAGTGGGGAGACGACTCAGCAGTTGAACTCCCGGTTCGAGGGAGCCGAGCAGCCCGCGCCGTTCACCCGGGACACGACCCGGACGACCGGTCCGATGAGTTTCCGCATCTCGTTCGATCAGAACAACTCGGGTGTGCGGTTGCGGAGGTTGAGCGACCAGCAGCAGGCGTACCAGCAGGTCGAGGTTCGGATCGACGGCAAGTCCGCCGGGGTGTGGATGCAGCCTCTGGGAAACGCCTATTTCCGCTGGCTGGAGGACAACTTCGATATTCCGCCGGCATTGACGGCGGGCAAGTCCTCGGCCCAGGTGGAGCTGATTCCGGTGTCTGGCGCGCCACCCTGGTCGGCTTCGCGGTATCAGGTCTTCACGCGGTAGCGAGGGTGGGCGTGGCGGCTGCGGTCAAAGACGCGTTCACTGCACTCTCGGTGGCTGGCTGGGCCTCGAACGCAGTGAACGCGGGCGGCCTTGTCGGGGTCGATTTCGCTGAAGTCGCTCGGTCACCAGCGGTTCACGCTTGCTCAGGCGGTCGGCACGGCGACCCCGTCCGCTTCGGGATGCTCTTGTTGTGTGGCAGGCGTAGTGAAAGCGTCGTTCACTGCGCCTGCGGTCCCCCCGCACGCGAGGAGCTCCCACGGGTCACAAGATGGGCGGACAGGGTTGTCGTGGTCGCTTCGGAGCGGTCGCCGTTGATCCGGCCGAGTAAGAGCTGCGCTCCGACGGCGCCCATTTCGTAGGCCGGTTGCGACACCACCGTCAGGGGCGGGTCGAGCAGAGCAGCCCAGGGGGCGTCGTCGAACGTGACAAGTCCCACATCGCGACCGCATCGCAGTCCGAGTTCGGCGAGTGTCTCCAGCACGCCGATAGCCATGGCGTTGTTCGCCACGAGGAGCGCGTCCGGGGGCTGCTCCTGAGTCATCAGCGCATGCGCGGCTAGTCGAGCGCCTGCTGCCTTGAACTCCGTTCGCCGCACCAGACTGGTGGAACTGCGCATCTTCGCAGCACGCAACGCATCGCGGTAGCCGGCGAGCCGGTCGTCGGCCGTGAGCACTCCGCTCGGGCCGGTGATGCACCCGATCAGCTGATAGCCGCGCTCGATCAGGTGATTGGTGGCTTGCTTCGCGGCATGCCGAGAATCGACCAATACGGTGTCACCCATACGGCTCGGTAACGGACGGTCCACCGCTACGACAGGCGTGCCGTGGCTACGCAACAAGTCAGCGCTCTCACCTCGCCCGGTCGGGGACAGAAGAAGGCCGGCCACGCGTTCCTGTAAGGCCACATCGACGTACTCGCGCTCCTTGTCCGGGTCGTCATCAGAGTTGCACAGCACCACCGAGTAGCCGGCGGTGTGCGCCACGTCCTCAACGCCACGGGAGATCGCCGTGAAGAACGGGTTCTCAATGTCGGAAATGATCAGCGCAAGGACAGCAGTCTCCTGTTTGCGCAGGTTACGGGCAGGGCCGTTGGGCCGGTAGCCAAGTTCGCCGGCCGCGGCGAGCACGCGTGCGGCCAGCGTGGGGGCGACCGTACTCTTGCCGTTGAGGGCTCGGGATGCCGTAGCGGTGGACACACCCGCCCGGTTCGCCACGTCACTGATCGTCGCCACTGTTCCTCCTTGCGCGGGATCGTGCACGTCCCCCAAACGAACGCAAGCCGATGGGCGGGCCGGTGCCCTACCTGCCAGCCTATTGACAGGCCGAGTACACGCAGAATAGCTTCCGAGAAAACGATTGCTCACTCTTGGCGGAGCGAATGTGAACAACATTCCGCTGGTCGCTTGAGCGTTGGGAGGAGCCCGTGGCCCGCATTGGCGTGATCAGCATTTCTGATGGCCGCGACCATGTGCACGCGCGGAACGCGGAGTTCATCCAGAACAAGCAGGATGCTCTCGTCCAGTCACTGCGCAGCGCCGGTCATGAGGTTGTCGCTGGGAGCGACTTGGTCGCGACGAACATCGCGGCGACCTCGGTAGCACGAGAGGTCGCCGCGGCCGGGGTGGATCTCACGATCTTCTACTACGCGGTGTGGGCATTTCCCCATTTCACGATGCTGGCCGCGGACGCCACCCGTAGTCCGCTGGTGCTCGTGGCCAGCACTGATCCGACCGAGCCCGGTTTGGTGGGCATGCTTGCCGCCGGCGGCGCACTCGATCAGATCGGTCGCCGGCACGTTCGAGCATGGGGCGCGCCCGATGAGATCGAGATGATCCAGAAGATCAATGTGCGAGCGCGGGCGGCACAGGCCGTGGCGAGCCTGCACGGCTCGACTTTCGGACGCTTCGGTGGTCGGCCGATGGGGATGAATACGGCGGTCGCCAACACCGACCAGTGGCAGCGGCAGTTCGGCATTGATGTTGAGGAGATCGACCAGTACGAATTGGTGCTGCGGGCGGAGCAGGCCGATGAGGACGAGGCGAAACGCGCCCGGATCTGGCTTGAGCAGCACGCGGCAGGGGTGCATTACGACGGCAAGAAGCTCACGCCAGAGCTACTCGACCGTCAGATCCGGTCGTATCTGGCGATTCGGGACATTATCGCCGAGCGCCACCTCGACTTCTCGGGTATCAAAGCGCAGCCCGAACTCACCGAGAACTTCGCCACGATGGACATCACCGAGGCCTTTCTGAACGACCCTTATGACTGGAATGGCCCGAAGGAAACTCACGTGTGCGCGACCGAGGCGGACATGGACGGCGCGCTGACCATGCAGCTGTTCAAGAAGATCGCCGGCACGCCGGTGTTGTTCGCGGACGTCCGGCATTATCACGCTGACCGGGACATCTGGGACTTGTGCAACTCGGGGCAGCACGCGACGTGGTTCGCTGGACGCAGTGATGATCCCGCCGAGAACCTTGCGAAGGTCCACCTTTACCCAGAGGTGTTCTTCTTCCCGGCCGGTGGTGCTTCGGTGCAGCACATCGCGGCGCCCGGGCAGATGACCTTGGCGCGCCTCACGCGTGAAGATGCCCAGTACCGGTTGCAGCTCATGCTGGGTGACTTTGAGAGCTACGACGCTGAGACCAACGAGGCGCTCGTGCGGCAGTCCACACCAGAATGGCCGCATGCGTTCGCTCGCTTGGACGCGCCCGGCGAGGTCTTTCTGTCGAAGTTCGGCGCGAACCATATCCACGCGGTGCCGGGTGACTACCGAGCTGAGATGCGAGCGGCCGCGGAGCTTCTCGGGGTCCGGGTGGATGAGTGGACCCGCAGCTGACAGACCCCTGGGGGCGGGGTGGCGGTGAAAGACGACTTCGCTGCGGAATGCGGGCCAGGTTGTACTGGTGTGCAGTGAACTCGTCTTTCACCGCACCAGCCTCCCGCTTGGGCGACGGTGGGTGTCCCTGGCACAGCGAAGTGTGAGAGGAAGACACGATGCCCGAAGATGTGCTGCTCGGGATCGACATCGGCACCTCCAGTTCCAAAGGCGTTCTGACGACGGCGGACGGCACCATCATCAGTAGGGCCAGCCGCCCCCACGAAACGTCTTACCCGCATCCGGGGTGGGTGGAGCATGATGCCGAGTCCGTGTGGTGGAGCGACTTCCGCGACCTCGTGACCGAGTTGCTACCCGCAGCGGACGGCTACCGCCTGGCCGGGCTGGGGGTCAGCGGTATTGGTCCGGTGCTGCTTCCCGCGGATGCCGCGGGCAATCCGCTGCGACCGGCGATTCTCTACGGGGTCGACACCCGCGCCACTGAAGAGATCACGGAACTCAATGACGAGTTCGGTGCGGATGCGATTCTCCAGCGCGGGGGTTCGGCGCTGACCAGCCAAGCGGTTGGTCCGAAGATCCGCTGGTTGGCGAAGCACGAGCCTGAGGTCTACGAGCGCACGGAGAAGCTGCTGATGTGCAGCTCGTACCTGGTGCATAGGCTGACCGGTCGCTATGTGCTCGACCACCACTCGGCAAGCCAGTGCGATCCTATGTACGACCTGGGGGCCAGGAACTGGTCCGAGCAGTGGGCAGACCGGGTCGCGCCTGGCTTGCCCCTACCCGAGTTGGCCTGGCCTACCGAGGTGGTCGGTCACGTGGGCGCGCGGGCTGCTGCCGAGACCGGCTTGCCGGAAGGGCTACCGGTCACCGCGGGCACCGTCGACGCGTGGGCGGAGGCGTCGAGCGTCGGCGTCCGCGATCCAGGTGACCTGATGCTGATGTACGGCACCACGATGTTCTTTATCCAGGTGTTGACCGATCCGACACCGCACCACGCATTGTGGGGAACCTGCGGTGCGTATCCAGATACGTACACATTGGCAGCCGGGATGGCGACCTCCGGTGCCGTCACGGATTGGCTGCGCAAACTCATGGGCGGGCAGTTTGGTGACTTGGTGGAACTGGCTGCCAGCGCGCCGGCCGGAAGCCGTGGTTTGTTGCTCCTTCCGTACTTCGCTGGCGAGCGCACACCGATCTTCGACCCTGACGCGCGTGGAATCCTCGCCGGGCTGACCACAAGCCATGGCCAAGCGGAGGTGTATCGGGCGACGCTGGAAGGGATCGCATACGGCGTGCGCCACAACCTTGAAGCAATGAGCGAAGCCGGTGGCGACGCCGCTCGCCTGGTCGCGGTTGGTGGCGGTACCCAGGGCGGTTTGTGGACGCAGATCGTCTCCGATGTGACGGGGAGGCCGCAGCAGGTTCCGACCGAAACGGTGGGCGCGAGTTTCGGCGACGCTCTACTCGCCGCCATCGGCACGGGCGTGGCGGTGGCGCCGGAGAACTGGAATCCCGTGGCCAAGACGGTGGAGCCTGATCCGGCCCATGTCGAACGCTACGACGCTTTCTACGACCATTATCGGGCTCTTTACGACTCGACCGCGAGCATCGCGCACTTTCTTGCCGCGGAGCAGCGCGCGGCGGACTGAGGGGGTGCGGTGAAAGACGAGTTCACTGTTGGCTGATGCAGTGAACTCGTCTTTCACCGCGTGGGCGGGCACCGGTCACGGCTGGCCGAATGGGGACCTACTGGTCGTCGCTGCCCGGTGCAGAGCTTGTGGTCAACGCGTCGTCCATGCGCCGCAGCTCCGAGATTGGTTGCGATCCGCCGGCGGAGTCCGTGAGCGTTCCTACCGCATTGCGAAACGTCTCCAGCGCATCGATTTCCCGCCGCCGAGCGGAAAGGAAGCGCTGTAGGTGGGTGCTGGACAGGTTGGCCGCGTCAACCGCTCCGGTTGCGGCCCGGTGGGCGCGGATGGCTTGGGAACGCACCTGGTCGATGTCTTCGGCGATGGTTCGTTCGGTAGCGGCGAACATCGCCGCTGAAGCGAGAACGGCGAATCCGGTGGGGCCACAGAGAAACACCCGTTTCCGCATCAACCACGTCAACAGTTCCCTGTCGGTGTCCAAAGCCGTGACGACTGCAGCGTCCGAAGGTACGAACATGATCGTGCCGTAGATCGCGTCCGCCCAGCGCTGGTATCCCTTGCCCGCGAGTTCGGAGGCGCGGGAGCGGATGTTGCGGGCGTGTACGCGCAGTGCATCGGCACGCTCGTCCTGGTCGTCCGTTTCCATCGCTTCAGCCCAGACGGCGAGGCTGGCTTTGGCGTCCACCGGGACTTGGCGGCCGCCGCCCACGGTCAGCACCATGTCCGGTCTGGCCGCTCCGCCACCGGCAACGTCGGTTTGGACGGTGAAGTGGATGCCTTCTCGAAGCCCCAGTGACCGGGCTGTCTCGACGAGTACCTGCTCCCCGAGCTCGCCCCGGCCGGTGATCGAGGCGAAAGCCACCTCGTAGCGGCGCAAGGCTGCCTGCTGGTCGACGGTGCGGGCGCGCTCTACTTCCAGCATGCGCATTGCTTGGTCGGCGCGACTGGCACTGTCGGTGTACAGCCGCCAGATCAGTGCTAGCGCCGCGGCGAAAAGCAGCGCGAGCACGATGGCCACAATCGCGAGAATGCCTGAGCTCACGTTTTCTCCCATGGGGCGACGGGTGTTGGCCAAGCTGATCATGGCGCATACCGCTGACAGCGCCTGCGTCCACCACGAAGTCCGAGTGCGGGTGGGAGTGTGGTGAAAGACGCTTTCACCGCAGCCAGGCGCAGTGGAAGCGTCTTTCACCAACACGCCGCGAGGGGTCGCACGCCCGACGTCGGTGGCCGCCGCTAGCTTGGCGGGTATGCGAGTGCTGCACACGTCCGACTGGCATATCGGCCGAACATTTCACGGCCGCGACCTGCTCGCCGATCAGGAGTCTGTGCTGTCCACGCTGGCTGACACGGTCGAGGACGAGCGGGTGGACGTGGTGGTGGTCTCCGGTGACCTCTACGACCGCGCCGTTCCTTCGAGTGAGGCAGTAGACACGTGCATGCGTGTGCTCGCACGCATCCGGGCAGCGGGCGCGCAACTTGTTATTACGCCAGGTAATCATGACTCTGCGGCACGTGTCGGCGCGTTCGCCGAGTTCGCGGCAGCTGGCGGGCTCCACCTACGCACGAGAATCTCTCGTTTACACGATCCGGTAATAATTGCCGATGATGACGGCCCTGTCGCCTTCTACGGGATTCCGTACCTCGAACCAGATCCAGCACGCCATGCCCTGCGCACGAGTGCTGAAGGTGTGACGGGCGCGAGTCCAGGGCTCGTCGAACGCGGTCACGCGTCGGTGTTAACCGAGGCGATGAACCGGGTGCGCGCGGATCTTTCGGCGCAGCCTGCGGTAACACGGTCGGTGGTGTTGGCGCACGCGTTCGTGACAGGTGGTGAGGCCAGCGAGTCGGAACGCCGCATCGCCGTTGGCGGGGTGGAGCAGGTACCTGGGGCGGTGTTTGACGGTGTCGACTACGTCGCGCTCGGACACTTGCACGCTGCCCAACGGCTCGACGAACACCTGCGCTATTCCGGTAGCCCGCTGGCGTATTCGTTTTCCGAAGCGGCGCACCGAAAGTCGACATGGCTGCTGGAGCTGGACGCCGGGGGGCTGGCGGGCGTGGAGCGGCGGGAACTACCGGTTCCCCGGAGATTGGCCACCCTGCGTGGACGCCTCGACGAGCTGCTCACGGTTCCGGATTACGCGGAGTGGGAGGACTGCTACGTGTCAGCCACTCTCGTGGACGACGTGCGTCCGCTCGACGCGATGCGCCGGTTGCAGGAGCGGTTTCCGCACGCCGTGCACTTGGAGTGGAAGCCGGAGAGCGGCTGGTCGGAGACGCCGCTGCGGTATTCCGAAGTGGTGCGTGGTCGTGACGACGAAGAGCTGGCCAACGGATTTGTCGCGGACTGCCGGGGCTGTGCCCCGACGGAGTCGGAAAGTTCCCTGCTGGCGGAAGCGCTGCGTTCCGTCGACGCCGCGGAGGTCGCCCGATGAGACTGCACCGGCTGGAGGTGAGCGCGTTCGGCCCGTACCGGGGGCAGGAGACTGTCGATTTCGACGCTCTCAGCGCTGACGGTCTGTTCCTCCTGCACGGAGACACCGGTGCTGGCAAGACAACCTTGCTGGACGCGGTGGCTTTCGCGCTCTACGGTTCGGTTCCCGGCGTGCGTGGGCAGGCGAAACGGCTCCGCTGTGACACCGCGTCGCCGGATGTGCCGACTAGGGTCGAGTTGGAACTCACGGTGCAGGGACATCGGTTGCGCGTTGAGCGCAGCCCGGAGTACCAGCGGCCGAAGAAGCGTGGAGACGGATTTACCACGCAACCAGCGAAAGCGGCGTTGACGTGGGTGGAGCGGCCACCGTCCGGCGAGCCGGCTGAGGGGCTAACGCGCATCGACGAGGTGGGGCGGACTGTGCAGCGCCTGCTCGGGATGAGCGTGGATCAGTTCTTCCAGGTCGTTCTGTTGCCGCAAGGTGAGTTCGCACGCTTTCTGCGCGCCGAAACCAACGAGCGCGAGGAACTGCTGGAAAGACTGTTTGGCACGCGGCGATTCGCGCAGGTGGAGCAGTGGTTCCGGCAACGGCGCAAGGAGCGTGGCGCCGCGTTGCAAGAGCAGGGTCAGCACGTGCGGGAGCTGGTCGCGCGGGCGTCCCAAGTGGCGGGCGTGGAAGCCGACTCGGGTGCTGATGACCAGGAGTGGTTGCGTCAGCTGGAAAAGCAACTCGATGTCGATGCCGAGCAGACGGCGGCCGAATGGCAGCGGTTGGGCAAGGAGCGGGACGCGGCGGAAGCCGATTTGACTGCTCGGCGGGAACTCGCTGACAAGGCGCGTCGGGTGCGTGAGGCGAACGCCGAGTTGGCTGACCTGGAAGCGCGTCGCACGCAGCACCAGGCGTGGCAGGACGAAGTGGATGCGGCACGTCGCGCGGTGCCCGTGTTGACGGTGCGGGAGGGCGTACGCGCGGCGGAACGGGAGTTCGACCGTGCCGCTGAGGAGCTCCAGTTGGCGAAGGCCGCTTTCACTGATCTGGATCCTGACTGTGAGCTTGCCGACCTGCGTCGGCTGGCGGCGGACAACCGCGAGGAAGCGGGTGGCTTGCAGCAGCTTGTGGTGCAGGCGCAGCAGCAGGACGTGGACCAGCGCCGGTTGGTCGAGCTGGAGCGTGCCATTGAGGCGGACGAAGCTGCGGATACTGCGATCGCTGGCCGGCTTGAGGGACTGCCGGAGCAGATCACGGCAGCGCGCCAGCAGATCGACGAGGCACGGGAGGCTGGCGCCAGACTGGAAACCGTGACCGCCCGGGTCACGGAGCTGCGTTCGGCCGTGGAGGTGGCCAGGGAGCTTCCCGTGGCCGAGGAGCGCGGTCGCAAAGCCGACCAGCGGCTTCGCGACGCGGTGGACGCGCATCAACGGGCACGTGATGCGCTGTTGGATCTGCGTTCACGCAGGCTCGCGGGCATGGCCGCTGAGCTGGCCGGTGACCTGACCTCGGGGGAGTCGTGCCCGGTGTGTGGGTCTGTGGAACATCCGCGCCCGGCCGAGCCCGTCGGTGACCCGATTACCGGCGAGGACGAAGAGCGCGCGCAGGCCGATGAGCAGGCCGCGCACGCTGCGCGCGAGCAAGCCGCGGCGGCGGCACAGCGGGAACTCCGGGAATGCGAGCGGCTACGGGAGCTTCTTGGGGAGCGCACTGAAGAGACGCTGGCCGCTGAGCTGGCCGAATGCACAGCGGAACGTGACCGTTTGCAGGCGACGGCGGCTCAGCTCGACCCGCTCCGGGACCGTTTGTCCGAGCTGGAACGCTCGGCTGAGCAGCTGGCCGCCCAGCGCGACGAACTCCGCACTCGTGTCGCCGCACACCGCTCCGAGCACTCGACTTTGGTCACGGTCATCACCGAACGGCACGAGCGGCTGGAACAAGCCCGAGGTGAGAACGCCAGCGTCGCGGAACGTCGCCAGCAACTGCTTGATACGGCCGCTCGGACCGAACGGTTGGTCGCGGCCACGACCGCGGCGGACGAGGCTCGGCGGCGCGTCGACGACCAGTGGGCGGTGTTGCGGCGGTCGGCGCAGCAAGCCGGTTTCGCCGACGTCGAGGAGGCCGTCGCCGCCGACCGCAGCGAGCAGCACCTGGCGGAGCTCGGCGCGGCTTTGGCGGACGTGCAGCAGCGGACGGCTGCTGCACGCGCGACCCTGGCCAGCCCCGAACTTTTCGGCGTCACCCCGGATGTCGAGGTCGACGTCGACGCCGCCGCCGAGGCGGCCAAGGCCGCGCGTGACGCGGCCGAGCGTGCCGCCGCGGCGGCACGCAGTGCCGAGCAGCGCCGCACCGACGTCGCGGGACTCGCGAAGCGCCTGCGCGAAGCGTGGGACCGGCTCGGTCCCGCGCAGGCGGATTTCGCGGAGCTGGACGCCTTGACGGACCTGGTCAACGGGCGCGGCCAGAACGCCCGCAAGATCTCGTTGCGTTCGTACGTGCTGGCCGCACGGTTGGAGGAAGTCGCGGTCGCCGCCACCCGCCGGTTGCAGCGGATGAGCGACGGCCGCTATTCCTTCGTGCACTCCGATGCCGCGGGGGCACACGGAACCCGTGGTGGTTTGGGCCTTGATGTGCTCGACGACTACTCGGGCAAGGTGCGCCCGACGAAGACGCTGTCCGGTGGTGAATCATTCCTCGCCTCTCTATCGCTCGCGCTCGGTCTCGCCGACGTCGTCGCGGCCGAGACCGGGGGAACCGTGCTGGACACGATGTTCATCGACGAAGGTTTTGGCACGTTGGATTCCGACACCCTGGAACTGGTCATGGACACCCTCGACGAACTCCGGGCCGGCGGAAGGATCATCGGGTTGGTCTCACACATCGAGGAGGTGCGGCAGCGTATTCCTGTCCGGCTGCGAGTCCGCAAATCCCGTGGTGGGTCCACAATGGATATTCAAGCCGCGTGAGCTGGTGCCACGAACCCAAACCTCCAGGAGGAAGCGGAATACTCAGGTGAACCGGTGAGCGCTCTCGTGGTCGAGCAACCACCGTTTGACTGTCACGCCCCAGCGGAAGCCGCCGAGTGAGCCGTCGGCGCGCAGCACGCGGTGACATGGGACGAACAGAGCCGCCGCGTTGCGTGCGCAGGCCGAGGCCACCGCGCGTACGGCGTCTGGACGTCCTGTCAGCGCGGCGAATTCGGTGTAGGTGACGGGCTCATCGGCCGGCACCTTGCGCAGGATCTCCCACGCGTGCTCGATGAAGTAACCTGATTTCTGCCGTACCGGGATGTCCGTGATCGCCGCCAGCTGGCCCTTGTGGTAACGCTTGATCGCCTTCGTCACCGGTCCCAGGTCACTGACTTCGCGCGGTTCATCGGGACGCAGCTTCGGTGAGATCGCGATCAGCAGTTGATCGACGTCCGAAGTCCAGCCGGACGCGAGCAACGCTCCGTCCGGCGCCACGACCGCCGTAAACGGACCGGCCTCGGTGTCTACAGTGGACCAGACGGTCTTCCGTGCGAGACTCATGATTCCTCCACTAAGTCGAGTGGATGGGCCAAGGGTGGCTTGGTCACGGCGCGCCCCCAGTGGAGGCGCTACCTATAAGAGGCGCGGAGGCCCGCCAAAAATGCATTCCGGCGTAAGAACGCCACGGGCTCCACCTTTTCGAGTGACTGCGCAGGTTCTGGGGCGGGATGCCGAGCACCGTGGCGCCCTTCTTGAGCGCCAGATCCGTGTCCAGCAAGACGTCCGGCGCGCCGAGAACCCGCATGGCTACGTAGCCAGCGGTCCACGGCCCAATGCCTGGGATGCCCAGGAGGTCGCCACGCAGTTCCGATTCCTCCCGCCCGGGATGGATCCGCAGGCTGCCGTCGGCCATCGCTTGGCACACGCGCCGCAGCGTGTCGACGCGGCGGCGCGGTCCAGTGAGCACGCCCTCGGGTGCTTCGGCGAGTTGCTCTGGATTGGGGAACAACCTGGTCACCGAGCCATCCGGGTGTGCGAGCGGCTCGCCGAGCGCAGCCGCCAGCTTCCCGGCCGCCGTACGCGCTGCCGCAACCGAAACCTGCTGGCCGAGCACGGCGCGGACAACGATCTCGTCTCCGGCGGTCGCGCCAGGTACGCGCACTCCCGGATTCCGCGCGACGCTGCCCGCGAGTACCGGGTCCGCACCGAGGACTTCCTGGATAGCCCACGGGTCCGCGTCGAGATCCAACAGCCGGCGCAGCCGGGTCACGGCACTGCCGAGATCACGTAGGTCCGTCAGCCGGAGAACCGTGTCCACGTGATCGTTGTTGGGAGTGAGCCGTACGGTCGCGGAGCCGTGCGGCAGGCGGAGGGACCGCGCGTACTGCTGATCACAGGCCGCTTCCACTCCAGGCACAGCACGGTCGCCCAAGAACCGGAGTAGGCCGTCCGCATCGAAGGGGGCGCGGAAAGGCAGCCGTAGCCGAATGGAGCCGGCCACGGCCGGCATGGGCGTGCCGCGCTGCCGGGCCGTCTCACGCATGGCACTGGGCGTGGTGGCGAACACTTCGCGCACTGTGTCGTTGAACTGGCGCAAGCTGGCGAACCCGGCGGCAAACGCGATGTCGGTGAACGGCAGGCCGCTGCGTTCGATCAGCACGCGTGCGGAGTGCGCGCGGCGAGCCCGGGCCAGCGCCAGCGGGCCCGCGCCCAGCTCGGCCCGGAGCGTTCGCGTGACATGTCGAGCGGAGTAACCGAGCTGATCGGCCAACCCGTGGACACCGGAGCGCTCGATCACACCATCGTTGATCAGCCGCATCGCTCGTCCTACCAGGTCAGCGCGCAGGTCCCACTCGGGCGAGCCGGGAACGGCGTCGGGGAGGCAGCGGCGGCAGGCGCGGTAGCCAGCTTCCTGGGCCGCGGCGGCGGTGGGCAAGAAAACGATGTTGGTTGGCTTGGGTGTTCTGGAGGGGCAGGAGGGACGGCAGTAAATCCCTGTGGTGCGCACGCCGAACACGAAGCAGCCGTCGAACCGCGTGTCACGTCCCGCGACCGCGCGGTAAGCCTGCTCCGTGCCAATCAACATGCTTCCGATCGTGCCAGTGAGCAGGGGTCGGCACTAGCGGAAATCAGACATGAAGGCCAGGGCGTGATTGGTGGTGACCCTTGCTGCTCGATGGCGAGCTGGTGCCTGACACGCGGAGGAGTCTGCCGGTTCGGTGATCTTGGTGGTGGTACGCCGGTTTCGTCCGTATCGTCCTCGTTATGAGCAAACCCGTGACCCTGCCACCGCCCACACTGATCAGGTCCTTAGCACCTAGACTTGAGCGCTTGTGAGCCTCACCCTCGGAATCGTCGGACTGCCCAACGTCGGCAAGTCCACCTTGTTCAACGCCCTGACCCGCAACGACGTGTTGTCGGCGAACTACCCCTTCGCCACCATCGAACCCAACGTGGGCGTCGTGCCGCTCCCGGACAGCCGGTTGGACAAGCTCGCCGACATGTTTGAGTCGGCACGGACGGTTCCCGCCACGGTCTCGTTCGTGGACATCGCGGGGCTGGTGAAGGGTGCTTCCGAAGGTCAGGGGTTGGGCAACAAGTTCCTGGCCAACATTCGTGAGGCCAACGCGATCTGCCAGGTCATTCGCGTTTTCGACGACCCGGACGTGGTGCACGTCGACGGTCGGGTCGATCCGTCCTCGGACATCGAGACGATCAACACCGAGCTCATCCTTGCCGACCTGCAAACTCTGGAGAGGGCACTGCCCCGGCTGGAGAAGGAGGCTCGCACGCGCAAGGAGCGTCGGCCGGAGCTGGAGGCGGCACAGTCGGCCAAGGAGGTCCTGGACTCCGGCAAGACCCTGTTCTCGGTGGGGCAGGGGATGGAGACGAAGGAACTGCGCGAGCTGAACCTGCTCACCACCAAGCCGTTCCTGTACGTGTTCAACGCCGACGAAGGGGTGCTCGGCGACGAGTCCCGCATGAAGGAGCTGCGCGAACTCGTGGCGCCGGGTGATGCGGTCTTCCTGGACGCCAAGGTCGAATCGGAGCTGCTGGAGCTCGACGACGAATCGGCGCGGGAGCTGCTGGAGTCCATCGGCCAACCGGAGCCGGGTCTGCATGCCCTCGCGCGCGCTGGGTTTCACACGTTGGGGTTGCAGACGTACCTCACCGCAGGCCCCAAGGAGGCGCGCGCGTGGACGATCCGTAAGGGGTGGACCGCACCGCAGGCGGCGGGTGTGATCCACAGTGATTTCGAGCGCGGCTTCATCAAGGCCGAGATCATCTCGTTCGACGATCTGGTGGAAGCGGGTTCCATGAGCGCTGCCCGGGCTGCCGGCAAGGTCAGGATGGAAGGTAAGGACTACATCATGGCCGACGGCGACGTCGTGGAGTTCCGCTTCAACGTGTAATCGGTGACGTGACGCGGGCAAACCGGCTGCTGTGATCCGCGCAACGCTTGATGCGAAGGAGTCTTTGATCGCTGTTTCAGCATTGGTAGTTGCTGTGGCAAGCTCCCTGTCGTGACTGCGCAGCGTGAGGGCGTTCGAACTTCTGTGCCCGAGTCGATGAGATATCTTGCCAAACGGGTGCTGCTGGGGCGCCCGTTGACTACGGCGCAGTTGCGGTTCGAGCGGCTGTCGAACCCTGTGGCCTTGGGCGTGCTGGCGCCCGATGCGATCTCGTCCTCGGCGTACGGCACCGAGGAGATCCTGCTGGAACTGCTGCCCTATGCGGGACTGGCCGCGTTCTCCCTGGTGCTGCCGATTACCGGTGTGATCTTGCTGATCCTCGTGCTGGTGGCGGCTTCGTACCGGCAGGTGGTCAGCGTGTACACCCGGGCCGGGGGTTCGTATGTGGTGGCGCGGGAGAACTTTGGACCGAAGGCGGCACAGGTCGCGTCGGCGGCGCTTCTGATCGACTACGTGGTCACCGTGGCGGTGCAGACCTCCGCCGGCACGGTAGCGGTGGTCTCGGCGATACCGGCGCTCGGACCGCTGAGCTTGGAGATCACAGTTGGCGTGGTCTGCTTGCTGTGTTACGCCAACCTGCGCGGATTGCGGGAGGCGGGTCGGCCGTTCGCGGTCCCGACGTACCTGTTCGTGGTCATGGTCGGCGGGATGATCGTGGTGGGCGTGGTCCGGGCTCTCACCACGGGGTTGCCGGTGTACGACCCGGCGCATCTGCCGGGTGCGGTGCCGATGGGGCAGGGCAACGGGCTGGTGATGGGGGCGACGGCGCTGGTGGTGCTGCGCGCGTTCGCTAACGGCGGGTCGTCGTTGACCGGGGTGGAAGCGATCTCGAACACGGTGAGTGCCTTCCAGAACCCGCGTGGCGCGAACGCGCGGCGGGTGCTCACGGTCATGGCCGCTATGCTGGGGTTCTTGGTGGCCGGGGTGTCCTACCTGGCATTCGTCACGCATGCCACGCCGTATGAGAGCGGCTATCCCTCGGTGCTGTCCCAGGAAGCGCATGCGGTGTTCGGGTTCGGCCCGCTGGGCACGGTGCTGTACGGGATGCTGCAGTTCGCTTCGGCACTGATCCTGTTTACCGGTGCGAACACGAGCTTCAACGGGTTTCCGTTCCTGGCGAGTTTCGTGGCCGAGGATCGTTTTCTTCCGCGGCAGATGACCAAACGGGGACACCGGTTGGTGTTTTCGAATGGCATCCTTGTGCTCACGGCCCTGTCGGTGGCGTTGCTGATCATCACTGGCGGCACGGTGAACGCACTGGTGCCCTTTTATGCCATCGGGGTGTTCACCGGCTTCGCCGTCGCTGGGTACGGCATGACCCGGTACCACCTGCGGCACCGGCAGCGGGGTTGGCGCCGTCGGCTGGTGATCAACCTTTCGGCTGGGATCCTGTCCACGCTGGTGGTGGCGATCTTCGCGGTGGCGAAGTTCACCGAAGGCGCGTGGCTGGTTGTGGTGATCTTCCCCCTGCTGGTGGCTGGTCTGATCCGCCTCAATCAGGAGTACCGTGCCGAATCCGCGATTCTCGACGAGGTCAAGGGCACGGCGGTACGGCCGCCCAACATCGCGCGCCACGAGGCGCTGGTGCTGGTGAACGGTGTGGACCTGGCAGTGCTCGAGGCACTGCGCTATGCGCGCAGCCTGCGCACCGCAAAGGTGACAGCAGTGCATTTTGTGCTCGATACGGCACTCGCGGAACGGCTTCAGCAGCGGTGGGACGAGTTCGATATCCCGGTCCCGTTGAGGATCATTGATTGTCCTGACCGTCGTATCACCCGGGCCGCCCAGAAACTCGTGCTGGAGACCGCCGCTAAGCACGAAGGCACCGGGGTTACCGTGGTCCTACCCCGCCGCACGTACGGGACACTGGGACGCCTTATGCACGACCGCACGGCCGACCAGATCGCTCGGGTCATCAGCGCCATGCCCGAAGCCGCTGCCACCATCGTGCCCTACAACGCCAAGCCCCGGCTCCGCGCTTTCCAAGGCTCGTAGGACGCCTTCACGAACAGCGCGCTCGCGGAGCATCGACTCGGGATTTCGCCTGAGGAGCGTCAGAACTTGCTGGACGGTTCGATCGTCATCGCACGGCACGCTGCGCATTCCCAGTACTCCAGCCGAGGCCCGGTGGGGGAATCTCAGTCCACAACAGCCTCCACCAGTGCACACCCCGTGGACAGTCATTCCGACGAACCCGCAGCCGTCGCACGGATCCGACAACCACCCGCAACGGCCAGAGCATCAACACACATTAACCCCGGTCAGGGATACCTGGAGCCGCCCAACGTGGGTAAGGCGTGATGTCACCGCCAACGACTATGGTGCTCCGCTGTGTCCGAACCAGGCTTCCTGCGCGCTGCTCGGGTGTTCTACGACGCCGTGGCCACCGACCACGCTGAACGTTTCCGTGCTGCACTAGCCGCCAAGCCGCTGGACCGGGCACTGCTCGCCGGGTTCGCGGAACTCGTGGGGGGTGTCGATGGCCGTCCGATCGCCGACCTCGGGTGCGGCTTTGGAAACGTCACTGCCCACCTGCACGCCCTGGGGTTGCGCGTGTTCGGCGTCGACCTGTCGCCCGAAATGGTCGCGCTCGCCCGGCGTGCGCACCCGGGCGTGCGGTTCCACGAAGGTTCGATGACCGCTCTGGACCTGCCCGATGGTGCCCTTGGCGGCATCGTGGCCTGGTATTCCATCATCCACTTCCCGGAGGGGAAGCTGCCGGAGGTTTTCGCCGAGTTCCATCGGATGCTGGCTCCGGGCGGTCACGTGCTGCTCGGGTTTCACGTTAGGCAGGAGCCGTTGCATGTGACCGAGCCATTCGGCCACCCGGTGTCGCTCTACTTCCAGCGGCGGTCGCCGGACCGCGTGGCCGAGCTACTGAGCCACGTGGGCCTGGTCCTACGCGCTCGGATGCTGCGTGAGCCGGACGAGGATGAGGGTGAGGGTGAGGGTGAGGAGCGAATACAGCAGGCTTACCTGGTGGCGCGGAAACCTGGGGATGTCAGTCGATCATGATAGCGCCGGTTCGGGTGGTACTTCGATCGAATCGTGGCGCGTGCGCATCGACTGCGTGGCCCACACACTCTCCTTGAGGCCGGCGGCAGGCACCGCCGGAGAGGAGGAAGAGATGCGGATGTCCACCCGGAACCGGCTTCCGGGGACCGTCACGGAAGTGGACGCGGGCGACGTCATGGCGGTCGTCAAGGTCGCCTTGGAGGGCGGCCAGCCGGTCATCGCGTCGATCACCAGGGACGCCGTCGAGGATCTCGGGCTGAGACCCGGCACTCCGGTCACGGTTCTGGTGAAGTCCACCGAGATCATGCTCGCCGTCGAGTGACACGGGTGGTTGGTATGAGAGACGCTTTCACTGCGTTCAGCCCGGCCCGACCCAAAGCCTGACCCGGTCGACCGAGCAGTGTGCAGTGAAAGCGTCTCTCACACATCCCACCCACGTCGGCGTCGCCACCCCCTTGATCGACTGGGGTCGCGGATGCCGCTGCCGCGCGTCACCATGTTGGTTATGGCTGAACTGCTCAACGACGATCAGGTGGCTGAGGCCCTCCAGCACCTTCCCGAGTGGCGGCAAGACGGGCCGAAGCTGACGCGCAGCGTGGAGTTCGCGAGCTTTCCTCAGGCCATCCAGGCTGTGAACCGGATCGCCGAGATCGCGGAAACCGAGCACCACCATCCAGACATCGATGTGCGCTGGCGGACGGTGACCTTCTCCTGCACCACACACTCGGCAGGCGGGATCACCGCCGCCGACGTGTCGATGGCCGAAGAGATCGATGGAGCGGTCGAGGCGCTCGCCGGGGCCTGAGGCAGTGGACCGACGGTCGATACCTACATCGGAGGGGTAGGAGGAGCCCACCGGGACGCGAACTCGGCGGCGTACCAGATACCGCCGAGCTCCGGTGACACGCTCTCGCGAGCGACGCGCCGGAATTCGTCAGGGCCCAGCGAACCCGCGCCCTCAGGGAGCGCGCCCCGCAGGGGTGCGCCCGCAGCGTCGTCCAGGTCAGCGAGATTGCAACGGCAGGCCAGGTCTGGCCGGCCTGGCCAGCTCCCGATGACCACACCCGCGCAGTGCAGCCCGCGGGAACCCAGAGCCTCGGCCGTCAGAGCCGTAGTGTTGAGCGTGCCGAGCCCCGCGTGCGCGACGACCAGGACTGGGGCGTCCAGCGCGGCAGCGATGTCCGCGAGCGTGGCTCCCTGCTCGTCGTAACGGACCAGGAGCCCCCCGGCCCCTTCGACCAGCACCAGATCGTGACTACCGGCCAACTTGTCCACGGCTTCCGCTACGTCGTCTGGTCGCACCGGCGGCCGAGACGAGCGTCTGGCGGCTGTAAAGGGCGCAAGCGGTTCCGGGTATCGCGCTACTTCGTGCCCCGTGATGTCGCCGACAAGCAGGCGGACTTCGTCGACATCGCCGGGTTCGTCGCCGCGCACACCGGTCTGTGCGGCCTTGACGACGGCCACGCGCTCGCCGGCTTGTCTTGACACCGCCGCCAGCGCCGCTGTCACCACGGTCTTGCCGACCTCGGTCCCGGTTCCCGTGACGACCATGACGCGTCCAGCCATCGCTGGCCTCCTTCCCCCTCTTGATACCGCCGCATAGCCGCAGATCATGCCTGAATGGCCAGTCCACACGCACGGCACCGGCGGACAACGGCGTCGCGCCGGTGTTGTGCGGTTCGGACAGGTCCGGCGCGCCGTCGAGCCGGTCTTATCACAGCGCTGCGCACGCGCCCCCAAGTGACCAGAACGTCCTGGACCTCGCCAGCAATGACTAGCTGGGACTCGAGTATTACCCGAGGCCACCTGGGCCGCTGTGGTGAGAGTGGTGAAGGACGCCTTCACCGCCGATCGGTCCGGCCTGCCGATGGCGGAATGCAGTGAAAGCGTCTTTCACCACACCCGCCCGGTGCCTCGACCGCACCGGTGCGGCAGGATGCGGTCACGTGACCGTGCTGCGAACCACGGCTTTGGTCAAGGCACCGATGTCCACGGTGGGGGCCGCGCTGCGGCACACGCGGACAGCCGAGCAAGGGCTACTCGCGCTTGGCGTGCGTGGACGTGCCACGACAGCAGCCGGCGTCCTGCTGGCGCCCGGCGACGAGATCATGTTCGGGCCTGTGGGTATCCCGCTTCACGTCGGCGCCCTGAAAACCCGCGTGATACGCGCGGATGCCGACCGGTTCACCTCGGTCCTGATCTCGGGCCCGCTGCCGTTCCTCCGGCATGACACGGTCCTGACCGAGGCTGGTGCTGAAACGTTGCTGACCGACACCCTGGAGTGGTCGTCGCCGTGCGGGCTGCTGGGTCGGCTCATCGGTGTCCCGCTGGTCCGGCGCTTCGTGCGGAAGCTGCTCGACCGGCGGGCAGCCGGCGTGCGTGCGCTCGCCCAATGCTGGACGAAAGCCGAGATCGTGGTCGGCGCCGCGATAGTCCATAATGGACTCATGCTGGCGCAGCAGCGACACTATCCGGCCGATCACGCCGGACGCTGGGAATTGCCGGGCGGTCGGGTGGAATCCGGTGAGCGGGAAGTGGACGCCATCGTCCGGGAATGTGCGGAGGAACTCGACGTCACGGTACGTCCGTGTGGCCGAGTGGGGACGGACGTGCCGTTGCCCAATGGCATGCTTCTGCGCATTCACGCGGCCGAACTACGCGATCACACCGCAGTGCCACGCGCTGTGGAACACCAGGCGGTGCGATGGATCAATGGCACTGATCTGCCGACGCTGGACTGGCTCGAAGCTGACCGGTTGTTGGTGCATTCACTGCGTGCCCTGCTGGCGGACTAGCCAGCCATCTGGATGAACCTCATCGGCAGAAGCGGTGGCCCTACTTTCTCTCGGCCTTCTTCTTCCGTTTCTTCTCTTTCTTCTGTTGTTTCTTCGTCTCGCGTTCCTTCGATTCTTTGAGTGCTTGGCGCAGGACGACGATCGGGCACCGCTTGCAGGGCGGTGTCGACTGGCAGCACTTTCGCTTGACCTTGACCGTGTCTTTGCCCACGACAGCTTCCTTCGAGTACAGCGAGACGTGGGCAGCATAGGCGAGCCTAACCTCATCGCGTCAACTCGATGTTGGCGTAGCCACGTGCACCGCCTGGGTCATGTTGCACGGAACACGCCCGGCGTGTTCCGAAGGAAGCCTGGACTACCCTGGTGAGGGCTGCGCGTCCCCCTTGCATGCACACCGGTCACGGCCTGCGTCGGGCGAGGGACCACCTGTTATCGCGATGTGATGACCGGAGAACGGGCGACCTGCGCGGCCACCGACCTTTCCCAACGTGACGACCAGGAGTGCCCGCGTGCCCGCAACCAGTGTCGCTGCCAGCAGCGTTCGCACCGACCTGCGCAATGTCGCCATCGTGGCGCATGTCGACCATGGCAAGACCACCCTGGTGGACGCGATGTTGCGGCAGTCGGGCGCGTTCGGTGAACGCGCCGAACCGGTCGACCGGGTGATGGACTCCAACGACCTGGAACGGGAGAAGGGCATCACCATCCTGGCGAAGAACACCGCCATCCAGCGGCGGACGGCGGACGGCGAGGTCACGATCAACGTCGTGGACACGCCGGGCCACGCCGATTTCGGTGGTGAGGTGGAGCGCGCGCTGTCCATGGTCGACGGCGTGTTGTTGCTGGTCGACGCCAGCGAAGGCCCGTTGCCGCAAACCCGGTTCGTGCTGCGCAAGACGCTTGCCGCTGGGCTGCCGGTGATCCTCGTGGTCAACAAGGTCGACCGTCCTGACGCCCGGATCGCTGAGGTCGTCGACGAGGCACAGGAGCTGTTGCTGGATCTCGCCGCCGAGGTCGGCGCCGACGAATCCGTGCTGGATCTGCCGGTGATTTATGCCTCAGCGCGATCGGGTCGCGCCAGCCGCACCGTTCCCGCCGACGGCGAGGTGCCAGACGGCGATCTCACGGCGCTGTTCGACACCCTCCTGGATTACGTGCCGGCGCCGGTGGGTGACCCGGAGGCTGCGTTGCGTGCTCTGGTCACCAACCTCGACGCGTCGTCGTTCCTCGGCCGGATCGCACTGTGCCGGGTGCATGCCGGCAAGATCCGCAAGGGGCAGACCGTCGCCTGGTGCCGGGGCGACGGCAATGTGGAGCAGGTCCGCATCAGCGAACTGCTGATCACGGAGAACCTCGAGCGAGTGCCGGCAGAGGAAGCCGCCGCCGGCGATCTGGTCGCGATCGCGGGTATCCCGGAGATCACCATCGGGGACACCCTCGCCGCGCCCGAAGCCCCGGAACCGCTGCCGCGTATCACTGTGGACGCCCCCGCGATCTCGATGACGATCGGCGTCAACACCTCGCCGCTGGCCGGACGCAACGGTGGTTCCAAGCTCACGGCGCGGCTGGTGAAGAACCGCCTCGACGCGGAACTGATCGGCAATGTCAGCGTCGCCGTGCTCCCTACCGAACGGCCGGACACCTGGGAGGTGCAGGGCCGCGGTGAGCTGGCCCTCGCCGTGCTCGTGGAGACCATGCGCCGCGAGGGGTTCGAACTCACCGTGGGCAAACCGCAGGTCGTGACCAAGACCGTGGACGGCCAACTCTGTGAGCCGTTCGAGCGGTTGACTCTCGATATTCCCGAGGAGCACCTGGGCGCGGTCACCCAGTTACTCGCCGCCCGCAAAGGGCAGATGGAGACGATGGACGGGCATGGCACCGGGCGTATCAAGCTCATCTACGTCATCCCGGCGCGGGGACTGATCGGTTTTCGGACGGACTTCCTCACCGAAACGCGGGGAGCGGGGATCGCCAACCACGTTTTCGAGGGCTATTCGCCGTGGGTGGGCGAGTTGCGCACCAGGCACACCGGGTCGCTGGTCGCCGACCGATCGGGTGCGGTGACCACGTACGCGATGCTGCAGTTGGCCGACCGCGGGACGTTCTTCGTCGAGCCGGGCGCGGACGTGTACGAGGGGATGGTCGTCGGGGAGAACCCGCGTGCCGAGGACCTTGACGTCAACGTGACCAAGGAGAAGAAGCTCACCAACATGCGCTCGTCGACCGCCGACGAGCTGGAGCGGTTGGCTCGGCCCCGCAAGTTGGCTCTGGAAGAGGCGCTGGAGTTCTGCTCCCAGGACGAGTGCGTCGAGGTGGGGCCGGAGGCGATCCGGGTGCGCAAGGTCGTGCTCGACGGCACGCAGCGCGCCCGCGAGCGGTCCCGGGCCAAGGCCCGGGACGGGCGGGGGTGAGGTGTGGTGAAGGACGCTTTCACTGCGTTCTGGCCCGGGGCCAGTCGAGGTAGGCCGAGTGCCAGTGCAGTGAAAGCGTCTTTCACCACGCCCCCGTCCGAACCCGTGCGCCCCTCACCGGACCCCGCTGAGGCGGGACAGCGGCGGCCGGGAACCATGGACCCGGGTCGCTTGTCCCCCTAACGGGGGTGCGGGCGGCTGCTGGCTTGGGGGGCTGGCAGTCTGACCGAATCCGATCCGTCAGGTCTGACCCGTTCGGGTGCGATGCACCCTGGGTCGACCCGCCAGGGTTGGCCTAAGGCCCGTTCCACGAGGTCCGATGTGTGAGGGAGGTGCGTCAACGTGCGCCGGGGTCGCCGATCGTCGCGCTTGGCCGTTGCGCTCTCCCTGCTGCTCATGACGGTGGCCCTGGTCGCCGGGTGCACGGCCGCGCCGCCGTTGCCCTTGGTGCGCCCCGCCACGCCGACCACCACGAAAGGGCCGCGGAGCCAGCCCCCGCCCACCGAAGTCGTCGTGGGTGTGGACAAGCTCGAAAAGGGCTTCAACCCGCACAAGCTTTCCGATCTTTCCCCAACGACGACGGCGCTGGCCAATGTGATGTTGCCGTCGGTTTTCCATCCGTCCGATGACGGTGGCATGCGCCTGGACACCACCCTGATGGAGTCCGCCGAAGTCGTCCCGGGGCGGCCGAAGTTCACCGTGCGCTACCGGATTCGCAAGGACGCGAGCTGGTCGGACGGGGCACCGATCGCCGCCGAGGATTTCGTCTACCTGTGGCAGGAGCTGCGCTCGCAACCCGGCATCGCCGATCCCGCCGGGTACCGCCTGATCGACGACGTCGCTTCCCGGCAGGGCGGCAAGACGGTGGAGGTGACGTTCGCCCAGCCGTACCCGGGCTGGCAACACCTGTTCACCAACCTGCTGCCGGCGCATTTGCTCAAGGACGCTCCTGGCGGGTGGGCGACGGCGCTGGATGCCGGTTATCCCGCATCAGGCGGCCCGTTCGCCATCACTCAGGTGGACATGCAGCGTGGCGAGATCGTGCTGCAGCGCAATGACCGGTACTGGGGACCACCGGCGGCCTCCGACCGGATCGTGCTCCGGGCCAACAGCCCGGTCGGGCAGGTGGATGCGTTGCGGAGCGGAGACAGCCACCTCGCCGTGTTCAACGCCGACGGACCGACCATGGCCCGCCTACGGGACCTGGGTAACACGGTGCGGCTGACCACAGTACCTAGCACTGCGACCGTGCAGCTCCTGCTGCGACCGAGCAGTTCCCAGATGGCCGATGTGCGGGTGCGTCGCGCGGTGTCCTCGGCGCTCGACCGGCAGGCTCTGACCGACGCCGGAACCGGTGGTGGACCGGCTCTCCAGCTCCAGGATCACTCCGAGGTGCTGGGTCCGTCCGAACCCGGCTATCGCCCGAGCGAACCGGCGGGCGCGGTGCCGGAGCACGCCAACCCGGGCGATATGGCGCGGCTGCTCACCGAGGCGGGCTACGAGTTCAGCGGCGGCACCTGGGTCAAGAACGGTCGCCCACTGAGCCTGGTGATCGCGGCGCCGTTTGGGCGCAAGGACTACGTCGCCGTCGCTGATTCGGCGGTGAAGCAGCTCAACGCTGTCGGTCTGCAGGCGAAGCTGATCACGCCCACGGATGAGGACCTGTTCGATCACATCCTGCCGACGAACCCGGTGTCGTCCGAACCGGAGGAGACCACGTCGGTCGACATGGCTGTGGTCCCGAGGCCCGCGGGGGGCGACCCAGCGTCCATGCTGGCGTCGAGTTACGGCTGCCCCGACACCGATCGCGACAGTGACAAGGCGTTGCCGTTCAACCCGGCCGGATTCTGCGACCAGCTCCTGCAACCGCAGATCGAGGCGGCGTTGAGCGGGCGGATTCCGTTCACCGAGGCGCAGTCCACGGTCGAGTCCGCGCTGTGGTCGGACACGATCGCGATCCCGCTCTACCAACAGGCCGAGGTCATGGCAGTGGGACGGGCCGTTACCGGCGTCGAGGACGGCCCAGGACTCGCGGGACCGTTCTCCAGCGCGGCTAGTTGGGTGGGGACGCCGGCCAAGAACAGCAACCCGGGGTATTGAGGTCACGTGTTGGGGATCGCTCGGTGAAGTTGGTAACCGTGCGTCCGCGTCCATGCGCCGACGATTAGTCTGGACCAGTGACGCTGACGGCTCCACCCCGGCTGTTGCTGGTACACGCGCATCCCGATGACGAGACCCTCTGGACAGGCGGCACGATCGCGCGGTACGCCGCCCGTGGCGTGCAGGTGGTCCTGGTCACCTGCACCTTGGGGGAAGAAGGTGAAGTCATCCCCGAGCGTTTGCGTGGTCTGGCTTCCGGGCAGGCCGACCAACTGGGCGGATATCGGGTCGGTGAGCTGCGGTCGGCGTGCACGGCGCTGCGCGTGGCCGAACAACGGTTTCTCGGCGGTATGGGCCGCTGGCGGGACTCCGGGATGGTGTGGCAGGAGCCCGGGAAAGCCACCGCGCTGCCGAACGCGCACTCCAGGGCGTTCGCCAACAGCGACCCCGACGAGCAGGTCAGCGCGCTGGAGGGCATCCTGCGTGAGGTGAAGCCGCAGGTCGTGGTGACCTACGCCGCCGACGGTGGCTATGGCCACCCGGACCACGTCCGGGCGCACGAGATCACGACCGCCGTCGTGGCGAAGGTGCCTGAAGTGCAGCGGGTTTTCCATGTCGTGCCCTCGCGCTCGACGATCGACGCCGGGCTGCGCTCGCTGGAGCAGGTCAGCGGGATGCCGTTCAGCCTGCCCGCGCTGCACGAGCTGCCCAATGTGGACGATGACACGATCACGACGAGGATCGACGTGACCGAGCACCTGCCCGCGAAGATCAGTGCGCTGCGTGCGCACGGTACCCAGGTCAGGCTGTGGCTGGACCAGTGGGACAACGGTAAGGGCGTTGCCGCGTATGCACTGTCCAATGACGTCGCTCAGCCAGTTGTGCCCACTGAGCACTACCGGTTGGCTTCCGGCGATTCGGACGGCTGCGAGTCGGACTTATTCGGGGGTCTGAGAGTCAGCGGCACCGAACCGGTGGGTAGCAGGTGATGTTCGGCAACAGGGTGCTGCTCGGATGTCTGCTGGTGGACGCCGTGCTGCTGGCGGTGATCGAGGTGCTGTTCCTGCCGTCCTACATCGGTCCGGTGCCGTTTCCGATCACAGCAGCTGTTGCTGCGGTGACGACGCCCCTGCTGGTGTCCGCTGCCGGTCAGCTGTCGTTGCGGCCGGGCGTCGCGGCGGCTCCGCTGGCAGTCTGGTTCGGCACGGTGTTCGTGTTCAGCACGCTGGGTCCGGGTGGGGACGTGATGCTGCCGGGAGGGGATTGGCGGACGACGCTGTTCCTGTGCGCTGGTGCGTTGCCCAGCGCCGTCATGTTGGGCATCGTCGGTGGTCGCAATGCCGCCGCTCGTGCGTCGCGTGAACCGTCGGGCGAGGCGTCGGGCTCCAGCCGTGAGATGGGCGACCGTCCGTAGTGGAGGGCATCCATGATCAGGCAGGTGTGGTGAAAGACGCTTTCACTGCATTCCCGGCACGTCACCCTCGCGCCGGGGAAGTCGGTCCGGGAGCGAGTACGAACCGCTGTTTACATCGTTTACCCGCTGGCTTCGAAGGCGTAGGGTCCGTAACGCTCCCGTGGTATGGGAGGCACTTACGCGGTCCGGGGGGCCACAAGGGATACTGGTCATCAACCGCGCGCGGCAGCGCCCGCGGGGGAGTGCAAGAACGCTTGAGCAGGAGAGAGCAACCGTGACCTACGTGATCGCCGAACCCTGCGTCGACGTGCTCGACAAGGCGTGCATCGAGGAGTGCCCTGTCGACTGCATTTACGAGGGTGGGCGGATGCTCTACATCCACCCAGATGAGTGCGTCGACTGTGGTGCCTGCGAGCCGGTATGCCCGGTGGAGGCCATCTACTACGAGGACGACGTGCCGGAGGAGTGGGCCGCCTACACCAAGGCGAACGTGGACTTCTTCGACGAGCTCGGCTCACCGGGTGGGGCCGCCAAGGTCGGCAAGGTCAACAAGGACGTCCCGCCGGTCACCGACCTTCCCCCGCAGGGCGAGTGAACGAGGCCAGCAGCGCGGAAGCCACCGGGGCCACCGGGCCGCGGCGCTTGGAGTTGCCCGATTTCCCGTGGGACTCGCTGTCCGAGCAGACCTCGGTGGCACGCGCACACCCGGACGGGCTTGTGAACCTTTCGGTCGGGACACCGGTCGACCCGGTGCCGGAGTCGCTTCGGCAGGCCCTGGCTTCGGTCGCCGACCAGCCCGGCTATCCCGCCACGCACGGCACGGTCGAGCTGCGCGAGGCCGTTGTGCGTGCGATGCGGCGACGGCACGGCGTCACCGACGTCGCGGTGGATGCCGTACTCCCGACGATCGGGTCCAAGGAGCTGGTGGCCTGGCTGCCGACGCTGCTGGGCATCGGCCCGGGCGACGTGGTCGCGATCCCGGACCTGGCGTACCCGACGTACGAGGTCGGCGCGAAGCTGGCCGGTGCCGAGGTGACGCGCCTCACTCCTGGTGAGGAGCCGCCCGAGGGCACGCGGCTGCTCTGGCTGAACTCGCCGTCGAACCCGACCGGGCGGATTGCGGACACGGAGGCGTTGGCGGCATCGGTGCGGGCCGCCCGGCGGCTGGGTGCGGTCGTTGCCTCAGACGAGTGCTATCTGGCACTCGGTTGGGAGGCCGATCCCGTTTCCGTGCTTCACCCGTCGGTGTGCGAGGGCAGCTTTGATCGGTTGCTGGCGGTGCACTCGCTGTCGAAGTCGTCGAACCTCGCTGGCTACCGCGCCGGGTTCGTCACGGGCGATCCGGTGCTGGTGCGTCAACTCCTGGAGGTGCGCAAGCACGCTGGGATGATGGTCGGGCGGCCGGTGCAATACGCCATGACCGCCGCTCTCGACGACGACGAACACGTCCGGGCGCAACGGGAGCTCTACGCCGCTCGTCGGGAACTGCTGCGGCCGGCGCTCGAACGGGCCGGGTTCACCGTGGAGCACTCCCAGGGCGGGCTGTACCTGTGGGCGACCAGAGGCGAGGACGCCTGGCAGACCCTGGAGTGGTTCGCCAAACTCGGCATTCTCGTCGCCCCAGGGACCTTCTACGGTCCGGGTGGTGCCCGGCACGTGCGTGTCGCGCTGACGGCGACGGACGAACGGATCGGCGCGGCCGTGCAGCGGCTCGCGGGATAGGTCAGAGGGCTTGGGCACGCTGGTGGACGTCCTGCCAGCAGGCCCACCACAGATTGCGGCACTCGGCTCGCCGTGCGGCCTCGCGTTCCACCAAGCGTCCTGCCGCGAATCCGATGTCGATCCGCTGATCGGTGTCGAGGTCGGGCCGGGGGTGGCTCACAAGCTGCCGAATCCGGTGCTCGGCGACGGCCGCGTCCTGGTGTTCTCCCAGCACGTCCTGCAGCCGTTTGGCGGCTTGCAACAGGTGCTGCACGCGCTTGCCCAGTACAGGCGCGGCAAGCTCGGCGGTGTAGCGCAGCCGTTTGCCGCGAATACGGATCTCGTGGAGTTCGCTGTCAGTGGCGTCAGTGCCTGCGCGTTTGACGAGTTTGCGCATCTTGCGGAGTTGGGTGGTGACGAGGGAACGCAGCTCGGACTTTCCGTCCGGTGCGGACTTCGAGGGTTCTGCCGCAGGTAACGGGGCGTTGACCGCGTCGGCGAGCGTTTCCAGCAGCGCCGTGTAGCGGTCACTGTTCAACGCGTTGACCAGCTCGCGCCGCGCGGTGCTGCGTTCACCATCCAACTCGGCGATCAGATGGCTGGCTGCGTTGCGGTCGTTCTCGGGGAGGTCGTCGATCTGTCCCCGCAGGTGTCCCAGGAGGACGTCGAGGTCGCGCACAGGGCCCAGACAACCGCCCAGCCATCCCAGTTCTCGTCGCAGTGGGTTGGACCAGCGATGATCGAGAAATGGCTCGGCTGATCTGAGCATGGCACGCATGCGGCGCACCGAGACCCGCATCTGGTGCAGTTCTTCGGGATCTTCGCCGGCAAGGGTTCCGGGGTCGTGCGCGACCAGCGCGCGGAGCCTGGTGTCCAGACCGACTCTGACCTGTTCAGGGATGTCGGCTTTCGGATCGGACCGCAGTGGCTTGGCGCGCAGGCCGGCGGCCTTGACCATCCGCTCGACGTAATGGGCCCTGTCGCGAATGCCGCTCTCACTGCGAATGCCGGTGCCGAGGTCGACGTCCGGTGGGTCGGGTTCCGGCGTCTCGGTCTCGGTCCTACTCATCTCGCGATCGTAAGCCGCGTGCGTCGTTTGAGGCAGTGGTCACGGCAGGTGCGCGCAGTGAAAGCGTCTTTCGCTGCGCCTGGGTGCAGTGAACGCGTCCTTCACCACCAGACCTCACCCCTGACGGCCGGTGGACCGAGCGGCGAGGCGGGTGGTGGAGGACGCGTTCACCGCATGTCAGTCGTTGGCGTGCAGCGCTGCGTTCAGTTCGACCGGCCCACCGTTGCGGGGAGTGACCTCGACCGCTCCGGTAGCGGAGTTGCGCCGGAACAGCAGTCCGTCTGAGCCGGACAGGGCGCGCGCCTTCGTGACCGTGCCGTCCGCCAGCGTCACCTTGGTGCCCGCTGTGACGTACAGCCCGGCCTCCACGACGCAGTCATCGCCGAGGGAGATCCCGACACCCCCGTTGGCGCCGATGAGGCAGCGCTCGCCGACGGAAATGACTTCTTTGCCGCCGCCGGACAGCGTGCCCATGATCGAGGCGCCGCCGCCGAGGTCGGAACCATCACCCACCACGACTCCCGCCGAGATGCGTCCCTCGACCATCGACGCGCCCAGGGTCCCGGCGTTGAAGTTGACGAAGCCCTCATGCATCACGGTGGTGCCGCTGGCCAGGTGCGCGCCGAGGCGGACCCGGTCGGCGTCGCCGATGCGGACACCGGAGGGGACGACGTAGTCGATCATGCGCGGGAACTTGTCGACGCTGTAGACGGTGACCGCGCCGCGACGCCGCAGCCTCAGTCGGGTCGCCTCGAACCCTTCCACGGCGCACGGGCCGTGGTTGGTCCACACCACGTTCGACAGCAGGCCGAACAGGCCGTCGAGGTTCTGACCGTGCGGTCGGACGAGCCGGTGCGAGAGCAGGTGGAGGCGCAGGTAGACGTCGTGGGTGTCCGCTGGTGGGTCGGCCAGTCGGGTGATGCCGGTGCGTACCGCGATCACTTCGACCCCGCGGTCCTCGTCGTGGCCGAGCAACTCGGCCCCGGCCGGGCCGAGCGCGTCCGCCGCTTCCTCGTGGGACAGCCGGCTGGTGCCGGGCTTGTCGGGGTCACCGAGCCGGACGCTCGGGAACCACGTGTCGAGGACAGTGCCGTCACTGGTGACGGTCGCCAGGCCCACGCCGTGGGCGCCGGTGCTCTCCGGGTCAGGGGTCTGTGCGCTGCTCATACTCCGAAACGGTAATCGGCTCAGGTGACCGCGTACCGCAGGGGTCGGTGCACTGGGCAGGTGTGGTGAAAGACGCTTTCACTGCATTCTCGGCCGCCGCCGGTAGCCTGCTGATCGTGAGTACACCGCTGGACCTCGCCGCTGATCCTGTTGAGCTGACCGCCGCCCTGGTGGACATCCCAAGTGTGTCCGGTGAGGAGAAAGCGCTCGCCGACGCCGTTGAGTACGCGTTGCGCGCGCAGGCGCCGCACCTGGAGGTCGTGCGCAACGGCGAGGCGGTGCTCGCACGCACCAACCTCGGCCGCGCGTCCCGCGTGATTCTGGCTGGCCACCTGGACACCGTGCCGATCAACGACAACCTTCCGCTGCGGCGGAGCGGCGCCGGGAACGACGAAGTCCTCCACGGCTGCGGCACGGTGGATATGAAAGGTGGCGACGCGGTGATGCTCCACCTCGCCGCGATGCTGCTTGAGCCGCGCCATGACATGACGTTCGTGTTCTACGACTGTGAAGAGGTCGAAGCGGTACGCAACGGGCTCAATCGCATCGAGCGCGAACTGCCCGAATGGCTCGACGGCGACCTGGCCGTGGTGTGTGAGCCGTCGAACGCGACGATCGAAGCCGGCTGTCAGGGCACGATGCGTGTCGAGGTCCGCACCGAGGGGCGTCGCGCGCACACCGCCCGTGCCTGGATGGGCAAGAACGCCATTCACGCGGTCGGGGCGGTGCTGCGACGGCTGGAGGAGTACACGCCGCGGCAACCGGAGATCGACGGCCTTCGCTATCACGAAGGCCTGCAGGCCGTGTCGATCTCCGGCGGTGTCGCGGGCAATGTCGTACCGGACTCGTGCGTGGTGGCGGTGAACCACCGGTTCGCCCCAGACCGGTCGCTGGCGGACGCGGAAGCGCACGTGCGCGAGATCTTCGACGGCTTCGACGTCACGGTCGTGGATGCCGCGCCGGGTGCGTTGCCGGGCCTGGCCGCCCCCGCTGCCGACGAGTTGGTCCGGGCCGCCGGCCGCGACCCGGTCGCCAAGCTCGGCTGGACCGATGTCGCCCGGTTCGCCGCGCTGGGACTGCCGGCGGTGAACTTCGGTCCCGGAGCCCCAACCCTGGCGCACACCAAGGAGGAGCACGTCGCGGTCGCCGACATCCGCCTGTGCGCTGACGTGCTGGGGCGTTTCCTGGGGCCGAAGGACTGAGGCCGTCTACGAGGTGGTTCGCGACGGCGTGCTCGCCTCGACCGACGCCTCCGGCGCCCTGGGTTCGGGCGCGCTGGGCTGCGCCTCCTCGGACGTCAGCTCGGCTGGGTGTTTGATGGCATGGACGGGTTCGCTCGCGCCCGTGCTTTCGACGGCTTCGGCGGTTTCCGCGGGCTCGGCCGGTTCTTCCCCGTCGCCGGTCGCCTTGGTGGCCGCTGCCCCTTGGTCGGTGGGCCGCTCCAGGAACCGCAGCAACTCCACCGGGAACGGCAACACCAATGTGGAGTTCTTCTCGGCTGCCACTTCCACGACCGTTTCCAGCAGGCGTAGCTGGAGCGCGGCCGGGGTGTCGGACATGACGCTGGCCGCGTCCGAGAGCTTGCGGGAGGCCTGGAACTCGCCGTCAGCCGAGATCACCCGAGCACGGCGTTCCCGCTCGGCCTCGGCCTGCCGGGACATCGACCGCTTCATCGACTCGGGCAGCGACACGTCCTTGATCTCCACCCGGTCGATGTGCACACCCCATTCGACCGCCGGGTTGTCGATCATCAACTCGAGTCCCTGGTTGAGCTTCTCCCGGTTGGACAGCAGGTCGTCCAGGTTGCTCTTACCGATGATCGAACGCAGCGACGTCTGGGCGACCTGCCCCACGGCGTACAGGTAGTCCTCGACGTTGATCACCGCACGGACCGGGTCGGCGACCCGGAAATAGACCACCGCGTCCACGCGGACCGTGACGTTGTCTCGGGTGATGCCGTCCTGCGCGGGCACCGGCATCGTGACGATCTGCAGATTGACCTTCCGCATCCGGTCGACTGCCGGAACGATCAACGTCAGGCCGGGGCCACGGGTGTGTTCCTGCAGCCGGCCGAAGCGGAACACGACGCCGCGTTCGTACTGTTTGATGACCTTCGTGGCGGAGGCCACGCATGCGATACCGGCCAGCACGATGACGATCAGTAAGTCGATGAGCATGGCAGGCTCCCGAACTGGTTGGGCTCGTCTGGCGACGACTGCTCGTCGGTAGCCACGGCGTAGATCGCGCGATCCGCGGGTGCTCCCTGGGGTCGTCGGCACCACCCGATCTTTCTTCGTATCGTACGCCCCGGCAGCCACGTGTGAATACCGTGTGAACAGGCATTTCTCGCCGGCCGGAGCGGGTGCCCGCAGGCGCTGCGGGTGTGTTTTCCTGCCGGGGCGCATCCGGTGGTGCCAGGTCGAAAGCCCAGGGCACGAGCTGGCGGGCGCGTGGCACGATATGCGGTTCCGGCGCGGGTCCGCGCCGGTCGTGTAGGCGGAAGCCAAGTCGATAGCGAAGTCAACGGTGACGTGCGCGCTGATGCCTGGTGCGCACCCTGAGGAGGCACAGCGGACGTGGACGGAACTGCACTGGGTGATCGGCTCGTGGACGATCGGCACCACGCGTCAGAAGTCGCGATCTGCGTGTACTGCGCATCTCGACCCGTCGCCCAGCCCTATCTCGAGCTGGCCGCCGAGGTCGGCAAGGCGATCGCCAAGCGCGGCTGGACGCTGGTCTCCGGTGGCGGTCGCGTTTCGATGATGGGGGAAGTCGCGAGGGCCGCTCGTGCCGGTGGTGGGCGCACCGTCGGCGTCATGCCGCGTGCGTTGGTGGAATGGGAGGTCGCCGACACGGATGCGGACGAGCTTCTGGTTGTCGACAACATGCGCGAACGCAAGGGGCTGATGGACGCGCACGCCAGCGCGTTTCTCGCGCTGCCCGGCGGGATCGGCACGTGCGAGGAGCTGTTCGAAGTGTGGACCTCCCGCTATATCGGTATGCACGCCAAACCGGTCGTGTTGCTCGACCCGGATGGTCACTACGACGGGCTGCTGGATTGGATACGCGGGCTGACCGAAAGCGGCTTCGCCTCCCCACGCTCCCTCAACGCGCTCACGGTCGTGGCGGACGTCGATGCCGCGATGGACGCCTGCGCGCCGTGATCGCGTGGGGCGATGTGGTGAAAGACGCTTTCACTGCGTTCTGTTGTGTGAAGCCCCGGGCCGAGGTCCGGCCCGGTAGGTCGGTTTGCAGTGAAAGCGTCTTTCACCACAGCCACAGGCGCGCCCGCCGCAGCAGCGCTCAGCGGACCGGCAGGTCCAGCCGCGCCGGGTCGCTGACCGGGGAGTCGAAGGTCGCGGTGCTGCCTTCGCGGCTCTCACCGCGGAAGGCCGGGTCGACCGTCCCGACGACCAGACCGACCCGGTCCCCGGGTGCGACCTGGTGCACGAACTCATCCATCGCGAAGTCGACCGTGCGAGGCGCACCCGGCTGGGCGCCGAGGATCGTGTATGGCTTGTCCCGCAGTAGCCGCGCGTTACCGTGCGGGTCCACTTCGTACAGGTACGCCACCAAGGTCATGTTGGGTGAACTCGGCGTCACGGTGAGATGCACCCGTGGCTCACCCGACAGCGTCAGCGGTTGAGCAACCGGATCGCCTTCCCACACTCCCGCCGCACTCCGCGCCAGGGCGGGGAAGTACGCCGTCTGCGGCAAGCCCGCGGACTCTCCCATCCCGCGAATCAGCACCGGCCCAGCCGAGGCCCCGCTCGGCTCCCCGACGTCGATCTTGTGTGACCACCCGGTGCTTCCGGTACCGGGCCGGTCCGTGATCGACCCGGACGTGCCGGGCGTCCCGAGATAGTGTGGAACGGGCCGCGCGAAGGCCGCGTTCAGGTCGGGGTAGCTCAACCTCGGTCCACCCAACAGCGGCTCGAACTGCACCGGCGCCTCCTGATCGACCCCGTTGCGTACACCCCGCACATGGCGGTCGAACCAGCGCAGCGTCGAATCCCAAGTCGAGCTCGGAAGCCCGAGCAGCCCGGTCAGTTCTGGTGTGGCGTGATCGCCGGGCATCATCTCGATTCGCTTGGGGGTGCTCAGTCGGCGGTAGAAGTCCAGGATGGGCTGCGGCGAGAAGATGCCATCCGACCACGCGTTGGCGATCATCACCGCCGTGCCGTGCGCGTTGATCTGGTCAACGTAGGTGCTGGGAGCCCGTGGTGGCCCGAAGGGCTGCACGGCCGCGCGGTCGTCGTGCTCGTAGGCGTCGGTGACCTTGCGCAGCTCCGGGCCGGGACGACCGGTCACCTGCGCGGCGCCGATGAGCAGGTCGATCGACTCCTGGCTCCACGTGTCGTTGGGCAGCAACGCCGGGACGAGGTCGGCCCATGTGCTCAATGACGCCACCGCTTTCACCCTCGGATCATGGGCGGCGGCCAGCGCGCTGATCCCCGCGCCGTAGGAGACGCCGGCGACCCCGACGTGCTGGGGGTCGGTGTCCGTGTTGTGCAGCAACCAGTCGATCGAGTCCGACACGTCCTGCACGTCACGGGAACTGGCGACCTCGATCTGCCCGCCGGAGTTCCAGAACCCGCGAGCGGTGTAGCTGAGCACGACGTACCCGGCGTCGGCGAAGCGGTGGGCCTGGGCCAGGTACTCGGCGTTGTTCAGCCCCCAGCTCGTGATGAAGACCACGGCCGGGTGTGGCCCCGGCGTGCCCGGCTCGAAGACGTTCGCGGCGAGCGGAGTGCCATCAGATGCCCTGATCGATGTCCAGCGCAGCGCGGGCGGCTGCGCCGCGCTGGCCGCGGGGACGAATCCCACGGCGAGCAGGAGGGGGAGGAGGAGCAGGAGGAGCCGCCGTCGCTTCATTGCGAGCCTCTGGTGTCTCGGATCACAGGGACGGCGCAACTTAACTTGTGAGTAGCTTTCACTTCAAGGCCATGACCCGGTCCCGCCCCGCACATCGACGCTGACTCCGGCCGACGTGGCAGGATCGGATGTCGTGCAGGCCCTCCGATTCGGCAGCAAGCGGGTGGCAGAAGATCGCCCGCTTGTGATGGCCATCGTCAACCGGACCCGTGATTCGTTCTTCGATCGCGGCGCGACCTTCGCGCCGGAAGCGGCCATGGCAGCGGTCGACGAGGCCGTCCGCGACGGCGCCGACATCGTCGACATCGGAGGGGTGCGGGCCGGCGCCCAGGGCGAAACCGTCGACGCCGACGAGGAGAGCCGCCGGGTCGTACCGTTCGTGGCGGCGGTGCGCGAACGTCACCCGGACCTCGTGATCAGCGTGGACACCTGGCGCGGCAGCGTCGCGCGGCGGGTCTGCGAAGCCGGGGCGGACCTGCTCAACGACACCTGGGCCGGCGCCGACCCCGAACTGGCCGAGATCGCCGCTGCGTTCGGCGTCGGCGTCGTCTGCTCGCACACCGGAGGGCTGCCACCGCGCACTGACCCGCATCGGGTCCGTTACGCCAACGTCGTCGCCGAGGTGTCCGCCGAGCTCGTGCGGCAGGCCGAACACGTGGTCCGCGCCGGTGTGCCCAGGGAAGGTGTCCTGATCGACCCCACCCACGACTTCGGCAAGAACACCTGGCACGGCTTGGAGCTGCTGCGCCACGTGGACCTGCTGGCGGCAACCGGATGGCCGGTGCTGATGGCGCTGTCGAACAAGGACTTCGTCGGGGAGACGCTCGGCGTCGACGTGCACCAGCGCCTGGAAGGCACCCTGGCGGCGACCGCCGTGGCCGCCTGGAACGGAGCGCGGGTCTTCCGCGCTCACAACGTGCTGCAGACCCGGCGGACGCTCGACATGGTCGCCGCCATCGCCGGTACCCGGCCGCCGGCCAGTGTGGTGCGCGCTCTCGCCTGATCGCGGTCCGCCCGACTGGCTTCAGACGTAACCGACCCGAACAACCGGCCCCCAATTGGGTGCGAAAGTGCGTGTCGGACGTCACCGAGCAGCGGAAGCGGTGCAGGACCTTGGTCCCTTGTTCCAGGGGCGATGACAGTGCACGGAAATAGCCGTAGAGTCACTACTTGTGAAGGCCGACGCCCTACGTGGTCATCTCGATGCCCTGCTGTTGGCGACCCTCGACGGCAGGCAACTGCACGGTTACGCGATCATCGAAAAGTTGCAGGAGCGCAGTGGTGGTGCGCTGGACCTGCCCACCGGCACCGTCTACCCGGCCCTGCGCAGGCTGGAGCGCGCCGGATACGTCCACAGCGAGTGGAGCACGGTCGGTGGGCGCCAGCGCCGGACCTATCGCCTGACCCCCTCTGGGGCGAGCACCCTCAGCGCCGAGCGGACCGCCTGGCGCGAGTTCACGAGTGCCATCGAGGGGGTGCTCGTCGGCGACGCCGCCTCGGTGCAGGCTTGACCGCCGGTCCACGCCTGACGCGGGTGTGATCCGGACGCCTTCCCCGGCGCGTCACCGCCTCGTGCCACGATTTGGGTCGTGGCTACTGCGCTCATCTACCTCGTGGTCGTGATCGTCGTCGCGGCGCTGGTGTTCCTGTTGGCTGCCGTGGTGTTCGGGCGTGGTGAGGAGCTGGGGCCGCTGCCGCCTGGCACGACCCCGACCCGGCTGCCCAGCGACGGCCTGTCGTCTTCCGACGTTCGGGGATTGCGCTTCCAGCAGGTCGTCCGCGGCTACAAGGCATCCGAGGTGGACTGGGCGCTGGAGCGGGTAGCCGGGGAGTTGGACGAGCTGCATGGCCGCATCGGCACGCTCGAACGGCAACTCGCCGCGGCCGAGGAGGAGTTGCGCAAGCACCACCATCGCTCGGACGAGGGCCAGGACAGCGAGTCCGGTAACCCGACGGACTGAGTCGTTGAGGATCTGGCATGTCCACGACCGAGGTTCGGATGAGCGTCCCCGTTGCCACGGCGGCGGAAGACGTGTGGGACGCGGTCACTGACTGGTCGCGGCAGGGCGAGTGGATGCTGGGCACCGAGGTCCACGTGGCCAGCGGCGACGGCCGTAGCCCGGGATCGCGGCTCGAAGCGTTCACGTCGGTGGCGGGGCTGGGGTTCCTGGACGTCATGGAGATCACCGTCTGGGACCCTCCGCTGCGCTGCGAAGTCCGCCACGACGGGCGTCTTCTGCGCGGTACCGGGGGATTCCGCGTCGTCCGTAACACGCCCGAGAGTGCGACGTTGATGTGGTGGGAGCGGCTTGACCTGCCGCTGGGACGGTTCGGAGCGATCGCGTGGTCCTTCGTCCGCCCGGTGTTCACCTGGGGGCTCCGCAGGTCGTTGACCGCCTTCCAGTCCTTTTGCACGCGATACCCGGACATGCCTGGAGGGCGCGACGGTGACTGAGGTCAGTGCGGCTGTACCTGGCGAGGACGGGCGGGCCAGATGCCCGTGGGGTGCGGGGCCGGCGGACTACTCCGCCTACCACGACACCGAGTGGGGCGTTGAGCTGCACGGCGACTTGGCGCTGTTCGAGCGGGTCTGCCTGGAGTCGTTCCAGTCCGGGCTGTCGTGGCTGACCATCCTGCGCAAACGCGCGGCCTTCCGCTCCGCGTTCCACGGGTTCGACCCGGCCAGGGTGGCCCGGTTCGGCGATGCCGACCGGACCCGGCTGCTCGCCGACTCCTCGATCGTGCGCAACCGGGCCAAGATCGACGCGACGATCAGGAACGCGCGGGCGGTGCTGGAGCTGGATCGGTCGCTCGACGAGCTGCTGTGGTCGTTCGCCCCGGCGACGGCTGGCCGCCCACGCCCGGCGACGGTGGCCGACGTGCCCGCCACCACCCCGGAGTCCACGGCGATGTCCCGAGAGCTCAAGCGCCGCGGTTTCACGTTCGTCGGCCCGACGACGTGCTACGCGCTGATGCAGGCCACTGGGATGGTGGATGACCACCTGGTGGGCTGCTGGCGGGCCGGTCGCTGAGCGCAGCCGACCCGCCCAGCTCTCAGTGGCCGACGAACTCGGGGGTGCGCTTGGAAACGAACGCGTCCACTGCCTCCCGATGGTCGGTGGTGCGTCCCGCCTCAGCCTGCGCCCCCGCTTCCACGTCCAGCGCCTCGTCCAGGCCCTGGGCCGCGGCGGCGAGCATGGTTTCCTTGATCCGCGCGTAGGCGCTGGTGGGGCCGGCTGCCATCTGGGTGGCCAGTGCGAGCGCGGCGTCCTGAGCCTGTCCGGCCTCCACCACCCGGTTGACCATGCCGATCCGCAGCGCCTCGTCGGCGTCGACCGTCTCACCCAGCAGCATCATCTGCATCGCCCGGCCGTAGCCGATCAGCCTCGGCAGCGTCCAGGACGCGCCGGAGTCCGTCGACAGCCCCACGTTCGCGAAGGCCATCAGGAACTTCGCGTCCTGCGAGGCAACCCGCAGGTCGCAGGCGTAGGCGAGACCGGCGCCCGCACCCGCCGCGCTTCCGTTCACGGCGGCGATCACCGGCTTCGGCATCGTCGTCACGGCGCGGATCAGCGGGTTGTAGTGCTCCTCCACCGTGCGCAGCGGCATCGGGTCGTCCGCTGTGAGCAGCGCGATGTGTTCCTTGAGGTCCTGACCCGCGCAGAACGCCTTGCCCGAGCCGGTGATCACCACCGCGCGCACGGAGTCGTCGGCGGCAGCCTCCCGCAGCGCGCCGAGCAGCCGTTCCTTGAGCTCGACGGTCAGCGAGTTGAACGAGTCCGGGCGGTGGAGGGTGAGTACCCGAGCGTGGTCATGGTCCTCGACGAGGAGTACGTCGGACACGATGTTGCCCCTTCCTGGTTGGCAGCGTGGGCGAGAAATTCGTCTGGTCTTCAGTGGACGGCTTCGGGCATTCGTGATGCGACAGTCGCATGTGGATGGTGACGTGAGGTGGTGATCGCATCGCGGGCAGTGGTCGGATGGTGGCGCGCTCGGCGCCGGGCAAGCGGCGACGGGGCGGCCACCGCCGCGCGCTCTGCGCCGAGCGGACTCACCCGGCTGTGTGGGGCTCGCACGGCGGCTGAGTGTGCCACCGCTGAGAGCCGTTCGACCAGCGCACGTTGGACACGAATGATCGGTTCGGTTTCGCTGCTGCGTCCGTATGGGGGAGAATAGAAGTCGGACCGGCTGGTTGTGGCGACCAGACGGTGGGGAAGAGTTCACGGAGGGAGCACGCTATGGCGGCCATGAAGCCCCGGACCGGTGACGGTCCCCTCGAGGTGACGAAGGAGGGACGCGGGATCGTGATGCGCGTCCCACTCGAGGGCGGTGGGCGGCTCGTCGTCGAGATGTCGGTCGAGGAGGCGAAGAACCTGGGCGACGCCCTTGAGTCGGCCACAGGCTGAGGCTGCCGTCAAGACGATCGAGGAGGACATCCCGGTCGGCTGAAGCGTTCCGCAACGGCCCCGGCATCGTCCGTGGATGCCGGGGCCGACGTCGGTTCGTCGGCGTGGATGTCGGTGCGTGTGCGTGCACGCTTGAGGAAAGGGTGTCTGGCGTGACCCGGAGTTCGGCCGCATGGGGTGCCACGGCACGGGGTTCCACCGCACTGCCCGTGATCCCCACGTCACTGCCCGAAGTGGACGTCGTCGAGCGGTGGCGGGACGGGATGCCGGCTGCGGTCGTGGTGCTGGAAGTCGACGGCGAGCCGGATCTGTCCGCGGCGGCTGCCGCGTTCGATGTGGACACCGCGCTGCTGGAAAGCGCCGGTGTCACGGCGACCGCCGGCGAGGTCCGCGCCATTCCGCACCCCGACGGGCGGCCGCGGTGGACGGTCGGCGCCGGTAGCGGGAAGCCCGAGCAGTGGCGCGGCGCTGGAGGCGGGCTGGCCCGAACGGTGCGCGATCGGCTGGCAGCCGACTTCGACGCCGCCGGCGACAGTGCTGCCGGCGAGAACCCCGAAGATCTGGGCGAGGCGTTCGAGGCGGAATACGTCCAGGTCCGGCTGCCGGAGGGCATCGGGGCGGACGCCGTGGGCTCGCTGACCCTCGGACTGTGCCTGGGCGGGTACCAGTTCCGCGTGACCGGCAAGCCGTCCCCGCCACTCCTGCGCCGGGTGTTGCTGGTGTCGTCCGACGATGTGGCGGCGCTGCGGGAAACCGTCCAACGGACCCGGGAGTCGGCGACGGCGACCGCCCTGGCGCGTGATCTGGCCAACGCGCCCTCCAACATCAAGGACCCGGCCTGGTTGACCGGGCTGGCGGCCCGGCTCGCCGAGGAGGTGGCCGGACTCTCCGGTGTGGTCCGCGACGAGAAGTGGCTCGCGCAGCGCGGGTTCGGCGGGATGCTCGCGGTCGGAGGCGGGTCGTCGAGGCCGCCACGCCTGCTGGAGCTGACCTACGACGGGAAGGCGGGTGCGCCTGGGGGGACCGGTGGGACGCATCTCGTGCTGGTCGGTAAGGGCATCACCTTCGACACCGGCGGGCTGTCCATAAAGCCGGCCGAGGGCATGCACCTGATGCGCACCGACATGTCCGGTGGTGCCGCCGTGATCGCGGCGCTGCTGTCGATCGCCCGGCTTCGCCTGCCGGTGCGGGTGACGGGCCTGGTGCCTGCGGCGGAGAACCACGTGTCCGGCTCGGCCTACCGGCCCGGTGACATCGTGCGGCACTACGGCGGCACGACCACGGAGGTCACCAACACCGACGCCGAAGGGCGCATGGTGCTCGCCGACACCCTCGCCTACGCCGTCCGCCACCACGAGCCGGACCTGATCGTGGATGTGGCGACTCTGACCGGCGCGATGAAGGTCGCGCTGGGTCTGCGCACCGGTGGGGTGTTCGCCAGCGAGGAGCGGCTGGGCGAGCGGGTGCGCGAAGCCGGCCAGCGGGCCGGCGAAGCGTGGTGGCCGATGCCGCTGCTCGACGCGCACACCGAGGATGTGCGCGGGGAGGTCGCGGACGTGCGGCAGGCGCCGCCCGGACCGGGAGGGATCACGGCGGCGCTGTTCCTGCGCGAGTTCACCGGCGGCTTGCCGTGGGCACACCTCGACATCGCGGGCCCGGCACGTGCCGACAAGCCGTACGCCGAGGTCACCCCCGGCGGGACAGGGTTCGCGGCACGGACGCTCGTCGAACTCGCGGCCGGCCTGGCGCGGTGACGCGGGCTTTCTCCAGATGCGTTCCGCGAGCCGCTACGAGAGCGCGTATCTCAACGCGTAATCGCGGAAGCCGCGTACCGCGGGTGGCAGCGGGCGGTTTTCGGGCCAGGTGAGTCCGACCGTGCGATGTGCCGCCGGCCGCAAGGGAATCTCGACCGTTCCCGGGAGCGGACCCGTCTCGGCTGGCGGGAGCAGCGCGACGCCCAGCTCCGCGGCGACCAACCCGCGGACGGTGTCGACCTCCTCGCATTCGAAGGCGAGCGTGGGCGTGAAACCGGCCCGGGCACAGAGGTCCTGGAAGATCTGCCGTAGCCCGTAGCCGGGTCGGGTGGCGATGAAGTTCTCGCGCTGTAGCTCCAGCAGGCGCAGGTCTTCCTTCCGTGCGAGCCGATGTTCGCCATAGAGCACCACGACCAGCGGCTCTTCTCGCAGCGCTGCCGCGCCGGTCCGTGCGTCGGCGGCGGGTAGCGGCGCAGCCAGGCACAGGTCGATCTCGCCGTCGAGTATCCGTTCGAGCAGGTCAGCTCGGGCGCCCTGGACCAGACCGAAGCGGACGTGCGGGTGCTCGGCACGGAAGCCGCGCAGGAGGCCGGGGACCAGGCTGCTGCCCATCGTGTGCTGGAAGCCGAGGACGACCTGCCCGCGTTCCGGGTCGAGTTCCTCGACCACGCCGCGGCAGCCGGTCTCCAGAGCACGCAGTGCGCTGTCGGCGGCGCCGGCCAGCAGCGCGCCAACGCGCGTGAGTTGGACGCCGCGCCCGGCGCGGGCGAGCACCGGCATGCCGAGCCGGTCGGTGAGCTGGGCCAGCGCGCGGCTCACCGTGGGTTGCGGGGTGCCGAGGCGTTCGGCGGCACGAGTGATGTTGCCCTCAGCGGCGACCTCGCGCAGCAGCGCGAGCGTCGGGGCGAGACTCGCCGCGAGCTGGCGCGCGTCGTGTTGGTGGGCCGACCCAGCGGCCGATTCATGCGTCATCGTATGGATTATGCGCCGCAATCGTATTGGACGCATTGATTAGCGCTGCTTACCTTCGAGCTGTGTCCGCTTCCGCCACGGTCGACGCTGCCCGGGTGCGGCGTATTCGGGTCGCACTGCTGACCGGTGCGCTCGCACTGTTCGCCCTGCTCTACACGCCCCAACCGGTTCTGCCGCAGCTCGCGGCGCAGTTCGGGCTGACCGCCGGGACTGTCGCGCTGCTGGTGTCGGCGGGCACGCTCGGGCTGGCCGTCGCCGCGATCCCGTTGGGCACGCTCTCCGAGGCGGTCGGCCGCCGCCGCACGATGATCACCTCACTGCTGGTCGCGGAGCTGCTCGGGCTGGCGGTGCCCTGGGTGGGCAGCTTTCCGCTGATGGTCGGTCTGCGGTTCGTGCAGGGAGCCGCCGTGGCGGGGGTAGCGGCGGTCGCCGTCGCGTACCTGGCCGAGGAAGCCGGTGGAGCGCAGATGGGCACGACCATGGGCCTCTACGTCGCGGGCACGACGATCGGCGGCATGTCCGGCCGGCTGCTGGGCGGGGTTATCAGCGACTTCGCCGGATGGCGCGGTGGAGAGTTCAGCGTCGCCTTGCTCGCCGGTGTGTGCACCGCGCTGTTCGTCCTGCTCCTGCCCGCCGAGCGGCGGCACACCAGGCAGGCGCTGCGGTGGCGGCCGTTGCTGTCCGGCCTGCGCATGGCGGCGTCCGATCCGGTGCTCTACGCCCCTTACCTGGTGGCGGCCCTGGGCATGGGCTCGTTCGTCGCGGTCTACAACGTGCTCGGGTTCCGGCTGACCTCGCCGCCGTTCGAGATCTCCCCGGGCATCGCGGCGCTGGCGTTCCTGGCCTACGGCGCGGGCACGGTGACGTCGGCACTCGCTGGGCGGGCGGCCGACCGCTGGGGCCGGCTGCGCGTGTTGCTCACCAGCCTGGCGATCACCCTGAGCGGGCTGCTGGTGATGCTGGCTGGCCAGCTGGTCCTCGTGATCGGCGGTCTGGTCGTGTTCACCGGAGGATTCTTCGGTGCGCATTCGGTCGCCAGCGGCTGGGTCGGAGCACGCGCGGCCTCGTCCGCACGCGGGCAGGCGTCCGCGCTGTACCAGTTCTCGTATTACGGGGGCAGCAGCGTGGGTGGTGTTCTCGGTGGCTCCGCTTATGCCGCGTGGGGCTGGCCTGGATTGACCGTGCTGCTGTCCTGCTGGGTGGTTGCCGCGGCGGTCGCGGTTGGGCTCGCGGGCGCGGGTCGGGAAAGCCAGCAAGCCACTGCGCAGCGGCTCACTGCCATCCCGGCTGGTGGCTCGGCGCGTCCGCGCTGACCAGGAACCCGGCTGGCCAGGACCTCAGGTGGCGTCGGAGTCGAAAGGTGGTCGTTCGCCGGGTTGTAGCGGGGGTTGAGCTGGCGGGCGCGGGGGTGGAGGTGGCGCCGATGATCGCTGCCCGTTGGTGGAGGGCAACTCGTTGATGCCACCCCAGGTGTCATCACCTTCGAACAGGTGTCGGGTGACCGCTTGGCGCGGGTTGAACGAGCGGAGACTTTGCAGGTCCTGCAGCGGCTTGCGCAGCTCGTCGAACTCGGGTCCCAGCTCCGAGCGCAGCTGATCACGCGCGCCGGTCGCGTAGTCGCGGACCTGGCGCACGGCCCGGCCCAGCCACGCCGCGGCGGTCGGCAGGCGCTCGGGTCCGAGGATGAAAAGCCCGGCGATGACGAGCACCAGCAGCTTTCCCCAACCGATGTTCTCGAACACCTCCACCCCTCCCCGGCGCCCATCAGAGCCAATCCACGAGAGCCGACCAACGCAGGACCAGACGCGGTCACACGCCAGGCGCGACCGCCTTCAGCGTACCGACACCACCAGACTTGTCGTCGCTGCTGGCTGACTTCGGCACAGGTCGTTACCTCAACGGTTACTTCAACGCGACGTTGAGCACGAACTCACGCCCGGCTCGGACCACGGTCACCGGCACTCGCTCGCCGACCCGGTGGGCGTCGACGGCGACGATGAGGTCATCAGCGCCAGTGATCCTGCGATCACCCAGTTTCGTGATGACGTCACCCTCGGCCAGACCGGCGGTGGCGGCTGCGCTGCCGTCCCGCACGTTCTGCACCTGGGCGCCCTCCGAGACGCCGTCGCTGACCGACTTCGCGTTCACTCCGAGGTCGGGGTGGGACACATGCCCGGTGTTGATCAGTTGCTGGGCGATCTGGCGCGCGTCATCGATCGGGATGGCGAACCCGAGTCCGATCGAGCCGCCCTCGCCCTCCGCGCCCAGTGTTCGGATCGCGCTGTTGATACCGATCACCGCGCCGCTGCTGTCCACCAGCGCACCGCCGGAGTTGCCGGGGTTGACCGCCGCGTCGGTCTGGATCGCGTCGATGACGGCGTTGGTGTCACTGCCCTGGCCAGCCAGCCGCACCGGCCGGTTCAACGAGCTGACGATGCCGGTGGTGACCGTGCCGGACAGGCCCAGCGGGGAGCCGATGGCGATCACCTGGTCGCCCACCGCCAGCGTCGACGACCTGCCCAACTGGGCGACCGTCGGATTGGTGACGGAGACCTTGAGCACCGCGAGGTCGGTCTTGGGATCGCGCCCGACCACCTGCGCCGGGACGCGGGTGCCGTCGTGGAAGACCGTGGACACCTGCGCATTCGGCGTGTCCGCCGCCATCGAGACCACGTGGTTGTTGGTGAGGAGGTAGCCGTGCCCGTCGATCATCACGCCGGAGCCGGTGCCTCCCTGACCGCCGACATGCACCTCGACCGACACCACGGCCGGAACCACCCGGCTGGCCACCCGGGCCACCGAGCCAGGCGGCCGGTTCACCCCCGGTTCGACCTGGGAGAGCGTCACGTCCGGGTTGGTCAGCGGGTTGCCCTCCTCAACCGTGAGCCGGCCGATGAACCCGCCGACGATCGCCAGGACCAGAGCGAACCCACCCAGGGCGGCCAGCGCGCTCGGGCGCACCCGGCGTCCGAACAGCAGCTCGCGGGTGCTCAGCAGCGGACCTTCGCCTGGCTGTTCGCCGTCCTTGCCGGGCTCGGCGTGGGCGGGCGGCCCCAGCACCGCGCCGGAGCCAGGATGACGCCAGGGGTCGTGTTCGCCCTGTTCGGACCAGAACGTCGGCTCGTCTGGCCCGGTGCCGGCGCCTGGGCCGGGAGCGCCGGGGGGACGTTGCAGCAGTTCCGCATTACCGTGCGGGCGCCCGAACGCCTGGGCCAGCGCCCCCGAGGCAGGCGGAGCCGACTCGACGTGCGGTGGCTTCGTGTCCGGGTGGTCCGGGGCGAAGCTGCCGTCGACGTCGGAAGGGCGACCGAACAGCGCGGCCTGCGCGGGGTCGACGTCGGGACGGTCGAGCGGGCGAGGTTCGAGCCGGGGAGGCGAACCGTCCGAGACGCTCTCGCCCCGGGCGTTGTCGGCAGCCGCGCGCTCGTGTGCCGCACCCTGGGACGGTGGGTCGTCGGGTCCCGGTGCGGACCTCCCTGACTGGTCGCTCATCTCTCCCCGGTTCGGGCTCGGTTCGCGTTCTTACGCCGCATCGTGCCGGGAACGGGGTGAAGTTGGTGTGGGAAGCGCGGGAATCCGCTCGCGCTAGCGATACACGGGAGTGCTCTTCACGGGCACTTGCGTGCTCGGCGGTGGCGTGCTCGCCGCCGGCGGGGCCGAAGCCGGGGTGGTCGGTGCCGCTGCCGGCACAGTGGTCGCGGTGGTCGCCACGCGGGCGGCCGCCGGCGTCACCGAAGCACCCCCGAGGCCGTGCTCATTGTCCTTGGACGGCCAGGGCACGGCGGGTACGGCTTGTCGTGGATCACTGAGTGGTACGACGAAGACCAGCACGCCAAGGACGAGACCGGACACCACGACGCTCGCGCCCTGCTTGGCGCGTCGCCCAAAAAAATGCGATCTGCCCTGACCGGTCGCGGGGCGGGCGTCCTCGGGGACCGCGCTCGCGGCCTGGGCGGAGCCCAGGAAACCCGACGCGGCACCCAACGGCCGCTGGCCCGACCCCAGCGGGCTGCTGGAGCCCAGGACGGGTCCGTTGCCGAAGGCGGCGCGTGCGGCCTTCTCCCGGCCGCTGTTGACCGTCACGAGTTGGCCGTCCGCGGTCATGGCCAGCTCGTCGGGCTGGGCGGGCAGTTGCGTGTCCATGGGGATGGCCCGCAGCGTGTCCAGCAGCGTCGACGACATCGACGGCGTCTCGGCGGCGCGCACCGCCGTGCTCGCCTGGCGCTGTGCGGCGGCTTCCGTCGCGCATGCCGCGCACCGGGCCAGGTGCGAGGCTGCGCGGTCGTACGCGGTCGCGCTCAGCTCGCCGTCGACGAACGCCACGATCGCGTCCAAGGCAAGGTGCTGTTCAGGCAGTCCCCACCCACGCAAAGCCGTCATACAAGGTCCTCCTGAGCGCGCTCTCGACGAGCTTCCATGGCCGCCTTGAGGAACTGCCGGCCCCGGTGAATTCTGCTGCGAACCGTGCCCAGTTTCACCCCGAGAGTGGCGCCGATCTCTTCGTACGACAGGCCCTCGACGTCGCAGAGGACGACGGCCGCGCGGAACTCCGGCGGCAGCTCGTCCAGCGCGGCCTGCAGGTCCGGGTCCAGGTGGGTGTCGGCGTAGATCTGCTCCGGGCTGCGGCCACCGCCGGGCAGCCGGTCGGTGTCCTCCGGCAGGCCCTCCATACGCACCCGGGACCGGCGCCGGGCCATGTCCAGGAACAGGTTGGTGGTGATCCGGTGCAACCACCCCTCGAAGGTTCCCGGCTTGTAGGACGCCAGCGAACGGAACACGCGGATGAAGGTCTCCTGTGTGATGTCCTCGGCGTCGTGCTGGTTGCCGGTGAGGCGGTAGGCCAACCGGTAGACCCGGTCGGCGTGCTCGCGCACCACCTCGTCCCAGGACGGCGGTGTCCAGGTGACCTCCTGGTCGCCGTCCGCGCTCACCTCCGGTGCCGCCGGAAGCGCGGACTCCTGCACGTGCTCAGTGGACCCTGCCCCTCCCCGGGACAGGGTGGTGACGGTCTGCTGGTCGGCTTCCCGCTGTTCGACGGCAGTGCCCTGCTCGTCGACCTTGCGTGCCAGACCAATCGGCTGTGCTGTCATGTGCGGAGAAAGCACCTCCTGCAGGCGGTTGCGCCCGTTCAACGACTGGGTGGGCCGCGATGTTCCCGGCGACCCGGCTGGCGTGGCGCGAGGCACCTCCGCCGTTGCCGAGTCAAGTCTGGTCCGTGCTGGTGAGACCGGAATGAGATGTTCCTGAGAGCTATCTGAGAAACCCTGGGCGGCGGGGTGTGGACTGCCACTACTCTCCGCAGCGGGCTCGGTACGAGATGAAATCGTCTCCGAATTGTGGCCTACGAAGCCCACGATCGGAACGCCACCGGCTAACGTTTTCCGCTGTGATTTCCGAGACACCCCTCGGTGCCGGTGCCGGAGACCCCGCGGGCACGCGTGCCAGAGCTGGTGCTCTCGGTCCGGCCGCCCCCACCCCGCTGGCGGCGGCGGACATCACGTCCCTCGCCGCTGCGCTGCGCTTTCTCGCCGCGGCCGTCCGCGCCCGCGCGGTCGTCGAGATCGGCACCTGCCGCAGCGCGCTGTCCCTGCTGGACGGGATGCTCCCGGACGGCGTGCTGACCTCGATCGATCTCGATCCGGAGGCGCACCGGGCCGCGCGCCGAGCCTTCGCGCAGGCCGGTATCCGGGCCGGGCGAACCCGGTTGATCACGGGACGGGCGACGGAGGTGCTGCCAAGGCTGGCCGACGCCGGTTACGACCTGGTGCTCGCGGACACCAGCACGCCCGACTACCTGGAGTATCTCGAGCTGGGCCTGCCCCTGCTCCGTCCCGGCGGGGTGCTCGCGTTCACCGGCACGGCCGCCCGCCCGGCTGACACTCGGCGACGTGGTGATCCCGCGCGTGAGCTGTTACGCGCGGTCCAGGCCACCGACAGCCTCCTGCCGTTATGGCTGCCGGTCGAGGGTGGCCTTCTGGCCAGCGTGAAGACGTGACCGGTCAGGCCGGACTCACGTTGAGCAGCTGACCGGCCAGCCCGCGAGAGCGCGTGGACAGTTTCTTCGCCACGTCGCACAGGACCTTCGCGGCGGGCGCGTCCGAGTCGGCCAGCACCAGCGGAGTGCCCTCGTCGCCGGTCTCGCGCAGCCGGGGGTCGAGCGGGACCTGCCCCAGCAACGGGACGTCGGAGCCGACCGACCGGCTCAGCGACTCGGCGACGAGTTGGCCACCGCCGGAGCCGAAGACCTCGATGCGCTGGCCGTCTGGCAGCTCCATCCACGACATGTTCTCCACCACGCCCGCGATGCGCTGGCGGGTCTGCATCGCGATGGCCCCGGCGCGCTCGGCCACTTCGGCGGCGGCCTGTTGCGGGGTGGTCACGACGAGGATCTCCGCGTTCGGGATGAGCTGCGCGGTGGACAGCGCGATGTCGCCGGTGCCGGGCGGCAGGTCGAGCAGCAGTACGTCCAGGTCACCCCAGAAGACGTCGGAGAGGAACTGCTGCAGCGCGCGGTGCAGCATCGGTCCGCGCCAAACCACCGGGGTGTTGCCGGGGGTGAACATGCCGATCGAGATGACCTTCACGTCGTGTGCCTGCGGCGGCATGATCATCTTCTCGACCTGGGTGGGCTTGCCAGAGGCGCCCAGCATGCGGGGCACCGAGTGGCCGTAGATGTCGGCGTCCACCACGCCCACCGACAGCCCGCGCTGGGCCATGGCCACGGCCAGGTTCACCGTGACGCTGGACTTGCCGACCCCACCCTTGCCCGAGGCCACGCAGTAGACCCGGGTCAGCGAGCCGGGCTCGGCGAACGGGATGCGCGGTTCCGCGGCGTCGCCGCGCAGTTGCTTGCGCAATTCGGTGCGCTGCTCGTCGCTCATCACGTCGAGCTCGACGGCGACCTCGCGCACGCCCTCGACGTCGGACACGGCCGACGAGACCCGGTCGGTGATGGTCTGCCGCAGTGGGCAGCCCTGCACGGTGAGGTAGACCTCGACGGTCACCGCGCCGTCCGAGCCGATCGAGATGCCCTTGACCATGCCGAGTTCGGTGATCGGCCGCCGGATCTCGGGGTCCTCGACCCGCGAGAGGGCCTCGCGCACGGCCTCTTCGGTGGGGGCGGGCTGGGTGGTGGTCACGATCGCGGACCTTTCCTACGGGGTCTACAGCGTGTCTGGGTCTGCTGCTGTCCATGTTACGGGCCGGTACACGCTGGTCCGGCACGTTGTACGGGGTCGCGGTCACGCTATCCGGTGGGTACGGCGACGGGCGAGGTCACCAGCGGTCTCGGGGCACTGCGCGTTCGGGTGGACGCGTTCCGTAATATCACCGTCCGTGGCCGAACCGGCGCTCGATCGATTACCCGCCGAGAGCGAGCTCGCGGCGTACCGCAGCTTCGTGCGCGCACACGCCCGGGTCACCCGATGCCTGGAAAACGACCTGATCGCGGAGCAGCAGCTTTCGCTGCCCGCCTACGAAGTGCTCGCCGCCCTGCACTCCGCCGCTGATCAGCGGATGCGGATGACCGAGCTAGCGGACGCGGTCCTGCTCTCCCGTTCCGGGGTCACGCGGTTGGTGGACCGACTTGAACGGCTCGGTCTGGTGCGGCGACTGCGGGTGGATTCCGACGGTCGCGGGGTCCTCGCGGTGATCACCGACCGTGGTGTGGAGCGCATGCGAAGCGCGTCGACCACGCACCTGCGGGGGGTCGCCCGGTACTTCGTCGCGGTCGCGCACTCCGCGGCCGATTCCGAAGGCTGGGAGCAGTTCGCCGCGACGTGCTCGAAGCTCGCCGACGGCGAGGTTCCGGCGCCGTCGGGTAACGGCGCGCATGCCTGACCTTGACGCGGTCGCCGTCAACACGATCGTCGTCAACACGGTCGTGATAGACACAGGGCACGTCCGCCGCATGGTGAGGAGGTCTTCGTGTCCGATCGTCCCGCAGTTGGCCGGTACCGACCGCGCCGTACCTGCCTGGCCGTTCCGGGCTCCAGCCAGAAGATGATCGAGAAGGCGCGAGGGCTGGACGCGGACCAGTTCTTCCTGGACTTGGAGGACGCGGTCGCGCCGCTGGCGAAGGCGGACGCGCGCAAGGCGGTCGTGGCTGCGCTCAACGAAGGCGGTTGGGGCGACCGGACCCGCACGGTCCGGGTCAACGGCCTGGACACCGAGTGGACGTACCGGGATGTGGTGGACGTCGTCGAAGGGGCGGGCGCGAACCTCGACACGGTCATGTTGCCGAAGGTGCGCCGGCCGGACGAGGTGCGCTGGTTGGACCTCACGCTCACCCAGATCGAGAAGTCCGTCGGCTACGAGCCGGGCCGGATCGGGATCGAGGCGCAGATCGAGGACGCCGGGGGACTTGTCGCGGTGGACGACATCGCCGCGTCATCACCCCGGCTGGAGACGCTGATCTTCGGCCCGGCCGATTTCATGGCCTCGATCAACATGCGGACGCTGGTCGTCGGCCAGCAGCCGCCGGGATACGACGTCGGAGACGCCTACCACTACGTCCTGATGCGGCTGCTGATGGCCGCACGCGCCCACGGTCTGCAGGCCATCGACGGCCCGTACCTGCAGATCAAGGATGTGGACGGGTTGCGGCAGGTGGCGCGGCGGTCGGCTGCGCTGGGCTTTGACGGCAAGTGGGTGCTGCATCCGGCGCAGATCGCCGCCGTGAACGAGATTTTCTCGCCGCGCCAGGAGGATTACGACCACGCCGAGAACATCCTGGACGCCTACGAGTGGCACACCTCGGAAGCCGGCGGCAAGCGGGGTGCGGCGATGCTCGGGGACGAGATGATCGACGAGGCGTCGCGGAAGATGGCCTTGGTGATCGCGGCCAAGGGGCGTGCCGCCGGGATGGTTCGCGCGGACCGCTGGACCCCGCCCACGGCGACGTAAGACCGCCGTCATTCCCGCCAACGTCGGCCTTTCGTAACGCGAATGACCCGTTTCCCGGGTGAGATCAACACGGTACGTTCGTGATCGTATCCGTGTTGTCGAGCGAGGGGGATCGGCGTGGACGAGTCGAAGTCCGCCGAAGAACGTCCTGCCAACCCGGAATCTGACCCTCCCGCACTAGATGCGAGCCCTGCCACACCAGATGCGAGCCCTGCCACACCAGATGCGGGCCCGCGGAGTTCCTGGAAACCCGCCGAGAACCGGCAGGAGCTGCGGCTGGCGCTGGCCATGCGCGGTGGCGCGAGCATGGCGGTGTGGATCGGCGGCGCGGCCTCCGAGATCGAGCATCTGCGGCGTGCGATGTCCGACGCCCCCGAGCTGGAGCCGTCCACATCGGAGGAGAGCGAATCCTCCGCCGGGCAACCGCGGTCGGAACACCCGTGGGGGGCGTTGGCACGGTTGGCCGGCTATGACTCGGTCACCGTCGACGTGCTGGCCGGCGCTTCCGCCGGTGGGCTCAACGGATCACTGCTGGCCGCCGCCCTGGTCTACGGGTTGCGTTTCGACAGCACCCGGGACATGTGGTTGGGGCTGGCGGACCTGGAGGCGATGGCGCGCCCGGTACCGAAGCTGTGGCAGCCCGCGCCACCTTCGCTGCTGGAAGGCGACGAGTACTTCCGCGAGCAGGTTCGGCAGAAGATCCTCACCGGGGCGGGGCCGCTCGACGCGAGGTCCGGTCGCGGCCGGGTGCACCTGCTGCTCACCGCGACCCTGCTGGACGCGATCGAGGATCGGCACGGTGATGACCGGCTCGGTCCGATCATCGAGGAGCGCCGCAAGGCATGGTTGCGGTTCCGGCACCAGGGGCGCGCCGGTGACCCGCTGTCGGATTTCGGGGCCGGGGAGGAATTCCCGCGCAGCGCCGCCCAGCTCGCGCACGCGGCCCGCACGACCTCGTCGTACCCGTTCGCGTTCGAGCCGGCCCTGACCTACTCGCGGGCCGACGGCGCGCCGGCCGGGCAGCCCAACATGTTCGGGTTGTTCTCCGAGTCCGCCCCGGCGGGTGCGCCGCCCTGGCGGGTGATCGACGGCGGGCTGCTGGACAACATTCCGGTCACCGACGCGATTCACGCGATCGCCGGGTCGGTGTCCGACCGACCCACCAAGCGCTGGTTGTTGTATCTCAACCCCGATCCGGTGGCCACGCAGGAGAAGCGGCCGGTGCGGTGGCGGTCGGCGCTGCCGGTCGCGCTCACGTCGCTGCGGGCCAAGCTGGATCAGGAGTCGCTGCTGGGCGATCTGGACGTGCTGGACGCGCACAACCGCACGGTGGAACGCGTCGCGCTCCGGCGGCGCTCCCTGTTCGCCCGGCTGCGCTCGGCCGATCCCGGGCAGCGCCGCGCCGAGCTGGGCCGCGAGTCGGCCGCCGTACGCGACGACCACGCCGTGATCCGGGCGGAGCTGGATGCCCAGGCGGTGTTCGAGCTGTTGAGTTCGCCGGCGGGTACCGAGGATGGTCGGATGCTTCCGCCGGTGGTGCACGACCCGCTGGCCGCGTGGTCGGCGCCGGCTCGGCGGCTGCTGCCAGAGCACCTGTCGGCCCGGTGGGCCGAACACGCCAGCGCGTCACCGCACCAGGTGTTCGCGGACGTGCGGGCGTTGCAGTCGGCGATCGAGGAGTGCCTGGGTTGGTGCCGGGACGCCGAGCGCTGGTCGTCGCCGGCTGGCACGCGCGAGATCGGGCAGTGCAAAGCCGCGCTGTACCGGCTGAAAGTCCTCGCGGACGTGCTCGAAGGTCACGCCGACCGGTACTGGACGGCCGGTGCCGAGTTGGAGCCGATCGTGGAGGCCGGCGAGCTCGACGGCTGGGTGGACCGGGTGCTGCGCCGGCGGCGGCGGTTGCAGCACTTCCTGCCTTCGCCGATCCAACCGCTGCTGGGGGCCGTGCTCGCGAAGGTCTCCGAGACCGACGGCATGGCCAGCGAGGAGTTCCAGCGTGCCTTGGCCGAGTTCGCCGCCGAGTTACTGTCCATAATGGACTCTTCCGGTGCGGATGCGGTGGCGGACGACGGCATCGCTGATGCCGACGGCGGCCACGTCGACGTGGTCGCGGAGGCCACCGACGCGCTGCACGGCATCGTCCACCGGCTCGCGCAGGCGGTTCCCGAGCGCACGCACTTCGACGAGCCCGAGCAGATCGGATACGCGTTGCTGGAGGGCGCGGCCGACGACGACCGTCCAGCGGTGCTGCACGAACTGGTCGTGCTCACGGCGCCACTGGATGTCGGCCGCAGTCCCGGCGCGCACATCACCTTCCAGCGTGTCGCCAGTGACAGCCAGTCGCCGCTTCCGTTCACTGCGCTGCGCGGGGAACCGGACGGGCCGCTGCTGGTCAGGAACAAGGTGCGGGGAACCGACCTGAACCACTTCGGCGCGTTCGCCTCAGCCAAGTGGCGCGCCAACGACTGGATGTGGGGCCGGCTGGACTCGGCGTCCAGCCTGGTCCGGTTGTTCGTCGACCCCGAGCGCCTGGTCCGGTACCAGCCGGGGCCGGAGCAGCTCGGGGATCAGCTGCAGGCGATCGTCAGCCGCCCCACGCCCGCCGAGCTGGGCGCGCTGAGCGCGGACCGAACCAAGCAGTGGCGGGACTTTCTCGCCAGGCTGTGGGCCGATCACGCCGGTGACGTGCGTGCCGAGCTGGAGGGCCTGTTCGCCGACCCGGAAGCCGAACACGAACTCCCGGTCACCCGCAACGTGCTCACCGAGCGGATGCACTGGACGATCGCGGCGTCGGAAATCCCGGTCACCGGCGCCGTCTCCAGCGGCGCGCAGCCGACGCCGCCGCCACAGCCGTCGGTGCCCTCGCCGAAGCGGTTGCAGGCCGACGTGAACCAGTACGACGTCGGCCGGCAGCGGTTGCCCGACCTCGGGGAGAAACACCTTGCCAGTACGGCGATCCGGCTCGGTCTCATCGCCTACCGGGCGGTGCTGCCGGGACGCCTCGGTGTCCTGAACCGCCTCGGGCGTCTCGCGTTGACCGTGATCAAGCCGTTGGTGATGGTCGCGCTGCTGGCGCTGTCCGCGCCGCTGCGGACGTCGGCGGCACTGTTCTTCGGCGGCACCAGCCTGCTGCTGGCCGGCGGGGGCGGTTTCCCCGCTAGGTGGTCGTCGTCCGCCGTATCGGCCGACCCCCTGTCGATCATCACCCCATCGGCCAAACCCTGGTGGCTGCTCTGGGATTTTGGCCCGCCCTCGCTGTCCGTCGTGCACTTCCTGGCCGCGCTCGTGGTGCTGGCGACGTCGGCCCTGCTCGGCTGGCATCTGGCCGGGCGGCTGTCCAGCGCCGGTGGGCTGGCGCGCTGGTTGCCCGCTCTCGTGGTGGCCGCCGTGCTGCTCGCGGTGGTGGGTTGGATCGCCAGCACCGGTTTCCGGCTGATGCCGTTGGCGGTCGCGGTGGTGGTCGTGGTGTCGACCTGGGTGCTGGCGTTCGCCTACCGGCAGGTGATGCGTGCGGTGGCCGCTGTGCTGACGGCGGTGTCGTTCGCCGTGGTCCTTTCGCTGGGCGGGTCAACCGTCGGTGTGACCACACTGGCGGTGGCCGCCGTGGTCGCCGCCTACGCGCAGATGCTGCTGCTCGGCGTCGTCGACGTCCTCCCGCCGCGCCCACGCGCGCCGGAGCCGGACGCCTGATCGTCAGGCCGGTTACGCTGCGGATGTGGGTGGATCGACGACCGCGGCCGGACCGGAACCGGGGTGGGCGCTGATCGAGTCCGGGGCCCCGTACCACCTGCTGGCCCGCAACAGCGCGTACCGCTGGTGGCGCCCGCTGGTCACGTTGCTCGTCGCCGCCGTCCTGGGCCTGGGCGGTGCGGTTGTCTCCAGCGCCGTCCTCACCGTGATGCTGGTGTTCCCGAACGGCCACCTGGCGCCGTGGCTGGTGCTGGCACCACGCCCAATCGCCGCCCTGGAAACCGCCCTCGACGACCCAATGTGGACGTTGGTGGGGTCGTTCGCCGTGATCCCGGTGCTGCTGTTGGCGGTGTTCGGGACGGTCCGGTGGACGCAGCGGCGCCCGTTCAGCAGCGTCAGCGGTGTCGTGGGCAGGCTGCGTTGGCGGTGGCTCGCGGAGAGTCTGGGTTTGGCCGTGCTTCTGCTGGCCATCGCGTTCGCGGTGTCCGCCGCCTTCGGCAGCGCCGGGCAGACTGGCCCGGGTTTTCCAGGGTGGGGGCGTTACCTCAGCATCCTCGCCATCGCGGTGCTGCTGGTACCGGTGCAGAGCGCCGCGGAGGAATTCGCGTTCCGGGGGCTGCTGCTCCAGACGTTCAGCGCGTGGTTCCGCGTCCCCTGGCCCGGGATCGTGCTGTCGTCGCTGCTGTTCGTCGGCGGGCACGAGTACCGTGACCCGCTGGTCATGGCGGATCTGTTCGTGATGGCGGTGGCGATGTGCTGGCTGACCATCCGTACCGGTGGTCTGGAAGCCGCGATCGGATGGCATGCGGCGAACAACGCTCTGAGCCTCATCGTCGGTGGGCTGTCGGGGGTGCCGGATCTGGCGCACCCCGGCGGGTTCGCGCCGATGGACGTCCTACCGATGACCGTCGCCGTGCTGCTCTACGCCTGGCTCGCCGATCGCCGGGCGGCCCGGCGTGAGCTGAGCACTGTCACCGGCGGTCGGGTGCGGATCACGCCGCTTACCCTGCGACCGGCCACGGGGGTCGCCATGGCCGGGCCGACTGTGCTGAGATGATCTCGCGCGACATCCCGACCGAGTAGCCTGGAATCGGGACGTCTTGCGGGCAGCGGGACGGCTTGCGACTGTCAGGACTGTCAGGCTCAGGTCCCCCCGACAGACTCAGGTCCCCACCGAGTGCACGGAGGTGTGAGCGGTGACCAATCCCTTCCCCGGCTCAGCTCGACAGCCGGGGACTCCGAGCCTGCCGACGCCTCCGTCCGGCTGGCCGATCGGCTCGTACGCCACCTACGAGGAGGCTCAGCGGGCCGTGGACTACCTGACGGAGAACGACTTTCCCGTGCAGGAGGTCACCATCGTCGGCGTCGACCTGATGCTGGTCGAGCGGGTGACCGGTCGGCTGAGCTGGGGCCGGGTGCTCGGCGGCGGCGCCGCCTCCGGCGCGTGGTTCGGGCTGTTCGTCGGTCTGATCATGAGCATCTTCTCCGCACAGACCGCCTGGATCGGACCCGTGCTGGTGGGCCTGGCGACCGGTGTCGTGTTCGGTTTGGTCTTCGCCGCCGTCGGATACGCGTCGACGCGCGGGCGACGCGACTTCTCGTCCGCCAGCCAACTCGTCGCCGGGCGCTACGACGTGCTCGCACAGCCCGAGCACGCCGAGCAGGGCAGGAACCTGCTCGCGAAGCTGGCCATGCGACCGCCGCCGCAGGAGCAGTAGACACCGGCGACGGCCGTCTGGATGGTGGGCGATTGCTGGTCAGATTCCGCCGAGGTGCCGGTGGATTTCCCTTCCCCGCTTACTCCGACCGGGCGGTAAACGGCGATTCTGACCGCCTCTGGTCACCCGTTGCGGGGTGTGCAGTTCCATGCGCGCAACACGTCCGCCAAACCCTCGGTAAGGGCCCCTTCCCGCTCCAGTGTGGTGAACATCGCACAATCGATCCACGCGGCGGCGGCAGCGTCGTCACCAGGAACAAGGTGCGTGTCAGTACTCCAACAGGAGTAATCGTGGATTTCGTAGACCCCCTTCGGGGCAGGTCTGCGGACACTGCCCACGAAGGCCCCGACGGTTACGGATAGTCCCGTCTCTTCCCGCACTTCGCGCCGCAGGGCGACATCGTCGCTCTCTCCAGGTTCCACCCGGCCACCGGGCAGTGACCAGAGCCCCCGACCAGGGTCATTCGCTCGCTTGACGAGCAGCAAGCGGCCGTCGTGATCATGAATGATCCCACCGATGCAGCGGATCACCGGAGATTCAGATACGATCATCACCGCCACGAAGGGTAGCCGATCCGAACCTGTTCGGAGGGGACTGCCCCAAGTGCGCTACAAAGCTGCCGTGCGGCGGCCGAGTGCGGTACAACAGATCAGCAGGCGCCAGCGCGACTCAAGGCTATTCGGATGGGGTGCGTGACAGATGAACCTGAAGAAAATCTTGACGTGGGCCGGGATCGCGTTCCTACTCTACTTTCTGATCGCTTCCCCGAACCATGCTGGCGCCGTGGTGAACGGCATCCTCAGAAGCCTGCAGCAGGCTGCTGAGGCCGTGATCACCTTCATGCAGAACGTCTTCGTGTAGACCGGAGGGCGGCGTCGTGTTCGCACCAAGGGACCCGGATGAGTATCTGTTGGAGACGGAACGACGGGTGATCCGGGTGCGCAGGCACTGGGCATGCGTTGCCTGGGACCTCTTCGAAGCCCTCGGCTTGCTGGCGGGACTCGTGATGGTCTCCTACCTCGTCCCGCCCTCGGCCTGGCTGGTGTTGACCGTCCTCTGGTACGCCGGGCTGTTCGTACTGCTCAAGTTCACTTACCACCTCTTGGACTGGTGGGTGGAACGAATCGTGGTCACCGACAAGCGGTTCATGCTCACCGAGGGCATCATTACCACCAAGGTGGCGATGATGCCGGTCGGTAAGGTCACCGACCTTACCTACGAACGCAACCTCTTCGGTCGGATGATGGGCTACGGCACGCTGATCGTGGAGTCCGCGGGGCAGATCCAGGCACTCAACCAGGTCGAGTACCTGCCGAACCCGGAAGTCGTCTATGACGCCATCTCGTCGCTGGTCTTCGGCGAGAAGAAGGCGCAACAGGAGCGTTTCTCCATGCTCAAGGCCCGCCGCGCGGCGGTGGGTCGGCGCAGGGCGAAAGTCGGGTAACCGCCGACGCCCGGCAAACCATCCGTACGGCCCGCGAGCTTCGCGGGCCGTACGACTTTCCGGTTCGATGGGCCGGTCCGCCACACTGATCGGTGTGCGCATTGACCTTCACACCCACTCGCGGGAATCCGACGGGACTGACACGCCGACCGAACTGGTGGATGCCGCGATCCGCGCCGGCCTGGACGTCGTCGCGCTGACCGACCACGACACGACGGCGGGCTGGGCCGAGGCCACCCGCGCGGTGCTGGACCGTGCCGGCCAGGCCCGGCTGCGGCTGGTGCCCGGTGCCGAGCTGTCCTGCAGCACGCCGGACGGTCGTGGCGGCGAGATCACCGTGCACCTGCTGGCGTACCTGTTCGATCCGGAGTCCGAGGCGATCACGACGGAGCAGACCCGCCTGCGCACCGAGCGCCGGACCCGGCTGCGCGAGATGGCCGAGGCGATGGCGGCCGATGGTTTCCCGGTCGACCCGGACGGGCTGATGGCGGCCCTACCGCCGGACTCTCCGGGCGGGCGACCGCACCTCGCCCGTGCCCTGATCGACGGCGGGGTGGTGCACAGCGTCCAGGAAGCTTTCGAGCGCTTCCTGCACACCGGCGGCCCGTACTACCTGCGCCGGGAACACACGCCCGTGCGCCGGGCGATCGAGATGATCAACAATGCGGGTGGGATCACCGTGCTGGCGCACCCGTTCGCGACAGCCCGAGGACCGGTGGTCACCGCGGACACCATCGCCGAACTCACCGAGGTCGGGCTCGGCGGGGTCGAAGTCGACCACCCGGACCACGACCCGGCGACCCGCGAGCGGCTGCGGGTGCTCGCGGACGAACTCGACCTCATCCCCACTGGCAGCAGCGACTATCACGGCACGAACAAGACGATCCGCATCGGCCAGGAGACCACGCCGGCGCAGTCGTTGGAACGCATCATCCGGGCTTGTTCGGGGAGCAAGGTGGTCGGCTGAATCGCATGCGTGTCGCGCGTGGGGGGAAGCGGTGCCTCGGCGGGGGACTGCGTAGTGTGGTGTGAGTGCAAGGGCAGCTCGGACTCGAAGGTATTCCGCGCAAGCTGGTGCGGGTCACCCCGGCGCGCCTGACGACCTGGCTGGACTGCCCCCGCCGGTATCGGATGACGTACGTCGACCGGCCGCCCCCGAGCCGGGGCGGGCCGTGGGCGCACAGCACGCTGGGGGCCGTCGTGCACGTCGTCCTGCGGGAGCTGTTCGACCTGCCCCCGGAGCAGCGGACGGCGGAGCGTGCGGTGATCCTGCTGCGCAGGCACTGGAAGAGCGACGGGTTCGCCGACCCAGCGCAGGCCGCCGAGTACCGCCGACGCGCCGAGCAGTGGCTGACGAGCTACGTCAACCAGCTCGACCCGGACGTGCGGACAGTCGCGGTGGAGCGATGGGTGTCGGTGTCCAGCGGCACGATCATCGCGGAAGGTCGGGTCGATCGCGTCGACCAGCGCGGCGACGAACTCGTCGTCGTCGACTACAAGACCGGACGTCGCGACCTGACCGACGCCGACGCCCGGAACTCGCTGTCGTTGGCGCTGTACGTGCTGGCCGTGCGGGGCACCTTCCACCGGCCCGCCCACCGTGTCGAGTTGCACCACCTGCCCACCGGGCGTGTGCTGGCCTGGGAGCACACGGAGCAGACCCTCAACGAGCACCGGCAGTACGCGGAGCGGGTCGCGGGCGAGTTCCAGGACGCCACGGACGCGGTGGAGGAGCGTAGTGGCGATGTGGACGAGCTCTTCCCACCCCGCACGGGTTGGCACTGCTCGTCCTGCGAGTTCCGGGCACACTGCCCGGAAGGGCGACAGGCCGCGCCAGACCTGCCCCCGTGGTCGCTTCTGCGGGCATGAGGCGCACATGCGGCAACCACCCCAGCACTTCGGACCACCCGGACCTGACGAGGACGACTCCATGCGGGCACATCCCGGTGAACAGTGGCGGCAGCCGGCGCATCCGCCCCGGTCGCCGTATGGACAACGGCCGCCGTATCAGCCCCGACCGCCGCACTCGCCCGGCGGTCAACGGTCGCAACGGCCCGCGACACGGCGTTTCGACCCGTCGCGTGACGGTCATCCCGCCCGTGACCGTCGGCCCGCTCGTGACCGTCGGCCCGTTCGTGACCAGGAGCACCAGTCGGCTCGGGCGGCCAACCCGCGCCTGGGGTGGTTGCGCGGGCTCACCGGGACACTCGCGTTCGGGCTCGTCGTGGTGGCCTTCGGCCTGCTGGTGGCACAGTTCTTCGCCGACGGCCACCGCATGTACGGACCCGGTGTCTCTGTGGTGACCGGGCATTTCGTCGCTGGAGCCATGGCCCTGGGGCTGCAGGCACTGGCCGACCGCCGCCGCGACGTGATCGGCACGTTGGCCGCCCCAGGCGTCCTGGTGGTCGTGATCGGCGTGTTGTGGATCTGGTGGTTGCAGTAACGGGGTATGCGGCCCTGACGGTGACGATCAGCGCAGGGCGACAAGCGTGTCGCCACGCTGTTCCAGGAGCACGTCACCCACGGCGTTGAGTGGCACCGGACCCTGGTAGTTCCCTCGGTCGGCTGGGATGACCCGTTCCCGCAGCCCGGTGCGCGGGTCGTGTACGGCGATCCCGTCGTGGACAGGGAGCATCAGCCGCCCGCCGAACGGGACGCCGGGGCCGAGCGTGTCCGGGGCTGTCCACAATGGCTGGAGGTTGAGCGGGGAGAGCGCGAGCGTGTCGACGCCCGTGTACCAGTAGATCGCGTTGGACGTGATCGTTGTGGCCTCCACGCGAACCCCGCCCGGTGGGGGTGGTTGGTTCGGCGCCGGCAACGGAAGCCGGACCGGGTACTGGCTCTCCAGGGCGCCGGTGGAGTTGAAGATCAGCAACTTGCCCTGGTCGTGCAGCACGACCGCGACACGGCTGGCGGTGACCGCCGCGACGCTCGCGTCGTGGCCACCCACGACGGTACTGAGGACCTCTTCCGGTTTCTCCTCGTCCTGCGGCTTGGCACGGATCACGGTGACCCGGTCACCGATGTCCCCGGGACACTTCTCGATCATCCCGACCCGGGAGTCCCCGACCGCCGTCGAGGTGTAGGCGCAGCCCGGGCGTTTGAGGTTGTTGTCCGGGTTCTTGAGGTCGACGGGCAGGCCGTACTGCGTGGTTTGGACGAGGTCCGACCGCCACACGTCGATCAGCCGGTTTCCGGTCGCCGTGACGTACGTGCCATCGGAGAGCAGGCGGGTCCCGAACGCGGCGTCGTCGTTGCGCTGCGGACCGCGCAGACCGTTCACCCCCCGCAGGGAGGTGACCTCGCTGCAGTTGGTCTGCTTGCGGTACACGGCGATCGCGCGGTCCCAGGCGGCGCCGACCGTGCACAGCGGCAGGTTCCGGCCGTACCGCCAGCGGACCTGGCCCGTGGCGGGATCGCGGCCGACGACGTCGCCGCCGGAGGCGGAGATCACCGCTGGACCGGCGACGACGGGTCCTGGAGTGGCCGGGCTGGGCGCGCGCCACGCCTCGTGCAGTGTGGCCGGCGGAACCGCCGGTTCGGGAGGGTGGGCCACCGGTACCGGCGACGGCTGCGACACGGTCGCCCGGACATCGCTGTGCTGCCAGATGAGCAGGCTCGTCACGAGCACTGCGATCGTGATCAGCGCCACGGCGGCGATGTCGGCCTTAGTGCGCCGTTCCGGCGGTACCACGTCTGGACACTCCCGACGAGCGGATCTTTCAGGCGGCTTCCCACCCTAGTTGAGCGGCGTTCACCTCCGGCATCCGCCGGGCCGTGCGCCAGGCGCGCGACTACCGCCTCCGGTATCCGCCGCCAACCGCCTCCGGCGGGCCGGAAGCCGCCCCGGCGCCCGGCGAAGCCGCCGGCTGGGCGCCCGCACCAGGCGGGCGCCGCCCTGCGGCGGCCGGGAGGCCGCCTCAGGCGTCCGCCGGCTCCCCGGCGCCGCCGAGCGCGGCCCGCGCGGACCCGCTTCCGCGGGTCCGGCCGCGCCGGCGCAGCCGGCCCGGGCTCGGGCTGTCGCCCGCCGGGGCGTCGGCGGCCTGCGGCGCCGAGTCGACGGTCTCACCGCCCCGCGTCCGCCGCCTGCGGCGGCGCCCGGCGGGGCGGGTCTCGTCGACGCCCTGGGTGCCGGCGGGCTCGGCGTCCTCGGAACGGCTGGCCGGGTGCTGCTGGCCCGCCGATCCGCCGCGTCCCGCGCCGCTACGGGTGGCGGCGCCGCGACTCGACCCGGTGCGTCCGCCGCGTGAGCGTCCACGGGTCCTGCCGCGCCTGCGGGGACCGGTGGCGTCGTCCTCGTCGGCCTCGGCGTCCAGGCCGGGGCGGGTGCGCTTGGACAGCGGCAGCCGGCCGGTGGCGTCGGCGGGGATGGCGAGGTCGCTGTGCAGGTGCTCCGACGTGGAGTACGTCTCGACCGGCTCGGGCCGTCCCAGCCCCAGCGTGTCGTTGATCATCTTCCAGCGGGATTCCTCGTCCCAGTCCACCAGCGTGATCGCCACGCCTTCGCGGCCGGCGCGGCCGGTGCGGCCGATGCGGTGCACGTAGGTGTTCTCGTCGTCCGGGCACTGCAGGTTGATCACGTGGGTGACGCCTTCGACGTCGATGCCGCGTGCGGCGACGTCGGTGGCCACCAGGGTGTCGATCTTGCCGGACCGGAACGCGCGCAGCGCCTTCTCGCGGGCGCCTTGGCCCAGGTCGCCGTGCACGGCAGCCGCGGCGAAACCGCGCTGGGCGAGTTCGTCCGCCAGCCGCTGAGCGCTGCGCTTCGTGCGAGAGAAGATCATCATCAGACCGCGGTCGGTGGCCTGCAGGACTCGGGCGATCAGCTCGTCCTTGTCCATGGCGTGGGCCCGGTAGACGAACTGCCGGGTGCGTTCGTGGATCGCGCTTTCGTTGGCCTGCTCGGCGCGGATGTGGGTGGGTTGCTGCATCACCGCGCGGGCCAGTTTGAGGATCGGTCCCGGCATGGTCGCGGAGAACAGCATGGTCTGGCGCTGCTCGGGCACCATCCGCAGGATGCGCTCGACGTCGGGGAGGAAGCCGAGGTCGAGCATCTCGTCCGCCTCGTCCAGCACCAGGCCGCGCACCTTCCCGAGCACCAGGTGCCGTTGCTCGGCCAGGTCGAGCAGCCGGCCGGGGGTGCCGATGACCACGTCGACGCCCTTGCGCAGGGCCGCGATCTGCGGCTCGTACGGGCGGCCCCCGTAGACCGAGAGGGTGCGCACGCCGAGGTGCTTGCCGGCCTCGGTGAGGTCGCGGGAGACCTGGACGCACAGTTCCCGGGTCGGGACGACGATCAGTACCTGGGGTGTGCCGTCACCGGGCAACTGCAGGCGCTGGAGCATGGGCACGCTGAAGGCGAGCGTCTTGCCGGTGCCGGTGCGGGCCTGCCCGATGATGTCCTCGCCGCGCAGCGCCAGCGGGAGGGTGAGTTCCTGGATGGCGAAGGTGTGCTCGATGCCGGCGTCGCGCAGTGCCCGGACGACGTCGGGCTGGACGTCGAGTTCAGCGAAGGTCGGCGTGTCCGGCTTGTCGAGGGTGCCCGCGCGCAAGGGCGGCGCGGCGTCCGCGCTCACCTCGGGTGCGCCGTGATCGCTGTGCTCCAACGCGACCGCGTCGACCAGGCCCGCCTCGCCTTCGGCGGCAGGGTGGTGCGGATTGTCGGAAGTGTTCTGGGCGTCCCCAGTGTCCTGGGTGTTTGTGTTCGGGCCGTCTGTCGCCCGGTTGTTGGTGACCGTCAGAATGATCGCCTCTCTCGTGCTGGCGCGCACGGCCGCGCCCGGCGGTCGGGCGGGCGGACCACGCTGTCACTCCCCCGCGGCGTGATGGCCTCCCAAGGACCTGCTCGGTGGTCCGAGGACCTCCCGACGGTCCAAGACCTTCCCGGAACAGGATCGCTCTTGCCGCGCTCGGTGCTGTGTGACCGGGTCCGACGTTGTTGCGCGCACCTCGTTGTTGAACCAGCGTTGTTGAACCAGCGCCGTCGTGTTCCCAGCGCCGATGCGTGACCAGCGGATCCGCCAGTCGCATGGACTTCGTCACGCCGACGCCTGCTGTCCCACTTTCTGCTGGCGGGCTTCTCCCGTGCTGTCGCGCGTCCCCTGGGGCGGCCCCCGCAGGCCAGCTCACCGCAGGATGTCGAACGCATCGGGCGTACTCGTTCGCGGAGGAAGCCAACGCCCACCAGTTCGTTTTTCGCCATGCTACCTGGTCGACGCCGCGACTCGCGCCGGCTGTGAGCCGTGTCGCGAGATTGGCGGTCGCGCCCGCGACTAGGCTCCGGGGTATGAGCGACGCGGAGCACAGTGCGGTCAGGGCGGGCGAGACCAGTGAACGAGACCAGGCTGACCAGCGCGCATCCGCGCAGCAGGAACGCGAGCAGCAGCGGTCGCGGGACGAACAGCAAGCCCAACCGTTCGGCTCCGGACAGTATGATCCGAAACAGTACGAACAGGGCGTGGTGGACCTTCTCGCGGTGCTGGCCTACGGCGAGCTGTCGGCGTTCGACCGGTTGGCCGAGGACGCCCGCAGTGCCCCCACGCTGACCGGGCGCGCGGCGCTGGCGAGCATGGCCGCCGCGGAGATCGGGCACTACAGGCTCCTGGAGGAACGACTCGCACAACGCGGCGTCGCCGTCGAGGAGGCGATGCGCCCGTTCGCCACCGCGCTCGACGCGTTCCACGCCTCCACCGCTCCGCATTCCTGGCTGGAATCGCTGGTCAAGGCATATGTGGGTGACGGGCTTGCCGCGGACTTCTACCGCGAGGTCGCCAACTGGCTGGACTCGACGACCAAGCAGCTCGTGCTGACCGTACTCGCCGACACCGGCCACTCCGCGTTCGCCGAACGCGAAGTGCGGGCGGCCTGCGCCAACGACCGGTCGCTGCGGGACAAGTTGACGCTGTGGGGCCGGCGGTTGCTGGGGGAGGCGGTGACCCAGGCGCAGCACGTGGTCGCCGAGCGCGACGCCCTGGCCGAGTTGATCATTCGCGGGTCCGGGGACCTGGCCGGTATCGCCGCCCTGTTCCGTCGCTTGCAGAACAGCCACACCAAGCGCATGTCCCGCCTTGGGCTCGGCTGACGATCAGTGGCGGGTGTTCGTGCCCGGTGGCGGCTGATGCTGGGTTAGCCTGGCAGCACCTGTCGGAAACGTGAGTCTGCAACGGAGGTTCGGCGTGGAGGTCAAGATCGGCGTCGTGGACAGCCCACGCGAGCTGGCGCTCTCCAGCGGGCAGTCCCAGGACGAGGTGGAGTCGCTGGTCGCCGACGCGCTGAAGAAGAGTGAGGGCATGCTGTCGCTGGTCGATGAGAAGGGGCGGCGCTACATCATCCCGGCCAGCAAGGTGGCCTACGTGGAGATCGGCCCGTCGTCGTCCGGCCGCGTCGGTTTCGGCGTCAGCTGACCGGCACATCCACCCGATCGCATCGCGACCGCTTGCCGTGTGCCCGCACGGCCACGGCAAGCGGAAGCGTGCTCACGCGGTCTCGTCGCCGCCTTCGGTGGTCGTCTCCGCGGCCGCGCTGCCCTGACCAGCCGAGTCGGCGTCGTCGACGACCCGCAGTTCCAGGAAACCGTCGATCGGCTCGTCAGGGTCGAGCACCATGCCGCCGGAGCGCAGCACCCCGTCGATGCTGTGCCAGATGACCTGTGACAGATACTTCGTCAGGTCCTCGCGGCTCATGGACTGGCGTTCCAGCCACCACTCGCCGGCCTGCTGCACCATCCCGACCAGGCCGTGGCTCCACGGTTCGGCGCCGCCGGAGTCGACCCCGAACGCCCGGAGGTAGGTCCCGAGCAGTCGCGACAGCATGGCGGCGATCTCGTTCTTCTCCGCCGACACCGGGTCTGCTTCCGTGCCGCGGTCGGCGAACCTCTTGCGTACGACGAAGCGGTAGAGGTGCGGGTACTCCTCGATCGTGCCGAGGTAGGCGTCGAGCACGCTTCGGATCTTCTGGTTGACGCTGCCGGGCTCGAACAGTGCCGGGGCCAGCCGCTCCATGAGCATGTCCGTGCCCCACTGGCCGACGGCCACGTACAGATCCGCCTTGTCGCTGAAATGGCGGTAGAGCACCGGTTTGCTCACACCGGCCTCGGCGGCGATCTCGTCCATGCCGACGTCGGGGCCGTGCTTGGCCAGCGCCCGAACCGTGGCCTCGACGAACTCGGCCCGGCGCTGGGCACGGTGCTCCCGCCAGCGTTCACGCCGGGCGTCTCGTGGCTCCTTTACCGGTTCGGTGCCCTTGACAGAATCTGAGAGGGGAATCACGCTACCCAAAGTAACTGTTACCAGTGGTAACAACAACGGGATGAGGCACACAGGTGGGGTGGCCGATGGCGGGAATCTCGCTCCGAAACAGGCGAGTGCTGATCACGGGCGCGGCCGGAGGGTTCGGCTCCGCGACGACCGAAGCGTTGCGGGCGCAGGGAGCCGAGGTGATCGGCCTGGATCGTGTCGCCGCCGAAGGCGTGCTCGAGTGCGACATCACCGATGACGCCGCCGTGGCCAGTGCGGTCGCTGAGGCCGTCGAGCGGTTGGGCGGCCTGGACGCCGTGGTCAACAACGCCGGCGTCGGGCTGCCCAGCGAGACCGGGGCCGGCATGGACGAGGCGGTGCGCAGGACCCTCGACGTCAACCTGCTCGGGGCATGGCGGGTGACGTCCGCGGCACTGCCCGCTCTGGTGCGCTCGCGCGGACGGGCGGTTTTCGTCGCGTCCGGCCTGGCGTTCGTGCCGTTCCCGTTCGCGGCGGCTTACGCGGTCAGCAAGCGAGGGCTGTCCGCCTATGCCGACTCGCTGCGCGTCGAGTACGGCGGTCGCATCCAGGTCAGCACGGTCTACCCCGGCTACGTGCGCACGCCGATCCACCGTGGACCGGAGTCCGCTGGCATCAGTTTGGAGGGCAAGGTGCCGGCCGAACGGGTCGACGACGTCGTGCGCACCATCCTGCGGACGCTGACGAGTGCGAGGGCGCCGCAGAACACCGGGACCACCCGGTGGGGCGACGTGATGATCCGGTTCGCGCGCTGCCTGCCGGCGCTGGCCGACCGCGCGGTGCGCGTGCGGCACGGCCGTGACCTCGATGCGGGCCGCTACAACGACGTCCCGCTGGCACGACGCATGCTGCGGGCGCGCAACGGAAGCGATATCGACGGAAGCGATATCGACGGCAGCGACACCAACGGTGGCGAAAGGGTGGCCAGGGCATGAGTCGAGCGGCGCTAACCCAGGACAACAAGGTCAACGACCGGGAGAAGACCGCGCAGCGGCTGCTGAACTCGTCGGCGAAGAACAGCTACGACCCCGAGGTCGACATCGACTGGGACGCCCCGCTGGCCGACGACCTGCCCTACCTGCCGTTTCACCGCAGCTCGCTGTACGGCACGGCGACCTGGGACCGGCTGACCCACCAGCAGCGGGTCGAGCTGACCAAGCACGAACTCGCCAGCATCGCCTCGGTGGGCCTGTGGTTCGAGATGCTGCTGATGCAGATGCTGCTCAAAGACATCTACAGCGCCGACCCCACTACCGGGCACGTGCACTACGCGCTGACCGAGATCGCCGACGAGTGCCGGCACTCCACGATGTTCGGCAAGTTCGTCGACCGCGTCGGCGCCCCGGCCTACGGCGCGGTCCCGGTGCTGCACCAGGGCGGGAAGCTGCTGGTGGCGGTGGCCTCGGGGCCGTCGATGTACGCGTCGATCCTCGTCGCCGAGGAGATCCTGGACCGGTTGCAGCGTGACCAGATGCACGACGAGGGGGTGCAGCCGCTGGTGCGGATGGTCAACCGAATCCACGTGATGGAGGAGGCCCGCCACGTCACGTTCGCCCGCGAGGAGGTCGTGCGGCGGATGGCCCGGTGCAACCCGGCCCAGCGGGCCTACCACCAGTACATGACCGCGCTGGTCGGCTACTGCATCGTCTATGCCCTGATCAACCCGAACGTGTACACGGCGGTGGGGCTGCCGCCGAAGGAGACCCACCGGCTGGCCCTCCGCAACCCGCACTTCCAGGACACGATCCGCTGGAGCGGCGAGAAGATCATGTCGTTCCTCGACGAGGTCGGCCTGATCGGCAAGCCCGGCCTGTCCCTGTGGAAGAAAGCCCACCTGATCAAGCCCACCTGATCAAGCCCACCTGATCAAGCCCTGAGCGGGGGCAAGCCCTGCGCACCCCGTGCCCTCCCACTACACAGCCCGGAGCAGCAGATGAGCCTGGATGGAACGACCACCGTGACCAAGTCGGATGATCCGCATGTCTGGGGAACGCAAGCGCGCCAGCGGTTCACCACTCGCGACGGCACGACCCTCCGCGTGTGGGAGGAGGGTGCTGAAGACGCACCGGCGACGGTCGTGCTGATCCACGGCTGGACTCTCACCGCCCACACCTGGGACCGCGTCGTCCCCGCGCTACCGGATTCCGCCGGGCCGGTCCGCGTCCTGCGCTATGACCTGCGCGGTCACGGTGACTCCGATCCGAGCCCGGCCGGTACCGCCACGATCGCGCAGTGCGCGGACGATCTCGCGGAGCTGCTGGAACAGCGGGTCCCGCACGGTCCGGTGATCCTCGCCGGTCACTCGATGGGCGGAATGACGATCATGGCGCTGGCCGAGCGACACCGCGCACTGTTCGACGAGCGGGTGACGGCGGTGGCGCTGGTCTCCACCTCAAGCGGACGCCTCGCCAACCCCACGTTCGGGCTGCCCAAACCGCTGGCCCGCGCGATCAACGGCGGGGAACGGATGATGCGGCGCCAACTCGCGTCGGCGCGTCGCCCCGCCGTCAGCCCCTATCCGGGAGTGTTGCGGCCGGGGCTGCGGTGGCTGCTGTTCGGCAAGCATCCGCAGCGGCAGGACCTCAAGGCGTCGGCCGCCTGGGTGGCCGCATGTCACCCGCCGAGCATGGCGGGATTCCGGGAGTCCCTTGCCGAGCACGAGCGGACCGAGGTGTTGGAGTGCCTGCGCGGCATGCCGACGGTGATCCTCGCTGGATTGTCGGACCGGCTCACCCCGCACGGGCATGCGCGCCGGCTCGCCCGCGCGATGCCGGAGGCGCGGCTGCTGACGTACCCGGGCGCGGGCCACATGCTGCCGCTGGAACGCACCGGCGAGGTCACCGCGCGGATCGCTGACCTGGTACGGCAGGTGAGATAAGTCGGCATGGCTGGGTCGGGGAGCATTGCCCCCGGCCCAGCTGGGTCAGTGCTGCTGGGACGTCCCTGCTGGGTCGTCAGTGCTGCTGGAGCGGGAAGCCAGCGAGGCCCTTCCACGCCAGCGTGGACATCAGCCCGATCGCCTCTTCCTTCGGGATCGCGCGGTTGCCCTGCAGCCACGAGCGCGCGGTCACCTGGCTCAGCCCGACCAGGCCGGTCGCGACCAGGCGAGCGCGGTCGTGGTCCAGCCCGGCGTCCGCGGTCACCGCCTCCGCCACGGCGTCCGCGCACGCGGCCAGCGCGCCTTCGACGGCCTTCTCCACGGCGGGCTCACCGCGCAGGTCGGACTCGAAGACCAGCCGGAACGCTTGGTCCTCCCGGTCGACGAACTCGTACAGCGCGCCCACCGCGCCGCGCACCCGGAGCTTGTTGTCGGGCGTGGAGGCGATCGCGTCCCGCACCCGGCGCACGAGCCCGTTGGCGTGCGTTTCCAGCAGCGCCAGATACAACTCCAGCTTGCCGGGGAAGTGCTGGTAGAGCACCGGCTTGCTGACGCCGGCACGCTCGGCGATGTCGTCCATCGCGGCGGCGTGGTAGCCGTTGGTCGCGAACACCTGTTGGGCTGCGGCGAGCAACTGCGCACGGCGCGCGTCGCGGGGTAGCCGTACGCCCCGTGCCGGCTGCGCATTACTCTGCTGCGCGGTCTCGGTCATGCTCGCCTCCACCCTGGAATTTCTACACCCTGGTAACTGGTCATCGGCCAGCCAGAGGTACAACTTTACTCGCCGGTAGTAGATCACTGCTGGGTGACAGGGTGACCCGATCGCGGATTGTTTTGGCGCTGGGTGATCCCGCGGCCGGGGAAGTGCCGGGGGCCCGCGGTCCCAGGTGGCGCGACACGCCGGCCCGTGTCATCAAGTCGGTACGGGACTTCTGCTGGAGATCGGGCGCATTCTGGAGGGCATGACCATGAACGTGCCCCGCTTGCGCCTGCCGGCTGGACCGCCGGTGCGGCTCGGCGCTGGTCGAGCGACGCCGGCCCGCGCCCGCGCCGACCTGACCAGGGTCCCGCTGTCGGAAGCGGTTCTGCCCCCGATGGATCTCAGCGCGAAGCCGCCACCAGGGCGGTATGTCGAGGTCAGCACGCCGTCCGGGGCGCTCCGGCTGCACGTTCGCGAGACGCCGGGGCCCGGTACGGACGCGCCGCTGGCCCTCTACGTGCACGGGCTCGCGGGTTCCGCGACGAACTGGACCGACCTGGCGGGGCTGCTCGACTCGCGGCTGCGGGGGATCGCGGTCGACCTCCCCGGCTTCGGACGTACCGAACCGCCGCCGGATTTCGACTTCGGCCGTCAGGCGCACGCCGAGGTCGTCATCGGGCTGCTGGAGGCCCTGGACCGGCCGGTGCACCTGTTCGGGAACTCGTTCGGCGGGGCCGTGGGGATCGAGGTGGCCGTCCAACGCCCGGACCTGGTGGCCACGCTGACCCTGGTCTCGCCCGCGATGCCGGATCTGCGCCCCGACCCGAGACGGGTGTCCGACCCGCGCATCGCCCTGGCCTGGCTGCCGCTGATCGGTTCACGGATGCGGCGGGCGATGGCCGCGACGACCCCACGGGAGCGCGCCGAACGGCTCATGCGGCTGTGCTTCGCCCACCCCGAGTTGATACCCCCGCATCGTGTGGACGAGGCCGCGGAGGAGTTCCGCGAGTACGCCCAGCTGCCGTGGATCGGCCCGGCGCTCGGCCGTACCACCCGTGGACTACTCCGCTCGTGGGTTTCGGCGCAGTCCCAATCGCTGTGGGGCCTGCTCAGCCGCGTGACGGCTCCCACCCTCGTGCTGTGGGGCGATTCCGACCGGCTCGTGCACGTCGGGAAGGCGCCCCGGACCGCGAACCTGCTGGCCAGAGGGCGCCTGCTCGTGCTGCCGCACACCGGGCACGTGGCGCAGATCGAACGTCCGCGCATGGTCGCTCGGGCCGCGCTCGGCATGCTCGAAGCAGTGGAGGCGGGAACCTGGTGATCTCGGCACCGCCGCACGGGTGCGATCACCCCGCGGCGATGTCGTGATGACGTCACTGTGTGTGTCGGGTGTTGCGGGTGAGTATGGACGAGGTGTGGCACGCTGTGTGATGTGCCTCGGTCGCCACAGGAGCCCAGTGACGCCGAACTCCGTCGTACACAGTCCGGTCCGGCCGGCGCCGGCAGTCGGCCGAGGATGCGGCGGGGTTCGGTTTCACAGCGTCACCACCGCGTTCGGCGCGCCGGTGGTCACGAGCCGCTGGCCGCCTCCTGGCACCCCGAGCGGGACAGCGGAGATCCACAGCTCGCCGGCGACCACAACAGCACTCAGCGCGGCGAGGCTGCCGAAGGTTCCGACTACTCCGAGGATTCGGCCTACTCGGGCTTCCTGGACGCGGATGACGTGCGCACCGACGAAGGTGCCGGAGCGCGCCCGCGGTCGGACGGCACCGGCGCGAGTCGGTTCGGGGCCTCGCGGGTTGTTCGGGAGCGCCAACCGGGCGTGCTGAGCCGCTACGGCTGGCGGGTGTACGCGGTCCCACTCCTAGTGGTGCTCACCGCGCTGGTCGTGTTCGAGGTGGGGAAACCGCCGCGCGGTACGGGCATCGAAACGCCTTCCCGCGACCAGACCGCCGACGTCCCGGACGGTCCGGTGGCCTCCGAGGCCCGGCCCGGCCAGGTGTTCAGCCCGAAGATCTTCGCCGCCGACCTACCCGACGGCGCTTCGGTCCCGGAAACCGGGGCGGGCACCTTCGACGTCATCCCCGGAACGTCGAACTCGGTTGGGCAGGGGCGTCTCTACCGGTACACGGTGGAGATCGAGACCGGCGTTCGCCTGGAGGAAGGCAACGACACCTTCGCGCCGCTGGTGCAGCAGACCCTGGCCGACCCCCGCAGCTGGACCAACCCGCAATCGGGCGGGATCGCGTTGCAACGGGTCGACGCCGGCGGTCCGCGCCCGGACTTCCGGGTCACCCTGATCTCGCAGAACACCGCGCGCCAGGTGTGCGGTTACGGCAACGGCCTGCCGTTCGACACGTCGTGCCGGGTCGGTGACCGCGTCTACATCAACAGCGCCCGCTGGGTTCGGGGCGCCGTAGCGTTCAACGGCGACATCGGGACCTACCGCCGGTACGCGATCAACCACGAAGTGGGCCACGTCTTCGGCAACGGTCACGTCCCCTGCCCGCAGCCGGGTGCGCTCGCGCCGGTGATGATGCAGCAGACCTTCAGCGTGTCCGACAACGATCTGAACCAGCTCAACAACGTGGTGTCGCAGGGCGGGCAGATCCCCGCCGACGGGCTCGTGTGCCGGCCGAACGCCTGGCCGTTCCCGGTGGGCAACCAGGGAAGCTGACGGCGGCTCAGCTGCCTGGCGGTCTCTACGCGTGGGCCGCCTCTCGTATGGGCCGCCTTTATGTAGGGGCTGCCTCTCGTATGGTGAGAGGACTTCCTGTTCGGGAAGAACGTCGGCAAGGCTAGCGTTGCACACATCTGACGAGAGTCTTTCGCTGCCCGAGGTACACCGGTACTCACGGCGAGTCGACCAGGCAGCCACCCTGCGCTGGCAGGGGGAACACGACCGAGGAGGAGCTGGGAGATGTCCGGCCAGTCAGCCGAGGCGACAACGAAGCTGCCGCCGCTGGTGGAACCCGCGGCGGAGCTGACCAATGAGGAGGTCGCGCGGTACAGCCGCCACCTGATCATCCCGGATGTCGGGATGGAGGGGCAGAAGCGGTTGAAGAACGCCAAGGTGCTGGTGGTCGGTGCCGGCGGGCTCGGTAGCCCGGCGCTGCTGTACCTGGCCGCCGCGGGAGTGGGCACCCTGGGCATCGTCGAGTTCGACGCCGTCGACGAGTCGAACCTGCACCGCCAGGTCATCCACGGGCAGTCCGACCTGGGGCGGCCGAAGGCCGAGTCGGCCAAGGACTCCATCGCCGAGGTCAACCCGTTCGTGCAGGTCAACCTGCACCAGACGCACCTGACGTCGGACAACGCCCTGGACATCTTCGCCGGCTACGACCTGATCCTGGACGGCACGGACAACTTCGCCACCCGGTACCTGGTCAACGACGCGGCGGTGCTGCTGGGCAAGCCCTACGTGTGGGGCTCGATCTTCCGGTTCGAGGGCCAGGCCAGCGTGTTCTGGGAGCAGCACGGACCGAACTACCGCGATCTGTACCCGGAACCGCCGCCACCCGGCATGGTGCCCTCCTGCGCCGAGGGCGGCGTGCTCGGTGTGCTGTGCGCCTCCATCGGGTCGATCATGGTCAACGAGGCGATCAAGCTGATCACCGGGATCGGGGAGACGCTGCTCGGGCGCCTGATGATCTACGACGCGCTGGAGATGACCTACCGCACGGTCAAGATCCGCAAGGACCCGAACGCCACGAAGATCACCGAGCTGATCGACTACGAGACGTTCTGCGGTGTGGTCTCGGACGACGCGCAGCAGGCCGCTGCCGGGAGCACGATCACCCCGCGCGAACTGAAGGAGAAGTTCGACCGCGGCGACAAGTTCGAGCTCATCGACGTCCGGGAGCCGCACGAGTACGAGATCGTGCGCATTCCGGGGTCGACGCTGATCCCGAAGGACCGCATCCTCTCCGGTGAGGCGCTGTCCGAGCTGCCGCAGGACACCCAGCTCGTGCTGCACTGCAAGTCCGGTGGCCGGTCGGCCGAGGCGCTGGCCGCACTGCACCGTGCCGGCTTCTCCAACGCCGTGCACGTCGGTGGCGGAGTGCTCGGCTGGGCCAAGGAAGTGGACCCCAGCCTGCCGACGTACTGACGGCTTCCCCGCTGAAGCCCTGACCTGGTTGGTCCGTCCGAATCCGCTTCGGGCGGACCAACCGTCAGGCGCTACCTATGCAAAGCACGGCGACACGTTGGACGGTGCGCCTGGACCCCCAGATAAGCACGGTGGTTGCCCCTCGTCGTCGATCTTGGTCGTGGTTGCTGACCGGCGGCCGATCCTGACTTCGCACCTGCCCGGGTAGGGCCGGTTTGGGCCAGCCGCAGGTGGTGCAGCCGCTTGGGGCGAGGCGCGTCTGGGCCCGGTTCGGAGTGCCTGCTGGGGAATCGGCGACGGCCGATGTAGCGTCAACGATCGTGATGCCGACGCTGGAACCGCCTCCGCCGCACGTACGTGCGGCGTTCGGGGCGCGCGTCGACGAGCCCGAGCCGCTGGAGGGCGGTATCGCCTGGCGGTGCGGTGGCGCGCTCCTCAAGCCGGTGCTGAGCACCGCCGAAGCCGCCTGGGTCGCGCAGACCATGGACATCCTCGAACCCGAGGACGTGCGTGTGGCCAGGCCAGTCCGGTCCACCGACGGCCGGTGGGCGGTGGCCGGTTGGGCGGCGTGCCGCAACGTGGACGGGCGGCCAGAGGCCCGTCACGACGAGGTGATCGCCGCGTCGCTGCGGCTGCACGCGGCCTGCGGATTCCTGGCCTACCCGAAGTTCCTGGCCAAACGGCAGGACATCTACTCGCTTGCGGACCGGATGGCCTGGGGCGAGGAGGAACGCCCCTTAGAGCCGGAGAAGGGTGGCCGACTCTACGACGTGCTCGCCGGGTCACGGCGTAGGACCGATCTGCGTCCGCAGGTGGTGCACGGCGACCTGTTCGGAAATGTGCTGTTCGCGGGCAATGCCCCACCAGCGATCATCGATTTCGTCCCGTACTGGCGGCCCGCGGAGTGGGCCGCCGCTGTTGCCGTGGTGGACGCCCTCGCGTGGGGAGGTTCGGACCCGGCGATCGTGGAGCGCTGGTCGCACCTGGCGGAATGGCCGCAGGCGTTGCTGCGCGCCCTGCTGTTCCGGCTGGCGGTGCACGCGTTGCACCCGCGGGCCAACGGTCACTCGCTGGCTGGCCTGGAAAAGGCGTCCCAGGTGGTGCTCGACGTCCTCTGACGTGTAACGGTCGGTTGACCGTTCACCGGGAAGCGGCTGCCCACCTGGCCGACCGTGTGAAGATGGTGCCGTGGAACCGACGACCGGTGATGACCTGCCCTTGCGCGGGTACACGATCGGGATTACCGCCGAGCGCAAAGCCGAAGAGCTCAGCGGTCTGCTGACCCGCCGTGGCGCGCGGGTGCTGCATGGTCCCGCGATGCACACTGTCCCGCTGCCCGAGGACGGCGAGTTGGCGGCTGCGACGGAGCTGGTCCTGGCCGCACCGGTGGATTTCGTGGTCGCGATCACCGGTGTGGGATTCCGGGGCTGGGTCGAGGCGGCGCAGCACAACGGCGTCGGGGAGCGGCTCGTCCTACACCTGCGGGCGGCGACACTGCTCGCGCGAGGCGCGAAGGCACGCGGTGCGGTGCGCGGCGCTGGCCTGCCCGATCCGTGGACCGCTCCGTCCGAGGAATCCCGCGAGATCCTCGCCCACCTGCTGGAACTGGGGGTGACGGGCAAGCGGGTCGTGGTGCAGGTGCACGGCGACCCCATGCACGACTTCCGGGCGAGCCTGGAAAGCGCTGGAGCGGAGGTCATCGCGCTCCCGGTCTACCGGTGGACCGACCCGGTGGATCCGCAGCCGCTGGACCAGCTGATCGACGCCGTGATCAGCGGTGATGTCGACGCGATGCCGTTCACCAGCGCACCGGCGGCGGCGAACCTGCTCGGCCGGGCCGACCGAACGGAGCGGGGCGGAGCGCTGCGGCGTGCGCTGAGCGAGGTGTTCATCGCCTGCGTCGGACCGGTCACCGCAGTGCCGCTGGCGGAAGCGGGCTTGCCGTATGTGATGCCGGAGCGCTCACGAACGGGCGCTCTGGTGCGTTTGCTGGTCGACGAGTTGCCAGCGCACACCCGAGCACGGCCTTAGTGCGGCGATCACTGCACGATCAGGTACGCGGTGGTGGGCCTCAGCTCTCGGCGCCCCAGCGATAGCGACGCATGTCAACCCGCTCACCACTGATCCGCACGCCTTCGGCGCGCAGGAGCGTGAGCTGACGGCGGGCGAGATGCTCGGCCACGGTTCCGTTGGACCGCAGCACGCGATGCCAGGGCAGGTCACCGCCGTCCTCGGCGAGGATGCGGCCGATGAGCCGTGCGGACCGCAGACCAGCGAGTTCGGCGACGTCGCCGTAGCTGAGGACGTGGCCTTCCGGGATGGCGGCGACTACGGATCTCACCCGCTCCAGCGTTTCTTCGTCCACACCGAGCAGTATCCCGAATGACTCGGCCGATGTGGTGGGGCCGACCCAAGGAAGGACTGGCGGGTGCGGGACCGGTGGCACGGTCGGGGGCAAACTCCACCTGGTCCTGCGGTCCTGTCCTCGGGCCGGCCCACTTCTCGACGTCCAGGTTCGGGGGGCCCGGACGCCGAGCGTCTTATCCCTGGAACCCGGCGACGATCTTGCTGAATTCCCAGGGCTGTTGCGGAACACCGCTGCACGTCGACAGGTCACCGCCGCCGCCCGGGCAGGGACGGTCGCGGTTGACCGACCAGAATGTCAAGCGCCCGAGGCGGTGAGCCTTCGCGTAGTAGGCGATCTTCTCGAAGGCAGCCTGGTCGACGAGTTCACCGCTGTCGGTCTTACCGTTCATCGAGGTCACGCCCACATGTGCGTACGCGTCGGCGTCGCTGAGGTGGAACGCGCTCTTGACCTTCTCCTTGAGCGCATCGGTCGCGGTGATGGTGTTGGCGACCATGTCCTTGCCGCCGTTTCCGCCGAAGTCGAACGCCATGCTCGACCAAAGGTCCACTGTGGACTGCAACTGAGACGCGCGGTCGATCATCCGCAGACCTGGTTGGGTCGGCCCCTGCGGCATGGTGGGGAACGTGATCACGACGCGCAGCCCGGGGTTGTGTTCCTTGACGGTTTTCACCGCCTCCAGAACCTTGTCCTGGGACTGCTGGTTTTCGAATTCACTGGCTTCGATGTCGATATCGATGGCCTGGAAATGTCCAGAGTCGATTACTTTCTGGTAAGCGGCCGCGAGCGCCTGCCCGTCCGGGCAGGTATCACCCAGTTTCGTGCCGTTGTAACCGCCGATGGACGGCATCGCGTCCCCGCCGGCGGAACGGATCTGCTGGATCGTCGCGTTGTTCGGTCCATCCAATGGTTGATTGCCATTCCAGGTGGGATTGCAACCTCCGTCGGAGAGGATGAACCCCAGAGTGAGATTCTTGATACCGGAGGCCCGCATGACGTCGGTGAGTTTCGGTGCGTTTCCGCTGCTGGTGTCGACGTAGGGAGCGGCAGCGGTCGGGCCCGGTGTCGCGGCGGGTTTCGTGGGTTCGGCACTGGCGGTAGTGGCGGTGATGCAGGCTGCGGCCGACCCGGTCAGAGCGAGGGCGAGCGCAGCTCGGGGGAGGTTGCGCACGATTCCTCCAGTGAGTGTCGGGGGCGGTTGTGGAGACCCGTTCGGCCGGCCGTGGAACCCAAAGGTCGCCGGGCTTCCGCCGTCAGTCAAGGATCGATCAGCAATCAATTTTTCCCGGATATGCCTAACGAGGTCATAAGAGAGTCCTAACTGCGCAGCTCGCCGCCGGTTTTCGGAAATCACGTTACGGTAACGGTATGTGATTCATATCACATAGTGTTTTCTCGCTCAGTATTCGGCTGATCACACACGAAATCTCGATGAGTCCGGTTACCTGCGCGTTGCGTGACACGCCTCGGCGTGTCACGCAGGGCAATCGGCGGGGCTGTCCGGGGCACGTGATTCCATGCTTGGCGTGTCCCCGATCAACGCTCCTGTCCTGGTGCGCCGCCCCGAGCCGCAACGGCCTCGGCGGCGCTGGGACGCGTCCGCGCGCCTGGTGCTCGGGCACGACCGTGGCTTCCTGCGGGTGCTGGGTGGTCCGGGTACCGGCAAGACCACGTTGCTGGCCGACGCGGTCGTGGAGCGCGTGCTGCACCGGGAAGCCGACCCGGACACCATCCTGGTGCTGGCGGCCAACCGGCGTGCCGCTTCGGCGCTGCGGACCGCGATCACCAGCCGGATCGCCGCCGCACCGGCCGAAGGGCTGCCACGTACCACGCGGGAGCCCTTCGTACGCACAGTGCACTCGTACGCGTTCGCGGTGTTGCGACTGCAGGCCACGCGCCATGAACAGCCACCACCGCGCCTGCTCAATGGCCCGGAGCAGGACGCGCTGGTCATGGAACTGCTGCAAGGTGACCTCGAAGCCGGCGCGCCGAACTGGCCGCACCAGCTCCGTCCGGCGTTGGACGTCCCGGGCTTCGCGGAGGAGCTACGCGACTTGTTGCTGCGCGCCGCGGAACGGGGGCTCGGGCCAGCCGACCTGATCTCGCTGGGCGAGCAACACGACCGTCCAGAGTGGATCGCGGCCGGAAGGTTCGGCCTGCAGTACGAGCAAGTGACGCTGCTACGCGGGTCGGTGGGCTCGGAAGCGCCGCAGGCGACCGCTCCCGCTCTCGATGCCGCCGAACTGGTGGCCTCGGCGCTACTGGCTTTCGACACCGACGAGGGCTTGTTGCGCGGTGAGCAGGACCGGGTGCGGCATCTGTTCGTCGATGACGCGCAGCATCTCGACCCGCAGCAGTACTGGCTGTGCCGGAGGCTCGGTGAGACCGCCGACGAGTTCGTGCTGGCCGGCGACCCGGATCAGGCGGTGTTTTCCTTCCGTGGGGCCGATCCGCGTTGTCTCACCGGGTCCGACCCGGATGGACGTTCGACGGTGGTGCTGACCGAAGACCACCGCATGGTCCCTGAGGTGCGCGCGGCGGTGCGGCGGCTGGCGTCCCGGTTGCCGGGCTCCGGGCCACAGCGCGAGTTGGCCACCCCGGACGATTCCCCTGGTGAGGACAGCCCGGGCTCCGTTCAGGTGCGTCTGCTGGCCACAGCGGCGCAGGAAGCCGCGTGGGTGGCCGACCAGCTTCGCCGGGCGCATCTGCTCGACGGCGTGCCGTGGTCGGAGATGGCTGTTGTGGTGCGGTCCACCGGGCTGTCGTTGCCGGTGCTTCGCCGTGCGCTGCTCGCGGCCGGTGTTCCACTGGTCCTTCCAGTGGACGACCAGCCGCTGGCACAGCGTGCCGCGATCCGTCCATTGTTGATACTGCTGCGCACTGCCGCGCGTCCCGAGATGCTGGACGCCGACGCCGTGGCCGAGCTGCTGTCCTCGCCGCTCGGCGGAGCGGACCCGCTCGCACTGCGCCGGCTGCGGCGCGGCTTGCGCCGCTTGGACCTGGCCGCCGGTGGCGACCGTCCCAGCGACGAGCTGCTGGTGGAGGCATTGCTCGAAGGCGACCGCCTGGCTGGCTTGGAGGACGTGGCCGCCGAACCCGCTCGGCGCGTGGCCGGGCTGCTGCGGGTGGCGACGGAGTCCGTTGCCGCTGGTGGTGGCGTCGAAGAGACGCTGTGGAGGGTGTGGAAGGCCAGTGGGCTGGAGCAGCAGTGGCTGGCGCAGGCGGCACGCGGCGGGGTGACCGGAGCGCAGGCCGACCGCGACCTCGACGCCGTCGTGGCGCTGTTCGACGCCGCTGCCCAGTACGCGGACCGGCTGCCGGGGGCTGACATCGCCGGGTTCGCGAAGGACCTGAGCGCGCAGCGCATCGCAGGAAACACGCTGGCTCCTTCGGCGCCGCGCGGCGAGGCGGTGGCGGTGCTGACCGCACACGCCGCCGCAGGCCAGGAGTGGGAGGTCGTCGCGGTTCCCGGTGTGCAGGAAGGGACATGGCCGGACCTGCGGCTACGCGGATCGCTGCTCGGCGTGGAGCGGCTGGTGGACCTGCTGTCCGGGATTCCCTCTGACCAGAAGGTCTCCGCGACGGCGCCCCTGCTGACCGAGGAGCGACGGCTGCTGTTGGTGGCGGCGAGTCGCGCGCGCCGGACGTTGCTGGTCAGCGCGGTGCGCGGCGAGGACGAGCAGCCGTCGCGGTTTCTGGACGAGTTGGAGGGGGTGACGCAGGACGCGGAGTCGGCGGTGCGCCCGGTGTCGCCCCCGCAGCGCGGGCTCGTGCTGGCCGAACTGGTCGGCGAGCTCCGCCAGGTCGTGAGCGACGTGGATGCCGACGCCGACCGGCGGAGACGGGCGGCCAGGCAGCTGGCGCGGCTTGCCCGCGCCGGCGTTCCGGGAGCGCACCCGGATAGCTGGTACGGCCTGCCGGAACAGTCCTGCGCTACCGCGTTGGTCGGCGACGGTGAACCGATCCGGGTCTCTCCGTCCACAGTGGAGATTCTGGCGAAGTGTCCGTTGCGTTGGATGGCCGAACGTCACGGTGGCCAGGATTCCGCCGAGTTGGCGTCGGTGACCGGCACGCTGGTGCACTCCCTGGTGCAGGCCGCAGCCGATGGGGCGGACGCCGAGCAGCTCCGTCGCGCGCTGGACACCGCCTGGGAGTCGGTGGATGCCGGGGCACCCTGGTTCTCCCGCCGGGAACGCCGCCGTGTGGAAGGAATGCTCGACGCGTTCGTGAACTGGTTGGCGTCTTCGCGCGGTGAGCTCAGCCAGGTTGCCGTCGAAAAGGACCTCGACGTCATGGTGCCGCCACGAGACGGAACCGAAGGCGGGCCGTTGCTGCGCCTGCGAGGCCGGGTGGACCGGCTGGAGGTGGATGTCCAGGGACGTCCCGTCGTCGTGGACGTCAAGACAGCGAAGGCGCCAATCAGCAAGTCGGACGCTGAGGAACATCCCCAGCTGGCGGTCTATCAGCTCGCCGCCGCGTTGGGAGCGTTCGCGCAGTCCGGTGTCGACGCTGAGCCCGGTGGCGCGCGGCTGCTCTACGTCGCGAAGTCGGACGCGCGCAGCGGGGCCGCGACCGAACGGGCCCAGCAGGGGCTGACGCAGGAGCGCATGCGGGTGTGGCTGGATGTGGTGCACGACGCGGCCGCCTCCAGCACCGGGCCGGCGTTCGTCGCGGCCGAGAATCGCGACTGCCCGCGCTGCCCGGCCCGGACGTGTTGCCCGCTGCACCCGGCAGGAAGGCAGGTTGGTCAATGAGCGCTCGGGAATCCGAACCGGTGATCAGCCCACATCGGATCGCGCAGGCTCTCGGCCTGCCCTCGCCCACCGCGGAGCAGGCTGCCGTCATCAGCGCGCCCACCGAGCCCGCGCTGGTGGTCGCCGGGGCTGGAGCGGGCAAGACGGAAACCATGGCCGCCCGTGTGGTGTGGCTCGTGGCCAACGGCCACGTAACACCCGATCGGGTGCTTGGGTTGACGTTCACGCGGAAAGCGGCCCGGCAGCTCGCGGAGCGGGTCCGTGCTCGACTGCGCCGGCTGGCCGGCTCCGGCCTGCTGGAGGAAGTCGACCCCGGGATGCGCGCGGCGGTGTTGGCGGGGGAACCGACCGTGCTCACCTATCACGCGTACGCGGGCAGGCTCGTCGGCGAGCACGGGCTGCGCATTCCGGTGGAACCGGGCGCGCGGGTGCTGGGGGAAACCGCTACATGGCAGCTGGCGCACCGGGTGGTGTCGACGTGGACGCAGGATCTCGACACCGACAAGGTGCCGTCGACCGTCACGGCCTACGTGCTGGCGCTGGCCGGAGAACTCGCGGAGCATCTCGTCGCGGGCGAGGAACTGACCGCGCACGCCGACCAGGTGTGCAAGCTCATCGAGGAGGCGCCACGCGCGAAAGGGCAGCGGGCACAGCTGCCTCAGTACCTGCGCCAGGTGTCGGCCACACAACGGCTCCGGGCCGCTCTGCTCCCGCTGGTAGCGGAATACGGGCGGCTCAAGCGCCGTGAGGGCGCGATCGACTTCGCCGACCAGATGTCGCTCGCGGCGGAACTGGCCAGCGCGCACCCGGAGGTCGTCAGCGGTGAGAGGGAACGGTTCGCTGCGGTGCTGTTGGACGAGTACCAGGACACCGGGCATTCCCAGCGCGTACTGCTGCGGTCGTTGTTCGGGGAGTTGGGCGCGGATCGACCGCCGCTGCCCGTGACCGCCGTTGGCGACCCGGCGCAGGCGATCTACGGGTGGCGCGGCGCGAGCGCGGCGAACCTGCCCCGGTTCACCACCGACTTCCCCCGGCCCGGCCCGGTAGGTGACGGCTTGGCTGCGGCCGCCCGGTACGGGTTGTTGACGAGCTTTCGGAACCCGCCGGAGGTCCTCGCGCTGGCGAACGCCGTCGCCGAGCCGCTGCGCCGGGCCGGGCTGGAGGTCGACGAGCTGCGAGCCCGCGATGGCGCCGGTGCTGGCGATGTCCGCTGCGCGCTGCTGCCGGACGTCCGCGCCGAACGCGCGTGGGTGGCTGATCGGCTCGCCGCGCTCTGGCAGGAAACTCTGGACGCGACGGGAAAGCCACCGACAGCAGCGGTGCTGGTCCGACGCCGTGCGGACATGGCTGACCTGGCATCGGCGTTGCGCGAGCGCGGCCTGCCGGTCGAGGTGGTCGGGCTCGGGGGTCTCCTCGACGAGCCGGAGGTCCGCGACCTGGTCAGTGCGCTGCGCGTGCTGGTCGACCCGTTGGCCGGCACCGCCGCGATGCGCCTGCTCACCGGCTCCCGCTGGCGGCTCGGCGCGGCGGACATCGCCGCGCTGTGGAAGCGTGCGGTCGAACTCGGCGGCCGTACCGACCCGGTAGCTGTCGCTGCCGAGTCGGCCGGGTCGTCGACTTCGGACTCTGGGGATTCCGCGGAATCGTCGGACCCGAAACAGTCCACAGTGGTCGTTGAGGGTCTGCCCGGTGAGCAGGCCGAACAGGCCGGGTTGGTGGACGCGGTGGATGATCCCGGGCTGCCCGAGCAGTATTCGCGGGAAGGGTTGCGGCGCATCCGCCGCCTGGGAGCGGAACTGGCCGCGCTGCGGCGCCGCCTGGACCAGCCGTTGCCCGAACTGGTCGCCGACGTGGAGCGCACGCTGCTGCTGGACATCGAAAGCACGGCGCGCCCCGGCGGGGTAGGACGGGCCCATCTGGACGCTTTCGCGGACGTGGTCACGGAATTCGCGACCGCCAGCCCTTCGGCGACGCTGTCCTCGCTGCTGGACTACCTCGCCGCTGCCGAACGGGCCGAAGATGGCCTGGAACCGGGTGAGGTCGAGGTCGCCGAGGACCGCGTCCAGGTGCTGACCGTGCACGCGGCCAAGGGCCTGGAATGGGAGGTGGTCGCGGTTCCGCACCTGGTTCGGGAGGTCTTTCCCGGCCGCAAGAAGTCCTCGTGCTGGCTGCGTTCGGTGACCGAACTCCCCGCCGAATTGCGTGGGGACACCCAGGACCTTCCCCGTCTGGACCTGGACCGCTTGCAGGGCATGGACCGCAAGCAGGTCCTTGAGGCGCTCGAACGGCACGAGGACGAGTTCGAAGACCGCAGGCTCACCGAGGAGCGGCGGTTGCTGTATGTCGCCCTGACCCGCTCCGAACACACACTGCTGATCTCCGGTCACTGGTGGGCCGAGCGCGGCGACCAACCCAAGGGGCCGTCGGCTTTCCTTACCGAGTTGGCGGACCTGTTCGACGTCGCTGATGCCGGTAACGCTGGCATCAGCCCCGGAATCGTCGAAGAGTGGGCGCCAGAACCTGCCGAGGACGAGCCGAATCCGCTGGCGGAGCAGGCCAACCGCGCGGAGTGGCCGGTCGACCCCTTGGTCGGACGCCGGAACGCCGTCGTCTCGGGTGCCGAACTGGTCCGCTCGGCACTGGAAGAACTGGAATCGGCCGATGATGACCCGTACACCGGGGAGGTCGTCCCCGCCCAGGCCGACGACGAAACCGCAGCGGACGGCGACGCTTCGCGCGACGACGACCCGGAAGGATGGGCTCGGGACGTGGAGGTGCTGCTTGCCGAACGCGCAGCCGCCGCCCAGCGGCGGGACGAAGTGGTCCTCCCCGACCACGTTTCGGTGAGCCAACTCGTCGAGCTGGCCAACGATCCCGCGTCACTGGCGCGGCGGCTGCGCCGGCCGTTGCCGTTCCCACCCAATACGACGGCCCGCAGGGGCACGGCGTTCCATGCTTGGCTGGAAAATCGATTCGCGGTCAGCACCTTGCTGGACTTCGACGAACTGCCCGGAGCGGCCGACGACTCCGCCGACCCCACCGGGGATCTGGCCGACCTGCAGCGAGCCTTCCTCTCCAGCTCGTGGGCACAGCGGTCCCCACACCGCGTGGAGGTGCCCTTCGAGACGCACGTCGACGGCATCGCGGTCCGCGGACGCATGGACGCGGTGTTCGCCGACGACGACGGCGGCTGGACCGTAGTGGACTGGAAGACCGGTTCCGTGCCGGACTCCGCACAACTGCCAGCGGTTTCGGTCCAGCTGGCCGCCTACCGGCTGGCTTGGGCGGCGATGTCCGGAGCGCCGTTGGACGCGGTGCGTGCGGCCTTCCACTACGTCCGGCACGACCACACGCTGCGCCCCGCGGATCTGTTGGACACCGAGGGGTTGCGTGCCCTCCTGAGATCCGTGCCCGTCACCAGCGACAGCGCCTGAACGCGACGGGCTAACACGTTCGGGTTAGGAAGCTTGTGGTGGGCCGACGCCAGCCGCAAGTATTCCCGCGATGCTGCAGAACACATTGTGGAAACTGGACACGCCGCCGGACACTCAGGTCCGGGTGGCTGAGGACGTTTTGGCGCTGCGCAGCCCGCTGGTGCGCGTGCATCGAGATGACCAGGGCGGCTGGTCCTTCCAGGGCCCGGGAACCGAGATGGACGATAAGAACGTGACCTCGCTGCGCTCCGTGGTGGAGGCGTGGCCGCACGTCGCCGGACTGTCCTATTTGGAGCCAGAGAAGACTGCCCTGTGGTCCTGGGAGCAGCATGGCTGGACCGGTGAGTTCGAGTGCCATTGCGGCAGCTGCGAGCCCCCGGTCGCCGCTGACCTGGACCGTCACACCTGGCCGTCGGACCTGCAGCCGAACCGCCTGGTCAGCGTCGAGCAGCTGGCCCTGTCCGGGCAGGTCGCACTGGCAAACATCATCGCCACCCCCGGGGGCACCGCGCTGCTGGGGCCGGGCGACCAGCGCCGGACCAGCGACGAGATGGCACCGGTGGCGACGGCGAACGTCCTCCGTCGCTGGCCGCACACCATGCAGGCGTTGCGTTCCCTGCGGGAAGGCCGGGGCATGCGGTGGAATCCCGAGGACCTCAACTGGCAGGAGTACCTGATCGCCTGATCGTCAGGCGTGTGACGCCGGGTCCCGCACGACGGGGTGTTCGCGTTCGAGGAGCTTGGAGTAGAGGATCTCCAGCAGCCAGCGTCCAAACAGCGATGAACCGAACTCCGCGGACCGGTCCTCCGGCGTGAGGACCAGATCGGCGGGACTTTCGGGGCCGGCGTGCACCACGCCGATGCCGTAGTAGTCCAGTTCGGTCAACGGCCACGGCTGGTGCGGGTGGTCGTGGGGAAGCACGACCGCGCAGGGGGCGAGCGTCATGAGTGTGCCGCAGGAGTTCAGCGCGCGCTTGACCTTCGACACCCGCACGAGGACTCCCAGCAGGTCCACGGCCGGCACGGGTAGATGGTCGTGGGACGTCGGCTCTGACCAGGCGCGGAACCAGGAGGGATTCGCCTGCGGCTCCCAACCGTGGGTACTGCGCCACTCGTGGACGTCGTGTCGCAGCCGTGTCACTGCGGTCACACGGGAGCCGAGCACCTCGACATCACGTATGAGGTGCCCATGCCACCCCAGGGCCAAGGCTGCGTGCTCAAGCTGTTGCACCGGAGCATCGTAAGCCGGGGACTTGTTTCCGATACAGCGCCTTCTCGAATGCTGTCCCGCGATGCGCGGATGCTTACCGTGCGGGGTGGATCGCACACGTTTCGCAGTGAAAGCGCCGTTCGTCGTTCGCAGTGAAAGCGTCTTTCACCAAACCCGCGGGCACCGCTTCGTCACCCGCACGAGTCTCTGGGACGATCGGGGGCGTGAGCAGCACGCGAAACTCGCTTTCGGTCGCGATGATCGTGGTCGTCCTCGGGCTGGTGGGGGCGGGCGTCCTCGTGGCCGCGGGATTCACCGAGCTGTTCAACCAGCAAGGGGCGACGACCGCGGCGACGACCCAGTCCGCGAAGGCCAAGATCGTCCAAGCTGCCCAGTGCGGCGTACCGACCTCACGTGACCTCGTCGAGGTCACCCTGAACGGTCGCTCCGAGCGGATGCCGTTCGACGGGTGTGGCCACACCGTCGGCCAGGTCCTTGACGTGCAGGTTCCGGCACAGTCCGGTGCCGACGCCGTCGCCGAGCCGGTTGGCGCGGACGGCGGCGGTGCCAGCGCGGCAGCCGGCCTCGACCATCGGCTGACGTGGGTGCTGGGCACGATCGCCGGGGTCGCGGGAGCCGGCTACGCGCTCATGCTGCGCCGGCGTTCGCGTATACCGAGCAGCCGGACCTCGTGAGACGGCGCGCCAGCCCTCAGCGGACGCTCGCGGAAGGCGCCAGCCAGGTGTCGCACTGCTCGGTGAACCTCCGCTCGAACCCGTGACGAACCCACGCGGTGTTGACCTGGGGGCTTCCATGATCCGGCGCGCGGCCGTCGGGGTAGTCGCCACGCTGCCCGGAGTCCTTGAGTGCCTCCTGGACCAGGGCGTTGCCGACGGTTCCGCGCCCGTCGGTGGCGGCCAGGAACGTTCCGCCGAAGCAGGTCGCCTGCAGTTCGAACCGCCGCGAGGTCGCGTAGCCCCCCAGCGAGTCGGTGCCGACGCCGTAGCGGTGGTTCCACGAGGCGTTCATGATCCCCGCCAGGTGCTGCACGTGGTGCCCGTACTCATGCGCTAACTGTCCGAAGTAGACCCCCGCGTCATCCTTGTGCTGCTCGATCTCGGCGTAGTAGTAGCCGGTCATATAGATCGTGCCGTTGCAGTACAAGGCCGTCTGCGTGGGATAACGGGTGCCGCACGGGGTGCCTACCGGGGCGGTGACCGTGACGACGCGGGCGTCCGAGAACGGGAGGTGCGCGGATTCCAGCGCCGGCCGCCATGCGGCGTTCAGGCAGGTAACCGTCGCCTGGAAGAAGTCGTCCTCGTCAGAGCTGCGGAAGGCCGGCAGGGCACACGCGGTTTCGGCTGGGCGCACCCCGCGAGACGTGATCGGGTTGTTCCCGAGCACCCCGCCTTGCGCCGACCCGGACGAGTCGCCGGCTGCCGGGCTGTGGCCCGGTGCGACGCTCGGTACGCGGTTGCGAGCCAGGCTCGTGCGCCCATTCGCCGAGATCCCGTTCGTCGAGCCCCCAGTCGTCGAAGCCGGGGAGGGCGCACGCGGACCAGCCGGCGGCAGCAGGAGCATCGCGATGCCGACGGCGACAGCCACGACCAGGGCCGCCCGCCGGCGTGCGGGGACGAGCGTCGGCGGGTACCCGGTCGGCCAGTCGTTCTCCGGCTGGTTCGGGTCCATCATCGATGAGCTTCCCTGAGGTCGTGCTGCGGCGCCGCGCCGAGCCTAACCGCGTTCCGCGAACCCCCAGGACCAGTGACACCGGTTCCGGTGAACTTGATTCCGGCACCCGCGTAGGCGCGCTCCTGGACGAGCCATCCGCGTGATGAGTAACACACCGTGCTGTCGCGATTACGGCACGTGCATCGCCGTGTGATCGAGGAGGTGCTCGTTTTCGATCGGAAGAACCGTGCCTGGCGTGTCGAACAATCCATGCTGCGGTGAAGAACCCACCAAGGGCAGCCCCACACGAACAGCAACGACGCACGTACGCTGCATGGCATGGCCGAATCCCAACTGCATCGCGTCACCTTGCCCAACGGGCTGCGGGTGGTGCTCGCACCGGACTCCGAAGGGCGGCCCGCGTCAGCCGGCCGCATGCCGGTCGTCGGAGTCAGCGTGCACTACGACGTGGGCTTCCGTTCCGAGCCGCAAGGTCGTACCGGCTTCGCTCACCTGTTCGAGCACTTGATGTTCCAGGGGAGCGAGAGCCTGGAGAAGCTCGCCCACTTCCGTCACGTCCAGGGCTCCGGCGGGGTTTTCAACGGGTCCACGCACCAGGACTACACCGACTACTTCGAGGTGCTGCCGTCGGCGGCGCTGGAGCGAGCGTTGTTCCTGGAAGCCGACCGGATGCGCGCGCCGAAGATCAGCGAGGAGAACCTGCGCAACCAGGTGGACGTGGTCAAGGAGGAGATCCGGCTCAACGTCCTCAACCGCCCCTACGGGGGGTTCCCGTGGATTCTGCTGCCACCGGTGCTGTACTCGACGTTCGCCAACGCCCACAACGGCTACGGTGACTTCAGCGATCTGGAGCAGGCCACCGTCGATGACTGCGCGGCGTTCTTCGACACCTACTACGCGCCCGGCAACGCGGTCCTGACCGTCGCCGGGGATTTTGACGTCGAGCACGCCACGGAACTGGTGCACAAGCACTTCGGTGATGTGCCCGGTCGCCCGGTGCCCGCTCGGCCGTCGTTCGCCGAATCGGTACCCGCGAAGGAACTGCGCGGTCACCACAACGACCCGCACGCGCCGCTTCCCGCCGTGGCACTCGGCTACCGGCTGCCCGACCCGGTCGGCGAACTCGACGCCTACCTCGCGAACGTCGTGCTCGCTGCGGTTCTCGCCGACGGCGACGCGTCCCGGCTGCAGCAGCGGATGATGCACCGCGAATCCCTGGTCGTGGACGTGCACGCCGGTTGCGGGCTGATGGGTGCGCCGCTGGACGCCCGTGATCCCGACACGTTCACCTTCACCGCCGTGCACAGCCCCGAGGTCGGGGTCGACCGGGTGATCGGCACCATCGACGAGGAGCTCGACCGGCTGGCCAGCGAGGGGCCGACCGCCGACGAGCTCTCCCGGGTGACGGCCCGCTGGGCGGCCAGCCTGTACAAGGAGCACGACCGGGTGGTCGCCCGCACCCTCGGTCTCGGCAGCGCCGAGCTGGTGCACGGCCGGGCCGAGCTGATCTCCGAACTGCCGCAGCGGGTCGCATCGGTGACCGCGGAGGACGTCGTCGCCGCCGCGAAGGCGATGCGCCCGGACACCCGCGCGGTACTCACGGTCGAACCGGCCGGTGACGAGAACTCCTCTGGAGGACAGGAATGACGCAGGCAGCGCAGCGCAGCACCGCACATCGCAGCGCGGAGGAGATCGGCCGCACCGCCGTGGGACCCCGGCAGCTACCGCCGCTGGGCGAACCGCGCCAGGGGCGTTCACCGGCCACTGTGGACACTGTACTCGGCAACGGGTTGCGGGTGCTCGCCGCCCGGCACGGCGCGGTCCCGATGGTGGAGCTGCGGTTGCGGATTCCCTTCGCTGGCGACGAGCGCTCGCACGCGGCCCGGGCGGAGGTGCTCGCCGAGACCCTGCTCACCGGCACCGCCCGGCGCAGCCGGGTGGACGTGGACACCGACCTCGCCACGGTCGGCGGTGACCTGCACGCCACGGTCGACCCCGAGCGGCTGAACATCACCGGCGAAGCGCTGGCCGGCGGGCTGGACACGCTGCTGGACGTCCTCGCGGACGCGCTGACCGGCGCGGTGTATGCGGACGAGGAGGTCGCTGCCGAGCGCAACCGGTTGGTGGAGCGGATCGCGGTCGCCCGCTCGCAACCTCGGGTGATCGCCCGCGAGGAGCTGCAGCGTCACCGCTACGGGGATCACCCGTTCGTGCGGGAGGTGCCGGAGGCCGCCGACGTCGCCCAGATCGGCGCCGAGGAGGTTCGCGAACTGCACCGGCAGGCAGTGCTGCCCCGGGGGGCCACGCTCGTGCTGGTCGGGGACATCGACCCCGACGAGGCCGTGCAGCGGGTCACCCGTGCCCTGTCCGGTTGGGAGGACCGCGGCAGTGCCCGCGAGCTCCCGGCCCTGCCCGCCATCGATGGTGGTGACAGCCGGCTGGTACACCGCGAAGGTGCCGTGCAGTCGCAGTTGCGGCTCTCCGCGCAGGCGCTGCCCCGCACCGACCCGCGCTATCCGGCGCTACAGCTGGCCAACCTCGTCTTCGGCGGCTATTTCTCGTCCCGCCTGGTGGAGAACATCCGCGAGGACAAGGGCTACACCTACAGCGCCCACTCGGCGTTCGAGTTCACCCCGGGTAACGGAACCATCCTGGTGGACGCTGACACCGCCAGCGAAGTCACCGCTGCCGCGCTGCTGGAGGTTCGGTACGAGATCGGCCGGCTCGGACTGGTCCCGCCCACCGAGTCCGAAGTGGAGTCGGCCCGCCAGTACGCCATCGGTTCGTTGCTCACCTCGACCTCGTCGCAGTCCGGCTTGGCGTCCATGCTCAACGCGTTGGCTGCCACCGGACTCGGGCAGGAGTGGCTGGACGAGCACCCCGACCGGCTGCGGGCTGTGACCCCTGAGCAGGTGGCCGAGCAGGCGGCCTGGTTCTACGCGCCCACGGCGTTCACCGGCGTGATCGTCGGCGACGCGAGCAAGATCGGTGACCAGCTGCGGGCACTGGGTGGTGTGGTCCTTCCATGACCTGCGAGCGGGAATCCGCGACGGCCGAGTTAGCACGATCCGCTTTCCGCCTGGACGCACCCCCGGTGCTCTCGCGGTCCACAGTGGACCGCACGGAGGTGATGCGGGAGGATCTTGAGGCCACCCTTCGGCTGTGGAAGAACGGCCGGATCGTCCTGGTCGATTTCCGGGGCCGCGCGCCGATCATCGACGGCCGGCTGGACGTTCAGCCGGCCGTCGACTTCGGGGAGCAGCCCACACCGAATGCCGTCCTGCTTGGCGAGCAGGATGGCGTCGGGTACTGGGCGCTGCGTTCAGACCGGGACGGCAAGCAGGAGGGCTGGCGCGATCTGCGCGTGGCAGGAGCGTTGCTCGACGACACCGACGCGGGGTTGCTGACCACGGCGGTCGGACTCTTGGGCTGGCACGACTACGCCCGCTACTGCGCGGTGTGTGGTGCGAGTACCAGCAGGGTGCGGGTCGGCTGGGCACGCCGGTGCAGCGGCTGCGACCGCGAGGAGTACCCGCGCACTGACCCGGCGGTGATCTGCCTGGTGCACGACGGCGCCGACCACGTGCTGCTCGCCCGCCAGCCGGTGTGGCCGCCCGAGCGGTACTCGGTGATCGCCGGCTTCGTCGAGGTCGGAGAGTCCCTGGAGGCGTGCGTCCAGCGGGAGGCACTCGAAGAAGTCGGTGTGCACGTCGGGCAGATCCGGTACCTGGCCAGCCAACCGTGGCCGTTTCCCCGATCCCTCATGCTCGGGTTCACCGCGGTCGCCGACCGCACCGAGCCGCTGCGCCTGGCCGACGGCGAGATCGAGGACGCGAAGTGGGTGCACCGCGCCGACGTGCTCGCCGCCATGGAAGCCGACGGCTCGATCCCTGGCCTGCGCCTGCCACCGGGTGTTTCGATCGCCCACCGCATGCTGCGCGGCTGGGCGCACTGGCAGCCGTGAAGGGTACTCGGACTCCGCGTCGATCCCAGGGATGCGGAGAGTGACGTCGAAGTCGAAGTCCCGGGACTGGCCGAGCTTCATCCGCTCAGCCAGTTCCACTGGGGTCAGCTCGGCCTGTTTGCGCAGCTCAGCAAGCCTGTACCTGATGACATACGCCTCCGTCACGCGCCGGGCGCTCTCGGGCCACTTCGGTGATGTTCCGCCGCGCATGCACCTGAACGAGTGTTCGGCTCGCCGGGCAGGTGCGACACGCGGGCTGTGACGTGGGTGTTGGCAGGGGCGTGCGGAGCCCTCTGCGAAGATGCCCGGCATGACCGATCAGCCGCGCTTTCTGGAAGGGTTGGACCCCGAGCAGCGAGCAGCGGTGGTCGCTCCGCGCGGTCCGGTCTGCATTCTCGCCGGTGCGGGCACGGGGAAGACCCGCACCATCACGCACCGCATCGGCTATCTCGTGCACCGTGGGCTGGTGGCCCCCGGTCAGGTGCTCGCGGTGACGTTCACCGCCCGCGCCGCCGGCGAGATGCGCACGCGCCTGCGCGGCCTTGGTGCGACCGGGGTGCAGGCGCAGACCTTCCACGCCGCCGCCTTTCGCCAGTTGCGCTACTTCTGGCCTCGGGTCCACGACAGCCCGATGTGGCCGCTGGCGGAAAACAAGTACCGCCTGGTCATGCAGGCCGCGAACAAGGTCGGCTTGGGCACGGACAAGGAGACCGTGCGAGACCTCGCCAGCGAGATCGAGTGGGCGAAGTCGGGGCTGGTGACGCCCCAGGACTACCCGGCGGTCGCCGCGCGGACGGGACGTCAGGCACCCGCCGCACCTGGGGAGATCAGCAAGGTCTTCGAGGCGTACGAGCAGGTCAAGAACCGGGCTGGCGCGCTGGACTTCGACGACCTGTTGCTGCACGTCACCGCGACGCTGGAGGAACATCCCGAACTCGCCGAGGAGTTCCGCGCCCGCTACCGGTCCTTCGTGGTGGACGAGTACCAGGACGTCAACCCGTTGCAGCAACGGGTGCTCGACGTCTGGCTGGGCAACCGGGATGATCTCACCGTCGTTGGTGACGCCAACCAGACGATCTACTCGTTCGCCGGGGCCGACCCGAGATGGCTGATCGACTACCCGCGCCGGTTCCCGGACGCGACGGTCGTGCGGCTGGAGCGGGACTACCGGTCCACGCCGCAGGTCGTGTCACTGGCCAACCAGGTGATCGGGGCGGCGCGTTCCCGGCCGGCGGGCACCCGCCTGCGCCTGGTCGGCCAGCGTGCGGACGGTCCACGGCCGGAGTTCGCCGAGTACGACGACGAGCCAGCCGAGGCCGAGGCGGTCGCGCGGGAGATCAAGGTGTTGGCCGACAAGGGTGTCTCGTTGTCGGAGATCGCGGTGCTGTTCCGGGTCAACGCGCAGTCGGAGGTCTACGAGAAGGCGCTGTCCGATGCCGAGATTCCCTACCAAGTGCGCGGCGGTGAGCGATTCTTCGCGCGCGCCGAGGTGCGGCAGGCGATGGTGGCGCTGCGTGCGGCGGTCCGGACCACCCCGGGGGAGACCCCGCTGGTCAGCGCCGTGGTC
>JBPYFK010000019.1:0-40395 GCA_051984675.1 Pseudonocardiaceae bacterium | reverse complement strand
TGTCCGAGAAGATCCTCTTCGGCGAGGTGGAGCCGGGGCAGATCGTCATCGTCGATGTCGAGGGCTGGGACGGCGATGGCGGCGACGACCCGTACCAGAACGACAGGGCGCACTTCACCTTCCGCGGTGAGGCCAAGCCGTCGCTGGTGCCGGACTCGCCGCCGGCCGACTTCGCCAACTCCGGTGCGCCCACAGGCCAGCACAGCTCCACTTCGGAATAGCCAACCCCGTTGGCCCGCGGCGGAATGCCAGGGCGGCGGCTGGTGCCGCCGGTGAACACGGTGCCCCGGGGCGCGGTCCTGGCGGCGGGTTGGCTTGTCCGGTCACCGGGTACTCCCTGGTCATGACGAAGAACGACAAGTTGGCCACCTATCACTCCAAGCGCGATCTGAGCGCATCCGGTGAGCCGGCCGGAGGCTCGCCCGGGACGGAGCCGAGGTTCGTCGTTCAGCGGCATGAGGCGTCGACTGTGCATTTCGACTTCCGTCTAGAGGTCGACGGCGTGCTCAAGTCGTGGGCGGTTCCCAAGGGACCTTCCACGGACCCGGACCAGAAGCGGCTGGCGAGCCCGACCGAGGATCATCCGTTGGACTATGCCGAGTTCGAGGGACCCATTCCCGAAGGTTCCTATGGCGCCGGCACGGTGATCGTGTGGGATACGGGCAGCTACCAAAACCTGACGTCTCGTCACGGCGAGACGGTGCCCATGGCGGACGCGGTGGCCGGTGGTCACGCGAAGGTGTGGTTGGACGGCGAAAAGCTCCGTGGTGGCTACGCCTTGACGCGAACGCGTCTGCGTGGCCGCGAGCAGTGGCTGCTGGTGAAGACGAACGATGAGCACGCGGACCGGCGCCGCAACCCGGCTCGCACCCAGCCTGAATCGGTGCTGACCGGCCGCCGCAACGCGGATATCAGCCAGGACGACGATGCGTGATCCGCTTCGAGCGCTCGACGAGGAGGCCGGACGGTGGATGCTGCCGAGGCGCTGAGCGAGATCGGGTTCTGGCTCGAACGTGCTGGTGCACCAACGTATCGTGTCCGGGCCTTTCGCCGTGCCGCGCGGGTCGTCGAGGGCTGTCCCCCGACCGAGCTCGGTCGTCTGATCGAGTCGAGCCAGTTGACCACGCTTGCTGGCATCGGCGCGACGACCGCCAGAGTCATCGAGCAGGCCCAGACTCTGGGCCGCGTCGACTACTTGGAGAAGCTGCGCGCCGACGCGGACGTACCGGAGCAAGGACGGCAGTTGCGCTCAGCGCTGCGCGGCGACTGCCATGTGCATTCGGACTGGTCGGATGGTGGCAGCTCGGTGCGGGAGATGGCCGAGACGGCACGAGCGCTCGGACACGAGTGGATGGCGCTCACCGACCACTCGCCACGCCTGAAGGTGGCCCGCGGATTGTCCACGGAGCGGTTGCGGCGACAGCTTCAACTGATCGCGGAGCTGAATGACGAGTTCGCTGCGTTTCGGATCCTCACCGGTATCGAGGTGGACATCCTGGAGGACGGTCACCTGGACCAGGACGAGGATGTGCTGGCTGACCTGGATGTCGTGGTCGCCAGCGTCCATTCCCAGTTGCGCATGGACGAGCAAGCGATGACCCGGAGGATGTGCACGGCCGTCTCGAACCCGAGGGTCAACATCCTTGGTCACTGCACAGGACGACTGCTCGCGGACAAGAAGCGACCACCGTCCAGCTTCGACGCTGACAGCGTCTTCAGCGCCTGCCGGGAAAGCTCCGTCGCCGTAGAGATCAACTCACGACCCGAGCGACTCGACCCGCCCCGAAGCCTCCTTCGGGCCGCAGCCGACTCCGGGTGCGCCTTCGCGATCGACTCGGATGCCCACGCGCCTGGTCAGCTCGACTGGTTGGCGTACGGCTGCGCACGCGCGGACGAATGCGGCATCGATGCCGACCGCATCGTCAACACCCACGATGCCGACCACGTCCTTCGCTGGGCGCGCAAGAACGGCCGCCGTCATCGACACTGACAGAGATCGTCTCACGTTGCATGTCGGTCGGACGGCGACATGGATGTTATGGCCGTTCGGCACCTGGGTATGCCAATAGTGACGATCACAGTGCCGCTTCAGGAGGTTGCCGTGAACGAACGCCACGTCGTACGCAACGCGAGCCCGCACGGGGGATGGAAGGTCGTTGGCCCCCAAACGGGCAGTACCATCTCACGGGCGGCGACACAAGCCGGCGCGATCGTCGATGCGGAGCAGGAGCTGGAGGACGACGGCGGTGGCCAAGTCGTGATTCACGGCATCCGTGGCCAGGTATCCGATCGCAGGACAGTAGAGCCAAGAACCTCGACTTCAGCTATCGGTCAGCTCGCCTGGGACGGCGAACGATGATCCGCCCGCGGCGGAAGAGGATGGGACGGTCGGCTGACCATGGAGCGGACGGTGCCAGGCACAGCGAGGCGAAGCGCCGCAGCAGCCCGTCGTAGTTCACCCGCCAGCCGGCGAAGTCCCGCCACGACTGGTTCCGGTCTGACTTGAGCTGGATGCCGGCGGCGGCCAAACGCTGACATGCGGCGTCGAATTCGTCGCGGGAGATCGCGATCGATGGCTCGCGAGCCGTTGGCGGGTCTGCGGGCATGCCGTAGTAGTCGCCGATATGGCGCAGCGACAGGTGCCCGGCGCGCAGGCACAACTCCGCCTCGGGCTGGCGGCCCATGTCGACTGTGGAGGCCAGCAGCGCGGCAGCGTCGAGCACCGCCCCGGCTGCGGTCACCCAGGACCGGTCGGACCGCGGGGAGCGGAAGTGCACGAGCCCTGGTGCCGACGTGTGGGTCTCCTCGATATCGGCGAACCAGTGCGTCCACTCGTGCCAGTAGCCCGTAAGCACGTCCAGTCCGTCGATGCGCGCCATCCGTTCCAGCAGTTCGACTCCTGACGGTGGGCTCCCCGCGAGGGTGTTCACCGCAGCGACCATGGTCTCCCGCCGGGAGTACGAGGCATAGATCGTGGGCAGATAGGAGATCAACAAAGCCAGCAATCCCAGCCCCAACGCGGCCTCGGAAAACACGAGCAGGGCGGTGGGAACGTCATGTGGCGCCTGAAACCCGAGGGTGAGCAGTGACGACCCGCTGGCCAGAAACGCCGCCCGCCACGGTTGCACCCCAAGTGCCCAGTCCAATGCCGTGTAGCCGGTCAGGACGAACACCAGCCACACCGCGGGCAAGACCAGTAGGGTCAAAGGCGCGTACAACGCCATCACCCGGTCACGGTGCTGATAGTCCTTGCGGCGGGACAGTACAGCGAACACGCCGCCCATGCCGATGAACACCACGCGCGTGATCAGCATGGGCGTGCCCCGCGGTACTACGAGCGTCTGTGCCGCTGACAGCACGGTTAGCACTACACACGTTGCGCCCGCCAGCCCCACCACCAGCGTGCTGACAACCTGCAATGTCATGACGTGGCGGCTCTCCTTCTCTGCGACACGCAAGGGGGACTGATGGAGGGGTTCAGCTCGCGGCAGTCTTCGATTCGATCTGCGGGTGAATTCGCGTTGTCAGTATCCCAAAGTGGACGTGAGTGTGCCCTCGGTCGACGCGAACGATCCGACGCGGCAGGCGTGATCCGGTGTTACTCCTGTTCATCACTCTTGTGAGGCCGGTCAGGACGCATTGTGTCCTGCTCATCGTCCACCGGTTCGGCGTCGAGAGCTTCATCCACACGTGTCGGGTGCTCGTCGTCGTGTCTGGGCCGATCTGCATGCACTGGGTGGGTCGGCCAGCATGGACACCGAGATCGGCTGGTTACCCGAAGGAGCCGGGTGTGTCGGTGGAGGAAGCTGGATCAGGCCGCGAGAGGCACGGTGACGGCGACAGCGGCGAGCGGGCCAACCCGGGCGAGTCCACGGACCAGCAATCGCATGTGATGAGCCCGTCCGCCGAACTACGGCCGCTCAGCGACGAGCAGCTCGCGGTGCTGCGCCAGGTCGGCGACCACTGGTCCTCGGCATTGCAAGGCGCGCAGAGCCGGCTGGCCCGTCTACCGGTCGATCCCGCCCTCGGCTCGTACGGCCGCGAGCCACAGCCAAGCCGGTGGGATCGTTTCGCCCGCGTCGCGATGTTCCGGGCCGAAGCTCCTGACGAACTCGTGGCAACTCCGCCGGCGACCGAGCCGGAGACGAGGTTCACCCGAGTGCTCAGCCGGATGCGGCGTGCGGTGGTAGGGCCTCCACTGCACAGCGCGGCCGTGGTCCAGGAGCGCATGCGCAAGCTCATTGCGCTGCCGGTGCTGTCCAGCGATCTGCTGTCGTCGGTGGCGTACGGCCCGGAGGCGATGTTAACCGTGCTGGTGCTCGCCGGTCCGGCGGCGCTCGGGCTGTCGTTGCCGGTAGCCGCGGCACTGATCATCCTCATGATCGCGGTGGGGCTGTCCTACCGCCAGACCATCCCGGCCTACCCACATGGCGCTGGCTCCTACATCGTGGCGGGCGACAATCTGGGGCCGCGGCTGGGCTTGGTGGCCGCCGCCGGCCTCATGATGGACTACATCCTGACTGTGTCCGTCTCGGTGGCTGCTGGCGTGGACGCGATCACGTCGGCGCTTCCCGGGCTCGGGCCTTATGGCGTCGTGCTCGGTTTGATCGCGCTCGCGGTGCTGCTGGCCGCGAACCTGCGGGGCGTGCGGTCGGCGGGCAACGTGTTCGCCGCCCCTACCTATGCCTTTCTTGCCGGTATGATTCTGCTGATCAGTGTGGGTGTCGTGCAGGCAGCGGCGCGTGGGTTCGCCAGCCTTCCGGCTCCCCCGAGCGTTGCCACCGAAGGTGCAGGCGTGTTGCTGGTGCTGCGCGCGTTCTCCTCCGGCGCGACCTCCATGACCGGCATTGAAGCGGTTTCCAACGCGGTACCGGCCTTCCGAGATCCCACCTGGCGCAACGCCCGCACCACTCTGACGTGGATGATCGGGCTCCTGGTGGTGATCTTCGCTGGGCTGGTCTTGCTGACCCACCTCAACGGAATCGCGCCGCAGCCCGGCGAAACCGTACTTTCCCAGCTGGCCCAACGGGTCTTCCATAGTGGACCGCTGTATGGCTACGTGCAGACGACGACCGCGCTGATCCTGCTCCTGGCGGCGAACACGGCGTTCAACGACTTCCCCCGCCTGTTGTTCTTCCTGGCACGCGACGCCTACGCTCCGAGGAAGTTTCTGCGGATGGGCGATCGGCTGGCCTTCAGCAACGGCATTCTTGTGCTGGCACTCGCGTCGGCGGTACTACTCGTCGCCTTCAGCGGACGCACCGAGTCGCTCATTCCGCTGTACGCGATCGGTGTCTTCCTCGCGTTCACCCTCTCTCAGACCGGCATGGTGGTGCACTGGTGGCGAGCGCGGGGCGCGCATTGGCGCAAGAGCATCACGTTCAACCTGCTCGGCGCATGCCTTTCAGCTGTAGTGCTCCTGACGGCTGCGATCAGCAAGCTCACCGAAGGCGCGTGGGTTGTGGTGCTCGCCGTACCGCTGGTCATCGTCGTCTGCCGGCGGATACGGGCGCATTACGACACCGTTCGCGCCGCGACCGACCTCTACCCGTTGCCCTCCGACGCCGCCGAGCACCTCGTCGAACCCCCACGCGCCCCTGATACGGTGCCCCGACCCCTGGAACCGGCTGCGCCGACGTCCGCGGAGCCGGGGCAGGAAGAAGGGGAACGCGAGGAAAGCCCGGAACAGATCCGCCATCTGGTGGTGGTCCCGGTGGCGCGCATGGACTTGGCGGCCCTTCGTGCCTTGGCCTACGCAGCCTCGCTGACTCAGCCCGTGCTCGCCGTGCACATCAGCCCGGACGAGCAGGAAGCCGAGCAGTTCCGCCGCAACTGGAACGCCTGGGGCAACCATGTGCGCCTGGAAATCATCTCCTCGCCGTACCGGGCGATCATCGCACCCCTTGCCCACTACCTCGAAGCACTGCACGCACAGTGGCCCGCCGGAACACTGACGGTCGTGCTGCCTGAGATCGCGGTCAACTACCGCCGGCATGAAATCCTGCACAGCCAAGCACCTCAACGGCTGCGGCGGGCCCTGCGTCACGTCCCCCGCCTGGTCGTCAGCAGTGTTCCGATTCACCTTTCCACCGGTTCCGGGCCAACTCGCCCGACCGGACACTCGTGAACTGCTGGTCCGTCTCGGAAACATGCCCGACCGCACGTGAGATGGCGTGTGCACGCGCCCGAAACCGCAGTACCGCGCACGCCTGTTCGACGAACACCACCTTAGCTTTGGGGGCATGCCACGGGTGGCTACTGGGTATGCGAGGGGGTGCGACGGTTGCCCGCACCGCCGCCGAGCAGCTATTTCGGAGAATGGATGCGTCTGATGGATCTGTCGAGCTTGCGAGCGGTGTACGAGCATCATGGCCCGTTCGCGACGGTGTACCTGGAGCGCCGCTCGCCTGGAGAAGACGCTGCCGCGCAGGTTCGCCTGCGCTGGCAGTCGCTGCGCGAACGGTTGGTGTCAGCGGGAGCGGAAGCCGAACCGCTCAGCGCGATCGAGACGGCCTTGCAGCAGCACGCCGCCGGCGAGGAGCAGAGCAATGGCCGCGTGCTGGTAGCCGCGGATTCCGAGATTCTCCTCCACGAGCCATGGGATGCCGCATTGGGCGCTGGTGACCATGCTTATTGGGGCGCGCTGCCGGAGCTCGGGGCCTATGTGCGGGAGGCAGATCGAGCAGTGCGGGAGCTGGTGGTGATCGCCGGCCACCAAGGCGCACAGGTGCGCCAAGATGTCGTCGCGGAGCAGCACGAGCCGCAGGAGATCGAGGCGGAGACAGTTGAGGGCGGTGCTGGCAAGCGGGTGCACAAGCCGCGACGCGGCGGGTTGTCACATAACCAGATTCAGCGTCGTGCGGACGAGAAGGTCAGCAAGAACGCGAAGGACGTCGCGGCACATCTTCGCCGAGCGGCGAGTTCGTTCCATCCACGGTTGCTGGTCTTGGCCGGTGAAGTGCAGGTCCGCACGGCGGTGCGCGAAGAGCTACCGGCCGAGCTGGCCGACATCACCGTCGAGACCGGTCGAGGTGGTCGCGATGAGGACTCCCGCGGTGAAGAAGCCTTGACCGACGAGATGTTGCGGCTTGCCGAGTCCGAATGCGCCAACGAGGCCGAGCAACGTACAGAGCAACTACGAGCCGGACTGGCGCGAGGCGAGTCGGTTCAGGGGTACAGGTCGGTTGTTCAGGCCGCTGAAGCAGGTGCGGTCGACACCTTGCTGCTGGACCCCGACAAACACCCCTCCGAAGAGTCCTTCCTGCTCAAGGTCTGCGCGCAGAGCAGTTCCACAGCCAGCTTGGTGGCGCCCGGAACCGATCTCGCCGATGGAGTCGGCGCGCTGCTGCGGTTTCCGGTGCCCGGGTGAGCAGTCTGACAGGATGCGGGGACGTAGGTGATGTCACCGAAGGTCGTCGTTTCGTAGGAGGATATTCATGGCCAAGGCGCCGGTGCCGGAAGAGGTCAGCGCGATGCTGGCCAAACCCAATCCAGCCGTGATCGCCAGCGTCCGACCCGACGGGCAGCCTGTATCGGTGGCGACCTGGTATCTGTGGGAGAACGGCCGAGTCATGGTCAACATGGATGAGGGTCGCAAGCGACTCGACTACATCCGGGACGATCCGCGTGTGACGCTGACCGTACTGGACGCCCAAGACTGGCACAGCCACGTCAGCCTGCAAGGGAAAGTGGTCGATATACGGGAGGATACGGGTCTGGCCGATATCGACCGGCTTGCTCACCGGTATCTCGGCCAGAACTATCCGGTTCGTGATCGCAAACGCTACAGCGCTTGGATCGAAGTGCACCGCTGGCACGGTTGGGGATCGTTCGAGAACAAGGATGTCACGCATCACTAGCCAGCGAAGCTGAGCTCTGCGACTGTCTGCGGGCAGGAACGCGAATGTCGAGTGTGCGGGCGGCGCTGATCACCCCGCTGTCCGGGCCGTTGGCGCGGTACGGGGAGGCTACAGCCTTAGCCTTGACGCTGTGGGCTGAACGGTTCACAGGTGCTGACTCAGTGCACTTGGCGGTTTTCGACACGCACAAGGGGACCACGCATGCGGTCCGTCAGGCCGAAGGCGAGCGGCCGGACTTGCTTTTCGGGCCGTATGGCAGCGGATCTGTGGGCGCCGTCGCGGAGAAGACAAAGCGTCTGGTGTGGAATCACAGCGGTGCCGGGACGCAAGCGCGGGGCAACGTCGTGTCGGTCCTGGCACCGGCTCAGAGCTACTTCGTCGGCGCCGTGGACGCCGTGCGGCGAGCCGATCCCAGCGTGCGGCGGATCGGCGTGTTGCACCGCGACAGCGGATTCGGTCGTGCCATCGCCGAAGGCGCTGTCGAGACCGCAGCGAGGTGTGGCCTGCGGGCTCAGCGCGCGGTACTCCCAGCGGAGCCTCCGGAAGCGGACCTGCTGCTGGTCGCGGGTCGGTTTGACGACGACGTGCGGATTGCTCGGCGGTACTTACCAGGTCCGTGGCGGGCAGTGGGCCTGGTCGCCGCTGGAGTGGAGGAGGCACGGGCGGCCGTGGGTGAGCGCTGTGCGGGTCTGCTCGGCCCGGCGCAATGGTTGCCGTCCGCGGCACCTCTTCCCGACGAAGGACCGACCGCGCAGGAGTTCGTCGCTGCCTACCGCGCCCGGGCCGGCAGTGACCCGCCGTACCCGGCTGCTCAGGCGTGCGCCGCGGGCATCGTCGCGCTTCGCTGTCTGCATATGGCCGGTGCGTCCGACGATGCCGCGGTATTGGCCGCCGCACGGCACCTGGACTGCACGACACTGTTCGGTCGGTTCCGTATCGACCCGATGACGGGGGTTCAGGTTGGTCACCGGATGGTGACCGTACAATGGCAACGCGGCTCGCGAGTTGTGGTCTGGCCGCCCGAACAGGCCGATGCCCCCGTGCGCCTGCGATGACTGGTCAAGGCCGGCGCGCGGCTCGCCACCCCGCACGCGTCACCGCCGCTGGCTGAGTTGGTCCTCGACGGTATGGAGCAGTTCCGCCCAGCTTTTCGCGAACCGGTCGACGCCTTGCGACTCCAGCACCGCGAAGACGTCGTCGAGATCGATGCCGGCCGTGGTGAGTTCATCGAAAACCCGCTGAGAGCTGTCCACCGTGCCGATCACCCGATCGCCACGGATGGTGGCGTGATCGGCGACGGCCCGCAGCGTCGCTTCGGGCATCGTGTTGACCGTGTTGGGCGCGACAAGCTCTTCCACGTAGCTGGTATCGGAATAGCTTGGATCCTTCACGCCGGTGGAGGCCCACAGTGGACGTTGCCGCCTGGCACCGGACTGCTCGAGTTCCCTCCAACGCTGGCTGGCGAAGGTGTCCTGGTAGGCGGCGTAGGCGAGCCTGGCGTTCGCGATCGCGGCCTGGCCGCGCAAGCGCTGCCCGCGTGAGAGGTTGTCGAGACGTTGGTCCACTTCAGTGTCCACCCGCGACACGAAGAACGATGCCACCGAGGCGATCGAGCCGAGATCGTGCCCTTGGGCCCTCGCCTGCTCCAAACCGGCCATGTAGGCGTCCATCACCGCCTGGTAGCGGTCAAGGGAGAACACGAGCGTGACGTTGACGCTGACTCCCTCAGCGAGAGTGCGCGTGATGGCCGGCAACCCTTCGACAGTGGCCGGAATCTTGATCATCACATTGGGCCGGTCCACGGCCTTCCACAGTTCCAGGGCGTTGGTGACCGTGCGGTCGGTGTCGTACGCCAGGCGTGGATCCACTTCCAGCGAGACGCGGCCATCCAACCCACCGGTGCTGTCGTACACGGGGCGGAAGAGATCGCAAGCGTCGCGCACATCCGTTGTCGTGATCTCGAAAGCGGCCTCGTCCGCACTCACACCTCGGTTGGCGAGATCGTCGAGCTGCTGGCTGTAGTCCTTCCCGTTCGACATCGCCTTGGCGAAAATCGTGGGGTTGCTGGTGACACCAGCCAGACCGTAGTCCCGGATCCACTCCGTCAGGTTGCCCGAGACAATCCGCTGCCGCGACAGATCATCCAGCCAGACTGACACGCCGGCCTGGGCAAGGGCCCTCAAGTTGCTGTTCGCGATCACGTCGTCTGCCTTCCACTAAGCGCATTCTTCAAGCTTTCGCTGCTTTTCCTAGCAATACCCGTCCCCTGTCGCGTTCACACGTCTTGACACTTGATGCAGGGCATCGGGGACGCAGTTCTTGACTCGACTGCTGAGCCGTTCAGAAGCAGCAATCCTGAGAGCGGGTTGCGGCAGATCGTGATGCATCTTCCGCCCTACACCAGACCGTGGTGCCGGCAGAGTAAGCGTGGCGGTCGATACGCCCGGTCGCCTCTCGGCGAAAGGCGCAACGCGGCTCCAGCCGAACGGTATTCCGCGAAGGCAATAGGTGCGGCCCGGGGGACACGTGGCGTATCGACCGCACACCTGCCAACACCGACGGGGCCCGAGGATGTTCCGCCGGCGACTGTGACGCTGGTAACCCGCGAACGTCCGATCCAGTACCCAGCCAGGGCTACGCACGCATGTTGCGCCTCTGGGTGTCTCAGGGGTGGCGGGGGTCGGTGATGAGGCAGCGAGTGTCTGGGTGCTTGATCAGGGCCTGATCGCTGGTCAGCAACGGGACCTGGAGATGTTCGGCTGCGGCGATGTAGGCGGCGTCGTAAGTGGTGAGGGTGTGTCGCAGGTCCCAGATCCGTTCCTGGATCGCGGGCAGCGGCACGAGGGTGATGTTCAGCTCTGCCAGGGTTTGCCGCGCGGTGGTCAGCACGGGCGAGATGGGGTCGCCGTGGGGGGCTTTGCGGCGGAGCACGTTGAACACCTCGATACGCAGGTGCTCGGGGCCGGCGAACTCGGCGAGGCCATCGAGGGCGGCCCGCACGGGATCGTTTCGCGGCCCTGGTAGCAGTGCGTCGACCAGGGTGGATGCGTCCAGAACCGCAGTGCTCATGCCTGCTCCCCGCCGGCGGTGTGCCTGTCCTGCGCGTCCTTCTCGTCGCGCATGGCGCGGACCTCCGCGACGGCGTCGAAGGGGGCGAATTCGCCCTCCTGGGCCTCGATGGCGGCGAACAGCTTCCGGTGCCGTTCGCGTGCGGCTTGTTCGTGCAGGAGGCGCGCCACGTACCGGTTCAGCGAAGTGCCCTGCTCAGCGGCGGCTGCCTTGAGGGTGTCGAGGTCCTTCTCGTCGACATCCCGAATGGTCAACTTGTCCGCCACGCCGTCAACTATAGCAGTCACAATGTGCCAGCATCTGGCGCAGGCACAAAGAGACTCGTCGTGATCGGAGTGCTGCCACGCGGCAGGCGAATCTTGCCCCCTAACGTGGGCCCGGGTGGTGTGAGAGGTGAGTGGGAGTCCCGCCGCTCCCACTAGAGGTCCTGGGGCTGGCGGCCGGATGCATCATGGATCGGTGCGACGGAGGCCAACCGCAGTGCCGTGCGTGGTGGTTGTCGTCTCGTTGCTGGGCCTCCTGCTCGGGGGCTGCCAGCAGCGGTTCGGCGATCTGAGACTCAGCCTGACGACGGGAAGTTCGACGGCTGTCTACCACCAGCTCGGCGCTGCTCTCTCCCCGGCTTGGGCGTCTGGGCTCGGCATCGCGCCCCCCGTGGTCATGACCAGCGCGGGATCGGGCCAGAACGTGGACCGTCTGATCACCGGCCAAGCCGATATCGGGTTTTCCGCTGCCGATGTGGCAGCGAGCCGGATGATCGGCCCCGGCGGTGAACACCTGCGGGCGCTCGCCCGGATGCACGATGACTATCTGCAGGTCGTGGTGCCTAGGGACACACCGGTGCACCGTCTTGCCGACCTGCGCGGACTTCGGGTGTCGGTCGGGCCGAGGGACTCGGGGGTGCGGCTCATCGCCGACCGGGTACTCGGGAAAGCCGGACTGTCCGCTTCCGACCTCCGGGGTGCCGAACTCCCGGTGGACAGGTCCGCCGAGGCGCTGGCGAACGGAAGCATCGACGCGTTCTTCTGGTCCGGCGGCGTCCGGACCGAGGACATCACCAAGCTCGCCGACCGGATGCCGATTCGGCTGGTCGACCTCTCGGACGTGCTTCCCGCGGTCCACGCCGAGTACCAGGAGTACGGCACGGCGACCATCCCCGCGTCCGCGTACGGCTTGCCCGGACCTGTCACGACACTCTTGGTGCCGAACTTCCTGCTGGTCACGGACCGGATGTCCCGCGAGGTAGCGGAAGCGCTCACTCGCGGCGTCTTCGACGCACGCCCTGCGCTGGCCGCCGCGAACAGCGCGGCCCGATCGATCGATGTGCGCTCGGGCATCGAAACGATGCCGATCCCCCTGCACCCCGGCGCACTGGACTTCTACCGCTCGGTGTCGCCCTAGCTCAGGAATCGCCCCTAGCCGGTGGGGAGTTCGATCAGGACGCGCAGTCCGCCGTCGTCGGGAAGTTCCATGTGCAGTGTCCCGCCGGAGCGCTCGACGATGCGCTGGACGATCGCCAGTCCGAGACCGGAGCCTGACACGTTCTGGTGGCTGGCGCTGCGCCAGAACCGGTCGGTGGCCCTGGTCAACTCGGCGCGATCCAGGCCCGGACCGTGGTCGCGAACCGCGATGACCACGGTGTCCGCCTCGCGGCGGGCGGTCACCTCCACTACGTTCGGGCCGGGGGAGTCGGCCCCGAACTTCAGCGCATTGTCGATTAGCGCGTCGAGCACCCCGTCCACGGCGCGTGGGACGGCGGAGACGAACAGCTCCTCCGGCGCGTCCAAACGCAACTCGGCATCGCGTGCACCGGCCACCGCCCGCCAAGCGTCCACTCGTTCTCGCAGAATCGCCCCGGCATCGGTCACCACGGGCTCGGAGGACGCGGACTCGGCACGGGCGATTGCCAGCAACTCCTCCAGAACCTGGTTCAGGCGCTGGGTTTCCGCGACCGCGGCCTCGTAGTCGTCCGCCGAGGCGCCGGAGACCCCCTCCTCCAAATTGGACAGGCGAATCTGGAGCGCGGTAAGCGGGTTGCGCAACTGGTGGGAGGCGTCGGCGAGGAAGGAGCGTTGCGCGGCAAGGACATCGACGACACTGGCAGCCATGTAGTCGAAGGACCGCACCAGCTTGCGCAACTCGGACGGCCCGGTGTCGGCGGCGACCGGAGTGAACGGTGCTCCGCCGGCCACAGCCGCCGCCACCCGGCCAGTCGCTTCGTCCAGCCGGCGGACCGGACGCAGAATCCACCGCGACACCGGCAGTGCCAGCAGAATCGCCAGCCCCAGCGCGACAGCGGCCCCGGCCAGAATCACCGACCACCAGACCAGCACTCGCTGCCGGAACTTGATCGTCGGCGAGACCGTCACCACCGCGCCCCGTACCTCACCATCGGCCAGCACCGGCACGGACAGCACCAGAGGTCTGCCTTCCCAGGGCGGAAGCCAGCCGACCGGCTCGGGCCGCCGACCGGCCAGCGCGGCGTTGATCCCCGCCTCCACGCCCGGGTCGCCGAGCTGCGACTCTGTCGCGGTCCCGGCTCCGATCCTGCCGTCGGGGTCCACCACCGCCGCGCTAATGCCGTACACCTCGCGGTAGCGCGTCAACACCTGGTTCAGCGCGCCCGGCTGGCCGTCCAGCAGCGGACGCTGCGCCAGCGAGGCGAGCCGCTCGGTCACGGTGAGCCGGTCCAGGAACAGGCGCTGCTGCTCGCTGCTGGCCACGCTGAACGTCAGCGGGATGCCCAGGCCGAGCACCACGAGCACGACCAGGAACAGCACGATGACCAGCAACCGGGAGCGCACCGCGTCAGCCCTCCGTCAGGAATCGGTGGCCAGGCGGTAGCCCACGCCGCGGACGGTCTCGATCAGGCCCGGACGGTCGATCTTGGTGCGCAGGGTGCCGACGTGGACGTCCAGGGTCCGGTTGGCGCCGGGCCAGGTCTCGCCCCAGACCTCGGCGATCAGCAGTTCCCGCGTACACACGTCGCCGCCAGCCGCCGCGATCGCCGACAGCAACTGGAACTCCTTGCGGGACAATGAAATCGACCGCCCACACACGGACACCTCGAACCGGCCCGTGTTGATCTCGACATCGCCTACCCGGATCACCTCGCGTCGAGCCGGTGACTCCGCCCGCCGCCGCAGGACAGCATGAATCCGGGCCACGAGTTCACCCACGTCGTACGGTTTGACCAGGTAGTCGTCCGCGCCCGTGCGCAGCCCCAGGATGCGATCGTCGACCATGCCCCGAGCGGACACCACGATGATCACAGCGTTGCTGTGCTGCCGGATGGTCCGGCACAGGTCGAAACCGTCCACGTCGGGCAGTCCCAGGTCGAGCAGAACGACTTCGGCGCCGGCGAGCCTCGCCAGCGCTTGCCGGCCGGTGGCCACCCGGCTGACGCTCATCCCGTGCCTGCCCAGGGCGGGCTCCAGAGCCGCCGCGACGCGGTCGTCGTCCTCCACCAGCAGCACGCGCACCTGCGACCTCCGACCATTTCCCGCGACAGGTTATCTTTCACCCATATTCAGCCGGGCCGAGGAAGAAATCAACACTCCCGGCAGCCGCGATTGAATTCTCTACCTCAAGCCTTCCTCAAGCCTTCTGGACTGTCCGTCCAGGCCGCGCTTAGGTTCCCTTGCAACATCCTACGGTGAGCGGCTGGGAGGAAATATGGCCACGGCCACCGACACCCGTGTTCCCATGATCGAAATGGCTGGCGCGGACAAATTCTTCGGGTCGTTGCACGTGCTCAAGTCCATCGATCTCGAGGTACCGGCCGGTCAGGTCGTGGTGGTGCTCGGCCCGTCCGGTTCGGGCAAGTCGACTCTCTGCCGGGCCATCAACCGGCTGGAACCGATCAACAGCGGCCAGATCCGAGTGGACGGTAAACCCCTGCCAGCCGAGGGCAGGGAACTCGCCCGCCTGCGCGCCGATGTCGGAATGGTGTTCCAGCAGTTCAACCTCTTCGCTCACAAGACGATCGAGGAGAACGTCATGCTCGGCCCGATCAAGGTGCGCGGGCAGAGCAAGCAGCAGGCGCGTCAGCTTGCCAGTGAGCTGCTGGAACGGGTCGGCATCCGGGACCAGGCCGGCAAGTATCCCGCCCAGCTCTCCGGCGGTCAGCAGCAGCGCGCCGCGATTGCCCGTGCCCTGGCGATGAAGCCGAAGGTGATGCTCTTCGACGAACCCACCTCAGCGCTCGACCCGGAAATGGTCAACGAGGTGCTGGACGTCATGACCACACTCGCCCAAGAAGGAATGACCATGCTGGTGGTCACCCACGAAATGGGTTTCGCTCGGCGCGCGGCCGACCGCGTCATTTTCATGTCCGACGGGGAAATCGTTGAAGACGGGACGCCCGACGAATTCTTCGATTCACCTCAGTCCGATCGGGCGAAGGACTTTCTCGGCAAGATTCTCACACACTGAATTCGCCACCGCACAGAGGAACATATTCATGCGAATCCTTTCTTTCGCCGCCGTGACGGCGGTGCTGAGCCTTGCGCTGACCGCCTGCGGCGGATCGACCGACCTCGGTGGCGGTGGCCAGCCGCCGGTGGACAAGACCGCCAAGTTCGCGCCGGGGTCCACAATGGACCGGCTGCAGAAGGCCGGCACGATCAAGATCGGTACCAAGTTCGACCAGCCGCTGTTCGGGATGAAGGGCCTGGATGGCAAGCCGCAGGGCTTCGACGTCGAGGTCGCCAAGCTCGTCGCGGCCAAGCTGGGCATCCAGCAGGACAGGATCCAGTGGACCGAGACGCCGTCGCAGACCCGCGAAGAGTCCATCGAACAGGGCAAGGTCGACATGATCTCGGCGACCTACACCATTAATGACAAGCGCAAGCAGCGCGTGTCCTTCGCCGGGCCGTATTACCAGGCGGGCCAGGACCTGCTGGTCAAGAGCGACAACAACACGATCACCGGCCCGGAGTCGCTGAAGCCGACGGGCGCGAAGGTCTGCTCGGTGCAGGGAGCGACCCCGGCCGAGGAGATCAAGAAGTACGTCGACCCAGCGAACCTGACGCTGTTCGACGTTTACTCCAAGTGCGGCGACGCGCTGCGCACCGGTCAGGTGGACGCGGTGACCACGGACAACGTGATCCTTCTCGGTTTGGCCGAGAAGAGCGGTGGCGCGTTCAAGCTCGTCAGCAAGCCCTTCACCGCCGAGCCCTACGGTATCGGCATCAAGAAGGGCGACACCCAGTTCTGCGAGTTCATCCAGAGCACGCTCAAGGAAGCCGCTGCCAACGGCTCCTACGCGAAGGCGTGGCAGTCCACCGCGGGCAAGGTCGACAAGAACGTCCCGCAGCTCCCCGAACTCGGTTCCTGCTCGTGAGTTGATCAGCTGTTCGGCGCCGGTCACCCCGGCGCCGAACAGCGGCATGGAGTTGCCAGTGAACATCGTCGTCAACAACTTCTCGCTGTACGCCAACGGATTCCTGACGACCCTGCGAATCTGCCTGTTCGCGGCGGTCGGCTCGCTGGTGCTGGGCACGCTGATCGCCGGATGCCGGGTGTCGCCGATCGCGCCGCTGCGCTGGCTGGGTACGTCGTGGGTGAACGTGTTCCGGAACTGCCCGCTGACCGTGGTGCTGTTCTTCATGGCCTTCGGCCTGCCCGAGCTGGGCATCAGCGGTACCTATTTCTGGTTCGGCGTCAGCGGCCTGATCCTCTACACCTCGGCGTTCGTGTGCGAGGCGGTGCGCAGCGGGATCAACTCGGTCCCGACCGGGCAGGCGGAAGCCGCCCGCGCCATCGGCCTGTCCTTCGGCCAGTCGCTGAAGCTGGTCACCCTGCCGCAGGCTCTGCGCACCGTGGTTCCCCCGCTGGGTAGCGTGGTCATCGCGATGATCAAGAACTCGGCGATCGTCGGTGCGTTCGGCGTCGGCGGCGACCTCTTCTCGGTCGGCGACACGCTGACCTCCGCCCGCGGTGAGGCGGCGATGCCCGTCCTGCTCGGGGTGGTCTTCTTCTACCTCGTGATCACCCTGTCCGGCGGCGGCTTCCTCGCCCTGCTCGAACGGAAGGTGGCGATCGCACGATGAGCGCTTCGGTTCTGTACGACGCGCCCGGCCCACGGGCCAAGCGGCGGGTGCTGACCGGTGGCGTCGTCGCTGGTGCGCTGCTGCTGGCGGTCCTGGCAGTGGTGAGCATGCGGCTGATCGCAGCGGGACAGTTCACGTCCGCCAAGTGGGGTCCACTGATCGACCCGGCGGCGGACGAGTTCTCCCCGGTCTGGAACCTGATCGGCCAGGCGCTGGGCAACACTCTGGCAGCGGCGGTCCTGGCGATGCTGTTCTCGCTGGTGCTCGGCACTGCCTTGGCGGTGTCCCGGCTGACCAGCGCGCTCTGGTACCGGTGGGTGATCGTCGGCGTGATCGAGTTGCTGCGCGGCGTCCCGGTGGTGATCGCGATCTTCTTCGCCTCCCGGGTGCTGCCCGAGTTCGGCGTCGACCTGCCCGTGCTGTGGTTTCTGGTCATCGGTCTCACCGCCTACAACATGGTGATCATCGCCGAGATCGTGCGCGCCGGAGTGAACTCGCTGCCACGCGGGCAGCGGGAAGCCGGCGAAGCACTGGGGCTGACCGGCTGGCAGGTCCTGCGCACGGTTCAGCTTCCGCAGGCGTTCCGTGCGATGCTGCCCGCGTTGATCAGTCAGCTCGTCGTGGTCCTCAAGGACACCTCGTTAGGATTCATCATCAGCTACCAGGAACTCGTTCGGACGGCGGGAATTCTGGTACAGAACCTCAACAATCCCATCCAGACCTACCTGGTCATCGGGGTGATCTTCATCTTGATCAACTACGCGCTGAGCAAGCTCGCTGTCGCGGTGGAGCGCCGCCTCCGCAGCGGTAAGAAAGCCGCCCCCAGAGCGCACAGCCTTCGAACCGGCAGCGCGAGGATGCCCGGTCACGGCGTGGTCTGACACCTGGAAGCCCGTCTCCGCACAAGCTGCAACCATGGCCTTTGGGGTCTGGCGTAGCACCTATCGGAACACCATGTTCGCGTTTCGGTTCGAGTTGAGGAGCAGCTATGGAAGTTCGCAGGACTCTGCTCGCGACGGCCTGTTGCACGGCGCTCGTGGCAGGGCTGGTGTCCGGCGCGGCGTGCGCGGGACCGGCTCCCGCACCGCAACCGCCGCCGAAGACGGCGGTTGCGGTCGGCTCCGGCGGTGCGGTGTCCAGCGTGAACCCCTACGCCTCGCAAGCGGGCATCGACGTGCTCCAGCACGGCGGCAACGCGGTCGACGCGGCCGTCGCGACGGCGGCCGCGCTCGGTGTGGTGGAGCCCTACTCCGACGGAATCGGCGGCGGGGGCTACTTCGTCTACTACGACGCCCACACGCATCAGGTGCACACCATCGATGGTCGCGAAACGGCGCCGGCCACCATGCACTCCGACACGTTCATCGATCCCGCGACCGGCAAGCCTCTTCCTTTCGACCAGGCAGTCAACTCTGGACTGTCCGTTGGCGTGCCCGGCACGCCGGCGACCTGGCAGCGTGCGCTGTCAGACTGGGGCACTATCCCGCTCGGCGCGGCGCTACGGCCGGCGACCCAGATCGCCGACGAAGGGTTCGTGGTCAGCCCCGAGTTCCGAGCCGAGACGCAGATGAACGAGCAGCGGTTCCGGGACATCACCCCGACCGCGCAGCTGTTCCTGCCTGGCGGGCAGTTGCCGGTGGTCGGCTCGCGTTTTCGAAACCCCGACCTCGCCGCCACCTACCGGTTGCTGGCCCGTGATGGTGTGGATGCGCTTTACCACGGTGCGCTGGGCGGCGACATTGCGCAGACCGTGCAGCACCCACCGGTGGCCCCCAACTCCGATCGGGTGTTTCGGCCAGGGCTCATGCAGACCAGCGACCTGGCCCAATACCGGGCGCTGGACCAGCAGCCCACGCACTCGCAGTACCACGGCCTGGACGTCTACGGCATGGCACCGTCTGACTCCGGTGGTACCACCGTCGGCGAAGCGCTGAATATCCTGAGCAATTTCCACCTCTCGGCCGCCGACCGGGTGCAGGCCCTGCACCACTACCTGGAAGCCAGTCGCATCGCGTTCGCCGATCGCAACCGCTGGGTGGGCGACCCGGCGTTCTCGCCCGTGCCGACCTCGGCTCTGCTGTCGGAGAAGTTCGCCAAGGACCGCGCCTGCCTGATCAGCCCGACGTCGACGTTGCAGAGTCCGGTCGCGCCCGGCGACCCGAACCAGCCAGGCCCGGGATGCGGCCCGGGACAGGGCGGCCCGCAGCCCCACGAGGGCACCTCCACCACGCACCTGGTCACCGCCGATCGCTGGGGCAACGTGGTTTCCTACACGCTGACCATCGAGCAGACCGGCGGCTCCGCGATCACCGTGCCGCATCGCGGTTTCCTGCTCAACAACGAGCTGACCGACTTCGACTTCAAGCCGAACACGCCCGGCGTGCCCGACCCGAACCTGCCCGACGGCGGCAAACGGCCCCGCAGCAGCATGTCACCGACGATCCTGCTGCGCGACGGCAAGCCGTTCCTCGCCATCGGCTCGCCCGGCGGAGCCACCATCATCACCACCGTGCTGCAGACTCTGATGAACCAGCTGGATCTGGGCATGAGCCTGCCCGACGCCATCGCCGCGCCGCGTGTCTCGCAGCGCAACGCGGCGACGAGCGAAGCGGAGCCGGCGTTCATGGACTCGCCGGAGCGGCCGGCGCTGGAAAGGCTCGGCCAGCGCTTCGTGCTCGCGCCGTCGACTTTCACCCCCACGCCGGAGATCGGCGCGGTGGCCGCCCTGGAGTTCCTACCGGGCGGTCCGATCGAAGCCGCCGCGGAGCCGAACCGGCGCGGCGGCGGCTCGGCGATGGTCGTGACACCCACCCGGTGACACCCATCCGGGTGAGCTGACCCGGCCGCCGAGGCCAGCGCGACCCGCTGCCTCGGCGGCCGGGCAACCGGCCATGTACCGAGCCTGGCTCTTCGCCCTGCCACAGCGGTTTCACTGGTCGTCCAGCGAGCCCTGCTCGGCCAGGGTCTGGCGGATGGCGTCCAGCAGGGCTTGGCGAGCCCGGTTCATCCTGGCCCACACGTGCGGTTTGGTCCCGCATGCCGCGCACCGGCTGGCGGTGTCGATCGCCGCCGAGGCCGGAGCGACTCTTCGCCATTCTCGATGATCTGGCTGGCTTCTACTTCGACACCGCTGGTGTCCTCAAGTCCCTCGCCTGCGCCTTCGCCTGCGCCTTCGCCTGCGCCAAGCCGGGCCACGCAGCGACTGGCCCTTCGCCCGCTATCGCCGTCAGAGGCGCTGGACGACGGACAGCATCACGCGATCGACAACAGGAACGCGTCCCGGCTGTTCCCGAGATGCGCCTGAACCCAGTGAGTCGTAACCGGCCCTTGACTCGCCGATAACCACTGCCTAATCTGCTATCACAATATGATTTTGCACTCTCGCAGAATGATAGATATTTGAGGAGGTGCAGGTGGAGCGCACGAGACCCGGCTCGGTGGAGACGACCGCTTCCGGCCTTCCTCCTACGGCGCGCGCGAGCGTCGCGCTGCCTGACGCCACCGGTGAGGTGTGGGAGTTCGAACTGACACCTGCGGGACCCGAGGAGGCGTGGCTCGAAGTAGCCGCTTCTGGGATATGCGGCACGGATGTCGGGCTGTTCGCGCGCGGGGTTTCCGAGCCGACCGTGCTGGGGCACCACGTCGTCGGACGTGTGGCCGCCATCGGCGCGCGGGCCGCGGAACGTCGGGGGCTGTCCGTCGGGGAACGGGTCGTCCTCGAGGAGTACCTGCCGTGCGGACGGTGTCCCACGTGCGCGACGGGTCCGTACCGGTTGTGCCCGGAGACCGACCTGTGGAACGGCGGTCGCCGCGTCGGCATGATCCCCGCCTCGGAAGGTCCTGGTCTGACTGGCGGGAACGCCGAGTACACATATCTGCCCCGGAACGCCGTGACGCACCGGTTGCCCGACCAGTTCAGCGATGGCCAGGCGGCGTGGGTGCTGCCGTATGCCAACGCGATCGACTGGGTCACGAAGTCCGGCGCGTTGGGCTCCGACGACGCTGTCGTCGTCCTGGGCCCGGGCTACCACGGACTTGCCGCAGTGGCGGCGGCTCGCTGGGCGGGCGCACGCCGCATCGTGGTGACCGGCCTGCCGCGGGACGCGGAGCGACTGGCGATGGCCGAGGCCCTCGGCGCGTCTCCGGTCGTGGTCGACGATCCGGCCGGCATCACGGCGCGCGTTGCGTCCCTGGCCGAGGGGCCGGTGAACCTGGTGGTCGACACCGTCGGCACCGACCCGACGGTGCTCGGCCCGGCGACACGGCTGCTCGCCCACGGCGGTCGTCTGGTGCTCACCCACCCGAAGCAGCCTGCCGAGGTGCCGATCGACACGGCGGCGTTGATCCGGCGTGGTCTGCGGGTGACGGGGGTCCGCGGCCGGTCGCCCGAAGCCATCGCAGCGGCGATCACCTCGCTGACCGAAGGCAGCTCCGGTCTCGATGCCGTCCCGAGCGTCGAGGTCGATCTCGACGGCACCGCTGACATGCTCGCGCGTCTCGCGGCCGGGGCCGGCCCAGAATCCCCGCATGTCGTGGTCCGGCCGCGACGACGCTGACGCACCGGTCCACATTCGACACCGCATATCCCATCTACGACGAGGAGAACCTCTTGCTGACTCGAGAGCAGAATGAGCGGCTGGTCCGCACCAACAAGGGCACCGAGATGGGGACGCTGCTGCGCCGCTACTGGATTCCGGCCCTGTTGGCCGAGGAGATCCCCGAGCCGGACTGCGCGCCGGTGCGCGTGCAGCTACTGGGTGAGAAGCTCATCGCCTTCCGTGACACCGCCGGCCGGATCGGTCTGATCGACGAGTTCTGCAGTCACCGTACGGCGTCGTTGTTTTTCGGCCGCAACGAGGAATGCGGCCTTCGCTGCGCCTACCACGGCTGGAAGTACGACGTTGAGGGCAACTGCGTCGACATGCCGTCGGAGCCCCCGGAGAGTCGCTTCCGGGAGAAGGTCAAGCAGACGGCTTACCCCTGCGTCGAGCGTGGTGGCGTGATCTGGACCTATATGGGTCCGCCGGACCTCAAGCCGGAGCCGCCGGAGCTGGAGTGGGCGACGCTGCCCAGCTCTCAGGTCTTCGTCTCCAAACGGCTGCAAGAGACCAATTTCATGCAGGCAATGGAGGGTGGTATCGACTCCAGCCACGTCTCCTTCGCACACCGGTTCAACATGGACGACGACCCGATGCACGCTGGGACGCCCGGTCTGGAGTACCTCAAAGCCGACACGCGGCCGAAATTCGAGGTCATCGAGTCCGATGGCGGGCTGCTCATTGGTGCGCGTCGCAACGCCGACGACGAGCATTACTACTGGCGCATCACCCAGTGGATCATGCCCTGGTACACGATCATTCCGCCTTTCGGTACGCACAACCCGCTCGGGGCACACGCCTGGGTACCCATCGACGACGAGAACTGCTGGGCTTGGAGCATCAACTACCACCCGACGCGAGACCTGCGCGAGGAGGAGTTGGAGTCGATGCGGCGTGGTGACGGCATCCACGCCAAATACATCCCGGGCACGTACCGCACGCTGGCCAACAAGGGCAACGATTATCTCATCGACCGCCAAGCTCAGCGGGAAAAGCGCAGCTTCAGCGGCGTCGAGGGCATTGCCGCCCAGGACTTCTCCCTGCAGGAGAGCATGGGTCCGATCGTCGACCGCACCAAGGAGCGTCTCGGCACCAGCGATGCGGCGATCATCCTGGCTCGGCGACGGCTGCTCGCGGCGGCTGAGGAAGCCGCGCACAACGGCCCCCTGCCTGGCGGCAAACCCGAGCAGCACCGCGTGCGTTCGGCATCGGTGCTCCTGCCGAAGTCGGTGCCGTTCAACGAGGGCGCACAGGAGGCGCTCATCGTCCGCCCTGGCGAAGAGTTCATCTCGATCTGACCGAGGTGGGCCGATGGCCGCACTCGAACGAAGGGACGCCGAACGATGGCCGAGATCTCCTGGACCCGTCGATCCTACGAGGCCGGCGTCCTGCTGATCCCGCTCGACGCCGATGCCCGAGCGTGGGTGGGCGCCCGCGCCGAGGGCTCGCTCAACGGCATCACGATTGCTGACGAGTTCCTGTTGCTCGCCCAGCAACGGCTGGAGCCCGAGCCGGTACCACCGACCGGTGAGGGTCGAGCGGTCAGCAGCCCGCTCGACCACGCGATGGACGAGGCGGATGTGGTCGTGCTGCTCACCAACGACCTCACGGCGATCGACCGCGACCTCGTCGCGCAGATCGGTGATGCCGCGCGGTTGTCGGGAAAGCTGCTCGGCGCGGTCGTCGTCAGCCCGGGAGCCAGCTGGCACGAGATCGAGGCATATCGGGCGGCGACCACGATCCGCGAGTCGGCGGACAACGTCGTGATCCTCAAGGACAACGGGCTCGTGCTCGCTTTCCTGCAGGTTCTCCGTGGTGGTACCCGCGACGGTGCCATCGGTGTTCGTCGAGGGGTTCGGTCATGACCGGCCAGCCACCGACGGTGCGTGTGGTGCAGGCCCGCTGGGAGTCCGAAGGGGTCATGTCGCTGTCCCTACGTGCAGTGGACGGGCAATCCCTGCCCGATTGGACGCCCGGAGCGCACATCGATCTCGTACTGCCCTCGGGGCTCGTCCGCCAGTATTCGCTGTGCGGGCCGCCGGACCTGCCCGAATACACGGTGGCGGTTCTGCGTGAGCAGGCCGGCCGGGGCGGCTCGGCCGAGATCCACGACACCGCCCTGGTTGGGCGCGAGTTGCGGATTTTGGGGCCCCGCAACCGGTTCGAGTTCGAACCGGCGAACGCATACGTCTTCGTCGCCGGCGGGATCGGCATCACCCCTGTTCTGGCCATGATCCGGCAGGCGGTGCGGTGGGGCCGCCCCTGGGAGCTGCACTACGGAGGCCGGCGCAGGCAGACTCTGGCCTTCACCCGCGAGCTGGCCGACCTCGCCGCGCGTTCCGGCGGCCAGGTCCACATGCGCAGCGATGACGTTGAGGGCGCACTGCCGCTGACCGAGATCGTCTCCGACGCGCCCGAGGGGGCGATGCTCTACGCCTGCGGACCGGGCGGCATGCTCACCGCGCTGGCGGAGACGGTGGAACGCGAGCGGCCGGGGTTGCCGCTGCGGTTCGAGCGCTTCGCCGCCGTCTCGGACGAACCCCCCGCCTCGGACTCGGACGAGACCGACGGGCAGGCCCCGTTCGACGTCGAACTGGCCCGGACCGGGGAGACCGTAACCGTCCCATTAGGACAGTCGATTCTCGACGCGGTCCGCGAGAAGCGGCCGGATGTTCTGTACTCGTGCGAAGAGGGTTTCTGCGGAACCTGCGAAACCAAGGTGCTCGAGGGCCGCCCGATCCACCGCGACTCCATCCTGAGCGAGAAGGAACGCGAAAAGAACACCTCAATGATGATTTGTGTGGGCGGTTGCGCGTCCACCCGACTGGTTCTCGACCTCTAGCCCTTTGCGTTAGCGCGAACACTGCTCAGCCCGCGCTGTGCTGTATACCCCCACATCAAACACGGAAGGCCCAATGATGAGCGCTTCTTCGACGACGACCGAGGTCGCCATCTCCAAATATCGCTGGCTCGTGCTGTTCGCGTGCTGGGCATCGTTCACCCTGACCTCCATCGACCGCTCCACATGGGGACCGGCCGCCGTATTCGTCGGCAAGGGACTAGGCGTTCCGCTGGCCAGCCTCGGTGTGTTCGCCACGGCGTACTACGTCGGCTACGTCGTCTCCAATGCCGTCGGCGGGGCTGTTTCCGACGCCATAGGTGGCCGCCGCACCCTCACCGTGTCCCTTTTCGGGGCAGGTGCGTTGATGATGGTCTTCGGGTCGACCACCTCGGCCGCGGTGGGAATCACGGTGCAGGCGCTCGTGGGACTGTTGGCCGGAGCGGACTACGCCGCCGGAATCCGCCTGATCACCGGCTGGTTCCGGCCCAAGGAGTTCGGCCTGGTGATGGGCTTTTTCCTCACGGCGACGCCGATCGGGCTCGGTGTGGCCAACGCCGTGGTGCCGACCTTGATCGCCTGGCACAGCTGGGAAACCAGCTACCATCTCTTCGGTGGAATCTCGGTGTGCTTCTCCGTCGTGCTGTTTTACCTGCTCAAGCCGGGCCCGTTGGGGACACCACCGGTCACGAAGAGCACCTCGACGCGCCGCCGGTTCCTGCCGGACTTCTCACTCGTCCTGCGCAACCGTAACCTGCTGGTCGTCTGCATCGCGGGGTTCGGCGGCTTCTGGGGTGTGTACGGGTTCACGACCTGGGCCAACGCGCTGATGATCAAGGGACACCATATCCCTTCGAAGACCGCCGGCTTGGTGATCGTGGTCTTCTCGGTCGTGGCGGCTATCGCCAAACCCCTTCTCGGCTTCATCGCCGACAAGTTCTTCCCTAACCGGCGCAAGCTTCTGACGATCGTGCTGTTGGGAATCTTCGGTGTGGGGCTCGTGGTCTTCGGCAGCCTCAGCTCGACCGGCGCGTTCTTCTGGGGCGGGGCCGTGCTCGGCCTGTTCGCCTACGCCGCCACTACATTGATGGTCGCGTTGGTGCCCACACTCGTGCCGGCCACCGTCACCGGAACCGCCGCAGGCGCGACCAACGCCATCTGGCAACTCGGTACCACGATCGTCCCTGTCGTGGTCGGCGCCGTCTTCGCCGGCACCGGCTCGTTCCTCGCCGCGTTCCTTACCCTCGCTGCCGGTCCGCTCGTCGCCATGCTGCTGATGTTCGCCATCAAGGAACCCCGCTATGGGAAGGACGCGCGGTCGGCTGCGGTCGACGGTCCCAGCGGCGAGCAGAACCCGACCGCTGTCAGCAGCTAGGTCAGTCCTGGACGAATCAATGAGGTTTTCTCAGCAGGATCGGATCGATGTTTCTGGCTCGACGTGACGCGTGACGGTGGGTGTGTCGTGCCTGGATGAAGGACGGAGCCCTGGTAGGAAGCGGTCTGCCAGGGGCTCCGTGATCGCCTATCCTTCGGAATTTCCCGGCCACCTCGTACCGCTACCTCGACGAGGCGATCCGGGTGTTGGCCGCCTGCGCCCCCGACCTGCACATCGCGCTGCGGCGCGTCGCCACCGAGGGCTGGTCGCATGTGATCCTGGACGGCAAGGTTGTGGATTCCGATCGGTGCACCCAGAAAACCCTCAACGCCCACGGCGAGGTCATCGATGCCTGGTACGCGGGCAAAACGCACGACTTCGGCGGGAACGTCCAAGCCGTGATGCGTCCCGACGGACTGGCCGTCTGGGTCTCCGACGCGCTGCCGGGTTCGACCCACGACCTGACCGCCGCCCGCTACCAGGTGCTCGGCGCCCTGTGCCGTTGCGTAGCCTGCGTTGCTTGGGTGAACGCGGATTGGCGCTGCTGACCGGCCGCTGGCGATGCCTCCAGCACATCACCGCCAGCTCAAGCAAAATCGGCACCATCGCCAAAGCCGCACTCGTGCTCACCCATTTCGAACACGACTACCTATCCTGCTGAGAAAACCTCAATGGTCGGTGACGTCCAGGCGGCCACGGTGTGGATCAGCGGGTGGGCGCCAACGCGCCGGACTCACACGTTCATCTGTCCTACCACGACAACCTGGTTCGGGTCCGAGTTCAGTCTGACTTGGGCCGGTCCGAAGTGGCTGGGGTGAAGCCCGGGTTCAGAGCGTTCGACATATCCGCCGCGGCCCTGCACACGCGGTCGATTACGAGATTCTTCCGCTCTTCGTCCATACGGAAGATCGGGCACGGTGCGGACAGCGCGGCGACGGTCTCGCCCTCCTCGTAGACCGCGGCTGCCGCCGCCCATACACCCTGGTCGATCTCCTCGTTGCTGACCGCCCAGCCGCGATCCAGGTCTCGCTCGACATCGCGGACGAACTGCTCGCGGTCCCCCCCAGGGGGTAGAGCACCCGCCTGCAGAGCAGCGTCAATGTAGGCTTCTCGCTCCGCGGGCGACAGGGAGCCGAGCAGGAGCCGGACGCTGGCTCCTCGCAGCAGCGGCAGTGGTTGGCCTGGCTCGAACGACAGGCGGAACCGACTCGGTACCTCGACCCGGTGGAAGCACACCGGGTGACCGCCGACCATGCGCATCAGCAGAACGGCCTCGCCGATCTGCTCGGCGAGCCGTCGCATGTGGGGCTCGGCGAGGTCGACGATCGGCGTCGCCTCCCGTGCCGCGCGGGCCAACGCGGCCACCCGCATCGTGAGGTGGTACTGACCGCGGGAGCCTTCCTCGATCAGCCCCATGTCCCGCAGCATCGCAACGTAGCGATGCACGGACGGGACTGGGATGTCCAGTGTTTCCGCCAGGTCGCGCACGGAGGCGCGGGGCTTCTGCTCCGTGAACGCGAAAAGCATCTCGAGCGCTCGGCGAGCACTGTCCGCTCCAGATTTCGTGCGCGTCACCCTGTGTCCTCACTCGCAATGGGGTTGTTGCCGATGCTATCGAAGCCTCCGTCTGAGGACGGCTGCGCGCTCATCGACGACGCGGGCGCAGTGCATAGACTTCGATATCACTTTACGAGGGTAGACTATCGCAGAATGATAATCCAAACCGTCCCTGCGTCACATCGCCGCCAGCGAGATCGCTTCACTGACGTAGATTGATGTCAGAAACTCATATCATGGTGCGTCCGAGCTGGATCTTCTCGGCCGTCGTTCCAGAAGTCATTTCTCCCACAGCGACCCCGTCAGCCTTTGAACGCCGAGCCCACCGGAGCCTGGACCGCCCAAGCCGAGACGCGTTGCTGATCTATCACGCGCGACACGCCCCAAAGGGTACTTCAAAATCGACGTACTCAGCGGCATGATCAATAAATACCGTTGAGCTGCTCCAAATCATCGGCATCCTTTTCGTATTTCTTTCCTGCTCGAATTCGCTATCGTCGTCGCAGAATGTTGTATTTGTCGCTCACCTTGCTTCTGTGCCCGATGCGCGGCCCAGATCCGCGAGGGGTGTCGATGCCGGGCAACGAACCCCGGTACCTGTACCCGCCTGCGCAGGCGGTTCGGCCAGAATGGTGGCAAGCTCATGGTGGCTGGATCAGGTCATCCCACGACCCGCGCAGCGGCCGCCGCTGGGAGCGCTCTGGTCAACCGCCAAGCGAGTGTTTCGGGGATGCCGTCCTGGTCGCGTGGCAGGTCGAGAACGAGACCAAGACGTAATCCGTTGTGGGCAACGTGGTTCCCACTGTGATTCGTCCATGCAGTGGTGGATCTAGTGAAACGGGGGAAGTAACGATGTCTGCACCAGGGCTCGGCAAGGAACCGCGCATCTCGCTACCCGACTTCTGGTCATGGGTGAACAGCCTGCCCAAGCCGTTGAAGGCGATCGTGTACCTGATCATGCTCGCGGCGCTGACGGTGGCCGCGATGGGAGCTCTGCTCGCGACCATGGTCATCATCGGTGAGGTGACCGGCGCGTTCGACCTCGGCCGTATCATCGGGCACTGACGGGACTCCCGGAAGCCTTCCGCACCCCAGCCGCTGCTGATGGGTGATGCGTGGCAGAAGCCGCGGCTGAACATGCCCGCCTGGCCGTTGCCGCTGTCTGCCGTCCGCATCACGCCCCGACGAACACGGTCCGGGTCTGGCTCGCTACGATCACCAAAGGGTGTCTCCGGGGGCGGTAGCTCAGCAGGTCAGAGCAGCGGACTCATAATCCGTCAGGTCGTGGGTTCAAGTCCCACCCGCCCCACCTTCTGAGCAGTTAAAACAAGCCAATAGAGATCAACTGCTGGTCGGTTGGGTGCGGCGCTGGGTGCGAGTAGCCTCAGCGCTATGGGTGCTGCGGGTTCTCAAGGCCGCCAGCGCGGCCGGATCGAAGAGCGCGGGAAGACGCTACGCGTGATCGTCTACGCCGGAGTCGACCCGGTAACTGGCAAGCGTAGCTATCTTCGCCAGACGATCAATGGAACGGATAGGGCCGCATATAAGCGGGCAGAAAAGGCCCTCAACAAGTTGCTCGCGCAGGTAGACGGGCAACGTTCGGCTCCGTCGTCCACGAGCTTCTCGTTCGCTCTCGATGAGTGGATGCGTACGAACGAGATCGAGGACAGCACGCGCAAGGCATACCGGGGCTACATCGACCGCACGATTCGCCCGAACCTCGGTGACACCGCTGTCAACAAGATCACTGCTCGGATGTTGGAGAGCTTCTATACGGATCTGCGGCGTTGCCGTAGTCAGTGCAACGGCAAGCCCTTCATCGAGAAGCACAAGAAGGAAGGCGAGCACGACTGCGTGACTAAGAAGTGCAAGCCCCACGTGTGCAAACCGATGGCTGCTTCGACCGTCCGGCAGATTCACTTCATTATCAGCGGCACGCTCGACGCTGCCGAGCGGTGGGACTGGATTAGTTCGAATCCGGCTCGCGTCGCCCGCAAGCCGAAGCAGAAGCCGCCCGAACCCGATCCGCCGACACCCGCTGAAGCGGCGAAGTTGTCTGAAGAGGCATTCCAGATGGATGAGGATTGGGGGGCTCTCGTCTGGCTGGCGATGACCACCGGAATGAGGCGGGGCGAGCTGGTGGCTCTGCGCTTTTCGCGACTCGACCTTGACAGCGGCGTGATCGATCTTCGCCGGAACTGGGTCGGTGGCAAGGAGAAGGACACGAAGACGCACCAGAACCGCCGGATCGCACTCGACACCGAGACCGTGGTCTTACTTAAAGAGCACAAAGAACGTGTCCGGGAACGCGTCGAAGCTCTAGGGGTGGAGTTTAGGGAAGACCTGTTCGTTTTCGCCGGCACGAAGACGCCGGACCACAGCGAGCCCTACGCACCCGACAACGTGACGTCACGCTATTCGGACATGGCCGAGCGACTCGGCATTGATACTCACCTACACGCGCTGCGCCACTACTCCGCGACTGAGCTGCTGACGGCAGGGGTGGACCTGCCCACGGTCTCTGGCCGCCTCGGTCACGGCGGGGGCGGCGCCACGACGCTTCGCGTTTACGCCGCCTGGGTCGCCGCTTCGGACCGCAAGGCCGCGGAAATCCTTGGCTCGCGTATGCCGAAACGAGCACGTTAGGCACTTACATTTGGTGACCAGAACCAGACACGTTGAGAGGTCTAACCCAGAACGCCTGGTTACACAATTGTGCAATGTGCCCATTTGGAGTGGGCTCCGCATTCTCGAACTCATGGCGTGTTGACCTGGGCAGACGACTCCCGAAACTCGCTCGTAGAGGTACTTGGTCCACGCATTGTCCGTGGCGCTGCCAGCGGATCAGCTGAGCGACTGCCCGAAACGCACGATTCACCCGCTTTCAAGATCCGCGTACGTGTGTTCGAGGCAGGGCGGGAGGGATAGAACGACCTGGTCAACCGAGGCTCGCGAACCGTCGCGGACGGCGGGCACCCTGGCCCGACACCAGCCGGCGACCGATGACGCTGCGCCACCGGTGCTCGGCTGCGCTCTAGGAAACCGGCGCCAAACATCGGCCTACGGTTGGCCGGGCGACCGCAGCGCGCGGCTCCGCACGTACAACGTCAATCCGGTCGGTGGCCATGTATGCAACTGTCATGGGCAGATGCTTCTTTGATCGGTGCCCGTAGGCTGCGGGTGTGACTGAGGAGCGCGGAGCATGGAAGACCTACGGCGAGCGAACGGTCTACGACAACCCTTGGGTGCGGCTGGGGCTCGCTGACGTGGAGGCACCGAATGGGGAACGGTGGGAGTACCACGTTGTGCACCTTGCGCGCATCGCGATTGCGCTGGTCGTCAACGACCAGGACGAGGCGCTGATGTTGTGGCGCTACCGGTTCCCGACCGAGCAGTGGGGATACGAGCTGCTGGGGGGCATGGTCAGCGACGGGGAGGACGCGGCCGTGACAGCGGCACGAGAAGCCGCCGAGGAGAGCGGCTGGCGACCGATCGGCGAGCCCGAGCACCTGGTGAGCTTCGAGCCGTTGCCGGGGCAGGTAACTGCGCCGATGGACGTCTACCTATGGCGTGGCGCTGAGTACATAGGCGAGCCGACCGAGACTGAGGAAGTCGGTAGTGTCGAGTGGGTGCCACTGTCTTGCGTCACGGAACTGGCGCAGCGGCACGAACTTCTCGGGGCGGGGACGCTGGTTGCCTTGCTGTACTACCTGGCATCACGCGGCACTGTTAGTGCCGGTGGGCAGGATCAGCCCATTGAGTCGGCGTAGCTGCCGGTCGGACTTGATCTGGGACGCCAGCCGGCGCGCTTGTCGGGCATGGTCCAGCGCGGCGTCCCGGTCACCGGCAGCTGCGTAGGCGAAGGCGAGATCGACCAACATGCTTGTTCGGGCACGGATGAAGGCACTCGGAAGACGAGGGAGCGCGTTGCTGAGTTGGTCGATCGCCTCCTGGTCGCCGAGCTTGCTCAGCACATTGCCACGCCAGCGGTCCAGATGCGGACCGCCGAGGAACAAGAACGGCAGAGCTGCGTCGACAGGCTCGGCTGGCAGCAACGCGCCTGCTGCGTCGAACGCACGCAACGCGTCGTCACGGTGACCGGCCGCAGCGAGTCCTTCGCCGTGGGCAGCAGCCAACCACGAACGCAACAACGGAGGCGCCACACGCTCGGCGAGTTCGCGCGCACGAGCGAGCTGTTCGACAGCAGCTGCGACCTCCCCGATGTCGATCAGGACGAACGCTTGCTCTGCCGTGGCGTGGGCGAGCAGCGCCGATGAGCCGGCCTCGCGCGCAGCGGCCTTCGCGCGCTCGTAGTGGCCCCAAGACTGACCGATGGCGTTGCGGTCGAGCGCTTCCCAACCGGCCAATGTGGACGCTTCTGTCAACACGCCTGCCAGGCTCTCCCGCTGGCCACCCATCATGCTGAAAGCGAGCAAGTCTTCAACCTGCTTGATGTTCGTGCGGAGCTGATCGAGAAGTGTGATCCCCCCAAACCGCCTGTCGATGTGGCGCGCGTTGTCGACCTGCCTGCGGAACACGTCGACCGTCTCGGCATCGACGGTGCGCGCGACCGCCAGGCGTGCGCGTAGCTGCGCTGCATCGCCGTCGTCCAGCTCCGGTGGGAAGCCAAGCTCCTCGTCGGTTCGTCCGTAGATCTCACGGAACAGTTGGCGGTATGGCTCGCTGACTTGTTCGTGGCCATTTTCCCAGCGGGACAGCTTCGTTTTCAGGCTGGCCGGTGACATTACGTGCATGCCGCGCGACTGTGCGCGCTGAAGGATCATCCTGATGACTTCGTTGGCGGAGTAGCCGAGCTGCCTCCGCACCAGTTGAAGTCGGCACCCCGCCATCACGGCCTCCGCCGCTGATAACCGGTCTGACCTGCGAAGTTAATTGCAGTTAATGGTGTCGGAATTAACCGCTGCCATCTGTAGAACCGCGCTCGATTGCCGTTTCCTGATGGCATGAACAGCGCAAAGAAAGCGGCCCGCGAGGTGAGGCGGACCATCAGTGATCGGCACCGGCTACGGGGTCGACTCGCCCTCATGACCAATCGCCACAGCGAGTCGCGAGTTCATTTCCTCAAGCTGGTGCGTGATCCGGCGCAAGTGCTGCTCGATTGCGGCGAGACGCGTGGACACCTCGTCATCGCTGGAGGTCACAGGCTCGCCGACCTCGGGCGGGCGGCGGCCCTCCAAGACGGCGGACAGGTGTTCCGGGTGCCAGTCGAGCGCCAGCGAAAGCGCTTCGAGCGTTCGAGCACTTCGGCGGCGCTGGACGGTGTTGTGCTGCAACTCACGCACGATCGCCTGCGACACGTGCGAGCGCTCCGCCAACTCGCGTTGACGCAAGCCCACCTCCCGCACGCGGCGATTGATTGCCCGCGCGACCGCAGCCCAGTCCTCCGACACGTATTCCTCCGTGCTCCGCCTCAGCGCCGAGATTAGCGCGTAAACGCAATTCCGGGGCCAACCCGGTGCCGTATGTGGCCTTTGCGTGTCTACTAGAGCTGAAATCAGCGCTTTAGCAAGCCGAAATCATTTCTCATCCTTTGAATTAGGAGACGACTGCCATGAATAGCAAGACGGAGAGCGCTGGGCGGCCAACGTTCTACACAGTTCGCGAAGCCGCCCGCATCATGCGGTGCAACCCCTCGACTCTGTACCGGGCTATCCGGGAGGACGCCTTTCCGGCCGTGCGTGTCCGTGCGCGCTACGTCGTTCCGGCTGCCGCAGTCGACAAGCTTGCCGCCGAGGCGAGCGAGTCGGGCGGATGCGTGGACGTCGCGCGGATGGCCACCGAACGCCGTACAGCCCGCGAGGTGGCTCGGCTGAACGGGGGTGCGGCGCGATGAATCACGACCAGGACCAGCGCCTTACCGAGATCGTCGTGCGCCTGGACCGACTCCGGTCGGTTCCGACGGCCGTGCTCGCGGACATCGTGATGCGGAACGGTCAGTGCTTGTGGTTTATCACTGAAGGCGACCCACCCGAAGTGACCGGCACCGACAACCCGGACCGTGAACTGGCCGAGAAGTTGTGCGCGGGATGCCCGGTGCATGACGAGTGCCTGGAGTTGGAACTTCGGCTCTTCGGTCCCGAAACGTTCGGAGTTTGGGGCGGTCTGTCCGAAGCGGATCGTCGTGCTCTTTACCAGATCTGGTTGGCGCACAGGCAAGAGAGCGAATCAAGCGACAGTAGCGAGACCGAGCGAGGAGGTGATGCACGATGACGCTGCCACTGACTCCGGTTGAGCTGTTGGCTGGCTTTGGTGCATTACTCGCCTTGGTCATGGTGTGGCGTGTCAGCACCCGTGCCGCTCGGCGTGCGGCCGAGACGGCACGGGCCAGTGCGCGGCTGATGTCGCTGAGCGGTCGGGTGGTCCTCACTGCGGCGGCGATCGTGATTGTCCAGTGGATCGTGATTACCCATCCAGGCAATACAACGCTGTTGTGGGTCGTGCTTGGACTACCGGCGCTGCTGGCCTCGTACACGCTCACCCGAGCGTTGACAGTGACCACTATGGACGCTCCACGGCGCAGGAGTGACCGGCGATGACCGAGCACGCATCCCAGCCGGTGAAAGGTGGGCGGCGTCTGCCGCCCACCCGGGTCGAGGCCGAGTCTGTCGAGCACGTCCGCAAACAAGTGGATCGTTTGTGCTGGACAGGGATTTTTCTCGGCTTGGCATTCACCATGACCAACGTCCAGGGATTCGCCGCCGCCGGAGCACCACGCTGGTCGCTGCCGTGGCTAGCCGCATGGCTTCTCGACCCGATGGTGTCGCTGGTCTTGCTAGCGATCCTGCGAGCAGAACAGGTCACAGCGCGCTACGGCGTGCGGACGGGTGGCTGGGTGCGTGGCGCGAAGTGGTTCACGCTTGCCGCTACGTACGTCATGAACACCTGGGCCGCGTACGCGGCCAGATCAGCCGACATGGTTGTCCTACATTCCGTGCCGCCGCTGGTCGTCTTCGTGGCGGCCGAAGCCGTGACCGATCTGCGGGACAAGCTCAGCGAAACTGTCCGGGCGGCGTTCACGAACCCCATGGATGACTCGGAAGAGCCCGGACCAGCACCGACGCCTGAGGCAGTGCGCAAGGCAGTTCCGCATCAGCCGCCGGCTACCAAGCGGCGGACCACATTCGATGAGTACCTGGCCAGAGCGCGGGAGGCCTGGCGGCCAGACGTGACTGTCACCCCTGCCTGGATTCGGGAGGTCACTGGCTGCTCGCGCGGTCTTTCTTCGCGTCTGGCAGCCGCCCTTGCCGCCGAATTGGACAAGAGCGAGGGGGAGGGGTCATGAACACGCAGGACGAGACGCTTCCGGCCCCTGCTGACTCGCGCGAGCTGGAGTCGGCTGTATTCGATGCCGAGCTGGTTGACGACGATCCGCCCGCTTCGAGGCGAACGCGATGGCAGCGGTTCATGGACTGGTGGCAGCGTTCACCGCGCGTCCCCAACGGGTTGAAGTCATGGCAGGGCGTCAAACACGCCCTCATGGACGCCATGGCGTTCATGGCGCGGTCTCCGTGGCGCTTTGTGAGCGCGGTCGTTCGGGGAACCGTGGCGTCCGTGCGTGCCTGGCGCCGTTGGGTCCGCGTGCACGACTACCGCGAGGCAGCCGAGCAGTCCGAAAAGCTCGCCGACAAGTTCACCGAGATCCGCGAGCTGACGCTGTTCCGGTGGAAGGTCACCGGCGCGATGAGTGTGTCAAGCGCGGTAATAATCGCGGTAGGCGATCTGGTCTACGGCTCGCCTGCACTGTGGATCACGGCAGGACTCAGCTCTGTAGCGCTGGCTGTTGTGGGCCGCCGTAGGGAGGGCGCACCGGGGCGCAAGCCCGTTCTCGCTGGTCCCAGGACCCTTACCTGGACCATGGACCCACAGGTCCTTGTCGATTCCTTCCGTGACGCCAAGCTGATTGGCAAAGACGAGTCGTTGCGGCTGGTCGAGCGTGCTGCGCACGACGGCTCGGGATGGGCAGTCACTGTCGACCTGCCCGCCACACGCAAGGCGGTCGACGTGATCAAACATCGCGAAGCGCTTGCGTCGGCGCTGGCAGTGGACGAAATGCAGCTCATTGTTGAGCGGGTGCGAGGCAAGCGGGGGCACGCCGGGCGAGTCTTCCTCTGGGTTGCCGATGAGGACCCGTACGGCGGCCCGCCGCTGCGGTTTCCGCTGGTCGACGTGGACGAGTGGGACTCCTGGCGGTCGATCCCGTTCGGTCGTGACGCACGCAATCGCAAGATCGATCTTCAAGTGGTGTGGACGTCGCTTGTAGTCGGTGCGATCCCACGTCAGGGCAAGACGTGCGCTACTCGTCTACCAGCAGCCGGTTTGATCCTCGATCCGCACACACAGCTCTACATCTTCGACGGGAAGGGAGGAAAGGACTGGCAGGCCGCGGAGGCCGTCGCCCACCGATTCGTGTGTGGCGACGAGATCGAGCACGCCGAAGCGGTCAGGGATTTTCTGGTTGAGTTGGCTGTCGAGGTCCAGTCGCGATTCGCCAGGATGTCCACTTTGGATGACGAGATCTGTCCAGAGTCGAAGATCACTCCGGCAATCTCCCGCGATCCTGAGCTAGGGATGCCGATCACGGCCGTGATCCTGGATGAGGTGCAGGTCTATCTGGAGAACTCGACACGCGAGGAGGTTGGGGGCAAGAAGACCACGCTTGGCGCCTACATTGCCGACCTGCTGACCTACCTCGCCCGCAAGGGACCAGCGGTGGGCATCGTGATCATCCTCGCCACTCAGCGTCCGGACTCGAACACGATCCCCTCGCGGCTTCGGGCGGTCCTCGGGTCGCGCTTCGCGTTACGAGTCATGGACTGGCGAGATTCCAATATCGTGCTTGGCGAGCAGATGAACACACGCGGCTTCGATGCTTCCACGTTGCTGCCCAGCCACAAGGGCGTCGGAATCCTGCGCCCTGACGGAGAGACTGAAGCTGGGAGCGACACGCTCGCCGTGACGGTTCGGACCTACTACATGACGAACGCCGAATGGAGGACTATCTGCGCCCGTGGAAGGAGCTTGCGGGAGGAAGCTGGAACCTTGAGCGGCCATGCTGCCGGCGATGACAGCCGCCGAACGGTCGACCAGACTGCTGTAGTGAACGCGCTGGGCAGCGGCACGGCCGTCGCCGAAGACGGCGTACCTGCCGAGCTACCGGAACCGCTCGCTTCGGTCGTCGACTACCTTGGCGACGACATCGACCAGCGCGACTTCGTGCCGACAGCCGAGCTGGTCAACGCCTTGGAGGTCGAGCCGACGCTGTTCGGCCGGCAGATGGGCGAGCTGGGATGCCAGCCACGACGAGGCCGCACGACGGTGGAGGACGGGAGCGTCCGACAGGCACGCGGCTACTACAGCGCTGACCTCCGCGCAGCGATCGAGAAATGCCGCAATCGCACGTCGGATGGACCGTCGGATACTGACGATCAGTAGCCGTCACGCGCCTGGTTGCGAACCGTCACGCAGTGGGTGGCAACCCGGCTCCCCGTCACGGGGCGAGTGACGGGTAGGAACCAGCATCGACCAGCGTAAACGGCCACGATGACGGGTGGACAGGTTTGCGGAGACCCGTCTCACCCGTCTGTTGTGGCGCCTTCAGCAGGCTTCCCGACAGCGTCCTGCTGTGGTTGGGCTCAACGTTCTGTTGGTGGGCGGTTTGCCCCGGCATCAGCAAGTTGCCAGGCGCTTAAGCGGACGGTCGGCCATAGGGGAGGGAACACAGAGGCAACCAGCGCTGCCCTCGCTAAGCACCTTGGTATGGGGCGGTCCGCGCAGAGGCTGGCCTACGTGACCACCTGAAGGCCGCGTAAGTGTCAGTGGTCCCGTTCATAGGCGTCGTGGTGCGTCAGGCGCTGTGAAGGAGACTGGAACAGCTCCAGCGATGAGCTTGTCGCGCCATCAACATCGGCGGCGGTGCTCCCCAGTAAACACACGAAGCACGGAACACCTGGGGTCGGCTTACCGGGTTCCGGCGCCTCATTTGGGGCGCTAGTCTCCTCGATCTGGCCCGGGTGAAACTTTTGGCGACACCACGCTTGTACCAAGTCGGCTACGGAAGTTGGCGCGGCCTGGTGGGCAACCCGAAGTGAATCCACTACGATGCCCGGCTTGTACTGGAACCACTCCATCAGCGCCGATCCTTTCTCTGCTTCGCTTGCAATTCGCTGAGCTGCTTATTCAGGTGCTGGACGAACTTCTCTGCCCCTGCCGGGGCGAACGCAAGCAGGACGTCACAGGGACTCCCGGGAACGCTGATCGAGATCATCTCCAGGTCGTTCACGTACGACGTGATCTCCGTGTCCGGCCGCACGATCGACACCACGTAGCCGGAGTCGTCCAAGCCATAACCGGCGGGATGTCGCATTTTCGACACATCCATAGGTGACCTCCAGTCGTTGGGACCACGGCCAGGACCGAGGTCGGGGAGCCCATCGGCCCTGGCCGTGGTCGGGTGTCCGGCGACGTCGCAGGAAGGAGGCGGAGTCGACGCCGCCGGACGACTCGGGTGGCCGCCTCTAGTCGACCCATGTCAGACTGAAATCAGCGTGCCGGATGCGCGATATCAGCGGAACGACTCAGGCACGACATGTCGACGACATGAGCAATACATCAGTCGGGACGGGGAGAAACAGTGCGGCGCTTTCGCACAGTGCTTGAGCAGAAGATCTGGGAGCGGCGGCAGACCCTCGAAGAGTTCGCCGAGTACGCGGAGAGGTTCGCTCGCGAACACAACGAGCCAGGAACGCTCGGCGTGCGACATCTCCAACGGCTCGTGTCCGGCCGTGGCCCGAAGGGGCAACCACTCGGGCCGGTCCGAACTACGACCGCGCGTCTGCTGGAGCGCATTTTCGACGTGAGCATTAACGAACTACTCGCTGCGTCATCGGGACTTGAGCCGGCAGACGAGTCGGCGGCCGAGCTTCGTCAGATGCTCCATGCCTCCACCCGGATTGACGGCGCTGTGCTTGACCTGCTACGTGGGCAGTTGACGCATATCCGCCGTCTCGACAGGCAACTAGGCGCTGTCGTCGCGCACGACGAAGTCCGTGCCAAGGCGAGTCAAGTAAGCCGAATCCTGACGCATAGCTTGTCTTCTGAAATGCGTGGACCCCTCGCGGCGCTGCTTTCAGAGCTGCATACGCTTGCCGGCTGGCAAGCGCTCGATCTGGGCAGAGTCACCGATTCCTGGCAGTACTACGAGGCTGCCAAGACGGCCGCGCTGGAGTCGGGCATGACACCGTTCGAGGCGCATACCACGGCTGAACAGGCATTCGTCCTGCTCGAAGTAGGTGAAACCAATGCCGCCGTCGAACTGCTCGGCACGACCAGGCAGAAGGTAGGTCGAAAATGCTCACCACTGTTGCGCTCCTGGCTGGCCGCCGCGCACGGTGAAGCTCTCGCTGCTAATAGCCAGCAGGACGAAAGCCTACGAGCATTCGACGCGGCCGCCGCGTTGCTCCCGCGGGAGGCGATCGACCCTGACGGCCCTTATGTCATTCTCGACTCGGTACATCTTGCTCGTTGGCGCGGTCATGCCCTCAGCCGATTCGCCGCTCCAGATGCCGTCAAAGTTCTGACCCAGGCACTTGACGAGCTTGATCCGACCTTCACCCGTGCCGAAACGGGTCTGTGCGTCGATCTAGCAAGAGCGTACGCCGTGCGCGGGGAGCGAGATGCAGTTGATCAGCACATCATCCGAGCAGCACAACTAGCGTCGATCATCGGATCCGTACGACAACAGCGACGGATCCAAGCTGCCTACAGCGCGCTGTGAGCTCTGATGGCAGTCAAGGGGTCAGGGGTTCGAATCCCCTCAGCTTCACCATCGGGTTGTTATTACAACCTGACCTGTGTTAGGAAACACCCGCGCCGCACCGTTGGCACATGCGCCAACGGGCACAAACAGCCCAGCGACACCGTCGCTTGACTTGCCGTCACAGGCCGGCAACCCAGCGCGGGCGCTGTTAGCAATCCTGCCAGGAACCGATCAGAACAGGGGAGTTCGTGACGTCCCGATCAGCCGACGCCGAGGCGTTTCTCCGCGTTTTGCCAGTCGTCGGCGATGGCCTGTTGTGCGTCGGTGAGTTGGACTTTCCCGCTGCACACGGCTTTGTTCAGGTCTCGTTCGACGGTGTCTTTCGGGTTCGGTTGTGGTCCGACTTCCGGCCACAGGTTCGCGATGTCGTTGGCCGCGCCTAATTCCTGTGGGACGAGGTGGTCCAGCTCGCTATCCGCTCCTTGTGGGATGTCATATGCCTGGTACTGCCCGCGCTTGGCGGCGTTGGTCTGGTTGACCGGTGGTCGGACGGTCTTGGTGTAGCCGGGCTTGCAGATGGTCTCCCGCAGGTTGGCCTGGGTCACGGCAGGGTCGATCGCGCCAGGCGTGCATGTGCCATTCGGGAGTTGGCCACCTACATGGCAGTTCCCCGGGCGCCGGGCCAGGCCGTAGGTCACGTGGCCCGGGCCGTGCACCTGCAGCAGATGCCCTTGCGTAGCGCTGGATTGGAAGTGTTCGTGTGTTGCGCAGCCGCTGAGCATGGCGGCCAACGCGGGGATGGTGGCAAGCATTCGGGCGTTACGCGTGAGTGGGACGGTAGTCCATGTCGGAGATCCGGTTACGTTGTTGATCTCCGTCTGAGTCGCGCCGACCCGATCGCCACCCAGCAGCCCGCGTCGGACAGCGGTTTCGGCCGTGTGTCGTCGCCTACCCGGATCGGTGTCCTTGACCATTCAGCGAAGCGCACCAACCGCTCGTCGCCTGGTCAGGCGACACTTCTATCGAGTGAATCACGCGGATGTGCTGCGGCCCCGCCCTTACGAGGGGTACAAGGGCGGGGCCGCGCCGGGCGCAGATCGTCGTCACTCGCCCTGTGCTGACCTGCGCCCCTCGACAAGTGATGATGCCGGATGTGCCCAAACAGCCGATAGACCGTGCCCCCTATCAGGGGAAGGCCATCGGGGCAGGTGATCGCTGGTTGTGCATATCGGACACTGCTTCGCCGCTGAACAACGAGGCCCTGCGGCC
>JBPYFK010000018.1:0-5624 GCA_051984675.1 Pseudonocardiaceae bacterium | reverse complement strand
CCTGTTCAGCGGCCATATAAGTAGGGATCGTGTCGCCAGGTGCGGACGGTCCTGGTCAACGGATCGTCTTGGCGAGGTGTCGGTAGATGGTGGGCCGGGTGACGTCGAACTCGGCATGGTCGCGGTTGGCGGTTGTCAGGAATTCGGGTTCGACTCTTCCCGCCTCTCAGATGAGGTGTCCTGCTCAGGCAGCTCGACCACGCCAAGCCTGACGCAGAACTTGAAGATTGTGAGGAGCTGCCGGCGGTACACCCACCGGGCGCCAGGCCAGTCCCGGTGGGCGAGGTACGCGGCGATCTCGCAGCACTCGGTGATCTTCCTTGTCGCCCGGGCGACAGCCCGACGCCGGCCCTCAGCATCCTGGCGCGCTCGGGCTCGAGCTCGGAACGAGTCTTGCGCCTCGCCTATCTCGCGCACTTCGCGGGAAAGCTGTTGAAAGTGCGCAAGATAGCTAGCCAGGGGTGCGATCACCGGCTGTAGATCAGCCACCACTGGAACCCCGGTGCGTCGACGCAGCGTCAACAAGACTTGTCGCGTCGCCACCACCACCGCGACGACCAGGATCGTGCCCACGATCAACACCGTGGGGTCCAGGGTCGGGACGCCCAACAACGACGGCAGCACGGTGACGGCAATACTCACCCCGCCGACCCACTGCACCACCCAGTAGGCAACGAACACCCGGCGCGCCGCGCGATCCTGGGCAGCATCGACATCGGCAGGGGCCTCATCCTCGTGATAGGACCCGCCGGCCACGTCCCAGCGTGCGAGGCTGTGCTCCTCAGTCGTCATAGCCCAGATCAGATCAGAACGGAGCCACCCGCTGCGCCGGTTTCCGCAATCGTGATCTTTACGATGGCCTCGCGGGTGTGGGGATTTCACTGTTTCGCGGTTACGCCGGCTCGTGATCAAGCAAACTGCCTCTGATGCAGGGATCATGGGATACTCGCCTGGGTGGACGCTTCGCAGGCCTCGCCGCTGTCGTGGCTGCAGGACTGGCGCTCACTAGCGCGTGCTCGAACGAAACATTGTTGGACCGGCTCAACGGTGACGACACTCCCTCCGGCCCGTATTCCGGCCTGCTGCACCACCCGCACATCGCGACCGCCAAAGCCGAACCGGGGGAGGCTGTCGACCCGTGCAGTCTCCTGGACCCGCAAGACCTCCAGGCTCGCCGAGCACCGTCCGCTCCGCTGGAGCCACCCCACCGTGACGGCGACATGTGCGCCTGGCGATGGCCCGACGGGCACGGCATCGGAGACCAGATCCTGCTCAACTCCGTTGGCAACGCTCATCACGGCGACCCCATCACGGTGCGGGGCAATTCAGCCGTGCGAGACCGCCAGACCGACTACTGCGAGATCACTGTGGCCGTCAACCAGCCGACCGATCCAAATGATCAGCTCTCGCCGACACCGGAGCTGAATATCGTCGTGCTCCCGATCCGCCACACAGGCGACCCCTGCGTGGAAGCAACCGACCTCGCGACGCGTGCATTCGACCGCCTACCAGCGGCAATCGCCCGGCACGGCGCCTAAACGGCTGCCGAGGCAGACCCGTGGGCGTGGCAGTGGTACCGCGACACCGTCGGGTAGGCATAACGCCGAGATCCAAAAGCTGTGCCCCAGCCGTTCATCGGCCGGGCGACTGCTGCTCAGGTCCAGGCCCGATCGACTCGTCTGGCATCGACGGACGAACTCACGAACCCATCGACTGTTGCTCACCCAATGAGCAAGGCCCGCGCCGTGGCGCGGGCCTTCTGCTTTGCTGCTCGGGGATAGCGAGTAGTCGAGCTCTAGTACGGGATCTTGTGGGCTTGCTTAAGAGTCTCGTTTATTTCCCTCAATGCGGCGGCGATCGCAAGGTTCGACTGAGCCTGTGCAAGTTTGCGCCAGGACCGTGCCTGCGGGTTGGTCGGCGTGCTTGGCAGCACTTTGGATGGTGATTTCCGTGTCGCTGATCTGGACCCCGGCATTGACCATGTCGGGGAACATCATGTGCTGAGGAACGCCGTAGGGGCCGGGCTTGTAAGCCATGATCAACCTTTCTCGTGATCGCGAAGACTTGACGCAACATCCCAACCTTCAGGCTTCGAGGGCTGGGCTGGGATTCCCCGGGATGCGGGCGGTGGCAGCGACGCCGTCGTTGCGGCTGGCCAGCAACTCCTTTTCCCGGTCTTCCTCGGTGTACGTGCCCTGGTCGGGGGCACGTACACCGACTCGCACGCCGTAGATGGCTACTCAAACGCCCAACGACGCGCGGCGACGGAGCCCACAGACGATCACGGGGCCGCAGCCGGGCACGACACCAACAAGGTCGGAGGAGCCGGATGGCCGGGAACGGAGGTCGCGGCACGACCACTGAACATCGACATGGTCGACATCACAAGGACAGGGCCCGAAGGACGCGACGCTGTCCTGCCCGCTGCCGCGTCGATCGCCGACACAACGCGATGTAATCCTGCACCATTTCAGCACCAACGGGCCGATAAACCCGCCCAAAAAGTCGAACCCCAGGCCGCTGACCTGGGGTTTTGCTCCTCCGCCTGGACTCGAACCAGTAACCCTTCGGTTAACAGCTGCGCGTCGCAATGAGTCGACCTGCGGAAATGGTCGTCAGGGGACGCCTTCGCTGCTCTATCACAGCTGGTCGCGTTCATCGTTGTTCGCGTCGGTTGGTGTCAGATTTGGATGTCACGCTAGGAGAGACGATCTTGGACGGGCCCAGCCAGCTGTCGGGTGCAGCTGGACTTTGCTGCTGTACGCACAGCCGTCATAGCCGGGACATTTAGCGTCCGTCGTGATCGGTAGGTGAGGCTGGAGGTTCAGTGTGGTGCTCGCGTACGATCGCGCGCGCCTTGTCCGCTGCCTCCGCCGCGTCGTGCGCGAGCTTTCGTCGCCTAGCTGCTGCTTCAGGGTCGCTGACACTGAGCTCCTCGAAGGTGTGCGCTAGTCCCTCCTCGATATCGGCGAGTCGCGCCGCAGCCGTAACAAAGCGCTCCTGTTGGGCTCGCAGGCGTTCGTTTAGGGAAGCGGAGGAGGGGTTGGAGGTGCTGGCGGGCTCCTCGATTGCCACCTCAGGCTGATCCAGATCGGCCGGTTGCCGATCAGGCGGTTCTTGTCCGGAGGTCCCCATGACTCGATAATGCGCGTGAGCACGGCAAACTCTCTCGGGTACTAAGTCCCCGCTTCATCGGGAAGGTCACGCGTGCAACCACTCCAGCGGGTGTTATCCCTCTGGATACCGTGCGAAAGGCGATCGTGGAGTACATCCGGACCGCAGTCTGCCCTGACGAGGTCAGCTTTGGATATCGTCGATGGGAAGTGAGGATGCTCCGACCTTCTCGGCGTCAACTGGCAGCATCAAGGTCATTATTGGTCGTCTTCGAGGTCATAAGAGGTGTCAAAGCCGCTGTTGGGCACGGCTGGGCGGTACAATTGTACTTTGGTGGCGTACGGCACGACAGCCGAATTCGACCTGTGGGTGGGTCGGCGACATGGACTCTGAACAGCGACCAGGACATGATCAGCGTGAGACTGATCAGTCGACAGAGCTTACCGACAAGAATCGCAGTCGCCTGCTGGAGCAGTGGCAACAACTGCTTGAACAGCGGGAGCAAGCTGCTGATGAGCGTGAGGATGTCGCCGACCAACGCGACCGAGATGCCAACGAACGTGATCTGGAAGCCGATCGGCGCGAGCAGCTACTTGATCAACGCGAGGCTGAGGCCTATCAACGGGATCGTCGCACCGACCGGCGACAGCAAGGTCTGGATGAGCAGGAGCGGCAAGTCGATGTTCGGGCCCAGGAACACGATATGCCTACTGCGACAGGAGAGGAACGTGTGGTTGCAGCGATCGAACGAAGCCGCGAGGTCGTGACGATCGCCCAAGGACATCTGGCCGACAGCAAGGCCGCGCTCCAGCGAGCTCGACAACGGCGCGACCGTGAACAGGAGCAGGTCGACCGGCGCAGCGCACGAGACGAGCGCATCACCCAGAAGATCGAAAGGAAACGGGTCAAGGCGGAGGTCTGGCGCCCACCTGAGCAAGAAGACGACCGCTAAGTTGCCCATCGATCGTTCCAACAAATGCTGCTGTTGAGTGGCGGTCGGTGTGGAGAGGAAGCTGGTCGCTTACAGCAGATTTGAGTTCTGCCAGAGAACTTCTTCCGGCCGGGCCGCCGTGTACGCGTATTCCGCAACCGCCTTGTAGATGGAACAGATCGGCAGCGCGGCGTTGCGCGGGAAGGCGAGTCCGTTGCGTCCCAACGTCAGATCTGGTGCTGCTTCGGACGGATGCGGGTTGAACGTTTCCCAAGCCTGCCACGTGTGACCATCGAGGGTGAGTTGGAGGAAGTTCAGGGCGCCCCACCCGCCAATGGGATCGGAGGCGATCCGTAACCGGTTATCGGCTACGCGGGTCAATCTGGTGCCGGTCCCGTCCTTGGGCTGCGCGATCATGCTCACGCTCCAGCCGCCGAGCCGAGGTGTATCGAAGACAGCCTCAAGAAGCTCGGTCAGTGCGTCGTCGTCATCGGCATGCCACAGGTTGCCGTTGACTTTCATGCTGATCGCGACCATGGCTGTGTCTTCGGCGGCGGCTCGCTTGGCCTGTGCTCAATGCTGCCTTCCGGGGGGCAGCTACACAACGTGCTCGCGAAGCGAGTTTTGTCCTCATGCTTTCGAGTGAGTTGACTGGCTACTGATATCGTCCAGATTCAGGATTCAGGACCAAGTTGATCTTTACTTTCGAGTCCATGCAGCTTGGCACGGAGCCGAGTCATGTCACGCGTGTATTTGATGAAGCCCGTGAGAACACCATGAGCGTCGCGCTGCGCCATGATGACGACATGGGCCCAGAACTGGGAGCCGTCCTTGCGGACCCTCCAACCTTCGTGGGCGTAGTAGCCCATCTTGGCAGCCCATGCCAACTCTGCCTGCGGGAACCCGGAGGCGATTCGATCTTTGGGGTAGAAGATTGAAAAGTGTCGGCCGATGATCTCGCTGGCTTGGTAGCCCTTCAGGGCTTTCGCGTAGTCGTTCCAGCTCGTGACCATGCCGTGGGCGTCAAGCGTAAAGAGCGAGAAGTCAGGTTGGCGTGCCATGATCGTTCGTCCTCGCATTGGCTAAGCCTGACGCTACTCCCGAGCGGTAGGGACGGCAGTCTCGAGCATGCAAGGTCCTGTCATCCATAACGAGTGGCGGCGTGGGCGCACACCAGTTCGAAGGGCAGGCCATGGGCCTGCCCGCGCCTGCGCGGGTAGTGGCCGCAGAGGCTCACGGGTCAAGCACCGATCGCGATCGCCAACAGCAGCGTGACCTCCTGACCGCAGCGCGATCGGTGCTTGAGGCGTGAGGGGCGGCCACGCACAATGTGCGCCCACGCCGGCACGGACGGAACCCGGTCGTTGAACGTGAGCATCGCGAGTACCGCACACGGCCGGTCGGTCGCCCGGTGAGCAACTCTGTTCCGCCTCGCCCTAAACGTGTGGGCGCGCGTGGCCGCAGCCGTTCTGCGCGGCCGGCCCCAACGCGACCGAGCAACGGGGCCGGCCCGCGCGCTGCTGGCCCGCGCGTCCGGCCCGTTTCGGGCCGGCTTGAAGCCGTACAGAAAGTTCTCACA
>JBPYFK010000017.1:0-45982 GCA_051984675.1 Pseudonocardiaceae bacterium | reverse complement strand
GCGTGCCGGGCTCACCGATGGACTGGGCCGCGACGATGCCCACGGCCTCGCCGACGTCCACCAGCTTGCCGGTGGCCATCGACCTGCCGTAGCACACCGCGCAGACCCCGAAACCGGACTCGCAGGTCAGCACGCTGCGGACCTTCACCTTGCTCACACCGGCCGCGAGCAGCTTCTCGATCGCCGGATCGCTGAGGTCCGAGCCTCGCGGCAGCAGCATGTTGCCGTCGGCGTCGGTGATGTCATCGGCGAGCGTCCTGGCGTACACACTGGTCTCCACGTGCGCGTCACGGATCAGCTTGCCGTCCGGCAACTCCTCGGCGATCGGCATGGTGATCCCACGCTCGGTGGTGCAGTCCGCCTCCCGCACGATGACGTCCTGGGAGACGTCCACCAGACGCCTGGTGAGATAACCGGAGTCGGCGGTGCGCAGCGCGGTGTCGGCCAGACCCTTGCGAGCGCCGTGGTTGGAGATGAAGTACTCCAGCACGGACAGGCCCTCGCGGTAGTTCGCCTTGATCGGACGCGGGATGTACTCGCCCTTGGGGTTCGACACCAGGCCACGCATCCCGGCGAGCTGCACGACCTGGGTCATGTTGCCTGCCGCACCGGAACGCACGATCATGCTGATCGAGTTGTCCTCGGGGAAGTTCTGCTCCATCGCCTCGGCGACCTCTTCACGAGCCGCCGTCCAGACCTTCACCAGCTCGTCGTTACGCTCCTGGTGGGACAGCGCACCACGGCGGTACCGCCGCTCGACCTGGTCCGCCTTCTGCTCGTAGGCGTCCAGGATCGCCGTCTTGTTCGGCGGCACGACCACGTCGGAGATCGACACCGTCACCCCCGACCGGGTGGCCCAGTAGAAGCCGGCGTCCTTCAACCGGTCCAGCGTCTGCGCGACCTCCACCTTCGAATACCGCTCGGCCAGGTCGTTGACGATCGCCGCCTGCCGCTTCTTCGGCAGCAGCTCGTTGATGAACGGGTAGTCCTCCGGTAGCAGCTCGTTGAACCACACCCGGCCGAGAGTCGTCTCGGCCAGCCACGGCATGCCCGGCTCCCAGTCCTCCGGCGTGGCGTCCTTCGGCGGCACCGCGTCCCGCAACCGGATCCGCACCTTGGCCTGCAGGTCGAGGATGCCCCGGTCGAACGCCATGACCGCTTCACCGAGCGAGGAGAATGCCAATCCCTCGCCACGGGCGCCGTCCACCTGACGGGTCAGGTGGAACAACCCGGTCACCATGTCCAGCCGCGGCATCGCCAGCGGCCGCCCGGACGCGGGCGAGAGGATGTTGTTGCTGGACAGCATCAGGATCCGGGCCTCGGCCTGCGCCTCGGCGGACAACGGGAGGTGCACCGCCATCTGGTCACCGTCGAAGTCCGCGTTGAACGCCTCGCAGACCAGCGGGTGCAGCTGGATCGCCTTGCCCTCCACCAGCTGCGGTTCGAATGCCTGGATACCCAGCCGGTGCAGCGTCGGCGCCCGGTTCAGCAGCACCGGGTGCTCGGCGATGACTTCTTCCAGCACGTCCCAGACCTGCGGACGCTGCCGCTCCACCATCCGCTTCGCCGACTTGATGTTCTGCGCGTGGTTGAGATCCACCAGCCGCTTCATGACGAACGGCTTGAACAGCTCGACCGCCATCTCCTTCGGCAGGCCGCACTGGTGCAGCTTCAGCTGCGGACCGACCACGATCACCGAACGGCCGGAGTAGTCCACCCGCTTACCGAGCAGGTTCTGGCGGAACCGGCCCTGCTTGCCCTTGAGCAGGTCCGACAGGGACTTCAACGGCCGGTTTCCCGGTCCGGTGACCGGCCGGCCACGCCTGCCGTTGTCGAACAACGCGTCCACGGACTCTTGCAGCATCCGCTTCTCGTTGTTCACGATGATCTCGGGCGCGCCCAGGTCGATGAGCCGCTTCAGGCGGTTGTTCCGGTTGATCACCCTGCGGTACAGGTCGTTGAGGTCGGAGGTGGCGAACCGGCCACCGTCGAGCTGCACCATCGGGCGCAGGTCGGGCGGAATGACCGGCACGCAGTTGAGCACCATCCCGCTCGGGCTGTTGCCGGTGGACTGGAACGCAGCGACCACCTTCAACCGCTTCAGGGCACGCAGCTTCCGCTGCCCCTTGCCGGAGCGGATGACCTCGCGGAGGTTCTCCGCCTCCGCGGAGATGTCGAAGCTCTCCAGCAGAGACTGGATCGCCTCGGCGCCCATACCGCCGGTGAAGTACTCACCGTAACGGTCGTACAGCTCGCGGTAGAGCAACTCGTCGGAGACGAGCTGGCCTCGCTCCAGCTTGGTGAACGACTCCCAGATCTCCTCCAGGCGGTCGAGGTCGCGCTGGGCGCGGTCGCGGAGCTGGCGCATCTCCCGCTCGCCGCCCTCCTTGACCTTGCGCCGCACGTCGCTCTTGGCACCCTCGGCCTCCAGCTCGGCGAGGTCCGCCTCCAGCTTCTGTGCGCGAGCCTCGATGTCCGCGTCGCGCTGGTCCGCGATGTTCTTGCGCTCGACGCCGATCTCACCTTCGAGGGTCGGCATGTCGCCGTGCCGCTTCTCGGTGTCCACCGAGGTGATCACGTACGCCGCGAAGTAGATCACCTTCTCGAGGTCCTTGGGTGCCAGGTCGAGCAGGTAGCCCAGCCGGCTCGGGACACCCTTGAAGTACCAGATGTGCGTGACCGGCGCGGCCAGCTCGATGTGTCCCATCCGCTCGCGGCGGACCTTCGCGCGGGTCACCTCGACGCCGCAACGCTCACAGATAATGCCCTTGAAACGAACCCGCTTGTACTTACCGCAGTAGCATTCCCAGTCGCGGGTCGGGCCGAAGATCTTCTCGCAGAACAGCCCGTCCTTCTCCGGCTTCAAAGTACGGTAGTTGATCGTCTCGGGTTTCTTGACCTCGCCGTACGACCACTGGCGGATGTCGTCGGCCGTGGCAAGACCGATGCGGAGTTCGTCGAAGAAGTTGACGTCAAGCACGTCCGCTCTTCTCCCTAATGTTCGAAAGTTCTGCCGGTGAAGGCAGGGCTGCCATGGCTGGGGTGGCCGGTCCGCGGGGTTCCCGTGCACCGGCCACCATGTCAGTTGACGACGTCGTCGACGGACGGTGACTCGTTGCGGGAAAGGTTGATGCCGAGGTTCGCCGCGGCACGCTCCAAGTCCTCGTCGTCCCCGTCGCGCATTTCGATCGCGGCACCGTCACTGGAGAGCACCTCGACGTTCAGGCACAACGACTGCAGTTCCTTCAGCAGCACCTTGAACGACTCCGGGATGCCCGGCTCCGGGATGTTCTCCCCCTTGACGATCGCTTCGTAGACCTTGACCCGGCCCAGCACGTCGTCGGACTTGATCGTCAACAGTTCCTGCAACGTGTACGCCGCGCCGTATGCCTGCATCGCCCAGCACTCCATCTCACCGAAGCGCTGACCACCGAACTGCGCCTTACCACCCAGCGGCTGCTGCGTGATCATCGAGTACGGGCCGGTGGACCGGGCGTGGATCTTGTCATCCACCAGGTGCGACAGCTTGAGGATGTACATGTACCCCACGGCGACCGGGAACGGGAACGGTTCCCCGCTGCGGCCGTCGAAAAGCTGGGCCTTGCCGTCGCTGCCGACCAGGCGCTCGCCGTCCCGGTTCGGCCTGGTGCATCCGAGCAGGCCGGTGATCTCCTCCTCCCGGGCACCGTCGAAGACCGGGCTTGCGGTGTTGGTGTCCGGTTCCACGTCATGAAGCTCGGCGGGCAACCGGCTGGCCCAGTCCGGGTCGCCGTCGATGGACCAGCCCTGCGAGGCGATCCAGCCCAGGTGGGTCTCCAACACCTGCCCGATGTTCATCCGTCGCGGCACGCCGTGGGTGTTCAGGATGATGTCGACCGGCGTGCCGTCGGGAAGGAACGGCATGTCCTCGACCGGCAGGATCTTGCCGATGACGCCCTTGTTGCCGTGCCGGCCCGCCAGCTTGTCGCCGTCCTGGATCTTGCGTTTCTGCGCGACGTACACCCGGACCAGCTCGTTGACCCCGGGCGGCAGCTCGTCGTCCTCCTCGCGGTTGAACACGCGGACGCCGATGACCTTGCCGTTCTCCCCGTGGGGCACCTTCAGGGAGGTGTCGCGCACCTCGCGGGCCTTCTCGCCGAAGATCGCGCGCAGCAACCGTTCCTCCGGCGTCAGCTCGGTCTCGCCCTTCGGCGTGACCTTGCCGACCAGGATGTCGCCGCCCTGGACCTCGGCACCGATGCGGATGATGCCCCGCTCGTCGAGGTCGGCCAGCACGTCCTCGGAGACGTTCGGGATGTCCCTGGTGATCTCCTCGGCACCCAGCTTGGTGTCCCGCGCGTCGACCTCGTGCTCCTCGATGTGGATCGAGGTGAGCACGTCGTCCTGCACCAGCCGCTGGGACAGGATGATCGCGTCCTCGTAGTTGTGCCCCTCCCACGGCATGATGGCCCCTCGCAGGTTCTTGCCCAGCGCCATCTCGCCGCTCTCGGTGCACGGGCCGTCCGCGATCACCTGGCCAACCTCGACCCGGTCGCCCTCGCTGACCATCGGCTTCTGGTTGATGCAGGTTCCGTGGTTGGACCGGTGGAACTTCTGCAGCCGGTAGGTGCGCCGGCTGCCGTCATCGGCCATCACCGTGATGTAGTCGGCGCAGAGCTCCTCGACCACGCCGGCCTTCTCGGCCGTGACCACGTCACCGGCGTCTACCGCCGCGCGCAGCTCCATGCCGGTACCGACCAGCGGAGCCTCGCTCCGCAGCAGCGGCACCGCCTGGCGCTGCATGTTCGCGCCCATCAGGGCACGGTTGGCGTCGTCGTGCTCGAGGAACGGGATCATCGCGGTGGCCGCGGAGACCATCTGCCGGGGCGAGACGTCCATGTAGTCGATCTCGGTCGGCGCCAGCAGCTCCACCTCGCCGCCCTTGCGCCGGCCCAGCACCCGGTCGGCCAGGAAGTTTCCGTCGTCGTCGATCGGGGTGTTGGCCTGCGCCTTGACGTACCGGTCCTCCTCGTCGGCGGTCAGGTACTCGATCTCGCCGGTGACCCGGCCGTCGAGCACCTTGCGGTACGGGGTCTCGATGAACCCGAACGGGTTCACCCGACCGAAGGTCGCCAGCGAACCGATCAGGCCAATGTTCGGACCCTCCGGCGTCTCGATCGGACACATCCGGCCGTAGTGCGACGGGTGCACGTCCCGGACTTCCATCCCGGCGCGCTCCCGGGACAGGCCACCGGGGCCGAGCGCGGACAGCCGTCGTTTGTGCGTCAGGCCCGCGATCGGGTTGGTCTGGTCCATGAACTGGGACAGCTGCGAGGTACCGAAGAACTCCTTGATCGCGGCCACCACCGGCCGGATATTGATCAAGGTCTGCGGGGTGATCGCCTCGACGTCCTGGGTGGTCATCCGCTCACGGACCACCCGCTCCATGCGGGAGAGCCCGACACGGACCTGGTTCTGGATCAGCTCACCGACGGTGCGCAGGCGGCGGTTTCCGAAGTGGTCGATGTCGTCCACCTCGACCGGAACCTGGGCGTCACCCTCGCCCATCGAGACTTCCCCCGCGTGCAGCCGCACGAGGTACTCGATGGTGGTGACGATGTCGTCCTCGGTCAGCACACTGGAGGCGACCGGCAGGTTCAGACCGAGCTTCTTGTTGACCTTGTACCGGCCGACCCGAGCGAGGTCGTAGCGCTTCTCCTTGAAGAACAGGTTCTCCAGGAGGGTCTGGGCGCTCTCCCGCGTCGGGGGTTCACCGGGCCGCAGCTTGCGGTAGATGTCCAGCAGTGCCTCGTCCTGGCCCGCCGTGTGGTCCTTCTCCAGCGTCGCCAGCAGCGTCTCGGAGAACTCGAACCGCTCGCGGATCCGTTCCGCGGTCCATCCCAGCGCCTTGAGCAGCACGGTGACGGGCTGGCGGCGCTTGCGGTCGATCCGGACGCCGACGGTGTCGCGCTTGTCGACGTCGAACTCCAGCCACGCTCCGCGGCTGGGAATAATCTTGACGCTGTACACGTCCTTGTCGGTGGTCTTGTCCACCGACTGGTCGAAGTACACACCGGGCGAGCGAACCAGCTGGGAGACCACGACCCGCTCGGTGCCGTTGATGATGAAGGTCCCCTTGTCGGTCATCCGCGGGAAGTCACCCATGAACACCGTCTGGCTCTTGATCTCGCCGGTGTTGTGGTTGATGAACTCCGCGGTGACGAACAACGGGGCCGCGTAGGTCATGTCCTTGTCCTTGCACTCCTCCACGGAGGCCTTGACCTCGTCGAAGCGAGGGTCGCTGAAGGACAACGACATCGAACCGGAGAAATCCTCGATCGGGGAGATCTCACCCAGAACCTCTTCGAGGCCACCGACGGGGCCCTCGTCGCCGGCGTCGACCCGGCGCTGGAACCAGGACTCGTCCCCGACGAGCCATTCAAAGGACTTGATCTGCAGGTCGAGCAGGTCAGGCACTTCCAGCGGCTCGCGGATCTTCGCGAACGAGACCCGCTTGGGTGCCCCAGGGATCCCCGACGTGGAGTTGGATGCAGCAGAGACCTTGGTCGCGCGGGAGACTGCCAAGATGCGTCCTTCCGGGACTCTGAACTGGCTACAGCGGCGCTAGCGGCTCGCAAGCACTACTGTCAGGGTGCAATGGCGCCCAAGTTCCGCCGACTGCCGAGATCACACCTCTGGATGACCCCAGGACTTGACAAACGGAAAGCGGGCAGCGCAAAAGAATAGTCTAGCCACAACGGCGACGGCTGTCGAGAGGGCCTCCCGGATAGAGCCCGTCTCGTTCGCACCCACAGCGTGGCGTGCCCGGAGCCGCCAGTCAAGACGTGACACGTCGATCACTCCCGTGGCGCAAACCACGATCACCCATTGTAACTAACGATCTCTCCCTATCCGGTGAATTCCCTGTTCAACCGTGTCGTCCTCGCGGCACGCCGCGCCCATTCCCGCTGCTGCGTCCTCACGCACTGTGCCACGAGTTACCTTCGCCACATACGGATGACAGCCGAACGAGTGGGGCGCGTGGTGCCACAGTGGCTGCTCCCGCCAGTTCGTGGCGGACCAACGAGCGCCAGCGGAGATTCATTCCCGTCGCCAGCCGGGGCCGGAGATAACACCCGAAAGAGGTCGTGCAATGGTGATGTTTGTGGCGAGCAACACGTCCTGACCGGGGCAGCCAGGGGGCTGGGCCGCAGCGAACGATCTAGGATTTCGAAAGCGCAACATGCTACCTCAAGCCAGCACTAGCCCGGTAGCGTGACTGGCTCTACGCGGCAGGGGCGGTGCACTCCCGGCGGTGGCACCGGCAGCGGATCATCGGACCTCTGCTCCGAGGGGGTTACCTGGTCACTGCCGGCGTCAGGGACGGCTGTCGACACCCACGCCAGCGAGACAGGAGAAGACGAGTTGACCGGTCGGGACGGCGAGAGAAGGGACGAAGATCACACTGCCGCCGGCACGCCCGGTCCCGGTTCGTCGCCCTTGCACCCGCGTACCGGGTCCGACCCTGACCTGCGCGCTCGTGCGAGCGGCCTGCCGCCCCGGCCGTCCGCGCGACGGTCCTGGTTCTCGGACGAAGCAGCGGACGCCGCCTCCCAGGCCCCGCAGGACACGCCCGGCTCTCTGGGCCAGTACAGGGAAGCGGTCACCGCGCTCAACGAGGTCGTGCGCAGACAGGACTACAGCGCGTTGCCGTGGATCATCTCGGTGTTCAGTGCCACGGCGGACACCGCACCGACCGCGCCGGTGCTGAACAACCTGGGCAGCGCCTTCCAACTCAACCACGTGCGCACCGGCACGCTCGCGGACCTGGAAAGCGCTGTCTCGAACTATCTGTCCGCGGTCAACGCGGCCAAGCGCGACTCGGGACACAACGAGTCCGAACTCGTGCTCTACCTGTCCAACCTCGCGCTGTCCCTGGCGAAGTACGCCGCCGTGCGGGAGACGGTGGGTGACGCGGAGGAAGCGGTCTCCGCCGCCCGGCAGGCCGTCGAGGTGGCCCGGCGAGCCGGCAGCAACGACGCGCGGCGCATCATGGCGCTCACCCGCCTGGCCAACGCGCTGCAACTGCACGCCCGGCTGGCCGGGCGCTCGGAGGACGACGACGAGTCCGCCGACGTGCTTCGGGAGGCGGTGCGGCTGTCGCTGAGCACCGGCGACACCCGGGCGGTGCGCCCGGACGTCGCCGGGCTGGTCATCGGCCTCGGGTTCGCCGTGCTGCGCCGCTACGAGCGCACCGGCGCCGACGAGGACCTCGAAGAGGGCATCAGCAACCTGCACACCGGCGTGGGCATGCTGCCGGACGGTCCGCCGCGACGGCAGGCGCTGTGCCACCTGGCGCTGGCGCTGCGCCTGCGGTTCCGGCGCCACGGCCGGCTGGACGACCTGCGCTCGGCGATCAGCGAGCTGCTCGGCGTGCTGGAGGAGCCGGCCGGGGGTGAGGAGGTGCTCGGCAAGGCGCTGGTGAACCTCACCGCCTCGGTGGCCGAACACGTGGACTGCACGAACGACCCGGCCCAGCTCCGACGCGTGCTTCCCGCGCTGGTGCCCGCGCTGCGGGCGATGCCCGACTCCGCCCCGGACCGTTCGGTGGCGCTGGCCGGATACGGCGCGATGATGCGCCGGCACTTCCTGTACACCAGCGACACCGAGGCGCTGAACACGGCGGTTGCGGCCGGTGAGGCCGCGACCGAGGCCGCCAGCGACAGCACGCAGCGGTGCGCGGTGCTGAACTCGCTGGTCCTCACGCTGACCACCCGGTATGAGCACACCGATCAGGTAGCGGACCTGGACCGTGCGGAGGAGCTGGCCAAGCAGGCGTACGAGCTGGTGGCGCAGGCGGAGACAAGACCCGCTGAGCAGCACCCGCTCAGCGGCGGCTCGGCCGCGGCGGTCGGCGCCGCGTTCGCCGGCTCGGCGCTGGCATCCCGCGCGGGCTTCGGGAACGACGCGCGCAGCAGCGAGAGGCAGATCGCCGGGCCGGGCCGGACCGCGCTGGGGCAGCTCGGGATCATCGCGTCGCACCGCTACCGCCGCACCTCGCGGACGAGCGAGCTGGAAACCGCGATCGAGCTGTTCGAGCGCGCGCTGGACGGGATGCCGGACAACTCGCCGGAGCGGGCCGCCCTGTCGGCCCACCTCGGCCGCGCGCTGACGACCCTGTTCCAGCAGAACAGCAAGCGCAAGGTCTACCGCAAAGCGACCCGGGTGCTGCAGTCCGCCGCGAACCTGCCGACCGCGCCCGCCGAGCAGCGGTTCCGCGCGGCCAGCCTCAGTGGCCGGCTCGCCGCCCTGGCGCAGAAGTGGTCCGAGGCCGCCGAGTCGTTCGGCCAGGCGGTCGCGATCCTGCCCCTGATCACCCGCATCAAGCAGGCATCCGCCTCGCCGGCCGCGCAGCGGCAGTGGGCCCGGGTGACGGCGGACGCGGCAGCCTGCGCGCTGGAGACCGGCCAGCCGGAGCGGGCCGTGGAACTGCTCGAACACGGCCGGGTGGCGCTGCTGGAGCACCTCGTGCCCACCGGCGGTGAGCTCGCCGACCTGCGTCGGCAGCAGCCCGAGCTGGTCGACGGACTGACGCGGCTGCGCCGGCTGCTCAACCGTCCCGCACCGGAGCCGGCGTTCGCCGGCACCGACGAGGTCCCCGATGACGACCAGCACGAGCGGGGGCGTCTCGCGGACGCCTGGAACGACCTGTTGCGCCGGGTGCGGGCGGAGAGCGGGCACGAACGGCACCTGCTGATCACCAAGTTCCAGGATCTCGCGCCGGCCGCCGAGGGCGGTCCGGTGACGCTGATCAACGTCAGCCGGTTCCGTTCGGACGCCCTGGTCGTGATCGCCGGCCGGGTGCTGGTGATCCCGCTGCCGGGGGTGAGCCCGCAGACCGCCGAGAAGGCCGCCGCCGACATGGCCACCGGCACGGCCGAGAAGCTGTCCGAGACACTCGACTGGCTGTGGCACAACGTCACCCGGCCGGTGCTGGACGTGCTGGGTTACTCGCGGACGCCGGACGAGGGTGAGCGCTGGCCCCGGATGTGGTGGTGTACGTCGGGTGCGCCCGCGTTCCTGCCGCTGCACGCGGCCGCGGCCCGGTCCGGGGAGTGCGTGCTGGACCGGGTGATCTGCTCCTACACCCCGACGTTGGAGGCGCTGACGCGCGCCCGGCAATACCGGTACCCGGCGGGCCGCCGGCCGGTACTCATCGCCGCCAGCGCACCGGAAGAGGGGGCGCGGAGCACTGGCCAGCGTGCGCGGGAGCAGATGCTCACCCAGCAGTGGCCGGACGCGGACGTGCTCACCCCCGAGGAGACTCGGGCGGACCTGCTGGACGCGCTGGCCCGTTACCCGCGAGTGCATATCGATGCGCCAAGCACGCAGCACTGGGACAACCCGCTGGCCGGGCGGCTGGTGGACCGTGGTCACCCGTCCGACTCGGTCCGGGTGCGTGACATGGCGTCGGTGCCGCTGCGCGACGCCGAGTTCGCCTACCTCGCACGATGCGGCAACACCGTCAACGGCGGAGTGCTCTCCGCCGCGTCAGTGCCGCTGAGCGGGCTGCTCGGCTTCGCCGGTTTCACGCACGTGGTCAGCTCGCTGTGGGCGCCGGAGGCCGACGACCGCCGGCTGACCCGGGCGGCGCGCCGGGCCGGCGCGGCGGTGACGCCGGATGCCAGCAGCATGTCGGAGTGGTACGCGCAGCTGTGCGCGTACGTCTACGCCGAACTCGGCTCGGACGAGGCGTTCCGGCCGGAATTGGGCGCCTACGCGGTGCAAGCCGCGCTCAAGCGCGCCCGTGCCCAGTACCCGCACGACCCGTTCCTTTGGGCGTGCTTCGGGCACACCGGGCCGTGAGGTCGCTGGTCGCGTCGGCGCCCGCTCCGGTTACAGCCCGCTCCGGTTACAGCGGAGTGATCGTGCTGATCTTCCACTGGTTGCCCTGCTTCACGGCGTTGACGGTGAGCTGGGCCGGGCCGACGTTGTTCTGACCGTTGTCCGTGCGCAGCGCGTTCTGGTCGACGAACAGCAGCACCTCGGCGTTGTCGCCCTGCAACTGCTTGACCGCGATCGACTTGACGGTCGTGGTCAGCACCAGCTTCTGCTGGGGTGCCTGTTGCTTGACGGTGGCGAACAGCTGGTTGTACTGGGCCTCTGCCGGACCGGTGAGCAGGTTCTTGGCCGCGTTCTCGGTCTTGGCCGTGTTCGCGAAGTCGTAGGAGAACAGCTGCTCCACCGCGCTGCTGACCTGCCCGCTGACCTCGCTGGTGCCTGCCGGGTTCACCAGGGCCTGGTTCGCCGAGGCACCGCCGTACCGGGCGGAGTAGTTCGCGTAGCCGAACACGACGGCGAGCACGGCGCAGACCGCGACGAGTCCCCACGCCGCCGGCATCAGCCACGACCGACCGCCCGACTCGGCATCCGTGTCCTCGGCGCTGCCGGACTGGACATCCGACAGGGTCGGGGATACGGCGGAGATGCCTTCCGGGGCTTCAGCAACCTCGGCCTCGGAGGCGTCGGCGGCAGGTCCGCCCGGCTCAGACGTGTGAGCGGCCTGAGCGGTCTCGGCAGTTTCGGCGGCGGCCGGTGCCTGGTCGGCAGGCTCGTCGGTCGTCTCCGTGTCCTGTTCCTGCTCCGTGTCCTGTTCCTGCTCCGTGTCCCGCTCGGCCTGCTCGGGGGCCTGCTCCTGCTGGTCGGTCGCCTCCGGCGACGTCTCCTGCTGGACCTCCGGCTCCGCTTGCTGTGCCTCTGGCTCCTGGTGCTGGGACGGGGCCTCCTCCTGCGGAGACGGCTGGGCGTCCTGCTGGGACTGGCGGCTGCGCGAGCCGGCGACTCGCGGGCGGCGGGTGCTTCCGGCTCCGCTACGGCGGGTAGGTGGCACTGGAACTACTCCTCGGCAACGGCTGCATCGGCTGGGTGGGTCAGGCGGGTCACGGGACGTGAACTCAGCCGACGTCGACCGGGCTGAGTCCGCTCAGCCTCCACTGACCATCACCATCGCGGGTGAGCTCGGCCTGGTAGCGGCTGCGCTTGACGGATGGGGGCTGGCCGTCGGGCGTGACGGTCACCCGGACCACGGCGATCATCCGCGCCTTGCCGGCCCGGTCGTCCAGCTCGGTGACCGCCGAGTCCAACACCTCGGCCTGGGTGGTGGCCTTCGCCTGCGTGATCTTGTCGGCGTTGGCCTGCCGGCCCTGCATGACCTCGTCGTGCAGGGGCCCGGTGGAGCTGGCCACCCACAGGTCGAGCCCCTGCTGGACCTTGCGGTAGTCCAAGGTGTTGAAGTTGATCACGTCCTGGCTCCCGACGCGTTGCACCTGGTCCCGCTCCTGGGCATAGGTGACCGACTGTGAGCCCGCCGCGAGCGCCCAAGAGACCCCGAAGAAGAGTGCGGCCCCCGCGCTGAGCACCAGCGCGACGCAGACGGCGATCACCGCCGGGCGTGCGCGCCGGATGCTGGTGTCGGTGGTCGTGGACATTGCGCTTCTCCCGTACTCCTATCAGGGGTCTCTGCTATCGCCCAGTCAGGTTAACTGACCGTCAAGGCTAGTTACCGGACGCGTTCTGTGCACCCCGCACATCCGTCGGGCTGCCCGGTGGCATGCTGCACCGCGCGTTGGTGTTCAACGGCATCGGCGCCGTGTCCGTGCCTGTCCGGGGCTTGGTGCCCTGGTAACCGTTGGTGCACGGCGGCGGGTCGAAGTTGTTGAGCGCCATCCCGAAGTGGGCGGTGCCGTCACCGGGAACCACCGTGTAACCACCCTCGACGATGGCCGGGTAGTCGATGAACATCTGCTCCAGGCCGTTGTCCTTGGTGGACATCACCTGAGACGTGGTCGTCAGGTTCGACAGCAACGGTCCGAGCTGACCGTTCTCCCGGATCAGCCCGCTGATCTGCTGCGCCGTGCCTGGCGCCGTCGAGATCACCTTGCGCAGGTCCGGGTCGGAGGTCTTGAGCTGCTCGGAGAGCAGCCGCAGGTTTTGGCTGAACGAGCGGATGTCCGAGCCCTGCTCGTTCTGGGTCTCCAGCACCTGCACACCGTTGGCCAGCAGCTGCCGGGTCTGGGGCAGGTGCGCGCTGGCCTCAGCGGTGAACTCCCGCGTGGTGTCGATGACCCGTTGCAGATTGCCGCCGTTGTTGTTGAACGCGGTGCCCAACTCGTCGACCACGGTGCGCAGCGAGTCCTCCGGCACCGACCTGGCCAGCGAGTCCAGGTTCGTCATCAACGCTTCCACCGGCACCGGGGTCTGGGTGTTGGTCTGCCGGATCACCGAGCCCTGGTGCAGGTACGGCCCGTGGTCGTTGGTCGGCCGGAGGTCGACGTACTGCTCACCGACCGCCGACCGCTCGGCGACCACGGCCTGCACCTGCTGGGGGATCTGCGGCGCGCCCGGGTCGATGTCCAGCGGGAGGTTGATCCCGGTGCCCGTCAGCTGCAGATCGCCGGTCCGGCCGACCGGCACCCCCCGGTAGGTCACCTCCGCGTTCGAGAAGATGCCGCCGGAGTTGGCCAGCTGCACGTTCACCACGTACCCGCGCGGACCGACCAGCCGGTCCAGCCCGGCGTACCGGGCGCCCGCATAGCTGACGCCCAGCAGCGCGATCACCACGAACGCGATCACCTGCACGCGAACCTTGCGCGTAAGCATCAGCTGCCTCCAAACAGGGACCCGAGAAGTCCGCCATTGTTCTGCGGGGGCGGCGGTGTGCTCGGCGCGGACGACGGCGGTGGTGATGTCGGCGCCGATGAGGACGGCGGCGGTAGCAGCGGCAAGGGCGGTGCCCCCGGTGGTGTCAGCGGCGACTGCGGGGACCGGCTCAAGTTGTCCACGATGTCGGTGAGGTTGAGGTTCACCTTCGCGTACAGGTTCGTGTAGTCGCCCTTGATCCCCTTGACCGCCGCGTCGGGGAACGGATAGGTCAGCAGGACCTCGAACGCCTTGGGCAGGTCACTGCCGGAAGCGGCGAGCTGTTGCAACGTGGGCGCCAACGCGTTGAGGTCGTGGACGGTGTCGTCCCTGCTCTGGTTGATCACGTTGGTTGCCACGCCCGAAAGCCGGTCCAGCGACTGCAGCATCGTGACGAACTTGCTGCGTTCGTCGTTGATCACCTGCAGGCCAGGGCCGAGGTCGCGCAACGCGACGTCGATGTTGCCGCGCTGGCCGTTCAGCTGTGCACTGAGCCGGTTGAGCCCGTCAATGGCGCGGACGATGTCGTCGCGCTGCGCATCCAGACTGGACACTGTCTTGTTCAAATTGGACAGCAGGCCGCGCAGGTCGCCTTCACGCCCGCCCATGGTCGCGTTGAGTTCCCGGGTGATGTCCTGCAACTGCCCTATGCCACCACCGTTGAGCAGCAGCGACATCGCGCCCAGGACCTCTTCGACCTCGGGGTTGCGGTTGGTGCGGTCCACCCCGATCGTCGCGCCGTTGGCCAGCCGGCCCCACGCCGGATCCGACGACGGGGGAGGGGCGAGTTCGATGAACTTCTCGCCGAGCAGGCTGGACTGGCGCAGCTGGGCGATCGCGTTCGCCGGCAGGCGCACGTCGCCGTTGACCTTCATAGTCACCTGGGCCAGCCAGGTGCCCGGTGCCAGTTCGACGCTCTCCACCCGGCCGATCGGAACGTCGTTGACCCGCACCCCGGAGTTGGGCACCAAGTCCAGCACGTCCCGGAACTGCGCCTTCACCTCGTACGGGTGTGAGCCCAGGTCCGCGCCGCCGGGCAGCGGCATGTCCGACACGCCGTTGGATGGGAGTACGCCGCAGCCGCTGACCAGCGCCACCAGGGCGGCAGACACCGCGGCGAGTGCGGCGCGTTTGCCTGGAAGGAGGAGCCGCGCGATGCGGGCGAACGACGAGCGGGCGCCGTGGAACCGCGGCCGATCAGTGCGGAAGGCGATCACCGGTTACCTCCTCCGGCCGCAGGGGACCCGCTCAGAGCGGAGTTGACCTCGGCGATCGGCAGCGGCAGCGGCGGCGGCTGGCCCGCGCTGAGCGCGTTTGCCACCTGTGCCGGGGTGGGCAGCGGGAGCTTGCCGCTGACCACCGGCGCGAGCGCGGCACACGTGGCCGACAGCTGCGGCGGGATCTGCTGCGGCGGCGTGGTGCCGAGCATCTTGCACAGCGACACCAGCGGCGGCTGCGCCAGCTCGTTGAAGTCCGCCCTGGTGTCCAGGGTTCCCGACGCCCCGTTGTAGGCGTTCTGGAGGTTGGACAGCGCCACCGGTGCGTCCGTCAGCGTTTCGTTCAGCGCCGCCTTCTCCTTGACCAGAACCGTCGCCACGGCGTTCAGCTGGTCCACATTGGACTTGATGCCCTGCCGGTTGTCCCGCACGAACGTCTGCACCTTGTCGAGTGCGATCGCCAGCTGGGACAGCGCGGCCCCGAGGTCTCCCCGCTCGTCGGCGAGGAACGAGTTCACCTGCTGCATCTGGGTGTTGAAGTTGCGTACCTGGCCGTCGTTGGCGGCCAGCATCGACGTGAACTTTTGCAGGTTGTCCACGGTGGCGAACAGGTCCTTGCTGCTGCCGGACAGCGTGCTGCCGGCTTCCCCGAGGTGCTGCAACATGTCCGAAAGCGCCTGGCCGTTGCCGCCGAGGTTCGCTGCGGTGGTGTTGAGCAGGTTCGTCAGCGCGCCGTTGGAGTTCGCCCCCTGTGGACCGAGCGAGGCGCTCAACTTGTTGAGGTTCTGGTAGATCTCGTCAAGCTCCACCGGGGTGGCGGTGCGGTTCTGCGGGATCACGGCGCCGTCGGCCAGCACCGGCCCGCCCTTGTACACCGGGGCGAGCTGGATGTACCGGTCGCTGACGACGCTGGGCGAGACCACGACCGCGCCCGCGTCCGCGGGCACTTTCACGTCGTTGTTCAACGACATCGTCACCCGGACCGTCTTACCTTGCGGCTGCACCTCGTCGATCTTCCCGACGGGAACGCCCAGCACCCGCACGTCACCGCCCGGGTAAATGCCGACCGCCGCGTTGAAGTACGCGGTCACCCGGCGCTGGTCCGCCCCGGAGAACATCCACCACATGACACCGGCGGCGGCAAGCGCGAGCACGCACACGATCGCCAGTACTCTGGTCAGCCGCCGGCCGCGCCAGCCGACCGACCCTTTACCCGCTGCGACAGACGTCATTGCTTGCAGCCCTCCTGGTTAATCGGGCCGACGGCCGGCGGGAGCAGGCCACAGATGTAGGTGTCGAACCAGCGGCCGTTGCCCAGCGTGTTGGCGAACAGCCGGGTGAACGGCGCCATCAACTGAATCGTGCGGTCCAGGTTGTCCTGATTGTGCTGCAACAACGCGGTGACCTGGTTGAGTTGCTGCAACGTCGGGCCGAGCTGGGCGGAGTTCTCGTTGACCAGCCCGGTCAGCTGGACCGACAGGTTGCGCGTGCCCACCAGCAGCCCGTTGATCGCTTCGCGGCGCTGCTTGACCTCCGACAGCAGCAGGTTGCTGTCAGAGAGCAGCTTCTGGAACTCGGCGTCGCGGTCCGCGATCGTCTTGCTGACCTGGTTGGTGTTGCCGAGCAGCTGCTTGAGCTGCGCATCCCGTTTCGCGATCGTCTCCGACAGCGCGGACAGCCCGGTGAGCGCGCCATGCACGTCGTTCGGCGTGTTCGCGAACGTCTGCGACATGACGTTGAAGCTCTGCGCCAACTGCTGGGTGTCGATCTGCCCCAAGTCGTTGGACAGCCCGCTGAACGCCTGAACCACGTCGAAGGGCGCCATCGTGCGCTGCAGCGGGATGGTGTCGTCGCTTTCCATCTCCTTGGTGCCGTGCGGGTCGAGCGCGAGGAATTTCTGACCCAGCAGAGTCTTGATCTTGATCGCGGCCCGGGTCTGGTCCCCGAGCGAGGTGTCCTTGACCCGGAACGAGACCTTCACGTGGTCCCCGTCCAGCGACACGTCGCTGACCGTGCCCACCTTCACGCCGGAGATCCGCACCTCGTTGCCGGGCACCAGGCCGGCGGATTCGCTGAAGTTCGCGTTGTAGAGCGTGCCTCCGATCATCGGAAGCCTCTCGAAGTTCATCGCCAACGCGAACGCCAGCACGAGCACCACCAGACCGGCGATGCCGATGGTGATGGGATTCCGTTGCTGGAAGGGCTTCACGCGCCGCCCTCCTTTTTACTCGAACCTGATCGCACGCTCATCCCTATCCCCCGCACCTGGGCTGGCTTTGTGGCATCAGCGGGATCGGGAGGTTCAGCTTGCCCACGCCAACGGTCCCGGACGCCTGACACATGTAGAAGTTGAACCAGGAGCCGTGGCTCGCGGTGCGACTGATCGTTTCAATCTTGCCGGGCATGTTGGTGAGAATCTGTTGCACCAACGGCTGGCTGTCGTTGAGGTTCTTGGACACCGCGCCCAGCGCGTCGATGTCCTGCCGCAGCCCCGGCCGTGCCTGCTGCAGGAACCCAGCCGTCGTGTTCGTCAGCCCATCCAGTCCGGTGATGGCATCCCCGATCTGGTTCCGGTCGGCGGCCAGACCGGACACCATCTGCTGCAACTGGATGATCAGCCCGGACAGCTGCTGGTCCCGGGCGGCGACCGTGCCCATCACGTTGTTCAGGTTGTTGATGACCTGACCGATGACCTGGTCGCGCTGGGCGATCGTCGTCGTCAACGACGCGGTGTGCGCCAGCAGGCTGTCCACCGTGCCGCCCTCACCCTGAAGCACCTGGATGATCTCGTAGGACAGCTGGTTGACGTCGTTCGGCGACAACGCCTGGAACAGCGGTTTGAACCCGCCCAGCAGCACCGTCAGGTCCAGTGCCGGCTTGGTGCGTTGCAACGGGATCGTGTCCCCGGCCTTCATGAACTGGTTGGGGTTGCCCGCGCCCTGGTCCAACGAGATGTAGCGCTGCCCGACCAGGTTGCGGTACTTGATCGTCGCGGTCGACGCCTGCGGCAGCTGCCGTTGAGAGACGGTGAAGGTCACCTGCGCCACGTTGTGGTCGTCCAGGCTGATGTCCTTGACGTCCCCAACCTTGACCCCGGCGATGCGCACGTCGTCACCGACGTTGAGGCCGGCGACGTCGGTGAACCGCGCCGTGTAGGTGTTCGCCTGACCCGTCGAGTTGTTCGCGATGGTCATCACCAGCACACCGGTGGCGAGCAGGGTGACCACCACGAAGATCAGGAACTTGGTCAGCGGACCGGAGATCCCCCGGGCACTCTGGCTCATCGGTAGCTCACCTCCGCACCGCGCAGCAGCGGACCGACGAGCAGCGAGCTCCAGTCCGGGACCTGGCCGGGATTGACCCCCAGCGACGGGGCGAGCAGCGCGTCCACGAAGTCACGCTCGTCGGGCGAGTTCACCACGCCGAGGTCAGTGGACTTCACTGCCTGCTGCATGGTCGTCGCCGCGCTCTGCGCGGTCGACTGCGCACCGCTGGACGCGGGATTCAGCCCGCTGTTGGACGTCTTCGCCGCCGGCGGCGGATTGGACCCATCCTTGATCGGACCGTCCGGCGGGTACTGCGGGAACGGGTTGGGCCGCGGGTTGACGTTGTAGCAGCGCGGTCCCCGCTTGTCCAGGTTCTGCGGCTCCTCGCCTGGGACGTACTTGCCGCGGTCCTTGGTGACCTCCAGCGTGATGTGCAGGCCCGGCTGGTTGGTCCCAGCTCCGAAGATCTGGTTGGCCCGCGGAATCCAGTCGGCCATCCGGGTCAGGAAGCACTTGTCTTCCGGCGCGTACTTGGCCAGCACGTCCAGCGTGGGCCGCGCCGACTCGTTGAGCCGGATCAGGTTCTTGCCGTTCTGCTGGAAGAACGTGGTCAGGTCGTTGGAGCTGGCGGTCAGCTGCGTAGTCATCGCGTCGAGGTTCTGCCGCTGCTGCACCAGAGTGCGTGACGTCGTGGTCAGGTTGGCCAACGCCTGCAGCGCATCCGGCGCCGCCTGCTGGTACGTCTGCGCGAATCCGACCAGCTGGCGCAGGTTCTCCTGCAGCTGCGGCATGCTCGGGTTGATTCCCTGCAGGTAGGTGTTGAGCTGCGACAGCGTCTCGCCGAGCGGCTTGCCGCGCCCGGCCAGCGCTTGGTCCAGCGCGTTCAGCGTGGTGGCCAACTCCTCCGGGTGCACTGCCTGCAGCACCGGCATGAGGTCGGAGAGCACCCTCTCCAGCTCCACCGTCGTCTGCGAGCGGTCTTCGTCGATCAGGTCCCCAGATCGCAGCACCTTCGAGGACGGCTGCTGCGGCAGGTCGAGGGAGACGTAGCGTTCACCGAACAGCGTCTTCGGCAGCAGCCGCGCGGACACGTTCGCGGGGAGCTCCCGCGCCTTGTCCGGCTGCAGCGCCAGCGTCAGCACGGCGCCGTTGCCGTTGGAGCGGATGTCCCGCACCTCGCCAACAACCATGCCGCGCACCTTCACATCAGAGTCGGGCAGCAACTGGTTGCCTGCCGAGTTCGTCCGCAGCACCACGTCCGTCGTGGACGTGAATGCTTTGTTGTAGGTCGCCAGGGTCAGGGTGACGAACAGCACTAGGACCCCGAGAAACGCGACGCCCAGTAATCGGCGTCGCACCGTCGTCAACGTCGTGCGCGTACTCATCCAGCGATCCGAACTGTCGTGGTGGTGCCCCAAATGGCCAGACTGAGGAAGAAGTCCAGAAGCGTGGTGGTGACGATCGCGGTGCGGACCGCCCGGCCGACGGCGACACCGACGCCTGCCGGCCCGCCCGAAGCGCGGTAGCCGTAGTAGCAGTGCGTCATGATCACGACGACGCTGAACACGAGTACCTTGCCGAACGACCACAACACGTCCTCCGGCGGGAGGAACAGGTTGAAGTAGTGGTCGTAGGTGCCCGCGGACTGCCCGTAGAACTCGACGGTGATCTCCCGCGCGGCCAGGTAGGAGGTCAGCAGGCCCAGCACGTACAGCGGGATCACCGCGATGAACCCGGCGATGACGCGCGTGGTCACCAGGAACGGGAGGCTCGGTACGCCCATGACCTCCAGGGCGTCGATCTCCTCGGAGATCCGCATCGCGCCGAGCTGCGCGGTGAAACCGGACCCGACGGTCGCCGACAGGGCCAGCCCCGCGACCAGCGGCGCGATCTCACGGGTGTTGAAGTACGCCGAGACGAACCCGGCGAACGCCGAGGTGCCGATCTGGTTCAGCGCGGCGAAGCCCTGCATCCCGACGACGGTGCCGGTGAACAGGGTCAGCCCGATCATCACACCGACCGTGCCGCCGATCACCGCCAGCGCGCCGCTGCCGAAGCTGACCTCGGCCAGAAGCCGCACGGTTTCCTTGACGTAACGGCGAAGCGAGCGCGGAACCCAGGCCAGCGCCCGGAGGTAGAACGACATCTGGTCGCCCAGGTCGTCCAGGAACTCCAACGGCCGCCGCGCTAAGCGCCGGCTTCGCCGGGAAAGCTCGGAAAACGAGGGAAGAACGGTCACGGAGGTTTCCTTCTCGCAGGCTGTTCGGGGACTGCCGTGGTCTGCCGGCTGAGGGCGGTTACATGCCCTTCGGCGGGACGAGCTGCAGGTACACCGTGGTGAGGATGAAGTTCACCGCGAACAGCAGCAGGAACGTGATCACCACGGACTGGTTCACCGCGTCACCGACGCCCTTCGGGCCAGGCGGGGGATTCAGCCCCCGGTAGGACGCCACCACACCGGCGAGGAAGCCGAAGATCAGCGCCTTGATCTCGCTGATCCACAGGTCGGGTAGCTGCGCCAACGCGTTGAAGCTCGCCATGTAGGCGCCCGGGGTACCGCCCTGCATGACGACGTTGAAGAAGTAGCCACCGATCACGCCGACGACGCTGACCAGTCCGTTGAGCAGCAGCGCGACCAGCATGGCGGCCAACACCCGAGGCACGACGAGACGCTGGATCGGCGAGACGCCGAGAACCTCCATGGCGTCAATCTCGTCGCGGATCTTGCGCGACCCGAGGTCGGCGCACATCGCCGAACCGCCGGCACCGGAGATCAGCAGCGCGGTCACGATCGGGCTGGCCTGCTGGATGATCGCCAGCACGCTGGCTGCACCGGTGAACGACTGCGCACCGATCTGGCGGGTCAACGAGCCGAGCTGCAGTGCGATCACCGCGCCGAACGGGATCGACACCAGGGCCGTCGGCAGGATCGTCACGCTCGCAAGGAACCAGCACTGCTGGATGAACTCGCGAATCTGGAACGGCCGTCTCGGGAACGTTCTGCAAACGTCCAAGCCGAGCGCGAACAGCCGGCCAGTCTCACGTAACGCGCCCGCGCCGGGAAAGCTCGCCCGCACCGTCGGTGCGCTCACTGGTCACCTCCCCGAGATTTGCGTCCGAACCAGCCCCGGGACTCCCCCTGCGCCGGTCCGGGTTGAGACTGTGGCTCTCCGTGCTGCGGCGGGCGCGGCGCCGGCCCGGGCTGGGGACGGCGCGCCACGTCGGCGTCGGGCAACGACCCCTGCATCGAGCGCGGCGGGTTGCCGGGGTGCGGCTGACCCTGGTTCGCGTACTGCGGGGCCGCCGGCCCCGGCCGCTGGGGACGGCCGCCGGTCACGAACGACCCTCCCTCCTGGCTCCGGGTCACGCCGTAGCGCTGCTGCTCGGCCGGGGTCAGGCTGCTGAGGATCTCCTGCTGCGCGGCCTTGGTCAGCGTGTGCAGGTTCGCCATCACCCGGTCCTGCCGGCGGTGCACTGCCTGGCGATCGGGCAGCCCGGCCGACGCCTCCAGCTGCGGGATGATGTGCGGCACGCCGCGGTCTTCGCCACCGAGTTCGGCCAGTTCGGCGGCCATCTGGCCGGCGTCCTTCTCCTCGCTCATGCCGATCGGCCCCTGCCGGCGACCGTTGAGGAACTGCTCCACCACCGGCTCAGTCGAGGTCAGCAACACCTCGCGGGGCCCGAACATCACCAGGTTGCGGCTGAACAGCATCCCGATGTTGTCCGGCACCGTACGGGCCGTGCCGATGTCGTGCGTGACGATCAGGAACGTCGCGTCGATCTGCGCGTTCAGGTCGACGATGAGCTGGTTCAGGTAGGCGGTGCGCACCGGGTCCAGACCGGAGTCAGGCTCGTCGAACAGGATGATCTCCGGGTCCAGCACCAGCGCCCGGGCGAGCCCGGCCCGCTTGCGCATACCACCGGAAATCTCACCGGGAAGCTTCTCCTCCGCCCCGATGAGACCGACCATTTCCATTTTCTCCAGCACGATGCGCCGGATTTCGCTCTCGCTCTTGCGGGTGTGCTCACGCAACGGGAAAGCGATGTTGTCGAACAGGTTCATCGACCCGAACAGCGCGCCGTCCTGGAACAGCACGCCGAAAAGCTTGCGGATCTCGTAGAGCTTGTGCTCGGAGCAGCTCACGATGTCCGTACCGTTGATCACGACGGTGCCGCGCTCTGGCTTCAGCAGGCCGACCAGCGACTTCAGGAACACCGATTTCCCGGTGCCGGACGGCCCGAGGAGCACGCTGATCTCGCCACGAGGCAACGTCAGCGTGACGTCCCGCCAGATCGTTTGCTCCCCGAAGGACTTCGAGAGTCCTTCAACCGCGACCTCGACGCCCATCCGCACCTCCGTGGCCTAGTCGTCCGCTCCCCGGTCGTTCATCTGAAACGACCGTGCCCCAGTTACTGAGGAGTAAGCTTGGCACATGTGATACGCGCTACGGGAGTATCCCGAGTCACATATCTACAACGACCGTGTGCGCCAATGGTTACTCGCGAATACTCAGCGAAACGGGATCTAAACTCAGCGAAATCAAATGGCCGATGACATGGGCGTTCCGCCGCTTGTTGGCCGACAGTCAGAAACGGCGAAAACGGGACGAAATTTTCCGCTAATACCAAAAAGAGGGCGGACACCACAACGGGTGCCCGCCACATACAATGACACGTCCACTACCGGACGTCACCGCGTGAAGGTCACTTGAGGGAGACCTTGGCGCCGGACTCCTCCAGCTTGGCCTTGGCCTCGTTGGCCTTCTCCTTGTCCAGCTTCTCGACGACCGGCTTCGGAGCGCCCTCGACCAGCTCCTTGGCCTCCTTCAGGCCCAGGCCGGAGACCAGCTCGCGGACGACCTTGATGACCTGGATCTTCTTGTCGCCGGCGTCCTCGAGGATGACGTCGAACTCGTCCTGCTCCTCGACGGCCTCCGCGGGCGCGCCGCCCGCGGCCGGGGCCACCGCGGCGACCGGGGCCGCAGCGGTCACGTCGAAGGTCTCCTCGAACAGCTTCACGAACTCCGACAGCTCCAGGAGGGTCATCTCCTTGAACGAGTCCAGCAGCTCTTCGTTGCTCAGCTTCGCCATGGTGGCGTTCCTTTCACATCAGCGCCCGCACCAGCGAGCGGGATTCTCGGTACGGATGGGGTGGAGTCGGGCTCGGCCTGGTCGCCTTACTCGGACTCGCCGCCCTTCTTCTCCTGCAGGGCGGCAGCCAGCCGCGCGACCTGGGACGCCGGGGCGGCGAACAGGCCAGCGGCCTCGTTGAGCTTGGCCTTCATCGCACCGGCCAGCTTGCCCAGGGTGGCCTCGCGGGAGTCGAGGTCAGCGATCCGCTCGACCTCGCTCAAGGACAGCGGGCGGCCATCCATGTAGCCACCCTTGATGACCAGGGCCTTGTTGTCCTTGGCGAAATCACGCAACGCCTTGGCAGCGTCCACCGGCTCGCCCTCGATGAAGGCGATCGCGGTCGGGCCGCTGAAAAGGTCGTCGAGCCCCTCCACGCCGGACTGCTCCGCTGCACGCTTGACCAGCGTGTTCTTCGCGACACGGTAGGTCGCGCCCTCGCCGAGGGCACGGCGCAGCTCGGCGAGCTGTGCCGTGGTCAGCCCGCGGTACTCGGTGATGACGGCCGCGGTCGCGGTGTCGAACCGCTGAGCGATCTCGCTGACCGCATCGACCTTGTCGGGCTTGGCCATGTCGCCTCCTCTCTGATGCCTCGGGACTTCAGGGGCACTCGCGGTCCCAGCCGCTCAGCCACATCCAAGTCCGGCCGGAGACGACAAAACGCCCCGGCGCAGGGCACGGGGCGCGATCGCGGCCAATCCGCCGCGAACAGCCAGTCCGGCTGATCGCCGGCGCTGATGCTGCCTCGTCCTCCTGCGCGGGCCGCCCGCCTCTCGCGGGACCTTCGTTCTCCGTCGCGTGAAGCGCGGAGAAGACCAGCGGTCTCTGGTGGAACCGCGAACCAGGATACGGCAGCACCATCGCGGCATTCCAGGCACCCCACCGGCCGACCGGCCGGGGTGGTTGCCGGCCACGGCATGATGTTGGGCGTGGCAGACCCGACGCAGCAGCCCGGAAACCACCAGAACGAGCGCTCTCCGTCCTCGCCGCCACCGGAGGTCGTGGACGCCGAGATCGTCGAAACGAGCGACACCGGTACGACCGGCGAGCAGAACCCCGGCGAGCTGAACCGGGAAGATCGGCGCCCGCAACCGCTGGATACGGAGCAACAACGGCAGTTCCAGCAGTTCCTGGAGTTCCAGAAATTCCAAGAATGGCAGCGGCAGCAGGGGCAGGAGCCCGGGACCACGCCGTCGGCGGGGAGTTCGGGAATGCGCCCGTGGTGGAAGCGCGCCCTGCGACTGCTGCGATTCAAGTTCATCCGGCGCCTGATCTACCTCGCCGTGGCGGTGCTGCTGGTCTTCGCCGGAATCAACTACACCATCGACCGCTACCTCGGTGGCGGCGACCAGAGTTCGCCCGGGGCGCCGGGCAACCAGAATCCCGGTCTGAGTCCGGTCCTCCCGACCGATCCGAAAGAGACCATCATCGGGGTCTATTCCAAGATCGCGTTTACCCCGGAAGCCACCTGCCAACTGTTCGACGAGCCGGCTGGGGCACGGTTCGCGGCGGACTACGGGGCGCCCACGTGCCTCGCGGCCGCACAGCGACTGCACCAGCAGGTCACCGACCCCACGAAGTACAAGAACAACCTGGACTACGGTCAAGGCGCCGTCGAGATCGTCGAGCAGAGGGCGGCGATCTACTCCTGCCGCATGACCGTCGATGGCGGTCCCCGGCTGGGGGCTTTCGGGTTGACGCGAACCCCCAACGGCGGGTGGATCATCTCCGGTCATCGCAACGAGCCGGCCGACTGCCGGTAGCCACGGAGAAGGGCTGGGACCCTGCTCGGGTCCCAGCCCTTCTCAGGAGTTCGAAGGCGTGCCTTACGCCTCCTCCTCCAGCAGGTTGCGAGTACGGGTCGGGTCCACCGGGATACCGGGACCCATGGTCGTCGTGAAGGTCACCTTCTTCAGGTAGCGGCCCTTCGACGTCGACGGCTTCGCCCGCAGCACCTCGTCCAGCGCGACGGAGTAGTTCTCCAGCAGCTTGTCGGTGTCGAACGACGCCTTGCCGATCAGCAGGTGCAGGTTGGCCTGCTTGTCCACGCGGAACGTGATCTTGCCGCCCTTGATGTCCGCGACGGCCTTGGTGACGTTCGGCGTGACGGTGCCCGTCTTGGGGTTCGGCATCAGGCCGCGCGGGCCGAGCACCCGCGCGATCTTGCCGACCTTGGCCATCTGGTCCGGGGTGGCGATTGCCGCGTCGAACTCGAGCCAGCCGCCCTGAATTCGCTCGATCAGGTCCTCAGAACCCACGACGTCCGCACCGGCGGCCTCGGCCTCGGCGGCCTTGTCACCGGTGGCGAACACCACGACGCGGGCAGTCTTACCAGTGCCGTGCGGCAGGTTCACGGTGCCGCGGACCATCTGGTCTGCCTTGCGGGGGTCGACGCCCAGCCGCATCGCCACCTCGACGGTGGCATCCATCTTCACCTTGGAGGTCTGCTTCGCCAGCTCAACGGCCTCGCGCGGCGTGTACACACGCGCACGGTCCACAAGCTGGGCAGCCTCCCGGTAAGCCTTGCTGCGCTTTGCCATGTCTGTCCTCATCCACAGGGATCAGTTGTGGTGACGGGCTGCGCTCAGCCCTCCCACCGTGATGTCGGGTCGTGTCGGCGACCTCGGTCAGCCCTCGACGTTCAGGCCCATCGACCGGGCGGTGCCGGCGATGATCTTGGCGGCCTGGTCCAGGTCGTTCGCGTTGAGGTCGGTCATCTTGGTCTGCGCGATCTCCCGCACCTGGTCCATGGTCACCTTGCCGACCTTGGTCTTGTGCGGCTCGCCGCTGCCCTTCTGCACGCCGGCTGCCTTCAGCAGCAGCTTCGCCGCCGGCGGGGTCTTCAGCTTGAAGTCAAAGGAGCGGTCCTCGAACACGGAGATCTCGACCGGCACCACGTTCCCACGCTGGTTCTCGGTCGCGGCGTTGTACGCCTTGCAGAACTCCATGATGTTCACGCCGTGCTGACCCAGCGCCGGACCCACCGGAGGGGCCGGGTTGGCCTGGCCAGCCGAAATTTGCAGCTTGATGATCGCTGCGAGCTTCTTCTTCTTGGGCGGCATCTCGTGCTTCCTGATTGATCCAGTTTTCGGCGCAGCACCGGCTGCGCCACTGCCGTTTCACGGGTCGGCACCTGCCGCCTTCCCGTGACCGCCGGACCTGCGGGCACCAGAAACCGGACACCCGAGCCGGCCAGATCACCACCTACCGCAGGCGCGGAGCGGAGATCAGATCTTGGAAACCTGGTTGAACGACAGCTCGACCGGTGTCTCCCGTCCGAAGATCGACACCAGCACCTTGAGCTTCTGGTTGTCCGCGTTGACCTCGCTGATCGTCGCCGGCAGGGTCGCGAACGGACCGTCCATCACGGTAACCGACTCGCCGACCTCGAAGTCGACCTCCACCGCCGGCTTGGCCTGGGCCGGGGTGGCGGCCTTCCCGCCGGCGGCCGGCTTGGCCTGCTTCTCCGCCTGCGGCGCGAGGAACCGCAGCACTTCGTTGATGGTCAGCGGCGACGGCTTCGACGTCGCACCGACGAACCCGGTCACCCCCGGGGTGTTGCGGACAGCGGACCACGACGCGTCGTTGAGGTCCATGCGCACCAGCACGTAACCCGGCAGCACCTTGCGCTGCACCAGCTTGCGCTGGCCGTTCTTGATCTCGGCGACTTCCTCGGTGGGCACCTCGACCTGGAAGATGTAGTCCTCCACGTCGAGGGTCTGAGCGCGGGTCTCCAGGTTGCTCTTGACCTTGTTCTCGTACCCGGCGTACGAGTGCACCACGTACCACTCGCCCGGCGCGCGGCGCAGCGCCTGCCGTAGCTCCTCGACCGGGTCGGGTTCTTCTTCCTCGGCAGCGGGTTCCTCGCCGGCGGGCTCCGCAGCGGCTTCGGGCGTCTCGGATTCCGGCGTCTCGGATTCCGGGGACTCGCCGACTTCTTCCGCCGCTTCGGATTCAGCCGCCTCACTCAGGCCAGCGAGCGACTGCTCGGCGGAGGCGTCGGCCTCCTCCGGTGCCAAGTCCACCTGCTCGTCGGACAGGTCCGTCGACTCCTGTCCCTCGTGGGAGGTCCCATGGTGGGTGGTCACTGTCGGTCTCGCTTCCTCTCGTGCGTGCGTGCCGGGCCGATCGACGCAGCCGCCGTCCCACCGGGGTGGGCCGGAAACGCTCAGCCGAACACCCAGTTCACGCCCTTGGCGAAGAGCAGATCAAGCCCCGCCACGAACGCCACCATGACGCTCACGAAGACCAACACGACCAGCGTGTAGGTCACCAGCAGCCGGCGCGTCGGCCAGATGACCTTGCGCAGCTCGGCGACCACCTCACGCAGGAAACGCCCGATCTTCCTGATCGGCGATACCCGACGCTGCCTGCCATCCCGCGACGGAGTCGGTCGACCCTTTGCCTCGGTTGTACCGGTCGAACCCGCCAGGTCCGACTCGGCGACGCCACCATCCCGCCCCTTCCGGGCGGTCGAACGGGCGGAGGCGCGACGCTCACGACGCGCGGCTGCGGTGGAGGGCCGGGAAGCCTTCCCCGCCCCCTGGCGCTCCTGCTCGCGGTCCTCGCTCACGCCAATCCTCCGCTCACCGTTCACATCGACGCAGGGGTGACAGGACTCGAACCTGCAACCTGCGGTTTTGGAGACCGCTGCTCTGCCAGTTGAGCTACACCCCTCCGGCCCGCACGCTGAGCGCGCCAACCGCGTCCAGGACGCCCAACGTCCTCCCCGCCGGTCTCATGGAGAGCGGACCAACGACAAGCGGGGTTTCGGGTGTGCGGGCATCCCAGGATCAAGAGTGTACGGCACCTTCCTCGACGCCCTCCAACCACACCCCGGCGTGGCGGGAAGGCGCCCGAACCGGCAGCCTGTGCCCGAGCCTGTCATCCCCAGGATACGCAGGTTGTTCGGTGCGGGGAGCCTCCCCGAGCGCCCGGCGTGTCTGACAGGATGAGGGCCATGGCCGCACCTGAAACACAGACCGCAACCGGCAAGCCACGCATCTCCGCCCGGGTCGGCGGGATCAGCGAGTCCGCCACCCTGGCGGTGGACGCGAAAGCCAAGGCACTCAAGGCCGCTGGACGGCCGGTCATCGGTTTCGGGGCAGGCGAACCCGACTTCCCCACCCCGCAGCCGATCGTGGAGGCCGCCGCGGAGGCCTGCGCTGATCCGCGCAACCACCGGTACAGCCCGGCCGCCGGGCTGCCCGAGCTGCGCGAGGCCGTGGCCGCCAAGACCGCCCGGGACTCGGGCTACTCGGTCGAGGCGAACCAGGTGCTGGTGACCAACGGCGGCAAGCAGGCGGTGTACCAGGCGTTCGCCACCCTGCTCGACCCGGGCGACGAGGTGCTGATGCCCGCGCCGTACTGGACCACCTACCCGGAGGCGATCACGCTGGCCGGTGGAGTGCCGGTGGTGGTGCCCACTGACGAATCGACCGGTTACCGGGCTTCGGTGGAGCAGCTGGAGGCCGCGCGCACCGAGCGCACCAAGGTCCTGCTGTTCAACTCCCCGTCGAACCCCACCGGCGCGATCTACCCGCCGGAGCAGGTCGAGGCGATCGGGCGCTGGGCCGCCGAGCACGGCCTGTGGGTGATCACCGACGAGATCTACGAGCACCTGGTCTACGGCGACGCCAAGCACGTGTCGATGCCGGTGGTGGTGCCGGAACTCGCGGACACCTGCGTGGTGCTCAACGGCGTGGCCAAGACCTACGCCATGACCGGCTGGCGGGTCGGCTGGATGATCGGGCCGACCGACGTCATCAAGGCCGCGACCAACATGCAGTCGCACCTGTCGTCCAACGTCGCCAACGTCTCCCAGCGGGCCGCGCTGGCGGCGGTCAGCGGGTCGCTGGACGCGGTCGCCGAGATGCGGGCCGCCTTCGACCGGCGGCGCCGCACGATCGTCGAGATGCTCTCCGCCATCCCCGGGGTGAGCTGCCCGGAGCCGCAGGGTGCCTTCTACGCGTACCCGTCGGTCAAGGAGCTGCTGGGCAAGGAGATCCGGGGCGTGCGGCCGAGCAGCAGCGTCGAGCTGGCGGAGCTGGTGCTGGAGCACGCCGAGGTGGCCGTGGTCCCCGGCGAGGCGTTCGGGACGCCGGGCTACTTCCGGTTGTCGTACGCGCTCGGCGACGACGACCTTGCCGAGGGCGTGCGCCGGATGGGCGACCTGCTGCGCGAAGCGAAGTAGCGAGGGCGCATCGACGAAGGCCGCTATCCTGCCGTTTTCGGGCGGATAGCGGCCCTTTCGCTTGATCGTCTACAGTGGATGGACGACGGTCAGTCCAGCGGGAGCCGGACGGTGGCGTTCGCCCCGCCGAGAACTCCCTGACCGGCGCTGCGCGCGGTGATCGTGACCTTCACGGTCCCGTCGTCGTTCTTCGCCGCGACCTTCCCGGAAACCTCCACGGTGGCGCCCACGCCGTCGTCCGGCACGACTACCGGACGGGTGAACCGCACCCCGTAGTGCACGATCGCGCCAGGATCGGCGGTCCAGGCGCTGACCAGCTGTCCCGCCAGTGCCATCGTGAGCATGCCGTGCGCGATCACGTCCGGCAGTCCCACGTTCGAGGCGAACCGCTCGTTCCAGTGGATCGGGTTGAAGTCGCCGGAGGCGCCCGCGTAGCGCACCAGGTCCGCGCGGTTCAGCTGCACGGTCAGCGGCGGCAGCTCGTCGCCTTTGGCGATTTCCGACAGGTGCGGCGTCGGGCGGTTCGGCGTCTGCGTCATGCCTGCTCCCCTTCGTCATCGGCCCCCCGGGCGACCAGCTGGGAGGACGCGGTGCACACCGGCTCGCCGTCGACTGTGCTGATTTCCACGCGCACGGTAAGGAAGTCGTTGCCGGCGCGGGTGGTGATGTTGTCCACGTGCGCGACCGTGACGAGCTGGTCACCGGCGCGGATCGGGCGGTGCTGGGTGAATTCCTGCTGCCCGTGCACCACGCGGCTGTAGTCCAGGCCCAGTTGCGGATCGTCGACGATCTGAGTCTGCGCGCGCAGGGACAGGATGGTCGCGAACGTGGGCGGGGCGATCACGTCGGGGTAGCCGGCGGCCTTCGCCGCCTCGGCGTCCCGGTACAGCGGCGAGTCGTCCTTGATCGCGTCGGCGAACTCGCGGATCTTCTCGCGGCCGACCTCGTAGGTCGGCGTCGGCGGGTACTGGCGTCCGATGAATGACTGATCGAGCGGCACGCCCCGCAGATTACCGGCTGGCGGCCAGCCCAGGTGGGTGACCTGGGTACGAACGCGCGTGGACCCGATCCGGCGTCGGCCGGATCGGGTCCACGATTCAAGCTTGTCCTGCCGCTAAGCGCTCAGCGGGTTTCCTTGTGCACCCGGTGCGCGTTGCAGCGCGGGCAGTACTTCTTGATCGCCAACCGGTCGGGAGTGTTCCGCCGGTTCTTGTTCGTGATGTAGTTGCGTTCCTTGCACTCTTCGCACGCCAAGGTGACCTTGGGGCGAACGTCGGTGGCGGCTTTAGCCACGGCGATGCCTTTCTCTCGTGCTCGGAAACCCGTCCGGGCTCATCAGCTCAAGTAGCGGTGGCCGGACTCGAACCGACGACACAGCGATTATGAGCCGCTTGCTCTACCGACTGAGCTACACCGCCACGTGGGACACAACATGTCCCACGCAAAACAGCTGCGGTACCCATCGTAACGAGCACCGCAGCCGCTGATCGAGCCCCAATACGGAATCGAACCGTAGACCTTCTCCTTACCATGGAGACGCTCTGCCGACTGAGCTATTGGGGCGTGCCCGCGCGGAGCGATTAGAACTGTACACACCACCGCACCAGGCGGGAAAACCGGGGTCCCTCGCACCGGAATCCCATAACGAAACCGCTGCTCACCTCGTCGATCATGCTGCTCACCTCGTCGATCATGAGGTCACCGGCGGTCAGTCGAGGGTCAGGACGGTTTCGTCCCGGGCACCGCGCCCGCGGACCGTACGGGCCTGCAACCACGCTTCGAACCGGTCCTCGGACAGCGGGCGCGAGATCAGGTAGCCCTGTGCGATGTCGCAGCCCATGCCGACCAGCTGGTCCCGGGCGGCGTCGTCTTCGACGCCCTCGGCGACCACGGCCAACCCGAGCGAATGGCCCAACTCGACGATGGCCCGCACCACGGCCATGTCACCAAGATCACTGCCCATGCCGAGCACGAAGCTCTTGTCGATCTTCACTTCGTCCACCGGCAGGTGACGCAGGTAGGCCAGCGACGAGTAGCCGGTGCCGAAATCGTCGACCGCGAGCACCACGCCGAGGGCGTGCAGCCGCCGCAGCACGGGCATGGACCGGTCCGGGTCGGCCATCACACTCGACTCGGTCAGCTCGAAGGTCAGCAGCTGCGCCGGCACGTCGTGCCGCTCCAGCGCCTCCGCCACCCGCTCGGGGAACGCTTCGTCGGCGAGGTTGCGCACCGAGAGGTTCACCGCCGCCGACATGCGCAGGCCGCGGTCGAGCCAGTCCCGCACCCGGCCCAGCGCCCGCTCCAGCACGAACGACGTCAGCGCGTCGACCAGGCCGGTGGCCTCGACGGCGGGTACGAACTCGTCCGGGTCCAGCCGGCCGTACTCGGGGTGGCACCAGCGCACCAGCGCTTCCGCACCGATCACCTGGCGACCGGGCAACGCGACCTTGGGCTGGTAGTGCACCTCGACCTGGCCGGAGTCCAGGGCCTGCCGGAACTGCGTCACGAGTTGGAACCGGCGCAGGAAGATCTGCCCCATGCTCGGGGCGTAGGCGCGGACCCCGTCATCGGCGCCCCGCGCGGCGCGGACCGCGACATCGGCCCGCTGCAACAGCAGGTCCACGTCGGTCTCGTAGTGCTCGTCCCCGGGCGCGGAGGCGACGTACCCGACGACCGCGTTCGCCTCGACCACCAGCCGGTCCACCGGATACGGCTCGCCGACCACCGCTCGCAGCCGCTCGCCGACCTCATGCGCCCGCTCCTCGGAATGGTCGAACAGCAGCGCCGCGAACGACCCGGCCTCCAGCCGGGCGAGCGGGATGTCGGCGCCGAGCATCTCGGACATCCGACGGCCGGCGGCCACCACCATCCGGTCGCTCCAGGCGTAGCCGAGCGCCTCGCTGACCGTGCTCAGCAGGTCCATGTCGATCCGCAGCACCACGACCGACGGCGAGTCGCGCAGCATCTCGGCGGTCACCTCGCGGAAGCCGGTGCGGTTGAGCAGCCCGGTCAGCGGATCGTGGTAGGCGTCGTGGCGCAGTCGCGCCAGCAGCCGCCGGTTGTCCATCGCCGTGGCGAGATGGCTGGCGAGCGTGCGCAGCAGCCGGATGTCGGCACGGCCGAAGCCGCGCCAGCGGCTGACCCGGTCGTGCGCCTCCACGGCCCCGAGCAGCTGGTTCGCGCCGCGCAGCGGCACGACCAGCGCCTCGTAGGCGCCGCGCTGGCGCAGCGCGCGGCGCACCTCCTCCGGGCCGTCCAGCGCTCGGAACGAGCGGACCTGGCTGCCGGGCAGTTGCAGCAGCGGATCGTCGCGCAGCGCCGCCGCGCCCGCCTGCATGACCGATTCCGGCAGCGGCTCACCAGCGACCAGCGGGCTGACCTCGTTGCGCGGGTCGAGGCGCAACCGGAGCACGACCCGCCGCGCGTTGAGCTGCTCGCGAATCCGCTCGGCCACCGGCGCCCACTCCTCCGCGTCGGTGCCGTCGTCGCCGGTGTCCGCGCTGGAGGACGGCCCGCGCGCCGCCGCCTGCCCGGAGCGGGCGACACTGAGGCTGACGTCGCTGAGTGCTTCCAGGTCGCGCTGCTCGCGCAGCAGCCCCGAGTACGCCTTGTAGAGGCCGATGACGGCGGCGGAGACCAGAGCCACCAACGCCCAGCCCCACGGCGTGGTGATCGCGACCTCGTAGGCGATCAGGCCGACCGAGGTGTTCAACAGGCCGACAGCCAGCGTCCGCACCCCCAGGCGGCCCGCGGCCGACACCCGCATCTCGCCACCGAGCACGTGTAGGGCGGCCAGCGCGAAACCGCAACTGACCAGCGACGACGTCACGGTGCCCAGAGCCGCGCCGAACCATTGCGGCGCCATCGACGCCAGCGCCCGGTTGACGGCGTCGGCGACCGCGAACGGCACCGCGATCTCCAGGCACATGACCCCGGCGTTGTAGACGACGTGGGTCGCCGCGCGCCGGCCGACCTGCGCGCCGAGCCCGGCGAGCAGGTTCGCCGCGAGCACGACCTGGAAGGGCGCGGTGAGCAGGCCGAGGATCAGCGGAATCTCGGTGAACGAGATCGTCCACCCCACCCGTTTGACGTCCACGTCGATGGTGAGCTGCTCCGCGAGCAGGAAGCCGATGGCCAGCAGCGGGCCGATGAGCAGCAGCTGCGGGTCGTAGTGGGAGTCCAGCCGGCTGGCGATCGCGAACGACACCACGATCCCGGCGACGAGGACCACCAGGGAGAAGCGCGTGAACACCCGGCGGCGTGCCGGATCGACTTCGGCACGCACCGGCGGGCGAGGGGAATCGGGAGGCGCTTCGGGGTCCAGAGAGCGATGGCGCTCGTTCATCCACTCTCCTCCTCGCCCGGCCACGCGGCCCGCCCGCCGCGATGCTGCGCCGATCGTGACGCACGACAGCGCCCCTTGGCCAGGGTGACGCTGGGGGCGACGCAGGCCCTCCAGTGCCGCAAAACTCCCTTTCGTCCAGATTGGGTATCCGGTTCCGGCCCACCCAGGCGCAGGTGTTGACCTGCGCGAATTTCCGGCATGACTACTATCCGGGCGGCTGGTCGCCGGCTCAACGAGTTCTTTGCGGCCGCAATGTGAATATCACCGCAGCAACCTTTCTAAACACGCACAGTACGTATCAGTCCCACACGCACTGTGATCGAAAACCGCTGATTGGGCTAACTCCGGTCAGGTCATCGCACGCCGAGCTCGTCCAGGAAATCACGGACCGCACTGTCAAGATCAGCCAGCCCCGTTTCTTCCACCGGCAGGTGCCCCGCTCCCCCGAGCACCGCGAACCGCTTCGGCCCGCGCAGCCGGTCGAAGAAGGCCAGCGAGAGGTGCTTCGGCGTCCACAGGTCCGCCTCCGGGTGGGCCAGCAGCAGCGGCGCGCCGTCGAACTTCTCCGGCTCGGCGATCGGGGCGCTGTGCACGTAGCTGCGCAGGAAACGCAGCGAGACCGAGTTGCCGCCGCCGAGCGGATCAGCGGCCACGAGGTTGCTCAGCTGGGTCTGGTTGGACACCGCGGCCATGTTCGCCACCCACCGGATCGGTATACGGAACGCCCCCAGCGGAAAGGGCACCGGTGGCAACAGGCCCGCCACCCGGCCTATTGCCCAGTGGCTGGCGATACGGGTACGGACGTCGGGGCGGCGCGGATCGAGCAGGCAGGTCGCGATCACGCCCGGCACCCCGGAGACGTCCCGGCGGGCCGCGACGTCGTAAGCCAGCCGTCCCCCGATGCTCACGCCGAGCAACACGACCGGGCGATCGTCGGCGCGGCGTTCGGCCGCGACCAGGTCGGCGACGCAGTCGACCCACATCCGGTAGTTCACCGCTCGCAGCGAGGGGCCGGTGAGCCCGTAGCCGGGCAGGTCGGGCGCGATGATCTCCAACCCCTGCACCGACGGCAGCCGGGTGTAAGGCGCGAGCATCCGGCCGTAGCTGCCCGCACCGTGCAGCATGATCAGCTTGGCGGGCGCGAGCGGGTCATCGACACGGTCCAGGTGCACCGGGAGGCCCCGCCAGAACCACCACCGCTCGGTGGGAGCATTGTCCGGGGTGACCCTCAGACCGCCAGGGAAGAACGTCTGGTAGCGCTGCCAGTACTGGTTCTCGCGGTAACTGCGCTCCCCGGAGACGACGTTTCCGGCTGGGGTATCCCCACGCCCGACCTCATTGTCGGCTGAACTTCTCGGCACCCCACCGAACATACGGAGAAGCTGGGGACATGCGCATCAGCCAACGGACGGCACGCGGCTACGTCGAAAGCGCCAGGGTCGCCAGGCTCGCGACCGCTGACGTGACTGCCCGCCCCCATCTGGTACCGATCACGTTCGCGGTACTGGGCGAAGAGATCGTAACCGCGATCGACCACAAACCCAAGAGCACGCGCGCACTGCGGCGGCTGCGCAACATCGCCGGCAATCCCCGCGTCGCCGTGCTGGTCGATCACTACGACGACGACTGGTCGCGGCTGTGGTGGGTCAGGGCGGACGGCGAGGCAGCGGTCGTCGAGGTCGACGACCGGGCCGACCTGCTCGCGGCGTTGCGGGCGAAGTACCCGCAGTACCGCGAGCGCCCGCCGGAGGGTCCGCTGATCGTGATCGCCGTGCGGCGCTGGAGCGGATGGGCCGCAAGCAGCGACGCGAACCGGACCAGCTGAGAACCGGACCAGCCTAGAACGGGTCGGCGCGGTCCAAGTGGACGATGCCGGAATCCAGGTCCAGCGGACCGGCGCCGGCTTCCCGGTCGTCCTCGCGGGCGACCGCGACCCATTCCGACCGGTCCATCTGGTGCCGGCTGCCCGGGTTGAACAGCCCCTCCACTTCCAGGGACGCCGAGGCCATCCGCTGCCGGGCGGAGTCGGCCTCGGCAGCACTACCGGCGGCGCGCCGCCGCTCCCGGCGCCGCCGGGCACGCTTCACTCGGTCGATGGCCACCAGCCCAGGCTAGCCGCCAACCAGCGGAAGTACTCTCAGCGCATGGTGGGAAGCGTGGAAGACCCGTATCGGGTCCAGGTCCCGACGGCTGACCTGCGCCGCCTGGTGAACGCGCTCGACGTCGTGGACGAGCACGCCGAACTCAACCACCGCTACCGCAAGCTGATCACCGACTCCCGCCAGATGCTCGCCGCCGAGCAGGTCCGGCTCACCCAGGCACGCGGACTGGCGAAACGGCTGATGGTGCTGGTCAAGGCGGCCGGTCCGCAGCTCCGTGACGGGCTGGACGCCGACCGGCTCGACCAGCTCGCCGCCGGTCTGACGCAGGCCGACGAGCTGGTCTCCGGGAACTGATGGCGCCCGGGGTGTGCCAGCTGGCCTGCCTGGCTATCCCTACGGGGAAGGTCCAGCCGAGCAGGAGGGCGGTCATGAGCGACCTCACCCCGCAACCGGACACCGAGCAGGTCACCGTGTGGCGCAACCTCTTGGACGCGTGTGGCCAGCTCAGCGCGGCATGGGACGAGGTGTCCGCCTCCCAGCTCCCGGCCGCCGGCGAGGCCAGCCGAGCCACGGACGGCGAGGCCGTCCCGGAGTTGCCGAAGGAACTCGTCACCGCCCTCACGCGGGCCGGTGAAGAATGTGCCGAAGCCCTGGCCGGGATGGCAGCGGTGCTGGCCGGGCAGCCCGGGAGCGCGCAGCGGGTCTCCGACCTCGCCAGCTCGCAGCGCCAGGCGTACCAGGAATGGTCGAATGTCCACCGCGCGATGGCCGAATGATCAGTCGGCGATCCCGGGGTGCCGGGCGACGCCGACGAACAACTCGGTGCAGTGCTCGACCAGCCGCCGCTCGGACGCCGTGATCGAACCGTTCAGCCAGGCGATGAGGGCCTGGGCCAGGCCACCGGTCAGAAAGTGCGCGGTGACGTCCAGGTCCTGACTGTCCGCGATCTGGTAGAAGTCGCGGACCTGCTCGCCGAGCAGGCTGGCGAACAGCCGGGTCGACTCCATCCGGCGATGGGCCAGCAGCGTGCTGGCCAGCCCGGGGGAGAACAGCAGCCGGCCCCGACGCGGGTCGGCGGCGATGGTGCGGACGATGTTGGCGATCCCCGCGCGGACCTTCGCACGCTCGTCCGGCGCTGCGGCCGTGACCGCCGCCAGCGTCGACGTCGCGATGTCGTCGATCACGGCGTCGTAGACGGTGGTGATCAACGCGTCCCGGTCCGCGAAGCTCTCGTAGAAGTAGCGCGCCACCAGTCCGGCGTGCTTGCACACCCCGCGCACGGTCACCGTCGCGGGGCCGTCCTCCGCGCCGAGCAGGTCCAGCCCGGCTTCCATCAGCCGGGCTCGGCGTTCGGCGACCCGCTGGTCGCCGTCCACTCCGGCATACACGCGCGGTGCTGACGTGGGCATGGACTCCATCTTGACACCCTGGCCGGCGGAGCGTCTTATATCTGAGAGCAGCTGTGTGCAGATATGGTCGGCGCGGCAACCGGAAAGACGGTGAAACATGGCGGCAGGGGACAGGACAGTGACAGCGAGGACGGCCGGGCAGGCGGCACCACGCCTGGAGGACGCCGTCAGCGGGATCGCCCTGCTCGCGGGCGCCGCCAACGTGATCATGCAGCTCGGGCGGCCGGCCGTCGGATACGGCGTGGTCGAGAGCACGGTCGAGAGCGGCCAGCTCTACCGTCACCCGATCAAGCGCACCCGCACGACGCTCAGCTACCTGGCCGTCGCCGCGTTCGGCACACCGGCCGACCGGATGGCCTACCGGCGCGCGGTGAACCGGTCACACGCCCGCGTGCGCTCCGGCCCGTCCAGCCCCGTCTCCTACAACGCCTTTGACCCGGACCTCCAGCTGTGGGTCGCGGCGTGCCTCTACCGGGGATTCGAGGACGTCTACCGGTTCCTGTACGGGCCGATGGACCCGGTCACGGCCGAACACCTCTACGCCGAAGGCGCCCGGTTCGGCACCACGCTGCAAGTGCCGCAGGAGAAGTGGCCCGCCGACCGGGCCGCGTTCGAGCGGTACTGGCAAGAGTCACTGGCGCGGGTCTCCATCGATGACACCGTGCGCGAGTACCTGTATGACATGGTGATGCTGGGGTTCCTGCCGAGACCGTTGCGGCTGCTCGGACCGTTCAACCGGTTCGTCACCACCGGATTCCTGCCCCAGGTGTTCCGGGACGAGATGCGGCTGCCGTGGAACGATCGCCGGCAGCGCCGTTTCCAGTCGCTGATGGCCGTCATCGCAGCAGTCAACCGCCGGCTCCCTCGCGTGCTGCGCGCGTTGCCCTACAACGTCCTGCTGTGGGACGTACGTAGGCGCATCCGCACCGGTCGACCGCTGGTCTGAGTCGCCGGACATCGCGTTCCGCGCCCGACCGCACCGCGCCCCCGCGATGTCGCCGATCGCGGGGGCAAGTGCGGGGAAATCGAGCCCTTCGCATCCTAGGAATCTCTGGGCGGCAAGATCTCCGTGTCGGTCACATCCTCACTTTCGAACCAGGCGCCCACTTTCTCCGCTCGCCACACTTCCATCTGGCGAAGGCACTGGCGCAACTCCTCGGCACGCATCGCCCAGTCACGGCGGTATTCCCGGCTGCGCGCCGGGTCAGCCATCATTCTCCGGGCCATGCTGAACCTCGTGTAGAGATACGTGAGGGCCTGATCGTCGTGGCTGCTCATCGGTGAATCCTGTGACTCGGGGACAGTTTCCTCCGTGTGGCGCCAAAGCACGGAAAATCCGTGATGTTCCATGCGGTTCTCACCACGTGGGCCACCATGGACTCGGTCCGTCTATCGCATCGGACGATCAACCCTGTTACCGCAGTGTCATTCCGCGCATCATTCATCACGCACCGTCGCGTTCGGTGCGCTTCCCCGGACTCCCCCTTGATCTCCCGCACCCGATTGGGCAAGGTAATTCCCGACTGGCGAAGAACGGGCGGTCGGGGGCCCGGCGGAAGAGCGAGCACACGCCGAACGTGCTCGCGGACCGTACGACGCTCCCGGGAGGCACGGTGACGCTCACGCCGGACGACGTGCGCGAGGTGACGTTTCCTACCGCGCCACGCGGCAAATCTGGCTACGACGAGGGCGAGGTCGATGACTTCCTCGACCGCGTCGAAGAGGCTTTGCGCGGCAACGCCACGCTCACGGCGGACGAAGCGGCCACAATCAGATTCAAGCAGGTCCGCAAGCGCGGGCGCGGTTACGAAACACGTGCCGTGGACACGTTCCGCGAACGCATCGTGGTTACATTGCGGAAGCGCGCCGCGGCAAAGGATTCACGCCATCGGCAGGTCGTCGAACGGTTGGCCCGCCAGGTCGTGCAGCATGTGGCGCAACGTCAAGCACAGCAGGCGGTTTCGGAACCGCCCGCACCTCGCGTCCCGGAAGTTGCAGGAGTACCGGAAGTTGCAGAAGTACCGGACGTAGCAGAAGTAGCAGCCGTACCGAATCCCGCGGGGCTGCAAAGCCCGTTGGCTGGCCAGCCCGCCTACGACGCGAATCAGGTGGATGCGTTCCTGGCTCGCGTGTCGGCGACGCTGCGCGGCGCGGACACGCTCACGTCGCAGGACGTGCTGACCATGCAGTTCCCCCCGCAGCAGCCGGGGGATCGTGGCTATCACGAGGCCAGCGTCGACGCCTTCATGGTCCAGGTGGCGGCCAGCCTGAGGCAGCTGTCCCGTTCCGGGCGCGCGAGACCGGCGGTCTGGCCCAGAATGTCAGCCGGTTGCCAGCCCCCGCTACCAGCCGGGACGGGGGTGACGCTCACCGCGGCTGACGTGCAGAACGTCGCGTTCGGTAGCCCGCACGCGGGCGAGAAGGGTTACGAACCGGACGAGGTCGACGCATTCCTCGACCTCGTCGAAGCCACGCTGAGCGGCAACGCCGCACTGGCTGCAGCGGAGGTGCGCGAAGTCAGGTTCACCGAACTGCCGGCCGGAGAGGACGGCTACGCCCCGCGCGAAGTCGACGCATTCCTCGACCTCGTCGAGGAACAGTTAACGGCCATGGGACTCGTTTACGAAACGGTGTCGACGGCTGCGGACACGTGGCCGCGATTCCCGTTACCGGTGCCGCAACTGGACGCGTAACGCCTTCTTCATCTGATCATAGTCGTCTTTTTCATCACGACCCTTTACGCGGATATCTCATCAACAATTCCGGCTGGAGATCCATGCTTGTGCCTTGCCGCCGCAGCGGGAGCAAGATCTGGGCGGAGGACGGGGCGCCGCTCGCGGTGGTTGCGGGGGAGCGATGCTGGGTGCGTGATCGGAATCAGGACCGCCCGAGGCGAAGACGATGCCGCGCTCGCACGGATCGACAGCATGGTGTGGACCACCGCCGTCTCACCCACACCCTTGCCAACGGCGAAGGCGCCCTTCTTCGGCGAACGAACGCACGTCGGTGATGTCCTCGTCGCTGAGATCGACGAGGGGGTCGCCGGTTATGCGAAGCTGCGCCAAACCATGCCGTTCCCCTCTCACGAGCACGTCCTGGAGTTGAGCGGGCTGGCCGTCGACCCGGCCGCACGCGGTCGCGGTGTCGGGCGCCTTCTCATTGCGGAGACGATCTCGGAAGCCGCGCGCCGTGGAGCTCGCAAACTCTCGCTGCGGGTCCTGGCGCCCAACACGACGGCTCGTCGCTTGTACGAGACCTGCGGCTTCACGGTCGAAGGGGTCCTTCGCGGGGAGTACCTCCTCGATGGCCAGTACGTGGACGACGTGCTCATGGCTCGTGACATCTGACCACACGGCCGGCGCTCGGGGAAGGTTCGGTTCTTGCGGTCGACCCTTCTGTCCGGCTGGAACGGCGAGGATGATGGCGTGCGGAGTGAGCGGCGGCCCCCGTGGTGCGGCGAGCCGTTGGACGCGTCATTACCTGCCGCGAAGGGGATGGGTGTCTCGTGCGTAAGCGTCATCCTCCGGTCATTACCGATGCCGAGCCGTCGCTGGAGGCCGAGCAGCGACGGCGCAAGCGCATATACACGATGATCATGAGCCTGCACATCCTCGGCTTCCTGATAGCCGTAGCGCTGGCGTGGGGGCACTTGTGGTGGTGGGCGTTGGTGGTCTTGGTGATCGCCGCGCCATTGCGGTTCGTTGCGGCGCTGGTCACGAACGCTGGTTCAGCGGAGCGGACACGTCGCCGGTTCGCGCGGTGGGAGCATCGCGACCACCAGTGATGCAAGCGGGTTCGCGGGCTGGCGTGGCAGATGAGTATCCGGGACGTCACCCGGTCACCACGTCACAGGCAGACTGGCCACCATGTGCGGCCGCTATGCCAACTCCCGCCACGACACCGACCTGATCGCGGACTTCGGCGTCGACACCGTCCACGGCGACGAACTACCACCGTCCTGGAACGTCGCGCCCACCCAGCCGGTCCGCACCGTCCTCGAACGCGCCGTCCACAGTGACGAGCACGACGAGCCCACCCGCCAGCTACGGACCGCGCGCTGGGGCCTCGTGCCCTCTTGGGCCAAAGACGTCAAGATCAGCTCCCGGCTCATCAACGCCCGGATGGAAACCGTCACCGACAAGCCCGCGTTCAAGGCCGCCGCACGCAAACGACGCTGCCTCATCCCCGGTGACGGCTACTACGAGTGGCAGCAAGGCGACGGCAAGACCAAAGTCCCCTGGTTCCTGCACGCCCCCGACCGCGCGAGCCTCGCCTTCGCCGGGCTCTACGAACTCTGGCCCAACCCCGAACTACCCGACGACCACCCCGACCGGTGGCTGTGGTCGGTCACCATCATCACCACCGCCGCCACCGACGCCCTCGGGCACATCCACCCCCGCACCCCGCTGATCGTGCCCACCGATCTTTATGGCGACTGGCTCAACCCGGCCACAACAGACTCCGGTGACGTCCGCGAGCTGCTAGCCGCCATCCCCGAACCGCACCTGCAACCACGGGCCGTCAGCACCGCCGTCAACAGCCCCCGCAACGACGGCCCTGATCTGGTTAAACCCGTGGGGTAGGTGGCCACCGGGTGGGCAGAGACAGCCGAGCGGCCCCCGGGTGAAGCCGGGTAGGCACAAGATCGCCCCGTGACGGTGAAGGATTCGAACCTTCGAGCGCAGTGCCGGCTGATTTTCAGTGCTCGTTCGCGGCTGAGGACACGTTCCTGCTGCTCCCCGGTTGGTCGGATCTGTGGCGGTGTTTGTGCAGGTACATGTCGCGGTCGGCCTGATGCAGCAGCATCTGCACCCCGCTGGTGGGGTCCTTGGCGGTGGCCAGCCCCACGCTCGCGCGGAGCGGGAGGGTATGACCGCCGGCCTGGATGTCGACGTCCAACTCCTGGATGATGCGCGCGCGTAGCCGGCCGGCTTCAAAGTCGTCGGGGACGTTGCTGGCCACGACGAACTCGTCCCCACCGAGGCGGGCCACGGTGTCCCCGGCACGCACGGCGACCAGTAGTCGATGAGCGGCGGCGGTTAAGAGCGCATCACCGACGGCATGGCCGAAGCGGTCGTTGACCGGCTTGAGGTGGTCGAGGTCGATCATGAGGACGGCGAGGATGCCGCCCTCACGCTCCAACTCGACGAGCGCGTGCTGGATGCGGTCCGTCAGCAGTGCCCGGTTGGCCAACCCGGTGAGCGGATCATGCAGGGCCAGATGCGCGAGATCGGCCTCGGCCATGCGTCCGTTGCCGATCTCCTCACACTGGCTGACCAGAAACGCGGTTCGTCCATCGGGCCCGGGCACCGCGTTGACCCGGATCAGCACCCACAGCGGGTGGCCGTCGCGGTGGCGGTAGCGCTTCTGCAGACTTGCCGTGTCGCGCCGGCCCTCGACGAGGTCGGTCAGGGCCGCGGACCCCTTCTGCTGGTCATCGGGGTAGGTCAGCTCATTGAAGCCCCGACCGATCAGGTCGTCACGCTGGTAGCCCAGCAGGTGACAGAACGCGTCATTAACCCGCGTATAGCGGCCTTCCAGGTCCAGGACGACCATGCCGTTGGGGGCATTGTCGAAGGTGTTTCGCCACAGCAACTCGGACTCACGGCGTGCCGTGATGTCTTGAAACTGGGCGAGAAAGTAACGCGGCGTCCCGGTGGCGTCCCGAATCACCGAGGACGTGAGCAAGACCCAGATCGTGCTGCCGTCACCACGGAGATAGCGCTTTTCCAGCACCACCCCGTTGTGCCGGCCCGCGAAGGCATCGGCGATCGTGTCCTGGTCCAAGGCCGGGTCTTCTTCGGGAGTGATGTCCCGGTTGGTGGTACCGAGGAGCTCCTCACGGTCATAGCCCAACAGGTCGCACAACGCCTGGTTGACGTAGCAATAACGACCCTGGGTGTCCAGCAGCGACAGCGGAGCACCGGCCTGATCGCACATTGTCTGCCACAGATAGCTCCCTGAGCAGTCCGCAGGGCCAACCGGGTTCTCGGGCAAGCCCGTCATGCTGATCACCTACGCATGGTCTGGGCGTGGTCACACAGCGTGGCAGTACACAGATGGGGTCCATTCAACTATCCGGCACGCTTGGCCTGTCAACCCTCTCGTGGTCGCCCCCGGTCAGTGAGGAGACACCGGGGCGGTGAGGATACATACGAAGGCTGGCGCGCCTGCCCATCAAGCCGTTCACGCCAGCAGGACGCTCTGACCGTGTCCGCGGATTGTCCGTGGGCAGAGCTAACCTGGCCGTCGCTCTTGACGTTCTCTCTGCCCCTCATCCGGGTCGTCCTAGGGTGAGGGGTTCTTGCGTTCGGCCCGCACACGATCGGGTGCGGTCGGGTAGATACAAGATCGCCCCCGTGACCTGTTCATGCTGGTCACGGGGGCGATATGGCTGATGTGGCGGGTGAAGGATTCGAACCTTCGAAGGCAGTGCCGGCTGATTTACAGTCAGCCCGCCGTCAACCTCGCTCTACCGCTGTGACCTGCACTAACACCCTGATCATCGACCTCTCTTGGACTCTCTGTGGCCACCAAGTGGCCACAGAGACCTCGGAACCGAGCCTGGCGGCAGGCAGACTGTTGGCCATGTGTGGCCGCTACGCCAACTCTCGGCACGACACCGACCTCATCGCGGACTTCGACGTGGACACCGTGCACGGGGACGAACTGCCGCCGTCCTGGAACGTCGCCCCCACCCAGGCCGTGCGTACTGTCCTGGAACGTGCCCCGCGCGATGACAAGGACGGCGAGCCAACCCGTGAGCTTCGTACCGCACGCTGGGGCCTCGTGCCCTCATGGGCCAAAGACATCAAGATCGGCTCGCGGCTGATCAACGCCCGGGTGGAAACGGTCACCGAGAAGCCGTCATTTAAATCGGCCGCACGCAAACGACGCTGCCTGATCCCCGGCGACGGGTACTTCGAATGGCAACAAGGTGACGGCAAGACCAAGGTGCCGTGGTACCTGCACGCACCGGACCACGCCGGCCTGGCGTTCGCCGGCCTCTACGAACTGTGGCCGAACCCCGAGGTAGGCGAGGATGACCCGGACCTGTGGCTGTGGTCGGTCACCATCATCACCACCGCCGCCACCGACGCCCTCGGGCACATCCACCAGCGCACCCCACTGATCGTGCCCACCGATCTCTACGGCGACTGGCTCAACCCGGCGCTCACCGATACGGGTGGGGTGCGTGAGCTGCTGGCGGGGATACGTGAGCCGCATTTGGAGCCTCACGCCGTGAGCACCGCAGTCAACAGCCCTCGCAACAACGGCCCGCACCTGATCGCGCCAGTAGCTCCCGACACGCAACCAGGCTGACCATCACTGTGCGCGCCCTGAAGCTCCATCAGCGCTTCAGCCGGGACTTTCAGCAAGCACTGGCATCGAAGAAGAGACTCCCGCTTTAGGAGAGCGCCTTGAACTCCGCTCGACCATAGCGGATGACCTGCATAAACGCATCGCTGCACGCAACGCGGAACCAGATTTCGGCACACATTCGGCGCACAGCCAAGGTGTGGTTCTTTACTTCAACGACGCTGGCGCAGTGGGTAACCTTGTACCTCCGTCCCTGGTGGCGGTGGACGACAGCGGTACAGGCAGGCCACGAGCCGGAGGCTGACGACCTGCCCGGTCCGGAGAAGCAGTCAGGGGTGAACGCCGTGAACCGCAGCTTGACCGACACTGTAGACGTTGACCCGACCACAGTAACCGGCACTGCGCGCTCCGCTGCAAAATCCGCCAGGTCGACGGGTTGATCAATTCTGTGCATCTTGGGCAAGGAACGCCGATAGCATGTTGACCATGGTCAGTTACCAGGTGGCGAACGCATGACGGAAGCGATCGAGAACCCGATCCTGAACTCGCCGTACGAGCAGCCGGACCAGTACCACGAGATCGGCCCGCAAGGGCCGACAGGAACGCTCCGGAACGGGCGCCGCCCGAGCGAGTCGTTCATCCCGATCGCGGGCACGAAGAAGGGCCAGGGCGGCGGCCAGATCTCGATCGACTTCGACGCCACCGGCGAGCGCCGCGAAGCCAACACCCTGATCAACGATCTGCGTCGCGAGGTCGCGGCATGGCGCCGGGGCGCGCAATACTCCGGCGTCACGCCGATCAGCCGGAAATTGTTGCAGCACTGGGCGGACCCAGGCCGGGACAACCGGGTGCTGTTCGCGCAGCGCGAAGCTGCGGAGACCGCGATCTTCCTGACGGAGGTCGCTGGTCGTAACGGCACGACTGACTGGCGTCGACGGCTCGAGCCGGAGAACGAGGCGCACAATTCCGGCCTGCCCCGAGTCGCATTGAAGATGGCCACCGGCACCGGGAAGACGGTCGTGATGGCGATGCTGATCGCCTGGCAGGCGCTGAACAAGGTGCAGTCGCCACGGGACGCCCGGTTCACCAACCGGTTTCTCATCGTCGCACCGGGGATCACGATCCGCGACCGGCTTCGAGTGCTGCTGCCCGAGGAGCCGGAGAACTACTACCACCTGCGTGACCTGATCCCAGCCGATCTCAAGGGCGGTCTCGAACACGCACGGATCGCGATCACGAACTACCACGCCTTCCAGCTCAAAGACGCCAAGGAGATCCAAGGCGTCGCAAAGAACACTCGACTCCTGCTCAAGGGCAACCGCA
>JBPYFK010000016.1:0-8103 GCA_051984675.1 Pseudonocardiaceae bacterium | reverse complement strand
GTCTTGCGTCGGGCTGGGTCTGGCTTGTGCAGACGGCGTGAGATAACCCCGGAGAGAATCTGCTCATTTGTTGTGGGAGTAGCCATGTCATCCCCAAGTCGTTTCGGGAATCAGGACTCGCGGGACGGACATGTTCACGAGTGGCGAGCACTGCCCCAACACGAATGCGATTGCAGTGCAGTGAGTTTCGTTACTAGCGGTGTCTGCTGTCACTGACAGCCCTGCTTGCTCGGTTGTTCTCCCGTCCTTTGGTGTCTGTTCGCCTGGGCGGATGTGGTGCGGGTGCACACGTTGAGCGAGCGAATCAGGGAGGGCAACACCTTCATGGGTCCCGCTGGCGTCCGCGGTGATCAGAGGCATTAGGTTTCCCCTTCCCTCGAGCTCGTTCTTTCGCTCGTGCATTGCAGGTCGGGCACGTCTCCCACAGCCAGGCGGGTTTGCCGTCAGCAGCGGTCACGGTGAGACCACACAGGGTTTTCACTTCCCACGTGGCTGGGTAGGCGTAGCAGCCGACCGGTTTCGAATCCGTGCTGGCGTGGCGCTGTCCGTCGGCCGGAACCCAGTGGACGACGGGCGTCACGGTTGCGGCTCCTGGCTACGCAGTTGGCTGTCCGCAGCGGGTTTGTCCTTCTTGGCTCGTTTGCGGAGCGCGTTGATCAGGTCTTCTACACGTCTGTCAAGTCGGGCTATTTCTGGCTGCGTCCAGGTGGACGGGTCTCGTTCGTCGAGCTCGCGCAAGGAGATACGCACCCGTATCCAGAGCACCCGGATCACGCGGTCTGTGGAGTTCAACCGAGGGTCCTCGTTCATGTCGGCACTGTAGTCTTGCGCAAGATTGACATGTTGCCGCAAGACCCCGCAAGAACGAGAAAGCTCCAACTGGACAAGGCTGGGAGGTAATCTTGACAAGCAGTCAAGAAGGGAAGTCGATGGCGAAGAAACCGAGCGGTCCGGCCCGAGCCTTGGGGCTTGGCGCTGAACTGCGAAGACTGCGAGAGGACGCCGGTCTCAGCCTCAAGGCCGCCGCGACGCAGCTTGACAAGAGTGAATCCTGGTTGAGTCGGACCGAGACCGGAGATCGCACGATCGGAGTAGACGACGTGTCGGCGCTGCTGAGTATCTACGGCGTGCGGGGCTCCGATCACGAACGGTTGCTGACGATGTCGCGGAACCTCACCTCTCCGACCTGGTGGACGGCGTCGACGTACGAGATTCCCGCGCAGGTAGCAGCTCTCCAGACGCTGGAGGCGCGTGCCAGCACCATGACGGTAGCTGCTATCGCTCTCGTACCGGGGCTTTTGCAAACTGTCGACTACGCTCGGGCGCTCGTAGACGCGCTGGAAGTCTCCAGTGAGGACCGGACGCACACAGTTGCTCTTCGCATGGGACGCCAAACGATCCTGAGCGAGCAGCCGCGTAGACAATTTCGAGCGTATCTGGATGAATCAGTGCTACACCACCTGGTAGGCGGTCCAGAGGTACTCCGTCAGCAACTTCAAGTCTTGATCGAACGCGCGCAAGAAGAAAACATCTCGGTGCGGGTGGTTCCGTTTTCCCGCGGCGCGCATACGCTTCTTGACGGGAGCTTCATTCTGTATGAGTTCCCAACGACAACGCCGGTGTGCTACTTGGAAGAACGCCACGGTGCTGGCGCCTTCTTTCACGAACCGCAAGACCTAGAAGCATTTGAGGAGGCAGCCGCAAAACTCGATACCGTTGCTGCTGATCAAGAAGAAAGTCTCGCTATTATCAGGAAGAGAGCGGAGGAGCTCAGTGGTTAATTTTCAGTGGCGCAAGTCTTCCCGCAGCGGTTCGAAAGAGTGCGTGGAACTGGCGCTCAATGTTTCGGACATTCGCGCGGTTCGTGACAGCAAGAACCCGACCGATAACCCCTTGATCTTGACACCGTCCGCGCTCGGGACGTTCATCCAGTCCGTGAAGACCGGTCGCTTCGACCGACGCTAGCCAGCAGTAGCGGAGCCCCGGTACCTGAGGGTATCGGGGCTCCGGTGTGTCTGCGGTCAGAGACTATTGTGGGTGCCCATCCGGTTGTACTACAACACGGGTGCGCGTCTGTCCGAAGTGGGCAATCTCAAGGTCGAGGATGTCGATCTCGCTACTGACTCGGGGTGCGCTACTACGGCAAAGGTAGCAACGAACACCAAGTGCGCTTCGGCCCGAAGACCGCCCGAGCGCTGAGTCGGTACATGCGGGCGCGACTGTACCGTGCCACAAGTCGGCACTCGTTCGGTGAGCTGGGGTTTCATGGTGTTTTGACTGCTGTAGCTGGTGTCGGTCACTGTGTTCGGGTGGCTGGGACTCCTCGCTCGACCTTCCACGACCAAAAACGTCGAGATCGTCATCCTGCGGCACGAACTGGCGGTCTTACGTCGCCAAACCGCTGGGCGTCCTCGCCTGTCCTGGCCGGATCGTGCCCTCCTGTCCGCGCTGGCCCGCCTGCTGCCCCGCACCCTGCGGCTGGGACGGATCGTCACCCCCGCCACGTTGCTGGCCTGGCACCGACGTCTGATTGCTAAGAAATGGACATGTCAGCAGAGATCAGGTCGCCCGCCGATCACTATCGAAGTCCGTGACCTGATCCTGCGCCTGGTTCGGGAAAACCTTACATGGGGCCACAGGCGCGTCCATGGCGAGCTGGTCGGCCTGGGGCATCATGTGGGCGCGGGCACGATTCGCCGCATTTTCCGCAACTCCCGCTTTGGCCCGGCTTCTCGCGAGGCGAACACCTGCTGGTGCAGCTTCCTCCGCGCTCAAGCATTCGGCTGCTGACCGTCGATTTCTTCCATGTTGACACCATCAGCCTTCGCCGACTGTATGTCCTGTTCGTCACTGAGGTGCGTTCCCGTACCGTGCACATCCTCGGCGTCACCATGCATCCGACCGGCTTGGACCACGCAAGCCGCTCGCAACCTCCTGGCCGACCCGGCGACCGGACAGCGTCGTTTCGGTTCGCCGAACGGTTCGTACGCACCGTCCGCGAGGAATGCACCGACCGGCTCTTGATCTACAACGAAGGGCATGCCTTGGCGGTGCTCCGCGAGTACCAGCACCATTTCTACGCCCACCGCCCGCATCAAAGCCTCGACCAACACCCGCCAGACCACGACCCCGCAACGACGCTTTCGACCGACGGCCCGATCGAGCGTCGCAAGGTCCTCTGCGGACTGATCAACGAATGCACCCGAGCCGCTTGACACCGATCAACAAACCGCTGGTCAACCGCAGGCACCGAGTTTTGGGCGCGGTACAAGATCGACTCGACCCCGTAGACCTGGCGGTACTCGTCGATGAAATCGACGATCGCGGAACGTGACGGGACGCGGCTTGCCTGCTCGATGGCTGCGACATCGGAGTGATCTTCGACCCTCACTCGATCGGAGCACGACTCGTCGTGATCCACATGGGTACGGTCAAGCCGCCAAGCTCAGTAAGCCTGGGTGGTGCTTTTGGGGTTTCGCGCTGCTGCCTTTGCGAGCGCAGCCTGTTTGGCAGCAGCTGCGATCGTGATCCCTGAGTGCTGTGTCCCAGTGCCGTGCAAGCGACTGAACGGTGGTGGCACGTTACCGGATCCTCAGCATTTCCGCACGAGCGGGGCGTAACCCAACGAATGGGACCGATGCAAGCCACGTATTGATGTTCTTGCAGCTGCTGCATGGCTGTGGACTGACCTTCTTCTTGTTGACCTGTCTCTTGTTGCTTGTCTGATTTGTGGTGGTGTTGTTCTTGTCTATTGCGGAATCGGCGGGATCCCCTGTGGACGGTGGGGTCCGTGAGCAGCAGCAGTTGAGCTTGGGCACGGCTGCTGCGCGGAATCTGGCGACGACGACCAAATCCGTGCCGCAGATGCAGGAGATCTCGTCGCGTTGGTTGCTGCGGTTGCTTCCCTGGGAGGAAGCCTCGGGCGGCACGTACCGGGTCAATCGGAGGCTGAGCTACACGGTGGGCGACGGCCGGGTGACCTTCACCAACGTCGGCGACGATGTCCGCGTGATTCCCCAGGAGCTGACCGAGCTGCCGTTGCTGCGCGGTTTCGATGACACCGACGTGCTCACCGCGCTGGCGGATCGGTATGAGCAGCGCGAGTACGCCGCCGGCGACGTGCTCGTGGAGTTTGGTGACCCGTCCGAGCAGTCGTTTTTGATCGCGCACGGCAAGGTCAATCGAATCGGCCCAGGTAAGTATGGCGAGTCGACCGTGCTCGATGTGCTCGCTGACGGCGACCACTTCGGTGATGAGACGTTGGCCGACCCGACGGATGTGTGGCGATACACGGTCAAGGCCGTCACCTCGTGCACCGTCCTGGTATTGAACCAGCAGGCCTTCGATGAGGTTTCTGGCCAGTCGGAGGCGTTGCGGGCACAGCTTGCGCGGTTTCAGGCGGTCACGCGGCAAGAGCAGAATGAACACGGTGAAGCGGCCATTGGCTTGTCGTCGGGCCATGAGGGGGAGCCTGACCTGCCGGGCACGTTCGTCGACTACGAGGTCCAGCCACGGGAGTACGAGCTCAGCGTTGCCCAGACGGTGCTACGTGTCCATTCGCGAGTAGCGGATCTGTACAACCAGCCGATGGACCAGGTTGAGCAGCAGCTGCGGCTGACGATTGAGGCGTTGCGCGAACGCCAAGAGCACGAAATGATCAACAATCGGGAGATCGGTCTGCTGCACAACGCCGACCTGCAGCAGCGGCTTCACACCCGCACCGGTCCTCCCACGCCTGATGATCTGGACGAGTTGCTCGCGCGGGTATGGAAGGAGCCCACGTTCTTCCTGGCCCACCCTCGGGCCATCGGCGCGTTCGGTCGGGAGTGCAACAAGCGGGGGCTTTACCCGGACAGCGTGGATGTCAACGGTCACAAGGTCCCGGCGTGGCGCGGTGTGCCGATTTTCCCGTCGAACAAGATCCCGATCAGCGACACGCAGACGACCAGTATCATGCTGATGCGGGCGGGTAAGGAGCGGCAAGGTGTGATCGGGCTGCATCAAACGGGCCTGCCTGATGAGTATCAGCCGGGCCTGTCGGTCCGATTCATGAACATCAGCGAGAAAGCGATCATGTCGTACCTCGTCAGTGCGTATTACTCCGTCGCTGTGCTCACTCCGGACGCGTTGGCGACTCTTGAACACGTCGAACTCGGTCGGGAGAGTTAGACCAGCGGCGCCCTTCAACCGTGTGCACAGTGGCCTGCGCGCACGGGCCACTGTGCAAAGGGCCCGCCAGTTTCTGGGAGGACTCGAGCTATGACGGGTGTGTTGCAGCCGGACCCGGTCTCCGATGACGCGAGCGAGCCGCAGAGCCTGAGCAGGGCGGCAGCGCGGAACCTGGCGACGACCACGAAGTCGACCCCGCAGATGCAAGAGATCACACCCCGGTGGCTGTTGCGGCGGCTGCCGTGGGAGGAGGTCACGGCGGGGACCTACCGAGTGAACCGCCGGTTGGCTTACCCGGTCGGTACCGGGTTGATCGGGGTCACGACGGAAGGACACCGCGCCCGCGTGATCCCGCGGGATTTGGCTGAGCTGCCAGTGTTGCGGGGTTTCGACGACGAGGCAGCCTTGACCGCGTTGGCAGACCAGTTCCGGCCCCGCGAGCTGGGGCCTGGCGAAGTGATCGCCGGGGCCGGGCAAGCAGCGGACCGGGTCGTGCTCATCGCGCACGGCAAGGTCAGCAAGCTCCGTAGCGGCAAGTATGGCGACGACCTGGTGGTGGACGTGCTCGCCGAGGGCGAGTTCTTCGGGGACGCGACGGTCGCCGGTATCGACGGCGACTGGGACTTTTCCTACCGGACGGACACCGCGTGCACCGTCCTGGAGCTGTCTCGGGTCGCGATTAACCGGGTCGCGGAGGTCCACGGCTCGCTGCGCGAGCACGTCCGGTCCGTGGCGGCGACTGCTCGGCCTGCCACCAACAAGCGCGGCGAGGCGTTGATCCAGCTCTCCTCCGGGCACGAGGGCGAGGTCACGCTCCCGGGCACCTTCGTCGACTACGACGCCACGCCACGCGAGTACGAGCTCAGCGTGGCTCAGACCGTGCTGCGCGTGCACAACAGGGTCTCCGATCTCTACAGCGAGCCGATGAACCAGATCGAGCAGCAGCTGCGGTTGACGATCGAGGCCCTGCGCGAGCGGCAAGAGCACGAGGTGATCAACAATCCCGAGTTCGGTTTGTTGCACAGCATCGACCCGCGGCAGCGGGTGCAAGCCAGGACGGGGCCACCCACGCCGGACGACATGGACGCGCTGCTCGGCCGCCGACGCAAGTCCCGGCTGTTCTTGGCTCACCCGCGCGCCATCGCCGCCTTCGGTCGGGAGTGCAACCGGCGCGGTATCTACCCGCAGACCACTGACATCGACGGCAGCGCGGTCATGACATGGCGCAACGTCCCCATCTTCCCCTGCAACAAGATCCCGATCACCCAGGAGCAGACCAGCTCGATCCTGTGCATGCGCACCGGCGTCGACGACGCGGGCGTGATCGGGCTACACCAGCCGGGGATCCCGGACGAGTACGAGCCCAGCCTGAACGTCCGGTTCATGGGCATCACCGAGAAGGCTATCGCCTGCTACCTCGTCAGTGTCTACTACTCCGTCGCCGTCCTCGTGCCGGATGCGCTCGGCGTCCTCGACTCAGTCCAAATTGGACGGTAGATGTGACGGATTCCTCCGGGTCACACGATGCCGGAGCGCGGAACCGACGCTTGTGGACCGAGATCACGGGATCAGGGCGGACTGAGGGGAGCGCAGGGTGTCCATGACCGACGCGCAATTAAGGGCGAGAACCGCCCACGAGGTGTTGTCCGAGAGTCGTCGTGTGGTCGAGCCCGCACTGTGTGCGGCACTTGAGACGCTGCCGGCGTCGACTCGACACATTGGGGGGTATCACCTCGGGTGGCACGACCCCGAGGGCAAAACCGACACATCGGCCTCAGGTGGCAAAGCGATCCGGTCCGCGCTGGTCCTGCTGACCGCGCAAGCCACCCGTGCCGGCACGGTCCGGGCCGCCCTGCCCGGGGCGGTGGCCGTGGAACTGATCCACAACTCGTCGCTGCTGCACGACGACGTGATCGACAACGACAGCGTCCGGCGCCATCGGCCCACCGCAGGGAACGTTTTCGGGATCGGCCACGCGATCCTGACCGGCGATGCGATGCAGGTGCTGGCCTACGACGTGCTGGCCGAGGCTGACGCTGATACCGCACGGTCGGCACTGCGCGTCCTCGGCGACACCGTCAAGACTCTCCTCCACGGGCAATGCCGCGACGTGGAACTCGAACGCGGCGGCGAGGAGGACTTGGCCGCCTGCGAGGAGATGGCGCACGCCAAGACGGGAGCCCTGATGGGATGTTCCTGCGCCCTGGGATGCCTGCTCGCCGGCGGTGACGCCCGACAGATCGAGCGCTATCGGCGATTCGGCCAGCACTTGGGGCTGGCTTTCCAGCACACCGACGACCTGCTCGGCATCTGGGGAGATCCGGAGGTCACCGGCAAGCCGGTGCACTCCGACCTGCGCAACCGCAAGAAGTCGCTGCCTGTGGTGTATGCCCTGACCTCCGGCACCTCCGCCGGCCACGAGTTGGGAGCGCTGCTGCAGCACGGCAGTCTCGCCGACCGCGATCTCGGCCGGGCCGCCGCTCTGGTGGAACACGCCGGTGGCCGCCACTGGTGCGAGACCCAGGCCGAGGACCAGTTGGCGACCGCGCTGCGCCATCTGCGGTCGGCCGAACCCCACGAGACGGCCGAAGCGGAGCTGACCGCACTGGCTCAGCTCATGGTTCGCCGCGATCACTGACGACAGAAAGGGGAAGCACACATGCCCATTACCGGCACAAAGCCGGCCCCCGCCCCCAGCGGGATGGCGGCGTCCCTGCTGACCAACATGGTCAGCGCGCCGCCCGCCGACCTGTCTCGCTTGCTCGCGGCCAACAGCCCCCAGGAAGTCCCGCAGCTGGGAAGCATACGCCGATTCGCAACAGGACTCGGAACTGCCGCGCTGCGATTCCCGCAACCACCTGCCGACCTACCGACACCCGAGCTCGCTGCGGCTCCTTCGCTGATGGAGCCCACCAGTCTCGGCCCGTCCGGATC
>JBPYFK010000015.1:0-2032 GCA_051984675.1 Pseudonocardiaceae bacterium | reverse complement strand
GGGGTGCCGATCCGGATGGACAACCCCAAGGAGGTCGGCAGCGACCGGATCATGAACTCGCTCGCCGCCGTGCACCTGTACGGCGGGCCGGCGATCGTGGTCGACTTCGGGACCTCGACCAACTTCGACGCGGTCAGCGCGCGCGGGGAGTTCGTCGGCGGGGCGCTCGCCCCGGGGATCGAGATCTCGGTGGACGCGCTGTCCCGGCGGGCCGCGCAGCTGCTCAAGGTGGAGTTGACCAGGCCGCCCAGGGTGATCGGCAAGAACACCGTGGAGGCGCTGCAGTCCGGGATCGTGTACGGGTTCGCCGGGCAGGTGGAGGGGATCGCTCGGCGGATGGCGGTCGAACTGTCCCCGGAGGACCCAGGGGCGGTCACCGTGATCGCCACCGGCGGGCTGGCCCCCCTGGTGATCGACGAGGTGCCGGTCATCGACGCGCATGAGCCATGGCTCACGCTGATCGGGCTGCGCCTGGTATGGGAGCGCAACACCGGCCGGGAAACGAATGTGCTACCGGGGACCGATCACCGGTAACCTTCGGGCGTGGCTGACGATCACGTCCCGGAGCAGGTACGCGTCCGGCGCCAGAAGCGCGAGCAGATGCTCGCGTCCGGTATTGACCCCTACCCCGTGGGCTACCCGCGCACGGCGACGGTTGCCGCGCTGCGGGAGAAATACCGGGACTTGCCCGCGGACACGGCCACCGGCGAGATAGTCGGCGTCGCGGGGCGGGTCATGCTCTCCCGGGTCGGCGGCAAGCTGTGCTTCGCGACGCTGCGCGACGGTACCGGGGACATTCAGGTGATGATCTCGCTTGCCAAGGTTGGCGAGGCCGCGCTGGCATCCTGGAAGCGGGACGTTGACCTCGGGGACCACGTCGGGGTGACCGGCGAGGTGATCACCTCCCGGTCTGGCGAACTTTCCGTGCTCGCCGATTCGTTCGCGATCACCGCCAAGTCGCTGCGGCCGCTGCCGGAGAAGCACAAGGGGCTGACCGATCCCGAGGCCCGGGTACGGCAGCGATACCTGGACCTGATCGTGAACCCGTCGTCGCGGCGGCTGGCGGAGATGCGGTCCGCCGTGACGCAGACGGTGCGGTCCGCGCTGCTAGCGCGCGGGTTCCTGGAGGTGGAGACGCCGGTCCTCACCGGGCTGCACGGCGGCGCGAACGCCCGGCCGTTCATCACCCGAGGGAACGCCTACGACTCGCAGCTTTACCTGCGGATCGCGCTCGAGCTTTACCTGAAGCGGCTCGTCGTGGGCGGGATTGAGGCCGTGTTCGAGATCGGCCGGGTATTCCGCAATGAGGGCGTGGACACCACGCACAACCCCGAGTTCACCATGCTCGAGGCGTATCAGGCCTACGGCGACTACGACACGATGGCCGAGCTGACGCAGTCGCTGGTCCAGGAGGCGGCGGTCGCGGCGTTCGGGTCCACGGTGATCACCCGGGCCGACGGGTCGGAGTGGGACATCGGCGGCTCCTGGCGGTCGGTCACCGTGCACGACGCGATCTCGGCGGCGGTCGGCGAGCAGATCACGCCGTCGACCGAAGCGGCTGCCCTGCGCGCCCTGTGCGAGAAGCTTGACGTGCCGCTCCAGCCGTCGTGGAACCGGGGCCAGATCGTCCTTGAGATGTACGAGCGACTGGTGGAGCAGCAGACGGTGGAGCCGACCTTCTACCGGGACTTCCCGGTCGAGGTGTCGCCGCTGACGCGCCAGCACCGTTCGGATCCGCGGCTCGCCGAGCGGTGGGACCTGGTGGCGTTCGGGACCGAGCTCGGCACGGCCTACTCCGAGCTGGTCGACCCTGTGGTGCAGCGGGAACGGCTGACCGCGCAGTCGCTGCTCGCCGCCGGCGGCGACCCGGAGGCGATGCAGCTCGACGAGGACTTCCTGCTCGCTCTCGAGCACGCGATGCCGCCGGCCGGCGGCATGGGCATGGGCATCGACCGCCTGATGATCATGCTGACCGGCGAGAACATCAGGGAGACGATCCTGTTCCCGTTCGTCCGTCCCGGCGGCTAGCGCC
>JBPYFK010000014.1:0-29460 GCA_051984675.1 Pseudonocardiaceae bacterium | reverse complement strand
TGATGAGGAAGGAAAAGAACCTCCCCCAATGATCACGGCGGAGACTGTCATCGGTGGAGTGGCGGAGGTGATCTACAACCGGGTCCAGCGCGGAGAAACCGCCAGGCTGCCGCAACTCCTCCCAGATCTGCTCTACTGCGCACTGCTGCCTTACGTCGGCCCGGATCGTGCCGCCGCAGAGCACCGCCGCGTCACCGCTCGTGCTCATTGATCATGGAACCAGGCTGATCACGTTTATCTAAAACTGATGGAGATGCTTGACACCCGGGCCTCTTGATCGTAGGGAGTCCGGGTGAGTGAGCCCCAGTTGGACCGCCAGGTGCGTCGGCGCAGGCAAATCAGCGCACAGGCCAGCAACAGCAGCGTCTCGAGGGTGATGCGGGAGCGTTCGTATCGCAGCCGTAGCCGCGGGATGTCGGAGATCTCTTCGCCCCGGATGAACGTCACCGCCGAGGACATCGCCGACAGCACCAAGGGGAACACTTCGGTGACCGCACCGGGGTCCATGCCCGTGCCGTGCAGGCTGACCCCGCCGTGCGCAGGCCTGATTCATGCGCTCGACGTGCTCCGGCGCCGGGTAGAACCAGCCGACCGGCGTGACGTTCTTCCCAGAACGCATTATCGCCGCGACCTCTTGGCCGCTGGGCACCAGCGGCGCGTACATCACAGCATCCGCCTCGATCGTCAGGACCGCCTCGGCGTCGTCGGTCGTCACTACGCCGACCGGCTCAGTCCCTAGGAGCTCGCCGATGTCCTTGCCCGCCTTCGCCGCGGTCGCACGTAGCAGCCGACGAGTTCGAGTTCGGAGTGCTCGAGGATGCACTCGAGCGAGGCGCGGCCGACGGACGGAACCTGTCGCCCACTGGATGACCTTGAAAACCATGGTCCCACTTCAACCGAAACCGCAGCTCTTGGCAGCGCTGGGCTTACTCTCCGGTCATCCGCAACGCCGGTCCGATCCAGCGGCGGATGAGGCCGCGCAGCTCGTCGTCGGTGGCCGGTGGTGTCGAGGGGTATTGCAGGAATGACATGAACAGTCGCATCAGGACTTCGGCGAGTTTCTCGAGTTCGGCGTCGGTGGTCACGCCGGCCGCGGCCCAGTCGACCTGGACGTCGCGCAGGATTCGGGCTCCGAGGGCGAAGGCCGGTGGAGTGGTGCTCCCGGCGGTGAAGACTTCGTCTTCACCAGCTTGGAGGAGCAGACCCAGGTAGGGCTCGTCGGGCAGACTGCGCACAGCGAAGACGACGGATTCGACGGCGACTTCGACGGGGCTGTCGAACGAGGCCAGGTGACGCTGCATCCGTTCGGCGAACTCGTCGGCCCCCGCGTTCGCAACGGCGCGCAGAATTTCGGCCAGGCTGGGGAAGTAGCGGTAGACGGTCTGCCGAGTCACGCCCGCCTCCGCGGCGATGTGGGAGAGGTTGGTCTTGGCCAGCCCGTCGCGGTCGATGCACGCGATCGCCGCCTGGACGATCCGGCGGCGTGCCTCGTCCTCCGCGCCGGGTGGGTCGCCCTGCCATCCGTGGTACCCCATGTCACGCATCGTCCCAGATGGGACGCCTGTCAACCGGCGGCCGTGGTGAGGCGTGCGAACGGTTTCGCGTGCTGCGCGGTCAGCAACAGGCCGGCGATGACGAAGCAGGTGAGTGCATAGGGCCCGTTCCCGATCGGGGTGCCGTCACCGGTGATGCCGTCGTGTGCGCTGAGGTAGGCCGGCAGCGCGCTGATCCAGAACACCGCCATCCCGCACAGGTAGATCGCGGGGTAGTACAGGTTGAACGCGGACAGCGGTTCGCCGATTTCGCGATCGGCGGAGCGCAGGTGTGACACGACGATCCACGACCCAGCCAGCCAGACCAGGGCCAGTTCGACACTCAGTATCCAGGCCTGCGCGGTCGTGTTGGGATGGTCTCCGCCGAAGAGACTCGCCGGGATGTCGGCGATCGCCATGGTCGGCGGGGTGAGGACGCCCGCGGCCAGAATGCGCGGCACCAGCGGCCAGCCGCGTCGCGGTCGGCCGTCCCCGGCCGGGCCACCCGTGAGGCGCACTACCAGGTAGGTCATGGCCGACATCGAGACGGAGGCGAACAGCAGCATGCTGGTCATTGGGACCGAGGCCATCGCCGGGTGGTTGACGATGTTGTTGCCTGGATTCCAGGCCCACCACTTCAGCTGCGGGCCTATCTGGTCGAAGACCTCGTAGAAGACCTGGCAGGTGAAGGCGACGGCGACGGCTCCGGCCAGTGGGCCACGGTGCCGGAAGATTCCGAGCGACCGCACGAGTTCGTAGGCGAGCTGGCTGATCACCGGGTAGAACGCGACGATGTACAGGGGCAGCCGGTCCCACATGAACTGCACTGTGAACTGGTTGTGCGCGAAGATGAATCCGAACTGCCGGTCGAGTCCGAACCATTCGGGGAAGTAGAGCGGTGGTTCGGTCACGAAGAGATAGACCAGCGAGGCCCACCACAGTGCCAGGTTGACCGGATCACCCGCGCGGTATCGGCGGATGGCGTGCACGAGCGCGAACACGGCGCCGCTGATGATCAGCACCTCGAGCAGCGGCATCGTCCAGTTGTCGAGTTCCCACGGCGCGCGCACCGAAACCACCGGACTGACGTCGTGGCAATCGAAGCCGAGCCCGCGGGTGACTTCCTCCGCCGCGGGCCCGCAGACGGCGCTCATCCCGCGGACACCGGCGTCGTGGCGTCCGGTGCGGTGACCGACGAGTAGTCCGCGGCCGGCGGATCAGCCTGGGGGTCGAAGCCGAAGGGCACCCGATGCCGACCCAGCGCAGCGCGGACCCAGTAGAGCAGCAGCCCGGCGATCACGCCTGGGTTCCGCATCATCTCGCCCAGCGACTCATCGAGGTTGAACACCTTGGCGAAGTGCTCGTCGACGACGTCGTACTCCCGGGCGGCCCCGACGATGAAGCTGAACGCCGGGTCGGAGACGGACGCGAGCAGGCGGCGCTTCCACGCGGGCGGCCGTTCGGTGCCCTCCGCGCACTCGTATGCCTGGTCGCGAGCCATCGCCAAGCGCCACGGCACTCCGAGGAGCTTGCGTTGCCCCACGAGGAACCGTGCGCAGAACCTCGCGTCGAGGCTTGTGGCGCGGGAGAGGTGCTCGCGCAGCAGCAGCGCGGAACTCGATGCGGAACTGATCCCCTGCGCGTAGAAAGGGTTGAACGCGCAGATCGAGTCGCCGATAAACGCCATTGCCTTGGGTGGATGTTCCCAGCGGTCGTAGCGTCGCCACCTGTTGCCGGTGGCCCGGGTCAGGTGCACCTTGGAGGTGGGCGTGCACCGGTCCATCGCGGCGGCGAACAACGGGGTTCGCACCCTGCGGGCCGTTTCGACGAATGCGTCGGTCGTGCGCGGCATGTCGAGGCCCCATGAGCCCATGCAGGCGATGACCCGGTCGCCCTCGATCGGGAAGAAGTTCACCAGGAACTCGTGCTCCGCGGGATGCTCGCCCTTGTCCCTGGTCGGCATGAGCACCAGGTGTTGCCACCACCAGGACGCCGGTCGCTGCGCGGGCAGCTCGTACCAGCGCGAGGTGTAGGTGACCTTGGCGTCGAGGGTCTGCACGTCGGGCTGTGGCCACCCTGCCGCCACCAGCCAGTTGGCGGCCGGCGAACCACGGCCCATCGCGTCCACGACGAAATCGGCATCCAGGTGGTCGTTGCCGGCGGACGTGGTTAGCTCGACCCCGGTGACCGCCCCGTCACCGGTACCACCGTCCTTCACGGCCAGGCCCTGCACGGTGACGCCCTCTCGGATGACCACATTGGATAGTTCCCGCACCTTGTCGCGCAACACCCGCTCTATGAGGATTCGCGAGCTGTAGATCATCGTCATCGCGCTGCGTTTGCGCGCCGACCAGCCCTCCCCGTCGAGATAGGCGGCGTCCATCGACGGCATCAGGTGCAGCCCGCCCGCCGCGATGAGGTCGTCCTCGAACCCTGGGAACAGCTCCGCGATCGCACGGCGGCCCGAGTTCAGCAGGAAGTGCGGATGCTTGCTCTGCGGCACGCCGCGCCGGTGCTCGGCCTCCGCCGGAAGCTCGTCCCGCTCCAGCACGAGAACCTGGTCGAAGTAGGGGGACAGCGCCCCGGCAGCGCACAGACCAGCGGCACTTCCACCGAGAACGACAGCAGTCTTGCCGAGCTTCACGCGGACCAACTCCGAACGTGTCGTTCATACAAAATTGGAGATACTGTATGAATGACGGCCCAAGCGTGTCAATGGTCACCACTCGGATGCGCGGCCGAACCCCGTTACGGCAGCCCCGCAAGACTCTCGGTTGAGAGACGCCCGCCCGAAGCATTCGACGAACATCTACAATCTCTCCATCAGGCCGGCGTTACGACGACCGGTTGGATCCCTCCAGTACACGTCGGCTGCTGAGTTTTCCTTGTGCTGCAGGGAAAATCAGATCATGACCATCCTGGGACGCGCTGGGGCGCGTTGGGACAACGCTGCTGCGGAATCCTTCTCCGCCGCTTTGAACAAACGAGAGGTGCTACCGCCGAGCCTTCCGCACCCGGGCGCACGCTCGCTTCGCCGTCGCGGATTGCCATTAAGTGTTCTACAACCGACAACGACTCCACAGCAGCTTCGGCTACCGAACTGCAGCCGAAGCATTGGCGGACTAGCAGACGGCAGCAACCGCTGCCTGATCAACAAGCCGAGGAGCTGTCCAAGATTCTAGACACACCCCACCGAGGACCATCCAAGATCCTTGACACACCCCACCGAGGACCATCCAAGATCCTTGACACAGCTCAGTGGTTATAGTGGTGCAGTGGGACAGGGTGTGTGCAAAAAGTCGCAGGTAGATGGCGGTGTCAACGCCGTCGGTCTCCCTTACAAGCAAGGGGTCGCTGGTTCGAACCCAGCTGCGCCCACCACCCCGGGGGTCCTCGCAGGTCAGAGCGCAGCGCGGCGGTTCGGCCATTGAGTGCGGAGATACCGTGCCGGTGCAGGCGTCTCTCGATGGTGTTTGTGGCCACGGGTTGGCCTGCTCGGCGGCCGGGGAACAGCCAAGCTTGCAGCATCCCGGTTGGTGGCTGTGGTGAGGTTGAGCCGGTGGTCGACGTGCCGCAACAGCAGCTAGGCGAACGGTTCTGGCACTGGCACTGACGATGGCTGCCAGGGGAGCCCAGCATCTGCAATGAGGCTTTCAGCTCGTACACGAGATTGGGAAAATTCACCTACCTGGCCCGCTCGGGCGGCTCGTGACGCGTGTATGCGCGATGATCTTCGTGGTCGTCGGACGTCTTATCTACCAGACGTTGTTGGCCAGGATGTCCGCGGGACAATGAAGGGATGCCTCATGAAGATCACCAATCTGGCTAAGGCGGATGGGCTGCCGCCGGTGGATTGGGCCGCAGTTGTCGAGACGCTCGATGCGGGGTCGGCACCAGTTCCGGGCTCGCTGAACTCCCGCACGACCTGGCTGTCCACCACCAACGAGGACGGCAGCCCGCATGTGACTGCGGTCGGTGCCCAGTGGCTAGACGGCACGTTCTGGTTCCAGACGGGCGCAGGCACGAGGAAGGGGCGCAACGTCGCGCGCGATCCCCGGTGTTCGGTCGCGGTGTCGATCCGAGACGCGGACGTCGTCATCGAGGGTGACGCTGCGCGAGTGACCGAGCCGGGCGCACTGGCGCGTATCGCGAAGGCGTGGGCGGACAACGGGTGGCCGGCCGAACCCGATAACAGCGGGCCGGGCGTTACTGCCCCGTTCAACGCACCGTCGCTAGGACCACCGCCGTGGAACGTGTATCGCGTTGAGCCACGCTCGGCGATCGTGACCTTGACGACTGAGCCGGGCGGTCTGACTCGCTTCCTCTTCTGACGCCCTGATCGGCTGGGTCGCTCTCATCTACCGGTGAGCGTGCTGTCTCATAGGAGTGTGATCCGTGCCCGTCAGGGTCGGTAGCGGCCACCGGCCCAGATCAGTTCTCTAATGTCACATATCAAGCGAAGCCGATCCGTCTCACATCAAGTGGAGCCAGGCAGGTTCGCTAGGGCGCGGCAGTCTGGCTGTCTCTCCTATTAGGTCGGAGAGCGCCGCGAGAACGATTCGAAGCCACTCGGTGAGTACGATTGGCCATCGCCGAGGTCGCCGCTCGCAGCGACTCATCCAGAGCGGCGCAAGCGTCTGCGTACGCGCGATCGATTCGTCTGCGTGCAACACTTTCTGCCTGATCGGCCCACACCTGGGGGTCAGCCTGGTCCGGCACTGTGTTCACCTCCGCCCTGGTCATCGACTGCCGCGGTGTTACCTGCAGGCAGCCCACATCCGGCCAGTTGGCGCGACTCTCAGAGTGGCGTGCGGCCCTGCGGGCCGGGGTAACCTGTTCCACCCTGTGCTCGTCGCAAGCCGCAATTATATCACTGTCTCAAGGTGACACCCTAAGTCCTCGCTGGGCGCATGAACGCGAGGACCTGCGCCGGCTGGGCGGTTGGTATCAAGACGGTGATGTGGTCACGATTCCTCCCAAGTATCGGGATCTGTAGTCCCGCACAGGGATTCGTAGCAGGTAAGACTCGTAACCGGCGCGTCAACCACGACAGCTCGACCGCTTTCTTGGCGCTACAACAGATCATAGTCCATATAAGACGATCGCGGGACTTCACGATCGCAGCAGTCATCGAACTGCCCGCGCTTCGCGGCGTTGGTCTCGTTCACCGGTGGCCGGACGGTCTTGGTGTAGCCGGGCTTGCAGATGGTCTCCCGCAGGTTGGCCTGGGTGACGGCAGGGTCGATCGCGCCGGGCGTGCACGTGCCATCCGGGAGTTGGCCACGCACATGGCAGTTCGCTGGATGCAGCGTGTAGGTCACGTGGCCCGGGTCGTGCACCTGGAGCAGATGCCCTTGCGTAGCACTGGATTGGAAGTGTCCGTGTGGTGCGCAGCCGCTGAGCATGGCGGCCAACGCGGGGATGGTGGCAAGCATTCGGGCGCTACGCATGAGTGGGACGGTAGTCCATGTCGGAGATCCGGTCAGGTGGTTGATCTCCGTCTGGGTCGCGTTACTGTAAGGCACCCTATCGGGACTCAGCAGCCTCGCCGAATCCCTCCGCTACCTCCGACCTGGGCCAGTAAGTGTGGCCCTTTTGTGCCCCGCGCGGTCCCGGATCCGTGCTGGACACCATGGCTCGGCCCAGCACCGTCGTCGCTGATATAGGAGCGTAGGCGGGAGATTCGAGCCCCCGGAGCCCGACGACTTTCCCTCGTGGCGTCTGCGGCCATTTCAGCGCCCCTTGAGAGCGCCGTTGTCGGCGAACAACTGTGAGAGGCCCAGGAAACCGGTCCCAGGCGATCGGCAGCGAGGAAGGCGCTCAGGGCCCACCAGTAAGCGCCACGGCAACGCTTAGGGCTAGGGGTGCCGGTCCAGGAGTTGGAGACCCCGCTGGGTTCTGCTCGACTTAGGCCAGTGACCTAGCGCCTCGAGACCCGAGGCTCACCCCCCACTGTTACAGCCTTCTCACTGGTCGATCTAGTCGGAGCGCGGGCCGAGGATCGACGCCGCCTCGTTCTCCAGGACATGCCAGGCGTTCTTCCACGCCGTCCGCACGTTCCGGGGGATGTTGTCGTTGCTCAGGACGGCCACGACGTGGGCCTGCAGGTCACCCATCGCGTACAACATGAATACCTCGGCGCAGAACTCGCCGAAATGCTTGGCTTGGTACTGCCGGCGTTGTGTGGGACAGAGACGATGGCCCTGGGGATCCGCCCACAGGTCAATCCCGAGCAGGTATTCCCCACTGTTCTGACGCAATGTCCGCCATGCCTGGTAGAAGCTCTTTGCCTGAACCGACATGTTGTTCCAGAAGCTTTGGATTTCCGCACACTCCTTGATGCGCTCCCGCGGCGTGGTGGTTTGCCCGACGTTCTTCAGGCTGGTCAGTTTGTCCTCAACCAGGGCGTTGGGCATGGGCTTGTCGCCCAGCAGTCTCCTCTCGAACAGGGCGTGGCCTATCTCGTGGACAAACAGCCGGATGAAGGCGCCGGCCGGCGTGACGCGCAACGTGCTCATGTAGATCTTGTTGTTCATGAACAACCCACCGCCCCGGCTTTCCGATCTGTGTGCGTTGAACTTGACCTTTACGTTTGCCTTCTGCAGTTGCGGCCAGACCCACGAATAGGTTGTGAGGAAACAAATGACGGCAGCCGCCTGAGGTAACGGGATATCGAGGTTCTGATTCCCGACGAAGGCACGGAGTTTGGCCAGCGACGGTTCGCACGCGGTCAACTGCTGCACGATCGCGTCCTCGTAAACCGTCACGGCGGGAGGCCGCGTGTGCGCCGGCTGCGGACGGTAGACCTTTTTGATCGTGGACACGTGTGTTTGCAGGTCCGCGGTGTTGAAGTCGTGACCGCCGCAGTTGATGATGAGTTCGACAATACCGCCATCGATGTTGTCCCCGATCTGGACATTGAGGTTTTCCGGACCGAACGTGTTGTACTGGACGCTGTCCAGTACAACAATCGGCTGCGGAACCCTGCCCTGTGGGACAAGGCCCCGATCTGCGTGCGCGTCGCGGTCGACGGCGTCGATCAGTGTCGTCACCAGGTCCTGCACCTGGTTTACCAGCTCGCCTTCTTTATCTTCATCGACAACCAGATCGGCGAACGCCTCGTCCAGGCCGCTCAGGTCGTTCCCTGATGTCGGGTGCATCCTGATCCCTCCTCGTTGGGCACGATGTGCACAGGTCGTGGCATTCTCTCAATCGCAGAATACGCTAGTTATTCGATTAGGCTGTAGCGTCTTCATATAGTATTGTGGACGCGGTGTTCGATCGAATAGGGAAACGTTAGCTTACGCAAAAGGTCTAGTTGACGGGCAATGAATGCTGCAGGCGCGTCAAAGCCTCCAAGGGGGCGCTAGTTGCGTCGTCGGATGCTGGCGGGCACGGATAGGTGGGCAGCTTCGGAAACGTCGGGGAAGCATCGTCGGAATCTCCCCCAGAGTCAGTGCATTCCGCCCGGTCTTGCTCGGACCGGCCATTCTCAGCATGTCATTCCAAATGTCATTCCGACCAGACAGGCGCAATCATTGCTACGGCGCACGAAATGCCTGTGAAATGCCCTGTTCCGTCGATTAGTCACGCGAACGACCACATTCTCAGATGAGCCTGCGTACCAGCGGCAGGTACACCTCGTCAACGATCTCGGCAATCACAATCACCGCCCTTCAAGATCGCGCTGCGGCTGATATAGCGGGCTGGCGTCCTCGGGCACGCATAGCCGCTTCCCGCGCAAACGTCTTATTAGCGTTGTGATTCTCTGCGAGGCTAAGCGTGGTTGTGGGTTACTGGCAGGGCCTTAGGGCCTTGTCTGTTGGGTGGCGTCGTTGTTCGCACAGCTGGTTGGGGTCATGGGGTGCGGTTGGGTCGTCGAGCAGCAGTGGGAGGGTAGGGCTAACCGCCCCTATGAAAGCGCCCACCAATGCCGGTGCGGCAACCTCTTGCCCAGCTCGTTGGGATGCGGGAAGCACCGAAGTGCTCGCACTCAATCGGCATCCAGCTCGTCCACCAACTCGTCCAGCCGATGCTGCAGGCGATCCAGGGTCGAGCCGGTGTAGTCCATCGCACCGCCCAACAACTTCTGGCTGCACACCTACTGCGCGCGGCTGAGTCGAGGTCACCACCCACGGCGGGACGCGTGGCCTCACGGAATCGTGGTCTTACAAGACACGCGGGAGCCGTAGCGAATGCACGCCGACCCGGACGTGCCCCGCTTCTACGCTGCCGAACGCTTGCTCGCCAAGGCAACGCGAACGCGACGGACCTGCCGTCATCACCAGCCCGTCCCCGGTTGCGGCACGGCATCGCGCGCGAAACACTGGCGTCTGACGTAGCACACGTGCGGTCGTTCGAGTGGCTGCCGCACTGCCAATGGGGGACTCATGGCTCTTGGTGATGAACTGTCAACGCTGGATTTCGCATCGATGATCGGCGGGCCACTGAGCTCTGTCATCAAAGCCCAGGCACAGTCTGCACGCACCTCGGTCGACTTCATCAGGTCGGTAGGATTCGAGGACACGCAAGACGGCCCCAGGCCAACCACCGTCACCTTCGAGTATGAAAAACCGGTCGCAAATGCCGACGGAGACGGGGCATACGAACTGAGACCGTACAAATTGACTGTTCCGATCTTAACGATGCTCCCCATCCCTTTCGTCAGGCTGCAAGATACAACCATTGAATTCAACGCAAAGATCAATTCGGTTCAGGAATCGACCTCGACGCACAGTGACGCGGTGGAAGCGACAGCGAGTGGGAAGGCAGGCTGGGGGCCGTTCAGTGCTGAACTCCAGGCGAGCTACTCACACCAGGCAGCAACCACCGAGGGCTCGAAGGTAGAGCGTACCTACTCAATGTCGGTCAACGTGAAGGCCGTACAAGAAGACTTACCCGCCGGCACCGAACGTCTCCTTCATATCTTGGAAAGCAACATTCAGGAGACCGAAAAAAAGGGTCAGTAGCAGAGCCAGCTAGGACAACGCGGCAAACTCGGGAAAGAATGTAGATACAGGATGACGGATCTTGGCCATGTGCTCGGGACCTTGCTTGCCAGCCTAGCGAAAGCAAGGCACATCGCTGACCTACAAACAGCTGAAATCGCCGAAGAGTACCGGGAAAACCCTCTCCTCGAAGGGTTGAGCGTGCCGCGCATCCGGGTTCCCGAACTCCGCATCGAGCTGCCCCTCCTGATCGAAGGCGAAGCCGAGGGCAGTCCCGGCCGATTGCACGATCCAGAATACATCGCGCGCAAGGCCGTATCCGCCATCCACGAAGAACTCAACGCTGACGATCTTCGACTGCAAACCAACATTCGACAACAACTACTCAAAGAGCTCAGCGCTGGCCTGACCAGGAAGGCCAAACCCCACGCCACCGTCACGAAGGAGACTGTCGCACGGCAGGCCGAACACATAGCCCGACAAGTGCTCCTGTCCACTCCCTTGGCGGAACAGCTCAGCGAGGAAACATTGCGGGCGATCCTCGCCGCAGTGCGGCGCCGTATACACGAAACCGCCGAAATTGCACCGCCGCAATCGCCTGGCATCAAGGTCAACACGATCTCCAACGAGATTAAAGACCACGCCTCCCCCGCAGTGGTCGCCAGGCTCACCCTGGCGATGCGGGAAGAGGGGCTGGAATGGGAGATCACCCGCAGCGACGACGGAACGACGAGGCGCCGGCTCGGTCCCGAATAGCGCGACCGTCTCACAGCGTAGGAGCACGCGATGCTGTTCGTGACTCGCCACTTGCTCAACCACCACCTGCTGGAATTGCCGGAGCTCATTGACCGGTATGCCCGGCGCGAGCCCACTTTTCTCGACGAAAGCCTGTCGTGGCTGGCCTCCGTCGAGCAGACTCTCTTGCAACTGCGTAATCCACTCGCCAGCCAGGTCGCCACCGCCCGAAGCCACATACTCGCGACGAGAGACGGGTACCGCGACCCGGAACTCCTGACAGGGACCAGCAACCTCCGACAAGTTCAACGAGCGACCGCTGCCATCGTTCTCGGCCGGGTCGACACCGCCCTACGCCGCGTGATCGACAACATCGACACGCAACTCGATCAGTTTAGAGAAAAGACCGCGCAATTGCTCGCCGTGGCTTCACGAGACACACCGATCGCGATCCGACCCGGCCAGCCCCGCGAAGAGTGGCTGCGCTCTATCTGGTCGAACATGGTCACGACGAACGAGACATGGGGAATGTACCAGTACCTCAACGCTGCCGTCCCCCGCGGCGACCTGCTCACACTCCTCGGTGAAGTACTGGACAATCTTCTCGCATCAACGGAGCAGGAAGTCGCCGCGGCACCTGGCTGAGTTTGTACGGTGCCCTCCTAAAACCTTAATGAAATGCACAGCGCGCAACTGAAACGTTCGGCTCCCTTCGACATTCGCGTGTACTTATTTCTGATCCGTGTCGTCCACAGATCGTCTGTGTCGGTGCTGATTGTCGCGTCACCAGTGACTCGTACCTGCTGGTTGGGTCGTTCACCGTCGGTGCGCAGCTCGTCTTCGACGTCGATGACGAGACCCACGCGCGGGTTCGCGTGGATTCGGCGGAGGTGGGGTCGTCCGGTGTAGCTGGTGAGGTAGAACGCTCCGTCGACCCATATGAACCAGATCGGTGTGACGTGTGGATAGCCGTCCGCGTCGACGGTGGCCAGTCGTGCAACCGCGTCGCGGTTCAACAGCTCGGTGATCTCGTGGCTCTCCAGTGTCCGCACCATGACGTCATGCTGCCTGAGAGTGGCCGGAAGTGCGGTAGAGCTCGCTTACTCCAAGCCATCGAACACCCGGCAGTTGACAACCAGATTGGGATTCCCCTAGTGGCGCGCACCAGCCACTATGAACGCATGTTCGAATGGTGTCCAGGGATGTGTGCCCAACGGCATGTGCTCGTCCCTGGGCGGGTGTTGGTCGGGTGGCTGCCGTGTGGGTGTTCCGGCGCCCGCGATGGATGCCGGCATTGGAGACGAAGCGACGTTGCTCGCGGGGCGGCATGATCCTGCCGGCGTGGTCGCGCGGGGACCCGAGTTCGGCACGGCCAGCACCGCGGAGCGGATCCGGAAGTGAGTGGGTCGCACCCGAGCGCGCTCACCCGTCTCGTAGCGGCCAGGCCGCACGGTTTCCACCCCCTGGTCTGATCCACTGCAACCCCGTTGTTCCTGCACACCGCCAGTGGGCCGGGGCAGTGGGCGCGTGAAAGCCGGAACTGAGCCGCAGTCTTACAGCGGCGAAATATCAGAAAAGGGCGGGATATGTTGGTGATTGACAAAGTGCACCTACTCGCAAGTTATGTCTGCTCGCAATCGGATCTAGGGCATAGGTCCCTATCGATTCGGCCGCTCTAGCGAGACTCTTTGGATCTAGGACACATGTGATGCTGAGGTCGCGCTGGGGCAGCGGTTGATAGCACCGGACTGATGCAGCGGGGCCATGAAACTGGAGAAAGGATCCATCCATGTACGAAAACCGAAACACTGCAGGGGATCTTCTTGAGTGGCTAGAGGCCGACGGCGTACGGTTCCCAAGATATCGTTGGCTACTCGATAAAATCATCCAGGAGGATACGAACAGATACAATCTGGGACAGGCAATGCAACGTGCTCGGGAGCTTACAAGGAAGACCTACACCGAACTAAGAGACAAGGCGACGGCGGTGGGGTTTAGTCCAGACTTCGCCTTTACACTTGGCGACGTAGCCACGCTCCCATTTCGTCGTCTCGATTCAGAATCTGACGACGAGGGGGACACGAACAAGGAGAGAGATGAGCAGGGCCGCCTAAAACATCCGCCACATGAAGATCGAGAGGAGCCATATCTCTACATGATGAAATCCTTTCACAAGAAAAAGGGCGCACTCACTGAGAAGGAGATAGCTGAACCGAATCCATTTGTAAAGCACGAAGGCCAGAGCGGGTATAAATACAGAATTTACGGCAATCTTACCGACGCCGGCGTTAGCCTGATGAAGCATCAGCTGGCGACGATCGCCCCCCACTTCGGAGTCAACGGGTACAAGTTTGCGAAGAAGGGCTCCCGGTGGCGACGGGATACTATGGTCATTTATTGCGGTACCGAAAACACTACGGTAAGCATCCTTGATAACTTTCGACTATTTCAGAGAAGCCTAAATAAGGGCGCGCAGAACCTGTCGCCCTGGTTCGTCCCAGAGAGGCCGCACTTTACAGAGGCAGTCCCAAATTGTCAGGGAATTTCGTTCGTCAATGACGCCAATGCCGCGAAGAGGGACACTTCTCACTCTGGAGGCATGAGTCAGCTGCTCGAAATTGCAATCAAATACGGATTTATTAATGTTGACAAAAAAGGGCTCGCGAGCCCGCTCGAATCGTACGCGGAAGGCATCGTCAATCGGCTGAATGAGGAATGGCTAAAAGGGCGCCCCATGAATGGCACGACCAAGCCTTAACGATGTGAGAATCTTTTCATCGGGCTCGGTGCTGTTCTCGACTGCGCAGTGCTGATCTTGGCGGCGACCGGTACTCGCAGCGCAGGCACTTGGGCCCCCGAACCTCGCGACCCCGTGGAACCCCACGTCTACACCGACAGCCAGGGCAACCAGGTCACCGAGAAGATCGACGACAACCGGCAACGTCGTCAACCGCACCGTCGTAGCCACCGGGGGGTGGCCATGCACCTCATCGTGCCCGATACCGTCACGCCCCTCATAGTTGATCTTCCGTTTGGTTGGGGTGTCGATGGGGCCGTCCAGCCCGTACGTGATCATGCTCAGCGAGTCCGACCGGTGCGAGTTGGAGACGTTGGTGCGGAAGGGCCGCGCCGAATACCGCCACGTCGTGCGGGCTCGCATCGTGTTGGCCGGCGCGGCAGGCGAGTCCAACGCCGGTATCGCCCGCAGGCTGGGCATCAGCGTCGACACCGCACGCCGGCGGCGTGCGCGGTTCCACCGGCACGGCATTCACCTTCACCGCCGCCGTGCGCGCGGAGATCACAGCGCTGGCTTGTGAACTGCCCAGCCAAGCGCAGGCACCGTTGACGAAATGGAGCTGTCCCGAACTGGCGCGCGAGGCGATCCAACGGGGGATCGTGGAGCGCGTCTCCGCCTCGACGATGCGTCAGTGGTTGGCAACGGACGCGCTCAAACCCTGGCAGCACCGGTCGTGGATCTCCCCACGGGACCCATACTTCGCGGTCAAAGCAGCCCGGGTCCTGGACTTGTATGCCCACTTGTGGGGCAGAGAACCGTTGGGGGACAACGACTTTGTGATCAGTGCTGATGAGAAACCCGGGGTTCAGGCCCGCTGCCGGGTCCGTTCGAGCCTGCCGGCGGGTCCGCATCGGCCGATGCGGGTGGAATCCGAATACCGTCGTGGTGGCACGCTGGCGTAGCTTCTCCAAGCGTAGCTTCGCCGAGCTGACTCCGCCGTTCATTCCAGCGGGCGGCTCCTTGTGCGGGTCCATCGATGTGGTGCTCACCCGCGAAGGTTCGCCGGATCTCGTGGTGGAAATAGACTCCGAACACCAACCCCGCAGTATGGAGAAGCTGCAATTCGCCCACGCCGCCGGGGCGACCGCAGTCTGGATCCGCTGGAACTACGGTGCAGTACGGAAAGTCCCCGGAGTTCACGTCATCGACTTACTCGACCAGACAAAGCGCATCAAGCGCACCTGACGCCCGGTGGTAGGGGTGCCGGTGAGAAACGTGTCACCAGGTACACACGAGATGGTCCCTGGTCGCAGCCCCCAGGGTGGCGGCCGGAGTACGAACTGACAAGGGCACTGCCCATCCGGTCGACGGGCAGTGACCGCGTGGTCATCATGACCCGTCGGTGTCGGTGGGGGCTGCCACACTGATCATTCCGACACCGCCGGACCAGGAGAGCGTGTGACCGACAAGCCAGCGCACCGCGTCTACCGCGGCATCGCCGAGAACCACGACGGCACCGACGCGCGCATCCTCGTCATGGCCGGAGGCGCAGGCCCGACCGAACGCGAGCGCGCAACCGTGCTCTACGAGCTCACCCCGGACGAGCCGTACTGGTGGGGCTATGGCGGCGGCAGCCCCAGCAGAACCGCGACAGCATCCGGGTTAGTGCTAGCCGTCAGGAACGGCCGCCCGCCTGGTGCGTTACCGCGCCGACCTGTTTTAGGCGTGCGGTGGCGAGTTCGATGATCGTGCGGGTGGGCTGGCTGAGTGTTGCACCGTGGCGGTGCACGATGGCGAAGTGGTCGTAGAGCTTGGGGCGCAGCGGCACGTGGCCCAGTGTGTTGGGTAGCTGGTTGCGCATGCGGTGCAGCACGCCGCGCGCGGCGAGGGTGTCGGCGAGCCCGCGGGCCGCGAGCTCAAGTGCGGCTTCGACGTTTTCCACTTCGATGCGAGGGCGTAAGGAGCATCCCGCGGACTGGACGGCCCGGGTGAGCTGCTGGCGGGTGTAGTCCTCGTTGCCCCAGGTCGCTTCGGACAGCACGAGTGAAGCGACGCCGAGCTCTGCGGGGGTGACGGGCTTGCGCACACGCTCTGGGTTGGCGCTGACGTAGACGATCTCGTCCTGCAGGACGGGGTGGATCTCCAGGTTCTCGTCGTCCACGGGTAATGCCACCAGCCCGGCTTCGAGCCGGCCCCGCTGGATCTGGTCGATGACGTCCATCGAGTTCTGGCCGATCAGCACGACGCGAAGCCCCGGATGGCGCTCGAGCATGTCGGCCGCGAGGTCGCTGCCCAGGTAGAGATGCGCGGCACCGAACAGGCCGAAGCGCAGCGTCCCGGCCGTGGCCTCGCGGACCGAAGACACTGCCCGCCTGGCTTCGTCGACGGCGGCCAGCGCGGTGTGCGCGTGGGGCCGCAGCGCATGGGCGGCCTCGGTGGGTGCCACCCCGCGCCCGAGGCGGTGAAACAGCGGGGTGTTGAGGCTGCGCTCGAGCTGGCGTACCTGTTCGGACAGCGACGGCTGAGTAATGCCCAGATCGGCGGCTGCTGCAGTGAATGAGCCGTGCTCCACCGTCGCGAGGAAGCATCGCAGCTGATGCAGGGAAGCCAAAGGAATCTCCTATGCCATCTCTAGACAACATAGGCTACCTCGACGCACTGGTCCGACGTACGTTCACCGGCAACCTTCGCGAACACCGAAAGGACCGTGCGAAATGACAGCGATTGGGTTTGTCGGTCTCGGGAACATGGGCGGACCGATGTGCCGCCGGCTGGTCGACGCGGGCCACGATGTGCGCGTCTTCGACACCGATCCGGACAAGGTGGCCACCGCCGTGGCCGCCGGCGCCCGGGCAGCCGAGTCGGTCGCGGACTGCGCCGGGTCCGCTGAGCTGTTCGTGACTTCCTTGCCGCGACCGGATCACGTCGAAGCGGTCATGGTCGAAGCGGGGGCACTGGAAGCGCTGCAGCGCGGTTCGGTGTGGGTGGACACCACCACGAACCGGATTGAGCTCGTCACCACCCTGGCAGCACAAGCACCGCAAGGTGTGTCAGTGGTGGACTCGCCGGTCACCGGCGCGGTCGACGGCGCGCGCAACGGCAGGCTGACGCTGTTCGCCGGAGGCGACAGTGACGCGGTCGAACGCGTCATTCCGGTACTGAGCGTTCTCGGCATCGTGATCCCCTGCGGCGCGCTCGGCACGGGCAACGTCGTCAAGCTCGTGACCAATCAGCTGTGGTTCATCGCCGCGGCGGCTCTTGGCGAGGGCTTCGCGGTGGGCGTGCGGCACGGGGTTGACCTCGACATTCTGTGGTCGGCGATCCGCCAGTCCGTCGGCGATTCGTTCGTCGCCCGTCACGACGCACCATCGATCTTCGCTGGCCATTACGACCCGTCGTTCACCCTCGACCTCTGCCTCAAAGATCTGCGCCTCATCAGCGAACTGCAAAACGATGTCGCCGCCAAGCTGCCGCTGACCAACGCGGCGCAGGACGCCTTCGCTCTCGCTACCGAGCGCTACGGCCCCGGGGCCGCAGAACTGCACGTCGCCAAGCGCATCGAGGAAGACGCGCAGCTCTCGTTCCGGTTGCCAGGCAACTGGACGGCACCGTGGGAGGTCGTCGACTCCCCAGACGATCAACAGTCCGCGCAGGACTCGCACTGAGGAACGCGGTCGCGTCGATATGGATGTCGTATGACTCGGCGTTGACCACGACCCAGTCGACCGCACCATCAGCGGCGACTACTCGTTCAGCCCGAAAGATCACGGCGAAGGTCTACCGCGATCAGTGCCTGAGAGCTCCCGGATACTCATGAGCCACACGTCCGGGACACCAAGATCTCTCATGTGACTGAGGCCAGAACCGACCTCCAGATAACGAACGCGATGACTCCGGTCCACACAGCTGGCATAGATCGCAGCCTTTCGCGGTCATGGACAGTCGCTATGCCCGAGAGCGGGTCGTCCGTCGATCAGCCGAATGGCGAGCCGGTGGAACGCACACGTGTACTGCGACACACTTCGACCTCGGGCGTCACCGTGGCGGGGCTTGCCCGGCCCCACTGATCCTCACGGAGGGCTTCCGCGACCAGTAGTGCCGAAAGTCCCTGGCTCTCTAACCTTCCCTGTAACGGCGTCATGGAGATACGGGCGATCACCGGGTTATTCCGACTATCGGTCGTTCGTCAGCGATCTATCACAGCGCGCCCGAACCTGTGGCTTCTGGAAGATGATCGACTGACCAGCAGCGCGACGTCCCAACGTCGTACACACCGATGGAGCGATTGCCTAGGTGCGGTTGGCCGAAGCGTCGACCGGGAACCCGGTGGCGTACATCTGGGCCTTCGGACCCTTCAGCGCCACGCACCAGAGACCCAGGATGATACGTCGCAGTGGGCCGTGAGGCCGGCGCTGCTTCGCCGCTGTCGCAGTGTTGATCACGATGAGTTAGGACTTTGTGCTCTAGGGAACGTCGCAAGTGGACAGTTCCTGGGTGACTAACGACCTCGTGCATGATTAAAGATGACGCGCGGCTGGCCGCGATGTGGCCGTGATTCACATGGTTGAGCCCGTCAGCGCAGCGACCGGCTGACGTCGACAGCGGTCGGTGTGTTGTTGATCCGAGAGCAGCCCGGCGACGGCGCGAACGGTGTCGTCGAGAATCTCTCGGCGGCCGAGGTGTCGAGCCAAGCTGCGCCAGTTCTTGAGATGGGCGATGCCATGCTCCACCCGGACGGGTCGCCGAGCGTGTGCTTTCCGTTGTGCCGCAAGAAGTTCGGCGATGCCTGGCATGGTCTCCAACCGCTTCTTGTGGTGCTTCTGTGTCGGCGTGACGACCTGCCCGCGGGTCTGCGCTCCCAAGCCCTGGTAGCCGGCGTCGGTGAGGATCTCGACCGCTGCGGTGTAGGCAAGCCAATCGGTCACGCCAGCCTGGCGCGCTTGGGTGATATCAGCCGTACTGCCCCGAACTGTGGGGCCGCAGAACAACACGCATCCCTGCCCATCGGTCATCACCAGCGCCTTCATGGCGTTTTGCCGGGACTTACCCGAGATGAACTGGTGTCTGCCTTCGCGTTTCGCCGACGGTCGCCGCACTCGAATCCCGGTGGCGTCCATCAGCGCGGTCTCACCTACGGCGTCGAGACGGGCCACGACATCCGCCACCGTGCGCAACCGAATTCCCTGCTCCACGCGACAGCCTCGATCAGCCAGCAGCGGTCGGATCTCGCCGATGGCCCGGGTGATGGTGGAGCGATTGACCCCGAACCACGCTGCGAGCACGTCATGGGTGGTGGCGTGTCGCAGGTGGACCAGTGTGACCAGCAATCGGTCGACGAACACCAACCTGTACTTCGCCCCCGCACCGGGCGCCCGCCGCCGCAGGCGGTCAGCAAGCCGGGCATCCTGACGGGCCTGCCACACCGGACCTACCTCGGCAATCAACTCAGCGATGACCTGCCTGGATAACCCGGTCACCCGACGGCTCGACAACACCCCAGTACGACCCACGGCAAGATCACCTCAAGCAAGATCACCTAATCATGCACGAGGTCGTTAGACGCCGGGTTTGATCTTCTTCATGGTCAGGTTGGATTCGACACGCAGGATTCCGGGAAGGCCGATCAGCTTGCTGATGAGGAAGGCTTCGTAGGCGTTGTGGTCGGCGACGGCCACGCGGATGACGTACTCGGGGCGGCCGAACATCCGGCGGCACTCCATGACTTCCTCGTAGGAGGCCAGGGTGTCTTCCAGTTCCAGGATGGTCTTCTTGTCTGTGGCGTAGACCTCGATGTCGACCAGTACTTCCAGGCCGCGGCCTTCGGCTTCGGGGTCGATGACGGCCCGGTAGCCGGTGATGACGCCGGACTCCTCTAGCCGCTTGAGACGGCGCAGACAGGGTGGCGGGGTCAGGCCGACGCGCTTGGCCAGTTCGACGTTGCTCAGCCGCCCATCCTGCCGCAGATGGAACAAAATCTCCCGATCGACCGCGTCGAGCGTCACTTTATTGCCCACGAAGGGATTATAGCGCCATTATTTGCAACCATATAAGGCACGTATCGTTTTAGTGTTTCATCATGGAAACACGACCGGCTGCCATCGGGGGCCATCCTCGGTCTGCCACCGCGACGCCGCGCAGACGGTCCGAGGTCCTGGCTGCGTTGCAGGACTCCGCTTCCGTGGGGCTGGGTCTCGCGCCGATGGGTCTCGCCTTCGGCATGCTCGTCGCTCATACCGGCCTGCCGTGGTGGTGCGCGCCGATGTTCTCGGCCGTCCTCTACACCGGTGCGTTCGAGTTCCTGCTCGTCCCCCTCGTCGCCGCGGCCGTGCCCCTGGCGACGGTCGCGCTGACTGCGTTCCTGGTCAACGGCCGGCACGTCTTCTACGCGCTATCTTTTCCCCTGCACCGCGTGCACGGACGCCTCGGCAAGACTTACAGCACCTTCGCCCTCAGCGACGAGGCGTACGCCATGACCACCGGCAGCCAGGCCCGGACCTGGTCCAGCGCGCGCATCGTCTCGTTGCAGGCGTTCATGCACCTGTACTGCATCGGCGGCTCGGCCACCGGCGCACTGCTCGGCTCACTGCTGCCCGGCAGTGTCACCGGCCTGGAATTCGCCATGACCGCCCTGCTGGCAGTCCTGGCATTCGACGCCGTCAAAGACCAGCGCGACGATTTGCCCACCCCGCTGTTTGCCGTCCTGGCCGTGCTGATCGCGCGGCTGGCCTTCCCCAGTCAGATGCTGCTGGCTGCCTTCACCCTGTTCACCGCCGCGCTCCTGGCCCGGCACCTGGTCGCCCGCAGAAGGCCCCGCCATGCCTGACACCGCCTACCTGGTCGCCGCAGCCGCCGTCTCGGCCGCCGTCACCTGGGCGCTGCGCGCCCTGCCCTTCACCGCCCTCACCGCCCTGCGCGCCAGCAAGACCATCCAGTACCTCCGTACCCGCATGCCCGCTGGCGTCATGGTGATCCTCTGCGCTTACACCCTGCGCGACCTGCCAGTGACGCACCTGCGCGCAGCCGCACCGCTGGCAGCCCTGGCGGTCACCATCGGCCTGCACCTGTGGCGTCGCAGCGCCCTGCTCAGCGTCCTCGGCGGCACCGTCGTTCACGTGACGCTGGCCAGCACGCTCTTCGCCCCATGACCAGCACACCACACCGCCAGTACTACGGCTGCTACTCGAGCCTTAGCTTTGGTTCTTCGGCGCCGGGAGGGGCCGGTCGTGGACGACACCACAGGGCATGACCGGCCCCTCACCACTGGCGAAGTGACTCCCCTCGCTAGCCACGTCCCCACCGATCGGGAGCGGGCAACTCCTGCGGCGGGTGCCACTTTTTTGTGAGATCGTGACGGGAGCACACCATAGGGCCACAGGGCCTTGTTGTGCAGCGGCGAGGCAGTATCCGGTGTGCACAACCCGCGATCACCTGCCCTGACGGCCTTCCCCCGATAGGGGGTGCCGGGGTATCGGCTGTTTGGACGTGTCGGGCATCATGAATTGTCGAGGCGCGCAGGTCAGCACAGGGCGAGTGACGACGACGTGCGCCCGGCGCGGCCCCGCCCTTGTACCCCTCGTAAGGGCGGGGCCGCAGCACATTCGCGTGATTCACTCGATAGAAGTGTCGCCTGTGGATCTCGCGGTTTGGCGTCGGCGCCTTCCGCCCGGATCTCCGCGTTCCTGATCCTGGGACAACCATTGCTGGGCGAACCAGAGTTCCATGCGGGCTTGGGGATCGGACAGATCGACTCCGAGTAGCCGTTCTGCCCTGCTGATGCGGTGTCGCACGCTGTTGCGGTGCACGCCGAGCGCGGCTGCCGTACGGTCCCAGCTTCCGTGTTGCGCCAACCAGCAGTGCAGGGTCTCGCTGAGCTGTGGTTGCTCGACCAGCGGCGCGAGCAATCGCCGCGCGAACAGGTGGGCGGCTTCGGTATGGACGGCGCTGGAGAAGCCGCTGTCGGCATGCTCGGATCGCAGGGGTTTGCGCAGTGATGTGGCGCGTTCCAGCAGCAGCCGTGCTTCGCGGTTGGCCTCCGGGAGGTTCTCCGCCTCGTAGGCGCTGCTGATCGCGGTCAGCCATCCCTGTTCGTACAGTTGCCGCTGGATTGGCGGGTCCACTTCGTGATCGACGATGGCGGTGAAGTGTCCGTCGGTGGCCGCGATCAGTGGTGTGGCTAGTCGGGCACTCAGCAGGGAAGTGGTGTCCGTCGTCTTTGCTGTCTGGCAGGTTCCTGCGACCACGCGATATTCGTGCCGCTGAGGTTCATGGTCGAAGACGGTGGAGAGCATGGTGTGGTCGATATCGCGGCCGAGCAGGATTTCGGTGAGCGCCGCCAGTTCCGGGCCGGACGAGCGCTGCGTGATCAGGCTGAGCAGCGCGAGGCCGACGGCGATCACCGCGCGGTCGGTGACATCGAACCGGGCGGGTTTGCCGACGGTGAGTACCGGCGAGTAAGGGTCGTTCTGGCGTAGCGGTTGGGCAAGGATGTAGGTGCCGTCGGGTAGTTCGGCTGCGGCGCTGCGCAAGCCCGATCCGCCGTGCACACGGTCGTGGAGTTCGCTGATCTCGGGTGGCGTTGAGGTTGGCGCATGCTGCCCTTCGATCAGTTGTCCTCCCGCGTGGGTCAGCAGCGCCCAGCCACCGATGCGCTCCGCCAGCGTGCGCAGTGCCGCGGACTGCGGCTGGCGGCCTGCGGCTGCCGTGGTGATCGCGCGCTGCGCGTCCGAGAGCCTGCGCAGTTCAGCCTGGGCCTTCTTGGTTAGTGCCGCCCCGACTGTGCGGCAGACGGTGAGGAACGGGGTGCGCTCCGGGATGGCCAGCAGGGGCAGGTGGTGGCGGTCGCAGGAGTCGATCAGCGGCTGGGGCACGGCGTCGAAGACGGGGGCGATGCCGAAGCCGAGTGCGGTGACTCCGGCGCTGCCCAGCCCGGCGATCTCGTGGTCGATGCGCCCGGCGTCCAGTGTGAGGTCCACGCCGGCAGTCAGGAGTAACTCCTCGCCGAGCAGGTAAGGCCCGGGATTGGCCAGGGCCAGCTCGCTGACGTGTGCCCACCGCACGGGCCGGTCGAGGTCGTCCTCTGAATCGATCCCGGCGATGACGGCGATGCCGAGCTCGTCGTGCTCGACGACATCTCTCAACGGGATGGTGACGCCGGACAAAGCCGGTTCCATGCTGGTCATTTCGACCACAATACTGGGAATTTTTGGACAAAACATCCCATGTTGGGGCTCTTGTTCGCTGGCTACCGTTCCTTGCCAAGTGGTGCCCTCGCTCACCAGGAGCGTCACCGCCCCATCCGTCGCAGGAGGCGTCCCATGGCACTCGACTATGTCGTGATCGCGCTGTATATCGCGGGCATGCTCGTCATCGGCTGGTACGGAGCCCGGCTGGCCAAGACCAAAAGCGACTACCTGGTCGCCGGCCGCAGGCTGGGGTGGCCGATGTACTCCGGAACGATGTCCGCCGTAGTGCTGGGCGGTGCTTCCACCATCGGCGGCGTCGGACTCGGCTACAAGTACGGAATTTCCGGCTGCTGGCTGGTGCTGGCCATCGGCGTCGGCATCCTTGCGCTGCACGCGCTGTTCGTGCGGCGGATCGTGAAATTGAAGGTCTACACGGTCGGCGAGATGCTCAAGCTGCGCTACGGCGGCGCGGTCGACGTAATCTCCGGCGTGGTGATGTGGGGCTACACCTTGATGCTCACCGTCACCTCGACGCTGTCGTTCGCCACCATCTTCAAGGTTCTGTTGGGCGTGCCGTCGGCAGGTGGCATCGCTATCGGCGGGTCGATCGTGGTGTTGTACTCGGTGCTCGGTGGCATGTGGTCGATCACGTTGACCGACATCGCCCAGTTCGTGATCAAGACGATCGGCATCCTCTTCCTGCTGTTGCCGATCAGCGTGGTGCATGTCGGTGGGTTCGGGGCGTTGCGCGAACGACTGGGACCGGACTACTTCGACATCACGCACATCGGCGGCGCGACTATCGTCACCTACCTGCTGACGTATGTTTTCGGCCTGCTCATCGGCCAGGACATCTGGCAACGGGTGTTCACCGCCCGCACCCCGTCCGTGGCCACCGGCGGGGGGCTGCTGTCCGGGGCGTACTGCGTGATCTACGCCCTTGCCGGCGCGCTCGTCGGCACGGCAGCGGCGGCGCTGTATCCCGGCTTGAGCAAGGACAACGTGTTCGCGACGATCACCGAAAACCTGATGCCCGCCGGTGTGCGTGGGCTGGTGCTCGCCGCCGCGCTGTCGGCGCTGATGTCGACCGCCAGTGGAGCGTTGATCGCCTGCTCGACTGTGAGCACGAATGACATCTGGGCGAAGCTCCGTCGCGGACCCGCGGCGGCCGGAGACGTCGCCGCGAACCGCTGGACCACTCTGGTGCTCGGGCTTCTCGCGATCGGCATCGCGATGGCCGTGGACGATGTCGTCGGCGCCCTCACCGTCGCCTACAACATCCTCGTCGGAGGGCTGCTGGTGCCGATTCTGCTCGGTCTGGTCTCGAATCGCGGCACCAGGATGGGCGCGATGGTCTCGATGGTCGTCGGAGCGGTCGTGGTCGTGATCTCGATGGTCACCGACGGGCTGATGGCCAACGAACCGATCTACTACGGACTCGGCGCCAGCTTGGTCAGCTACGTCATCGCCAGCGCGCTGACGCCACGCACCGAGACCGCGATCCTGCACACCTGGAAACAACGGCTCGCCGGGGAGCACACCGACCGGGCCGCCGAACCAGCCGGAATCTGACCCGGGCGCGGTGTGGGCTGCTATAGCTGCCCAGACCGCGTACCGTTCCGTTACCAGAAGGAGTGACCATAGTGGACAGCGGTAGGTTCGTCGGGCCGGTGGATTCCTCGAAGGTGCCCCGGTTCGCCGGTTTCGCCACCTTCGCCCGACTGCCCAGGCTGGATGAGGTGACCTCGGCCGACGTCGCGTTGCTCGGGGTGCCTTTTGACGGCGGCGTCTCTTACCGGCCAGGAGCACGGTTCGGGCCCGCCGCGGTACGGGAAGGAAGCAGGCTGCTGCGCCCGTACCATCCGGGGTTGGGTGTCTCGCCGTTCGAGAGGGCGCAGGTTGTCGATGCTGGTGACATCGCGGTGAACCCGTTCCGCGTCGAGGCCGCGATGGAGACACTCCAGCACGAAGTACAAGAGCTCGCAGCGGCGGGCACGAAGCTGGTGACGGTCGGTGGTGATCACACCATCGCCCTGCCACTGCTGCGGGCTGCCGCGAACAACCACGGCCCGGTGGCCCTGGTGCACTTCGACGCCCACCTGGACACGTGGGACACCTACTTCGGCGAGCCCTACACTCACGGCACGCCGTTTCGCCGGGCAGTCGAGGAAGGCATCCTCGACACATCGGCGCTGTCACACGTCGGTATTAGAGGCCCGCTGTACGGGCGGGCCGATCTCGACGAAGACCGCCGCCTTGGATTCGGCATTCTGACGGCGTCGGATGTCCTGCGCCGGGGTGTGGACGAGGTCGTCGAGGCGGTGCGAGCCCGGATCGGCGATCGCCCACTGTATGTGTCAGTGGACATTGACGTGCTCGACCCAGCACACGCGCCGGGCACCGGCACCCCAGAGGCCGGCGGGCTGACCAGCAGGGAACTGCTGGAGATCCTGCGTGGCCTCGCCGGCGCCAACCTGATCGGCGCGGACGTCGTGGAAGTGGCCCCGGCCTACGACCATGCCGAGATCACCGCGATCGCTGCCGCCCATGTTGCCTACGACCTGGTCAGCCTCCTGGCATTGCAGCACGAGGAGCGGAGCAGTGCCGATGAGTGAGCGCACCGGTGCGGACGTGGTGGTGGAGGTCTTGCTGGCGTTGGGCGCGGACACCGCGTTCGGCATCCCGGGGCAGCACGCCCTCGGCCTGTTCGACGCGCTCCGGCGGGAGCCACTGCTGGATCTAGTCTGCCCTCGGGTGGAGAACAACGCCGCCTTCGCTGCGGACGGATTCGCGCGGGCGCGCCTTTCTTCGCAACGCCATCCGGCACCGGTGACTCCCCTTCTGGCCTCCACCGGACCGGGTGCGCTGCTGACCCTCGCGTCGCTGCAGGAGGCGAAAGCCGCGTCGGTGCCGCTGCTCGGAATCTCCAGCCAGGTGCCCCGGCAGGGACTGGGTGGTGCCCGACATGGCTTCTTACACGAACTGCCGGACCAGCAGGCCAGTTTCGCGCGCGTGGTCAAGTCGACCCATGTGGTGCGGTCGGCAAGTCAGATCCCGGCCGCGTTGCGTGACGCGTGGCAGATCGCGGCCAGTCCGCCGTACGGACCGGTCTGGGTGGAGATCCCCGAAGACGTTCTGCTCGGTGGCGTGAGCGTTCCGCCGGTGACCGCGCCACCACCGGAGCCCATGCCACTGACCCCATTGCCGGAGTTCGTCCGCGACGCCGCTGCGATGCTGCAGGAAGCGAGCAATCCGGTGATCCTCGCCGGAGGTGGGGTGTGCCGAGCCGGTGCGCAGAGGGAACTTCTGGAGTTGGCGGAGAAACTGCGTGCTCCGGTGCTGACAACCTTTGGTGGCAAGGGAGCCTTCGACTGGCAACACCCGCTGGCTGGGCGGTCCTGGCTGGAGGACCGGCATTCCACGGAATTCCTCAGCGCAGCCGATGTCCTGCTCGTGGTCGGGTCCGGCCTGGGAGAGTTGTCCAGCAACTACCGCACGTTCCAGCCTGGCGGACGAATAATCCAGATCGAGGCGGACCAGGCGAAGCTGGAGTCCAACTACCCGGGGCTAGGGATCCACGCCGATGCGCGGGCGGCCCTTCGGGCCCTGGCCGTCGCCGTCTCGGCGCGGGAGGCCGACGGCCGGTCGGAGGCCGAGGTCGGCAAGCTGCTTCACCAGATCGAGTCCAGGTTGGACAATCAAGATCTGGCGGTGGAGCGGCAGGTGCTCTCCGACGTCCGCGCTGCGTTACCCGCTGGTGTGCCGAGCTTCTGGGACATGACGATCCTCGGCTACTGGGCATGGTCGGCGTGGCCGGGGGAGATGCACTCCGCGCAGGGAGCGGGCGGACTGGGATACGGCTTTCCCGCCGCGCTCGGCGCCGCGGCCCGGCGTGGCCCGGCGTTGGCCGTCTCCGGCGACGGCGGCGCGATGTATGGCATCGCCGAACTCGCCACGGCCGCGCAGCACGGGCTCGACGTGACCTGGTTGATCGTGGACGACGGGGGTTACGGGATTCTTCGCGAGTACTCCGAGCAGGCGTTTGGAGCAGCGCATGCGAGCGAGTTGCATCGGCCCGACTTCGTCGCGCTGGCTGAGTCCTTCGGGGTCCCGGCGGTTCGCACCACGGTGCCCAATCTGCGCGCCGACCTCGGCGCTGCGCTGGCCGCGAGTGGCCCACGGGTCGTTGTTCTTCCCCAGCGACTCAGGATGTTCGCCCCAACCCATGTGGAGACTCGATGACCGTACGGAACTTTGTCTCCGGGCGTCCGGTGCCCGCCGCAGACAGCAGGACCAGCCCGTTGATCGACCCGTCCAATGGCGATGTCGCAGGCTACGCGGCCCTTTCAGGACAGTCAGATGTGGATACTGCGCTGCTTTCGGCGGAGCAAGGCTTCCGTTGTTGGCGGGCGTCGACACCCGCACAGCGGCAGCTAGCCCTACTCCGCCTAGCCGACACGCTTGAGTCGCACGCCGAACGGTTCGCGGAAGCCGAGTGCCTCGAAACCGGAAAACCGAAACGAGTCGTCCTGACCGAGGAGATTCCGGAAGCCGTCAGCGCGTTACGGTACTTCGCGGGAGCGGCGCGTATCCTCGAGGGCACCGCTGCAGCCGAATACGCACGCGGTCACAGCTCGGTCGTTCGCCGAGAACCGCTCGGAGTGTGCGCGCAGATCGCGCCCTGGAACTACCCACTGATGATGGCAGTGTGGAAGATCGCGCCCGCCTTGGCCGCGGGCAACACGGTCGTGCTCAAGCCCGCGGAGACCACACCAAGCAGCGCCGTGTTGCTGGCCGAGGCCGCCGCGGAGCACCTGCCCGAGGGGGCGTTCAATGTGCTCTGCGGCGACCGTGACACCGGCCGAGCGCTCATTCGACACCCCATCCCGACACTGGTCTCGATCACAGGGTCCACGCGAGCGGGCATCGATGTCGCCACCGTGGCCGCCGCTGACGTCAAGCGCACGCATCTCGAACTCGGCGGCAACGCGCCGGTACTGGTGTTCCCGGACGTGGACATCGACCGTGTCGCCGCCCGGATCGCCGACGCCGCCTACTACAACGCCGGGCAGGACTGCACCGCGGGCAGCCGAGTGATCGCGCACGATGCGATCTACCCAGAGCTGGTTCAAGCCCTGACCACGGCAGCGGAATTGAAGCATGTCGGACCTCCCTCCGACGCGCGAGCGGATTTCGGACCGCTGAACAACTCGGCTCAATTCGACCGGGTCGCCGGCTTGATCGAGCGACTACCTCCGCATGCTGAAGTGGCCTGCGGTGGGACGCGGTGTAACCAACAAGGGTTTTTCCTCAGCCCTACAGTCATTTCCGGGCTGCGCCAGCAAGACGAGATCGTGCAGGAGGAAATCTTCGGTCCGGTCATCACCGTCCAGCGGTTTGGCGAGGAATCCGAAGGCATCGCACTGGCTTGCGGGGTGAATCACGGCCTCGCCTCCTCCGTGTGGACTACTGACCACGCCCGTGCCATGTGCGTTTCCGCCGCGCTGGACTTCGGGTGTGTGTGGATCAACACCCACGGACCGTTGGTCGCCGAGATGCCGCACGGCGGGTTCGGGCACTCCGGTCATGGCAAGGACCTGTCGCGTTACTCGTTCGAGGAGTACACCCGGATCAAGCACGTCATGAGCGCGCTAACCTGAGACCTGACCCTGTAGACACCGTCAGTGGTCACGCCGGCTTCTTCCGAACACGCCCTTTCGAGTTGGAGCCCAGGCGCCGTTGGTTGGAGAACCGGATTCTCGGAACCATCGCCGGTGTCGGTCTCGAAGTAGAGTGTCGTGACGTAGAGCAGAAATGTCGCAGGTCCTAGGCCTCAGTGGTGGGCGCAGAGGGCCGCGAGGGGTTCGCGCCAGTCGTCAGCTGCGTAGGCGGTAACCGGCGTTTGAGGGTTGGGTAGGACACCGGGGTGATGCCGGCTTCCTCGAGGATTCTCAGTGAGTCGAGTTTGCTGGTCGGTTCGATGATCCGGGCCAGGACCAGGTGCCGGAAGACCTCGTCACCGCTGGCGGCGGTATCGAACCCCAGGTGGTCGTAAGCCGTGGCCAGAGCGTCCCAGAGCTGGTCCATGCGTGAGGCCGTGATCGGCAACGGCCCGCCGGACTCTGCTGGGGCGCCTTGCGCCATCAGATCAACGTGCTGCAGCGGCAACTCGGTAAACAAAGGGTGCGGTTCACCCGGGCTGATCGAGCGTTCCTGGCGGCGCTGCTGCACCGTCTGCCACGCAACCTGCTGCGCAGGCGGCGGTTGCTGGTGTGCCCGGACACGGTCCTGCGCTGGCACCGCGGGTTCTGAAAACCCGCCGCGGT
>JBPYFK010000013.1:0-27119 GCA_051984675.1 Pseudonocardiaceae bacterium | reverse complement strand
GGGTTACGGTGCGAGCGCGAAGGCGACAGGATGCCGTCTTCGCGCTCGCCCGTGTTTCCTGCTCGGATGAGCCGGCGGTGACGCAGGGGTGAGGGGTCACCGCCCATGCGGGCGTGGCCGTTCGGGGGCGCGGTCACACCCAGAGGTCGCGCGAAGCGAGTCTGATGCCGAGTCGGGGTTCGGTGGGCTCGCTTCGCGCGCCACGTGCTCACCCACCACCGAGCGTGTCGAGATCTGCTACAGATCGCAGCCCAAGACGATCGGATGCGATCGATCAGTGGACACTTCTGCGCCCATATTCACTCGCCTGAGCCACCCCTTAAGGCCGCGAGGAAACCCCTCGGTGTCAGCGCTGTGTGCGACTCGACATGACTGCCGCCTCTCCGGTGCGTCAGTGCGTGCGGGGCTCGTCGTGTCGGAGGGCCAGGAGGCTGGTGAGGCAGATCGCGGCGAGCAGGGCGACGATGCCGGCGGTGACGATCCCAGTCAGCCGCAGCCCGAAGTAGTCGGCGGCGAAACCGATGGCGAGGACCGCAGTGGAGATCGCACAGTAGAGCACGACGAAGAAGGTGGAGGCGACCCGCCCGGTGTGCTCGGCTGGCGAGAGGTCGCGGATGAGAGCCAGCCCGGCACGGAAGCTGGCGCCCTGCCCCGCGCCGGCGATGAGGGCCCCGGCGGTGAGCAGGAGCAGGCTGGTGGTGGCGAGGGCAGCCGCGAGCAGTCCCATGCCGGCGATCAGGGTCAGGCATCCGAGGGCGAGGGCGGGCTGGTGCCCGAGGCGTGGCACCGCGAGTTGTCCGGCTGTGGCGGCGGCAAACAGGGAGAACACGACGGCGCCGACCACGGCGTGGTTGTGTTGGGCGAACTCGTGGCCCAGTGCGGAGGGGACGATGGCCAGGAAGTAGCCGTAGACGGCGTAGCCGGCCACGCCGGCGATCGCGGCGCGGGTGAACATGGTGCGGGCTTGCTGGGGGATGCCCAGCCGGGGCCGCAGGTCCAGGCGGTGGTCCCGGGCGTGGGCGGTCTCGGGTAACCGCCACAGCGCGGCTATCCCGGCGGCGATCAGCACGAGGTCGAGTCCGTAGACGGTGCGCAGCGGGGCGGGCAGGTATTGCGCAGTCAGCCCGGACAGCAGAGGGCCGGCGCCGATGCCGGCGGTGTTGGCCGCGGCGGCGAGCAGCGTGGCTTGTTTGTGGTGGTATGCGGGGGCGAGGTCGATGATGTAGGTGCTCGCGGTGCCGGTGAACAATCCCGCAGCCAGGCCGGACAGTACCCGGCCGGCGAAAATCGCTGGCAGTCCGTGGGCGAGCAGGAAGCACAGCGCCGAGACCGCCGAGAAGCCCAGCCCGATCAGCAGCACGGGCCGCCGGCCGTGGTGATCGGAGCTGCTGCCGGCCAGCACCAGGGTGGCCAGCACCCCCACGGCGTAGGCCGCGTAGATAACCGTGATCATCAATGTGGAAAACGCCAGACGTTGCTGGTACAGCGGATACAGCGGCGTCGGCAGAGTTACCCCGAGCATGGCGACCGCGAAGGCGTAGGAGGCGGCCAGCGGCGCCCTCATCGGGCCCCGAGGAGCGGGCACTGCCCGTCGCGGGCGACCTCCCGGTCGCCGGACCCTGTTGAGGTTGATGCCTAGGATCTGATCCGCTCGGATCAACCCGCCGATCTTGCCTGTACCAATCCACAGATCACACGCCATACCGAGATCATGCCCAGGCAGAAAATGCTGTGAGCGTGCTGGGTTCTCGTGGCTAGTGTTGGTGCATGGTCTCCGACTTCCATGCGGCGATCGCTGCGCATTACAGCCATGATCCCGAACGCGATCGGCTTGAGACCTGGGCACGACTGGAGCGGCTGCGGACGCAGGAGTTGCTGGACCGGTTCCTGCCATCTCCGCCAGCTGTGGTCTACGACGTGGGCGGTGCTCGGGGTGCTTACGCGTTGCCGCTGGCCCGCGCCGGATACGAGGTTCATCTCATCGATTCGTGGGCACCGCATGTTGACGCGGCAGCCGCTGCCTCGGAGACCCAGACCGCGGCTGCGTTGAGCTCCGTCGCTGTTGGCGATGCCCGAGCGCTCCCGTTCGAGGATCACAGCGCTGACGCCGTGCTCTTGCTCGGGCCGCTGTACCACCTCGTTGATCGTGACCAGCGCGCGCTCGCGCTGTCTGAAGCGCATCGCGTGTTGCGACCAGGGGGTGTGTTGCTCGCGGCGGTGATCTCTCGCTTCGCCTCGACCTTCGGCGGTCTGCGTAGCGGAGAGATCACCGATCCCACGTTCGCAGGGATTGTGGAAGGCGACGTGCGGACTGGAGTGCACCGCAATCCCGAGCCTGAGTCCCACCCGGAGTGGTTTACCGACGCCTACTTCCACCGGCCCGACGAGCTCTACGACGAGCTCGATGCTGCGGGCTTCGGCGGCACCGAGGTCCTTGCGATCGAAGGTGCCGGAGCGTTCGGGATCGCCGATGACCAGCTCGACGACCCCGCACGGCGGGAAGCCGCGCTGCGGGCGATCCGTCGTGTGGAGGCCGTTCCGGAGTTGCTCGGCGCAACTGCCCACATCATGGGCGTCGGGAGAGCCTCGGTGTGAACCCAGGTTGGCGTCGGCGGCTGAATGCTGCCACACGCCCGGAGCCGAGCCTCCTCGTTGAGGCCAGCGCTAAGCCGTAGGCCCGGAAGTCCGCGCGCCGGTCGAAGCACCTGACCTTGCAGGGTGGTTGCGCGATCAAGCGCCTCACGAGCCCTGTGGACAGCCTCAATCGCCTGTTCTGATTCGAGTCGTTCATTAACCACAACACACCCCCATCACAGCCATGTGACCGAGCGCTTGTCACTCCGACGTGTAGCACGGTCACAGAGCGGGTAGATCACCAACAGACGCACGGATACCTCTAGCAAGCAGACGGAGGGCACCAAGTGAATACCCAGGTGCGCCATGAGTACCAACGAGCATGTGCATACCTCGGGGCGTTTCAAGATTGTCTTGACTCGCTGGAGCGCCTGGGACTGACGGAACCGTGGTCAACGGCACTCCGACAAGACGTGCGGCGACTCAACGGCGCACTGCAAGCCGGCCTCGACGACACCGAACGTCGCTTGGGTAACCGCAGCGAAGGAACGACCGCGCCCGAACAGACCCCACCGACGGCCGTTGAGGTATGGGCAGCCCTACTGTCCTCGACAACGGCAAGGCGCCAAGATCGAAAACATGACCGGTGACCTTTGTTGGGTCGCACATCCACGTCCCTGAAGCCCCGTGATGTTCGGGCCTGGGGCGGATAGCCTTCGCCGGTACCAGCTGCATCAGGGGGACTGCTGCAAGCGAGCTCGGCCGTTGGCATTGGCGACATCGAGTCGTACGCGCGCCCACCAATCGCCGGTGAGCGTCATGTGCCAGCTCGGCAGCCAACCAGGGACGACGTCGGAGCAGCGGTACCCCGTCGGCCCATCGGGTGCGCTGAGCCGGCAGCACCAAGCGAAGGTCAACCCAGACCCGTACAGGCCTATCGTGTCGTCGATAGGTTCCGAACCAGTCATCCCCTCCATACGGCACCATACGAACATGCGTTCTATACCTGGAGGCGTCAACCGGGGTATGTTGAGCCCCTTCTAGTTTGGCGGAGGCTCGTGACCGTGCAGGCTGTCTTCGTCCAGCGAAGCGCCGGGTAGCGTGTGTTGGTCTTGATGCTTGCCGTTATCCCCATTTCGTGAATCATGTTCGGTGCGCTGGCGCAGCGCAGTTGCATGACGATCGATGACCTCAAGTGCGCCGGTCATCGCCACCAGAGCGTTCTGCCGGTGCTGTTCGACCGTTGTGCCCGCACGATCGATCTCCGCCTCACGCTCCTGCCAGCGCTGGCGCGCGGCGTCCAAGATCTCCTCGGCATCCCTTTGGGCGCTTGCCATGATTCTCTTGTATTCGTTGCGAATTCGGGCGCGCAAACGTTGTTCCCGTTGGCGAAGGTCATTGATCTTCGCAGCGTGCTCATGGCGTACGTGGTCGCGCCGAGTCTCCAATTCAGCAGCAAGCTTGGAACATTCGTCTCGCAAGTCGCGGGCGCTCTTTTCCGCTTCGCTGATCAGTTCTAGCGCGTCAGCCTCTGCGCGTTCACGGATGGCGTCGGCCTGCTCCTCCGCACCTGCCACGCCACTGAGGTGGTTCAGCGAGGACGCGAAACGGTCAGTGTGTTGCTCGTCTGCCCTACTGGCCTCGTCCTGCTGCGCGGCTCCTAGTGAGGCGAGTTCCGCTTGCAGTGACCTGACCTGGTCTTCGAGCCGCTCGATATGCTTGATCACCTGTGTGCGGTCAAACCCCCGTAACACGGTGCCAAAGTTCGGCCGCGCCGGTGGTGCCTCATCCTCCATGGTCAACCCCCGTAGTGACCTGGCCCACCATTACGGTGCCTCTTATAAGGTTCGAGGACAAATGTGGACAAGCCTGATCAAGTGGGTCGCGGCCTCGATGGGCTTGTCAGTCTCCCTCCACCCGCAAGCATTCGTTACGTTGGAGCTGCTCGCCAGTTTGGCATAACTCGATCAGGTGACAGCATGCGCGTGTCGTGCGACACCATCAACCGGTACTGATCGACAACGAACGACAGTCTGCCCAGCTAGACGGCATAGGCCAACAAACACAGGAGAACATCAGGTCGGCTGTCGGCGGACCAAGATCGCCCCACTTTACCTCCACTTATGACCCACAAGTCCCCACAAACGACGATAGGTACGGGCAGTCCGCATCTGCAATCGTCCCTGGTAGGGCTAGCTTTCAGAGCCGCCCTCGCCGTGGAAAGCTAGACGGATTCCGGAGAAGAAGCGGGACAGATTGAACGCAAGGGATTGATCGCAGGCCGGGGCTCGACGTCGGGGTCGGGTCTTGAGGAGGCTGTCGTCATGACTCGCACCGTGCTTTATAACGATGGCCTGGTTGAACTCGATCAGGAGGGGGTAACGATACGGCGGTACTACTTTCCCTGGGCGGGGAGCAAACGCATCCAGTACACCGACATCCAGGACGTGCAATGTCGTTCGATGGGAGTGTGGACCGGTAAGGGTCGACTGTGGGGCAGCGGAGACCTACGGCACTGGGCTCCGCTGGACCTGCGCCGTCCCAAGAAGGACACCGCCATCATCCTTGATCTTGGCAAGTTCGTTCGGCCCGTCTTCTCTCCCGATGATCCCGCCCGCGTCATGGCGCTTCTCCGTCAGTACGCGAGCGGGTGACTCGTGAGATCTGCCCCGGGTCAGCCAACTTGGCTTGGGACATTGACGGCGAAGCTCCCGTTCGGACAGATGCCCCTGTTCGCGGCCTACGGCGTCTTGGTCGGCGAGTTCACCACCCACGGCTGGGACCTGGCCGCCGCGATCGGCAGGCACGACCTGCTAGACGAGGACCTCGGCGAGGCCGCCCTCACCATGGTGACGGCTCGCATCCCCTCTAGTCCGCGCGATCACACGCCGTTCGCAGATGTCGTCCCGATCCCGGACGACGCAGCGACCTACGACCAGCTCGCGGGCTGGATGGGCCGCGACCCCGCACGCTGGGCAAGCAACTGATGCGCCCGACGAGTCAGCCGACAACGGCGACCAGTTCGACGCCGGCCTGGGGGCTCTGCTGATCTTCGGCGCGGGCGGTCGACTCGGGAGCACCCTCGTGCAGGAAGCTTTGCGTCGAGGTCACCGGGTCCGCGCCGTGGTGCATCACACCAGCCCCCTGACCCCGCACTCGCGACTAGAGATCGTCGGAAGCCGCTTCCGGCGCGCGTAAGCAGGACAGGTCCACTCGGCTCGAAACCGGAGCACGCATTGGACTAGACCAAACAGCGGTGTTGTGACTTGGCCTAGGCCGGTAGACCTTTGGTCTACTCCATCGTGTTCGCGATCAACGACGCAAGCCATGTGCCGCGCCCGGGATCTTGCGAGGAAGGCAGGTCGTGATGGATCACCAACAAGAGCCGGAGCTGCGGCGGAATGTTCGTGGGGGGTTGCAGGCGCTGGCGGCTGGCAGTGTCGGCAATTTTGTGGAGTGGTATGACTTCGCGGTCTACTCGGCCGCGATCCCAGTGGTCACGAAGCTGTTCTTTCCGCCGGGTAACGAAACCGCGGCGTTGCTCTCAGCGTTCGCGCTGTATGGTGTTGCATTCCTCGCTCGGCCGCTTGGTGGATTGTTCTGGGGCAGCCTGGGAGACCGCATCGGACGTCGCAGCACGCTCGCTACCGTCGTGTTGGTGATGGGTGCGGCAACGATGGCGATCGGCTTGCTTCCCACATACGCGACCACTGGCCTACTCGCCCCACTTCTTCTGGCGGTGTGCCGGGTGATCCAGGGCTTCTCGGGAGGTGGCGAGTTCACCGGCTCGACGGCGTTCATGACGGAGTACGCCCCTCAAGGCCGACGCGGCTTGTTTACGGCCACCTCCGCAACGTTCACTACTTTGCCGGCTATCTTGGGGGCGCTGAGCGTGCTGGTGGTCCGGCTGACGATCTCGAACGCGGCGTTTACGGACTGGGGCTGGCGCATCCCGTTCCTGGTCGCGGGTCCGTTGGCTCTGGTCGGTCTGCTGATCCGGCTGAGGATGGAGGAGACGCCCGCGTTCAGGGAGCTTCGCGAGGGGCACGCAGTGGAAAGGGCGCCCCTGCGGGAGTCGGTACGTGAGCACGGCAAACATATTGTGCTGGTCTTTGCGATCGCTTCGCTAAGCGGTCTCGGTGCCTACACGCTCGGCACCTATTTCATCAGCTACCTCACCCTCACGATCAAGATGAGCCCGACCGCGGCGCTGCTGGCCAACGCGGCGGCCTTCGGGGTGACCGTGCCGCTGGTTCCGCTGGTCGGCATGCTCGGTGACCGTATCGGCCGTAAGCCGCTGCTGTTCATCGGTTCCGTTGGTTTTATCGTGCTCAGCGTGCCGGGGTTCCTGCTGGCCAGGCAGGGCAGCCTTAGCACCGCCATCGTTGGGCAACTGCTCGTCGCGCTGCCCTGGAGCTTCGTGGTCGCCGCCGTGGTCGCCACGCAGGTCGAGATCTTCCCGACCAGGGTCCGCGTCAGCGCTTCCTCGATCGGCTACAACCTCGCCTACATGATCTTTGGGGGTACCGCCCCGTTGGTCGCCACGGCACTGGTCTCGGCGTTCGGCAGCACGATCGCCCCGGCTTTCTACCTCGTGGGAATGGCCGTGGTCGTGTTCGTCGTAGTGTTCGCCGTTCCTGAGACCTCGCGGGTGTCGTTGGAAGCCGGGGTACCGCGCTCGACCGGCGGGGCCCCTACAGCAAAGCCGGTGATCTCCTAAGACGCGGCTGGTGATCTCCAGCGGGGCAGGCGGTTGGTCTGAAATTCGGGCGTGGAGCAGGGGAGTAGCGGATGAAATACGTACGGGTCCGGGACGAGTTGCTCGAGCGGTTGTCGTCGTGCTCGCCCGGTGACCCGCTGCCGCCGGAGCGCGAGCTCGCTGCGGAACTCGGCGTCTCCAGGGTCACGTTGCGCCGTGCGGTGGATGAGCTGGTCCTTGCGGGCCGCGTTGTGCGCCGCTCAGGAGCAGGCGCGTTCGTGGCTTCGCCGAAGATGGTGCAGGAGCTGACCGCGACATCGTTTTCCGCGGACATGCGTACTCGCGGGATGCGGCCAGGGGCGCGCACGATGTCTTCAGAAGTGATCTTCGCAGGCGCACCGCTGGGCCGGAGGCTCGAAGTTTCGCCAGAAACGCGGGTGCTGCGGGTCGAGCGGATCCGGTTGGCCAACGACACACCCATGGCGATCGAGACGCTGGTCGTGCCGTGCGACGTGGTCCCCGGCCTGACCGGGCAGGATCTCGACGGCTGTTCCTTCTACCAACTCCTTGCGGAGCGGTTCGGGGTGGGCCTCGGCAGTGGTGTGCAGGTCGTGGAGCCGACCGTCACCGACGCCGAGGAGTCGCGCTTGCTGGAAGTCCCGTTGCACTCACCCGCCTTCTTGTTCGAGCGGACCTCACGCGATGAGGGCGGCAGAGTGTTCGAGTTCGTCCGCTCGGTATACCGGGGTGATCGGTACCAGATCGTCACTGAGTTGGCGCCCGCAAGTGCGCAGGGTGCACCGCAGTCCGCGACCGGTGTCGTGAGAGCACGACAATGATCCGCTCGTTGGCCTTCGGCGCGTCGGATCCCGGGGAACGCGAATGGGGCATCAACGCATCCTTGCGCGGTCGAGGTTCCTCACGCTATGAACTCGAGCCCGGGCCGCGGACCACGAAACTGTGGCCGGTCGTCGGTCTCATGTCGGGCACCTCCTACGACGCCGTCGATGCCGCGGCCGCCGAGATCCGCCTGGTCGACGACGTCCTGGAGCTGACCCCGCGTGGAATGCTCAGCACCCCCTATCCGCAAGGGCTTCGTGACAAGCTTGCCGCTGCGCTGCCACCAAACACCACAACTGCGGCCCGGATCTGCGAGCTCGACACAGAACTTGGCCGCTTGTTTGCTTCCGCCGCGGCTGAGGCGATCGAGCGACTGTGTGGCGGCGCGGCCGACCTAGTGGTCTCGCATGGCCAGACGATGTTCCACTGGGTGGAAGGCAGCGAGGTGCGGGGGAGCCTGCAACTGGGACAGCCCGCGTGGATCGCCGAACGAACGGGTCTCCCGGTTGTCAGCGATTTGCGGGCCCGCGACATCGCTGCTGGCGGCCAGGGGGCACCGCTGGTGGGTCTGTTCGACGTGCTGCTGTTGCATGGGCGTCCCGGCCGACCTGCGGCGCTGAATCTCGGAGGTATCGCCAATAGCACCGTCGTCTCGCCCGGGGCTGCGCCCCTGGCCTTCGATATCGGTCCTGGCAACGCCCTGATCGACGCCGCAGCGCAGCATGGCACGGACGGAAACCAGTACTGCGACCGTGACGGAGCGATGGCTGGTGCCGGCCAGGTACTTCCAGTCTTGCTGGACCGCCTGCTGGGCGAGCCTTATTACAGCAAACCGTGGCCCAAGACCACTGGCAAAGAGTTGTTCAATCTGCCGTACCTGCTCGCGGCGCTGGAAGGGCTCGTGGTGGATTCGTGGAACGACGTGGTCACCACCGTCACGTTCGTGACCGCCCGCACCATAGCCGACGCGATGCACCGACTTGGCGCAACCGAAGTCATCGCTTCCGGCGGAGGAGTCCGCAACCCCGTACTCATGCGGATGCTGGAGCAACAGCTTGCGGAAACGCCATTGCGGACCAGCGACGAACTCGGAATCCCGGCGCAAGCCAAAGAGGCGTACGCGTTCGCCGCGCTGGGTTTCCTCTCCGCACACGGCATGCCCGGCACTGTGCCGAGCTGTACTGGGGCCTCCGCGGCTCGCCTCCTCGGGACAACAACACCGGGTGCCGCACCGTTGCGGTCTGAGTCATATCCCGTTCTTCCGCAGCGGTTGCGTCTGCGCGGTGCTCGGGCGCAGTGACCGGACTGGAGACGGGATCGACGGCGGTACGGAATTGACAGAGAGAAAGAAAAGGGTCAGCCGATCATGCAGCTTCAGCAATTAGCCACCGAGACCGCCCATCCGGGCACAGCAGACCTCGATACGATGCCGGTGATTGACGTCCTTCGCACCATTAATGATGAAGACCAGCGGGTCCCATCCGCGGTTGGTGCGGCCCTCCCGCGGATCGCCGAGGCGGTCGACCTGGTCAGTGCGGCGCTGGCTCACGGCGGACGGCTGATCTATCTCGGCGCGGGCACCAGCGGAAGACTGGGAATGCTCGACGCCGCCGAATGTCCACCGACCTTTGGTACCGAACCCGCGCAGGTGATCGCACTGCTGGCGGGTGGCAACACGGCGTTCGCGGCCGCCGCCGAGGGCGCGGAAGATGACACAGCCAGTGCCCAAGCTGACCTGCGCGGCGCGGAGCTCGCCGCAGTGGATGTTGTCGTCGGGCTGGCCGCGAGCGGTCGGACGCCATACGTCCTCGGCGGGCTCGACTACGCGCAAAGCGTTGGTGCCGGCACGGTTGCGGTCTCCTGCAACGTCGGTGCTGAGATCAGCCACCATGCAACCGTCGCGATCGAGATCGACACTGGTCCGGAGGTGCTGGCAGGTTCGACGCGGATGAAGGCGGGCACCGCACAAAAGTTGGTGTGCAACATGCTCACGACGGCCGCCATGATCCAGCTCGGCAAAGTCTATGAGAACCTGATGGTCGACATGCGCCCCACCAACGCCAAGCTGGTGGATCGGGCCCGTCGCATCGTCGCGGCCGCCACCGGGCTCGATGGTGACGCTGCGGCTGCAACGCTGGAGGCGGCCGGCGGCAACACCAAGACCGCCATCGTCATGGGCATTACCGGTGCTACCGCCGAGCGAGCCACGGAGATGCTGGCAGCTGCCGATGGAGTGGTGCGTCGCGCACTGGCGATGCGGTAGACGCGGACACTCCCGCGTTTACTCGCGTGGACAACGACATCAGATCAGCTGGACCCTCCTCAGGGGACCCGGTCGGGCAGGGCTGCTTGCGTGACCATCTGAGTGACTGTGCTTCGTGTTGTCCGACGGGAATCGCTACCAAGCGAGCTACGGGGTTGTAGGTACGGGGCCGTCGTTGCGGACGACTTTGATGAACCCCGTGAGGGAGCCGTGAGAGTCGCGTTGCGCGGTGATGAACACGTGAGCCCAGAACTGGCTGCCGTCCTTGCGTATCCGCCAGCCGTCATCGACACAGAAACCCTTCCTGGCTGCCCACTCCAGCTCGGCCTGCGGATGCTTCTCCCGCACGCGCTCTTTCGGGTAGAAGATCGAGAAGTGCTGGCCGATGATCTCGTAGGCTGAGTAACCCTTCATCTGTTCAGCGTCTGGATTCCAGCTCGCGACCAGCCCGTCTGGATCCAAGGCGAAGACAGCGTAACGAGGGGCGCTCATGGTCCGCTCTCCCAACTCAACCCCAGTTGATCACGCTCGGTAGGTCGTTGCACGGTTCGCCCCAACTCCCACCGAGCGTCGGCATACCCGATCTGACCACAGGTATTCTCGAATGCTAGTTCGGTACCGGTCGGAACGCGCGTCGAACGTAATCGGTGATCCCCGCGTGGTCTCGTGGTGTGGACGGGCCTGGAACTCAGCGGAGTTCGGCATCGACGTGTAGCGGCTAACAGGGGATGTTCAGTGCCCTGGACGGGGTTGCGGTCGGTGGCGACTTGGCTGCCGGGACGGCCATGGCGGAGGGGACGAGGACTACGGCCACGGTGAGCAGGGCGTGCAGTGTGCCGACGTGGTCGCCGAGGTAGCCGAGCAGCGGAGGGCCGGCGAGGAACGCGACGTAGCCGATTGTGGAGACCACGCTGACGCGGGCCGCGGCGTGGTTTGGGTCGTCGGCTGCGGCGCTCATTCCCACCGGGAACCCGAGGGAGGCGCCGAATCCCCAGAGCACTGCGCCGAGCAAGGCTACCGGCATCCAGGTGTCGAAGACGAGGAGCAGGACGCCGATGCCCGCGGTCGCCATCGTCGCCCACAACACCCGAAGCCGGCCGAACCGGTCAATCAGCACAGTTCCCGCTACCCGACCCGCCGTCATGGCGGTCAGGAATGCCGCAAAGCCAGTGGCGCCAACCCAAGGGGGCACCTTGTATCCGTCCACCAAGGCCACGGCGAGCCAGTCGTTGGCGGTGCCTTCGGTGAGCGCCAGTGCCAGCACCATGAGCCCGACGATCAATGTTCGGGGCTCGGTCCACGCCCGCCAGGGCTGACCACTCTTCCGATCTCCGGCCGAATCAGCGTGCGCCGGAAGGAAGGCCCGTGCAGCACACGCGGGCAACACCGCGACGGCGATCGCCGCTGCGATCAGATGGACCGCGATCGGAATCCCCGACGCTGCCGCCGCGGCTCCCACCCCGGCACCGACGACGGTGCCCAGGCTGAACCCGGCATGGAACCGCGGCATGATCGTGCGCTTGAGTGCGTGCTCGACCGCTGCGCCTTCGACGTTCATCGCGACGTCCCACACCCCGGAACCGAGTCCCAAGGCGAACAGGCCGATCCCGGTCAGCCAGTAGGCGCCGAGCGCTCCGGCGCCGATGCCGCTGAACGCCACCCCTGCCGCGTCCAGCACGGACGCCCCGGTGACAACCGATGCCGCGCCGAATCGGTGAACGAGAGCTCCGGCAAGCGGTAGGGCGATCATCGCGCCCACCGAGATGGCCAGGAGCAGACCGCCCAGCTGGCCTGGGGTGATGCCGAGTGCGTGGCGGGCTTCGGGGATGCGTGACATCCAGCTGGCGATGGCGAATCCGTTGATCGCGAATACCGCCGCGACGGCGTTGCGGGCACGGAGAACGGTTGGTGGAGAAGTGCGTGACTCGACGGTCACGGGTCGGCCCCCAGTATCGAATCGATTCGATCAGGTCGGGTCGGTAGTGTTCCGGCGGCGACACGAGACGTCAAGGGAGTTTTCGCAGCATGCCCCGATCACGGAACACCGCCCCTGGCCGTCCGACTCTGTCGAAGGTCGCCGACGCTGCCGGGGTGGCGATGTCGACAGCGTCACTGGTGTTTTCCGGCTCGGGGCCGGTCGCCGACTCGACTCGGCAGCGCGTTCTCGATGCTGCGGCCCGGCTCGGTTACGTGGGCCCCCACCCGGTCGCCCGGTCATTGCGGCAGGGCAAATCCGGGATTGTCGGGGTACTGATCGGTGAGCGATTGCTGTATGCGTTTCGCGATCCCGTTGCGGTCGCCCTACTCGACGGGCTCACCGAGGAACTCGCGCCTGCCGGGTTCGGGTTGCTGCTGCTGTCGGGAAGCAGTGGACGAACGGGTCCGACGCCAGAGCAGGTCGACAACGCGCCACTGGACGCCGTGGTCGTGGAAAGCTGCGGCGGTGTGGATGAACCCGCACTCGCTTCCCTGCGACGGCGAGGAGTCCCGGTCATCGGTGTGGAAGGACCACCCGGCGCAGACATCCCGCTGGTGGACATCGACAATCACGGTGCCACGGTCGAGCTGACACAGCACCTACTGGATCTGGGACACCGCCGGATCAGCGTGGTGGCACTGCCACTGCGCCAACCAGCAGGTGTAAGCGGCTGGCTGGAGGACTCCGATCGCGCTACGGCGACGGCGACCAACTGCCTCAACCGACTCCGAGGCGTTGAAGACGCACTTGACCACGCAGTGCTGGCGTGGGAAGCCACCAACGGTCTGATCGAGGAAGGACACCGCGCCGGGTTGGAGCTGTTGACCGTCGATCCGCATCGGCGCCCGACCGCCATCGTGGCGCAAAGCGACCTGCTTGCAGTCGGTGTCATTCATGCCGCACGGGAACTCGGCCTTCGAGTCCCAGAAGACCTGAGTGTCGTGGGCTTCGACGGCATCGACACCCCGTGGCTCGCCCCCATGCGTCTGACCACAGTGGAACAGCCAATGACCGAAAAGGGACGGGCGGCCGGACGAATGATCAACGAACTCCTCGCCGGAGCACGACCAGAAACGGTGCGACTGTCAACCACACTGCGGATCGGAACCACCACCAGCCGCGCTCCGGCGCACGAAGGTTCAAGGTGAGTGATCCAGCTCAGTAGTTTCAGTGGAGACTTTTCGTCAAAGTATCCGGGTTTGGAAATGGCCACGTCTGCGGCCGCATCGATTCCGCTTCGGCGGATCATCGGGTGCGTTGAGATCACTGTGATGCCTGACGCCGGAGGGCTTTCGCCTCTACGTCGAGGACACCACGCGTTCTAATGTGGAAAGCCGTACGGATCGATCCTCAAGCGGAAGCATGAATGATTATGACTGCCTCGATATCGGAACAGAAGCTGGATGCGGTGGCACACGGTGACATGCCCGTGCTGGAGGAGCTTGTCCAGATGCACCTGAACACGCTGCCTAACTCGGGCTTGGACGAACGAACCTATCACTTGATCCGCCTCGCGGCGCTCATCGCGATGGATTCCGCGCCGGCGTCCTACCTGGCCAATCTCAAGGTTGCGCGTGACGCGGGCCTGACCGTCGAGGACGCTCAGGCCGTGTGCGTGGCCATCGCGCCCATCGTCGGTAGCTCGCGGATCGTGTCCGCCACGGGAAACGTACTTCGAGCATTCGGTCTCGGAGCGGCGGTCGCGGAATAGGCGTCAGAACCGTCAGGTTGATGGCACACCGAGCCCAGAAGAGCGGCTCGGCGGCCGGCGGCAGCGGGCTCAGATTCACACGGTTAGAAATCCTGATCGGATTCGTGCGGGCCCGTGAGCTGGAGGCGGCGCAGGTGCTCGTGCCGGATCAGCCGGATGGTGGGGCGAATCGCGAGTTCGATGCTGCCCAGCAGGAACATCCAAGTTCCGGCGGTGGCTGTCGTGGTGCCGAAGAACAGGATGCTTCCGACGATGAACCAGGCGGCGATGAGGATGTCGTTGATGATGCTGGCGGTCTCGTAGCGGCGACGCAGGAGGAGTTCGCCGTGGCCTACGTGCCGGTACCAGGGTGTGGAAGTTGCCGGTTCACTCATGCCGCCGAGTGTCACGCAATAGCGCCCATCCGGGTGAGAGTCAATGGGCCCGAATCTGCAGCGTCTGCGGTGCCGCGGCACGCTCCTGCCATGAGATCTGTGCTGCAACTGTCCATTCGCGACGGGGGGACCCCGGAGCGCTGAACCTCGCTTTCAGGATTTGCGCAACTCGGCGGTCGACAGCGGTTTCCGCACTCGACAAGCCGACGAACAACAGGCTGAACACGCGCGACGCTGTCGGCGCTCGGGCTGTGAGCGTCTGGTGCTCATTGGGACTCGGGCGTATCTTGGGCACCAATTAGTGACGTGTATCACACTGGGGCTGCTCGCTGAGATGTTCGGGCGCACGTCTGTTCGGGGGAATCATGGCAGGGGCATCGGGTAAGGAGTCGGGGGGACAGGGTTCGGCCGCGGCGGGCCAAGGGCGTCACCTGCGGCGCGATGTGGGACTGGTGGGGCTGACGTTCGTCTCCTTGGGCTCGATCATCGGGTCGGGGTGGTTGCTGGGGGCGCTCACGGCCGCGAAGGCGGCCGGCCCTGCCTCGCTGGTTTCGTGGGTTCTCACAGGTGTCATCGTGGTCGTGCTGGCGCTGATCCACGCTGAGCTTGGCGCGGCGTACCCGGTCTCTGGTGGTACGGCGCGGTTTCCGCATTTCGTGTTCGGCCCATTGGGCGGGTTCGTCGCCGGCTGGATGGCCTGGCTGGGTGCGGTCACCATCGCTCCGATCGAGGTGATGGCGGCGTTGCAGTACCTGAGTAACCAGATCCCGGACTTGGTCGTGGAGGTGGCCGGAACTCCGGTTCTCACCGGGGTCGGCTTGATCGTCTCGTGTGTTCTCATGGCCGTGTTCGCGATCATCAATGTCTGGGGCGTGCGCAAGCTGTCCGAGACGAACACTCCCGTGGTTTGGTGGAAGGTCGCCGTACCGCTGTTGACAGTCGCGGTGTTCCTGGTGGTGGCGTTCCACCCGTCCAACTTCTCGGCTGGTGGTGGGTTCGCTCCCTTTGGTGTCAAAGGGATTCTGGCGGCGCTGCCGGCCGGAGTGGTGTTCTCCATGGTCGGTTTCGAGCAGGCGATCCAGCTCGGCGGCGAGGCACGCAACCCCAAGCGCGATCTGCCGCGAGCAGTGATCGGAGCCGTCGTGATCGGCACGGCGATCTATCTGCTACTGGAGGTTGCCTTCATCGGAGCGTTGGACCCGAGCGCCCTGGTTGGCGGCTGGTCGAACCCGATCGAGAAAGGCGCCTTGGGGCCCTACGCCGGTATCGCTACCACTCTCGGTCTGGGGTGGTTGGCGTTCGTGCTGTACGTGGACGCGTTCATCTCCCCGGCAGGGACGGGGTTGGTGTACGTCGCCACATCGTCACGCCTGACCTACGGCATGTCGCGTAACGGCTACATTCCGGTCGCCTTCGAGCGGGTCAGCCGGCAGGGCGTCCCGATCTTCTCGATCCTGTTCGCCTTCGTCGTGGGACTGATCGCGTTTCTGCCCTTCCCGAGTTGGCAGGCCCTCGTCGGGTTCATCAGCTCCGCTATCGCGTTGATGTACGCCTTCACGCCGGTGTCGCTGGCGGCGTTGCGTGCCAGGGACCCTGACCGCGAGCGGCCTTACCGGCTGCGTGGAGCCTCCGTGCTCGCGCCGCTGGGGTTCATCGCGGCGAATCTGATCGTGTACTGGGGTGGGTGGAAGACCGATTCCCGGCTGTTCCTGGCTGTGCTCGCCGGCTTCGCGCTGCTCGCGGCGTCCTACCTCACCCGCGCCAACCCGCGGCGTCCGAAGATCGACTGGCGGGAATCGGCTTGGGTGCTGCCGTATCTGGCGGGCATGGCCTTGATCACGTATCTCGGTCAGTTCGACGGGCTGGGCGTGATCCCGTTCTGGTGGGACATGGGCGTCATCGTCGTGTTCAGCCTGATCATCTTCTACATCGCCGTCGCACTGGCCCTGCCGACGGAGCGGGTCGCGGAGTACGTGCAGCTGGAAGAGCAGGAAGCGGCGGCATCCGAGATGGGCTAGCACTGGGTTGCGGCAGGCTAGGGGAGTCCCGGTGCCGGGTCCAACGTGGGCAGCTAGGCAGTGGGCTGGTGCCGGCTGCTACCTCCATCGGCTTACAGCGTCGCCTTGACGGCCTCGGCAAAGCCGTTGACATGGTGGGCGGCGAGGGTGCGTGCCTTGCCCGGATCACTGGCGAGGATCGCCTCGAGCAGCGGCACGTGCTCTTCCATGAGCCGCGGTGGGGTCGGCAGGCGATCGGCGAACAGATACCAGATCCGTGCCATGAGGTTGTGGTACTCGGTCAACGTTTCGGCCAGGTAGTCGTTGTGCGCGCATTGATAGATCGCGCGGTGCATCCTGCTGTCGAGATCCATGAGGGTGTCGGTGTCCTCATCGGACACCCGCCGAATCTCGTCGAGAAGACCCTGGAGCATACGGCGATCCGAGCCGGTCGCACGGTCGGCCGCGCAGGCCGCCGCGAGCGACTCCAGGTCGACCCTGATCTCGGCGATCTTGCCCAGATCGGTGATGTGCACGTCGGTGGCGAACGTGCCGCGCCTGGGGTGGATCGCCACCAGCCGCTCGGCCTCCAGCCGCCGGAGAGCCTGCCGAACCGGTGTCAGGCCCAGGTCGAGTTGCCGGGCGACCTGTTGCTCGTTGATCGGACCACCGGGCGGGATCTCCAACGTCACCAGCATGTCCCGAAGGGCGACGTACGCCTGGTCACGCAGCGTCGGCGTGCCGTTGCCCTGCGAAGCACGTGATGTCGCCGTGCTGTTGCCCGCGATGCTCATAGTGTTAGTCTAGCGAACGAATTGAAATTTCAGTCTGGTTTTACAGTCGAATTGAGGAGTCAGCCCCGTGAACACCACCGCAGCCCCTCCGACCGAAGAGCTGGTCTACCTCACTCGAGCTGAGGTCAAGCAGGTCATGCCGCCGTCGGCGAGCAGATCGACATCGCTGAGCAGACCTACCGCGCGATGGCGCGAGGCGAGGTCGAGATGCCTCCCAAGCCGGGGGTGCACCCTCGCGCCGACACCTTCATCCACGCCATGCCCGCCTATCTGGCCGATCGTGATGCCGTGTCGGTGAAGTGGGTGGCCGGATACCCGCAGAACCCCTCGCGAGGGCTGCCGTACATCAACGGCCTGATGGTGATCAACGACGCCGAGACCGGGGTTCCACAGGCGATCACGGACGCTGCTGAGATCACGGCGGCACGGACCGCAGCTGCCAGTGGGGCCTGCCTGCGGGCGCACGGTCCCGAGGGGTGGCGCGACGTCGCGCTGCTGGGCTTCGGCGAGCAGGGGCACTACCACGCGAAAGTCGTCGAGGCACTCAACCCGCAGGCGCGGCTGCACATCTACGACCCGCGGGTTCCGGTCGGCTCCCGCCCCGAGGCGGGTGTGGACCTCGACGTGCGGGTGTACTCCGACGCGCGGGCGGCCGTGCGAGATGCCCAGATCGTCGTCACCACGGGACCGATCGTCAAGAATCCCACCCCTGCCCTGGGTAGTGAGTGGCTGGCAGGTCCGTCCCTGCTGCTGCCGGTCGACTTCGACTTCTACGTCAGGCCCGAATTTGTCGGGGCGGCGGACCTGTTCATTGTCGACGACATCGATCAATTCGAGTACTACCGGACCCAGGGCCACTTCAAGGGATGGCCTGATGCGCGGACGACCACGGGTCGGGCCTTTGATGACGAGCTACGCGGCAAACTCACGGTCGCCTGCAACCTGGGTGTCGGGGCACTCGACACCGCCTTCGCCGACGCCGTCCTCCGCGCCGCGCAACAACAAGGAACCGGGCAACGGCTCCCGTGGTGAATTCGTAACCTACTTCCCTAGATGAGGACAGCGCCGACTGGTTTGTTCGGTAAGACAAGAATGGGAGTGATTTTTCGTGGAATAGCGCAACGTTGTGGACCGGCGCGTCACATAGGGTGCTGCCGGTACAACGAGGTCGAGTCGGGCACCGATCCACTGAGGGCGACCCTCGCAGGGATCAGGTTCGACGAGTCGACGGTCTGTGGCAACCCGATCGCCCGAACGACGAAGAACTGCGCCAGGTCCTGGCAGTGCACGCTGCCGGTCGAACACGAGGCATTCTGCGTCCGCAACACGACAGTCCGGTGTCGCGGGAGAAAGGGGATCATGTCGTTTCAGACGCGGCGCACCCAGAACGAGATGCCTGCAGTCCTCCACGGGGTGGAGAGCAAGGCTATTGGCTCCGTCGCCCGAGCGAGGTCCTCTATAGTTTGCCTTGAGGGATGATCCGAGACAGGAACAGCCATGGTGCTCACCCAGGATGCGGAGACTAGGTCGTCCCGAACCGAAGGCGCAGTGGGTAACCTGCCCGCTGATGTCACGGTTTTCGTGGGGCGTCGCCGGGAGCTGGGTGACGTCAGGCAGTTGCTGACCACGTCCCGGCTCGTGACCCTGACCGGCGTCGGTGGCATGGGCAAGACCCGGCTGGCGCTTCGGGTCGCCGCGAGCGTTCGCCGCACCTTTCCGGACGGGACGTGGCTGGTCGAGTTCGAGGCGCTCCGGGACCCGGAGCTGCTAGCACAGACGGTCGCCGCCTCGCTCGGCCTGCAGGATCGCTCGGCACGCCATCTCGACGACCGCCTCCCCGAGTACCTCCGGGACAAGCGCCTCCTGCTGATTCTCGACAACTGCGAACACCTCGTCGACGCGTGTGCGAAGTTGGCCGATCGTTTGTTGCGCGCGGCCCCCGGACTGACGATCTTGGCGACGGGGAGGGAGGACCTGGGGATTGAGGGGGAGACGATCTACCCGGTACTACCGCTGTCCGTCCCTGAGCCGGACCGTCCCTCGCTCCCGCTTGAGGCATTGGTCCAGTACGAAGCGGTCTCGCTGTTCGCTGAACTGGCCACCAAGGTACGCCCCGGATTCGCGGTAACCGCCGACAACCGGGATGCCGTAGTGCAGGTCTGCCGACGACTGGATGGCATGCCGCTTGCCATCGAGCTGGCGGCGGCCCGGTTGCGGTACCTCTCGGTGCGGCAGATCGTTCAGCGGCTCGACCACCGGTACCGGCTTCTCACTGGAGGCAGCCGTACCGCGCTGCCACGCCAGCAGACGCTACGAGCGCTCATGGACTGGTCGTACGAACTGTGCACGGCTCGTGAACGCCAGGCGTGGGCACGGTTGTCCGTCTTTGCTGCCCCGTTCGACCTCGACGCCGCGCAGAGCGTGTGCACCGGGAACGGAATCGAATCTGACGAGGTCGACGATCTGGTCAACGGGCTGGTCGCCAAATCCGTGCTGCTCGTGGACAGCGAACAGGCACCTGCCCGATACCGCCTGTTGGAGACGCTGCGCGAGTACGGCCGGGAACAGCTGGGGCACGCCGACGATCTCGAGGCACGACGCCGCCACCGCGACTACTACGCGGCCTTGGTGTCCGAAGCGGAGCGGCGGCTGTTCAGTGCGGAGCAGACGAGCTGGCTGGCGCGCCTGCGTGCGGAGCATCCCAACGTGCGTGCGGCGTTGGAATTGTGCGCTACCGAACCGGGAGAAGCCGAGATCGGCCTGGTCATGGCGACCGAGCTGTGGCAGTACTGGGTCGCTTCGGGCTCGGTCACCGAGGGACAGCGCTGGCTGGAACGGTTGCTCGCGCTCTCACCGGCCCCAAGTGTTCAGCGCGCCAAGGGCCTGTTGGTGGCGGCATGGCTTGCCATCCTGCAAAACGACCGCGCGACAGCACACGCGAGACTGGACGAAGGTGAAAGCCTCGCCGGGACCTTCGGGGATCGGAAGGCGCTGGGTTACGTGGCCCTGTTTTCCGGGATCATCGCGGCGTTTGAGGGTGACCTGCAGCGCGCGGACTCGTTGTATGAGCAAACGATCGCGCACCACCGGGCCGTCGACGAACCGATCGGCATCGCCATGGCCTTCTATCGGAAAGCGCTCGTCGCGTTCCTTCATGGCGAGAGCACCGAGGTACGTGCGTTGTGCGATGCGTCCTGCTCTCTGTGCGACGCACACGATGAGACCTGGTGGAAGGCATACGCGTTGTGGGTGTTGGGACTCCAACTCTGGCGTGAGGGTGACGTACGGGGTGCCACCAGCGTCGAGAGCGAAGCGATTCAGCTCTTCGAAGAAGTCAAGGACAGGCTGGGTACTGCCGTGACGTTGGAGGCGCTTGCCTGGATGGCGGTGGACACGCCCGCGGAGGTCAAGCGCTCGATCATGCTGCTCGGAGCCGCGGATACGCTATGGCAGCGGCTGGGTGGACCGCTGACGGAGTTCGGATACCTGACCGACTACCACCAAGCGTGCGAGGAAACGGCACGTCGAACCTACGGCGGGCGGTCCTTCCGGGACGTCTTCCAGCGCGGCATCCAACTCGACCTGGACGCCGCCGTCAACCTCGCCTTGGGAGGTTCTGACCAGGACGGCCAGCGTGTGACCGCGAGGCGGACTCGCGAGAACGACTGGTCATCACTTCTCACCCCCAGGGAAAGCGAAGTCGCCGTGTTGATCGCGGACGGACTCGGTAACAAGGACATCGCTCGGCGACTGGTTGTCTCACAACGCACCGCCGAGACGCACGTGGAAAACATCCTCACCAAGCTGGGTTTCACCTCCCGCGGCCAGATCGCGGCATGGGTGGCGGAACATCGCCCGGAGTAGCCAGGGGCTTCCCGCAAACAGCGCGGCGATGTAGTTCAACGTTGGCAACGAGCAAGGCTGCGCGGCGGGGTGTGGGTGTCGAAGTGCAGGGACGGCTGCCCGAGCGCGGAGTGCGGTCGGGAGTCCCGCACCAGGCTGGTGCCGAAGAACCACATACCACGTTCGCCGTAGGCTCGCACATACGTGTGCTAGTTGATCTGGCCGTTTCCGTACAAGTCAAATCAAAGCCAGCGAGTTCGTCCACTACCCGGGGTCAAGAACGGGCGCGGCCCTTGTCGATCATACGAGTATCGAAGTCCCTACTTGTACTGCGTCACCGCGCGGATCGGGTGATAGCCGCCACGAACGAGGGTGGACAGCACGAAGTCGATCAACCGGTAGATGTTGCCGAGTGAAAAGATCTCGGCCGCCACCGATTCGTCGACGGCACTCTGCGACCTCGGCATCGCGCTGTGGAAGCAGGGAGATGTGCACCAGGCTGGGGTGGTAGAGCGCGAGAGCCTCCCGCTGAGCCGATCCTTCAATCAGAAACTCGGGATCGGGATGAGTATCGAGGTCCTCGCGTGGATCGCTGTGGCAGACGGAGCCTACAAGCGCGCACCGCGTCTCTTCCAGGCGCTGCAAGAGATCTGGAGTGCCATTGGCGTACCGCCGTCAGGACTACGACACATTGCCGCCTACCACGGCCAATGTGTGGCTGAACTTGCTGCGAATCACCTGCCGCGCCATCTCCCGAGTTTACACGCGAAATCGAGTGAAAGCCGCGTAGCGTCGACCCCGATTGCGTGTCAGGGCGCGGTTTCCGAATGCCAGGAGTCCAGAACCGTGGTGCAGTGAGGTGGTTGTTGGCGTATCGGCTCGTCCACGCCCTGTGCTCGCGCGGGGGAAGGGAACCAGGCAATGGAACACAACGGGCGTGGCGTGCACATGGTGGGGTCCGTCCCGGCCGCCAGCGTTGACGAGGCGATGCGGTGGATGCTGACCGGGGCCGGCGATCATCTGAGGTCACTGCCCGATGGTGAGCCGGGGTTGCGCAGCCGGTGGATCGTGCACATGATCGAAGCGCTGCGTGGACACCCGGATTTTCGTCTGGTGCGCGACGGTGACTGGTCCTCCTATCAGGACGTGCCCCGTTTCGGCCTACTGCCGGGTCATCGTTTGCACCCTCAGGCCCTCCAGCTTGGAATTGCCGATGTTGCGGCGGAGAGCTGGGCGGTGTACGCGGAGCTTTGCCGTCAGATGGAGTGCAACGGCCTCACCTTCCAGTGCGGGATCCCGTCCTATCTGGATCTGGCTCTGTTCTCGTTCGGTCCGCTACGAGCCTTGTGGCACCTGCGCGCGTTCCGCGCCGCGGTCATACGCGAGGTGCGCAGGGCGTACGAGCTGACCCACGGCGACATTGTGATGCAGCTGGAGGCTCCCGCCGAGCTGGTATTCACCGGGCAAGCCCCATCGGCGTTCCAACCGCTTCTCGTGCGGTGGCTTGCGCGGGGCCTCGCCCGGGTGGCCGCAGCCGCTCCGAGCGGAGCACGGTTTGGCGTGCATCTGTGCCTCGGCGATTTGGAGCATCAAGCGCTGGGTGGCATGCGTACCGCCGCACCAGCGGTGCGGTTGGCTAATGCCGCCGCACGCGCGTGGCCTGCCGGCCGGGAGCTGGAATATGTGCACATCCCGCTGGCCGCCGGAACGCACTCACCCGTGCTACGCCACGAGTTCTACACACCGCTGCGCCGACTCAAGCTGCCGGCGAGGACTCGGGTGGTCGCCGGTGTCGCGCATGAGGACCAGGACCTCGATACCCAAAGGCGGGTGCTGGCATGGGTGGAAGACGCCGTCGGGCACACGGTTGACGTCGCGGCGGCCTGTGGCCTGGGACGTCGCACTCGTGCCGCGGCACAGGACGTGCTCGATCGGTGCGTCGCGCTGGCCACACCCGGGACCCCCAGCGATACCGCGCACCTCGGCGACGCCTCGTAACAGGGCCATGGCCGGGTGCTCGTTTCCGTGCCGCATTTCTCCGGATGCAGCGATGTTTTCGCGAAAGCCCGTAGCCATCCGTATGTCCTCCCGGAGGCTCACTTTCCCGCGAAGGTCCGAGAACCGAAGGGCCTGGAGAGCCCAGAGACAGCGAGATATGTGATCCAGGACTCACCCTGACGTATTAACACTTGATCATTGACAAGGCAGGATGGTTTTCTGCGAAATCCACCTGGGACAAACGAGCGGGAACGGAGGAGGTTGGTCGCGTGGCGGAGAACGTCAGACCCTTACCGTCGATTCAGGGGGAGCAGCTGGAGAACAGCGGTCGGGTTCGCGCTTCGGATGAGGACGTCGACCGCTATGTCGACCGTGTCTCCGATGAGGTGCTGGCCTGCCGGGAGCGGGGACGTCATCTGTTCCCCAGCACCCGTGAAGTCGGAATGGAGTTTACCGACGTCGATGGCGACGGGTTGTTCCTGCGTCGGCTGACGTGTACGTGCTGCGGACTGGCTGTCCGGGTGGAGAAGTGGGAAGGAATCCAGCGGGGTCGGCGCTTGCGATTCCATCGGGTTGCCTCCCACTTGGAGTACCGGACGGGAACCGACGGGCAGACCTATCTCGCCCCGTCCGGGCGAGGACACATGACGCCGCGCCAGATCGCTGACTCGGTGGCCTCGAAGTCGTTGCAGGGCCAGAGTCTGGGCGCGTTACGCAAGGCAGCCAAGCGCACCGGCACGCGGCGCAGGAGCCCGAACCGCTAGCCCCACAGCGGCGGCGGACACGGGAACGCGGTTGAGATCAACAAGCCACCAGCTTGAACAGGGCCGTTCAAAAGAACGCTGTTAGACCCAGTACGCCACTCTGGCTCGGTAGTTGCGCATCACCAGCAGGGCTGCGGCCCAGCCTACGACGGTGAACGCTGCGACGATCAGCCAGTGGTGCATCTTCTGCGGCTCGCCCAGCAGGGGCGCACGGACGATGTCCACGAAGTGGTAGACGGGGTTGATCTGTGCCACCCATGCGCGCGGCCCGGTCAAAGACTGCTCAGGCCACACGATCGGTGATGCGAAGAAGATCAACTGCATGAAGCTGTTCACCAGGGCCGGAATGTCCCGCAACCGCGTGCTGACGACGCCGAAGAGCAACACCACCCAGCCCGCGTTGAGGATCAGCAGCACCAGACCGGGTACCGCCGTGACGATCTTCCAGGTGATCGGCGGTTGGAAGATCGCCAGAATCGCGAAGTAGACGATCAGGTTGTGCAGGAAGAGCAAGAACTCCCGCCAGACCGTGCGGAACACGTGCACGCTGATCGGGGCCGGTAGCTGCTTGATCAGGCCCTCGTTCTGGATGAACACCTCGCTACCGTTGACCAGCGATCCCGAGATGAAGTACCAGAGCATGAAGCCCACGGTCATGTACGGGATGAAGAAGTTGACGTCCTGATCGAGGATGACCGAGTACAGCATGCCCAGGCCGGTGGCGGTGACGGCCATCGCGAAAGTGATCCACAGTGGCCCGAGCACCGACCTGCGGTAGCGCTGCTTGATGTCCTGCCAGCCGAGATGTCCCCACAACTCCCGTTGCCGCACCCCGTTGTTCAGGTCCCGGAATGCTCGCTGCCACGTCCGGGACGACCCCCCGGGCGGAGGTGTCGGTGGCGTGAGGTGAATGCTCGTGGCCGCCATGGTGGCGAGACTAGTGGGCTTGAGGCCGTTGGTCGGGGCGAGCGTTTGACGCGCACAGCGTGGGAAATCCCCACTGCGGAAGAGCGCTCGTGATCATCTTGGACTCCGGCTTGGTGACAGTACGCTCGTTCTCGTGTTCGTCTGGTGCGGCCCAGCGCAGCGGGGAGGGCCGATCGTGGACGACACCACAGGGCAAGATCGGCCCTCACCGCTGATTCCGGCGGACGCGACTCCCCTCGTCAGCCACGTCCGTACCGAGCAGGAGGGGGCAACTCCCGCTGCGGTGTCACGTCTTGGTCAGATCGTGACAGGAGCACACCATAAGGGCACAGAGCCTTGGTGTGCAGCAGCAGGAGCGCGTGGGATGTGTACGACCAGCGATCAACGATCCTCTCGCTGTTCCCCCGAAAGGAGGTCTCAGGGTATCGGCTATCTCGGTCGGTCCGGCATCATCCGTTTCGAGGTGCGCAGGTCACCACAGGACGAGTGACGATGATCCGCGCCCCGCGCAACCCCGCCCTTCACCCCTTGTAGGGACGCGGTTGCAATACTTTTGTGTGATTCACTCGATCGATCTAGGCGCTCTCGTTCTCCGGTCGAGCGACGAGTGGTTTGTGGGTGTCGTTTAACGGTCACTAGCTGAACGGTGGAAGCGAACACATTGCCATCGAGAGCGCCCTGCAGTCCTCGCGGGCTAGTCATAACAGTCCCTACTCTTGCGGGTATCGCAACCACCAAGTCGACGTGCTCATTGGCAGGAGCGGACGTTCGGCGGATTCGCGCTACGGATTTCGCCAATGCTTGGTTGAGCGTGCGCACGTCTGGCAGCCTGAGATCATGTCGCTGGATGAGCTGGCACCGCTTGCCGAGGTCACGTCCGCCCTGTGCGGTCTGGTGGGACTGATCTTCACTGGGATCGGCCTGCGCCAGCAGCGAGACGCCAGAACCTCGTCACCGGCCGCCGCACCGCAGCCTGCTCCCCAGCCGACTCCGTCCGAACAGGCTGACCGGGACCTGGGGCCACATCTCGACATCCCCGCACGCAGCGAATGGGTACCGAGTTCCGGTCACCTTCCCTCTCCGCCGCCGACGGTTTCCGCCCCTGGGTCCGGGCAGGCGGGCGTTGCCGGCTACGCCGAATCTCCCAAGCCGAGGCGGCGGCTGGGTCTCCTGGTCGCCGGGCTGGCGTTGCTCGCTGTCGCAGGCGCAGCGCTCGTGTTCGCGCTCGTGCTCTGACCGTGTGTGGCCAGCGCTTCAGCCGCACGTCCCGCTGCCTGCCGCCCCGGTGCCACTCGCCGCTTTCTCCGCTGTGAGCGGATCAGCTCTGAGCAGTCGGGGAGCTTGTCTATCCACTATGGACCTCGCGGATGGCAGGCGTCCGCACTACTTGATCAGACGGGTACCAGCGGAAGCGGTCCGTGGTGGCTTGCTCCGCCCGGCACCGGCGGCGTTCTCTGATCGGGTGAGAGGACCGTGCTGTGCGGGGAAAATCCCGCATGACAGGTATGGCCCACGCCCGGGCCGCCAGCGCCGTATCGGCGGATCGGTGCAGCTCGCGGACCTGACCTGTGCCTGGTCGTGGCGGGTGAGTAGCTCGTTGCCGCACTCGGCCGCAGAAATCGCTCGGACGAGTGGCAGATCCTGATCATCCAGGGCCGATGTGCTCTCAGCTCGTTGCCGCCCTGTGCCGCACTGGTCCGAAAGGCACGGGCCAACGCTGCCGAGCCGGCGCTACTGCGGTAGCAATGCACTCGGTGTACACGCGGTGTTTTGCGAGAGGGGCACGAACCGTGGTCGACATGCCAGCAGCCACGATCGGCGAGGAAGTGCAGCCGGGCCGGGTGCGCGCCTTGCTGCGCCGCTGCGGAGCCACCCGTGATCATGCCGAGCGGGCGGCGTTGCTGGAACAGCTCGGGGACGAGTTGGACCGGGCCGCCACCGAGATCACCACCAGCCACGGGGAGACCACGCCTGATCGCGAACTCGTCGCGGGCCTGCGCGCCCAGGCCGGCATGGCGGGGTACATGGCTGAGCTTGAACGCGCCCATCTGGCCCGGCCGGTCATCTGCGACCGACCGAGCCGGCTGGCCGACAGCGGGGCCTAGATCCGCTGAGTCGGCAGCGCGGCCACGTAGGCGTCGATGAGCTCGTCGAGCTGGCGCAACCGCTCGTGGATCTGTGCAACGACCTGCGCATCCGAGCTCGACAACTGGACGGCAAGCCGTCCGTATTCGGCAAGCAGTGATGGCAGGTCAACCTGCACGCTAGAGACCTGTCTCATGGTCGTGATCCTGGGCCCGTGAAGCATCGCCGTCTATTTGATCTCGGCCCACTCGGTGAGTACATCCCCACGATCG
>JBPYFK010000012.1:0-50166 GCA_051984675.1 Pseudonocardiaceae bacterium | reverse complement strand
GCCATGGCGGCGGTGGTTTCCAGCACGGCCTTGGCGTCGCCGCTGACGGTGCCCGCGCGGGCGAACAGCCGCTCGGCGACGGTCTCGGCGGCCGGGCGGATGCGGGCGGCCTCGGCCTGCGGGTCGGACGGGGCCGGGGTCGCCGCCGGCGCCTCGACCGGCTCCGCCACCCGCGCCACCGGCCCCGACGCCGTCCCAGGGCTCACTCCAACGCCGCGCAAGCGGCCGGTCGGGCCGTCCGCGGGGTCCGGGGTCGTGTGGTCGGTGGTCTGACTCGTCATGTGGTCCTCGCTGAGTTCGGATGTTTCGTGCTGCCGTCTCACTCTTGACAATATGGCAACATCGGTCAGAATCAGGCAACACCAAATTTGAACCGGAGGGAAACGGGCATGTACGGGGCGGAGCGTCAGCAGCGGTTGGCGCAGCGTGCGCGGCGGGATGGCCGCATCGACGTCATGGCCGCGTCCGAGGAGTTCGAGGTCGCGCCCGAGACGATCCGGCGGGACCTCGCGGCCCTCGAACGCCAGGGCCTGGTCCGGCGGGTGTACGGCGGAGCGATCCTGCTCGACCGGCTGGACTTCGAGCCCGAGGTGTCCCAGCGGGACCAGACCCGTGGCGCGGAGAAGGACCGGATCGCCCGCGCGGCGGCCGACCTGCTCCCGGAACGGGGAACCGTCCTGCTCGACGCGGGCACCACCACGGGCCGGCTGGCCGCGCTCCTTCCCTCCGACCGGGAGCTGACCGTGGTGACGAACTCGCTGCCGGTGGCTTCCCAGCTGGCCACCCGAAACCACGTGAACGTGCACATGCTCGGCGGCCGGATTCGCGGCACCACCCTCGCGGCCGTCGAGTCCTGGGCGTTGACCGTCCTGGAGGGGCTCACCATCGACATCGGGTTCTTCGGTACCAACGGCTTTTCGGCCACACGCGGATGCACCACCCCGGATACGTCGGAGTCCGCGGTGAAGGCCGCGATGGTGCGGGCGTGCCGTCGCCGGGTACTCCTCGCGGACCACAGCAAGTACGGCGACGACCAGTTCGCGCGGTTCGCCGCGCTGAGCGAGATCGACATCGTCGTCACCGACGAGGGACTGGACGAGCAGGCCGTCAAGGAGCTGGGCGAGACCGGCCCTGAGGTGGTGCTCGCATGATCGCGACCGTCACGCCGAACCCGAGCCTGGACCGCACGCTCGTCGTCGACGAGATGTCGCGTGGCGAGGTCAACCGGGCAGCGGGTGTGCGCCTGGACCCTGGCGGCAAGGGCGTGAACGTGGCCCGGGCCGTCGCGGCGGCCGAGGAGCCCACCGTGGCCCTGATGCCGCTGGGCGGGCCAGCCGGTTCCCACCTCACCGAGCTGCTGGCGGCGGAGAAGGTCCCGGTCCTGGAAGTCGCTGTCCGGGCGGCCACCCGCAGCAACGTCACCATCGTCGAGGCCGGCGGGATCACCACCAAGATCAATGAGCCGGGGCCGCACCTGGGAGCGGACGAGGTCGCCGCGCTGTGCAAGCGCACCACCGAGCTCGCGGCTCAGGCCCAGTGGGTGGTCGCGTGCGGCAGCCTGCCCGCGGGGTGCCCCGACGACCTGTACGCCCGGTTCGTGCCGGCCGTGCGGGCGGCTGGTGCCCGGATCGCGGTGGACACCTCCGGCAAGCCCCTGGTCGAAACCTGCCTCGCCGGGCCGGACCTGGTGAAACCCAACCTCGACGAGCTCGCGGAGCTGGCCAGGAGACCGCTACCCCGGCTCGGGGACGTCGTGGACGTCGCCAGCGAGCTCTGCCAGTCCGGTGTGTCCGCCGTGCTGGTGAGCCTGGGCTCCGACGGCGCCGTACTCATCGAGGACGGCGAAGCCTGGCACGCCACCGCCCCAGCGAACGCCGTGCGCAGCACGGTCGGCGCCGGGGACGCGCTGCTGGCGGGATTCCTGCTGGCGGGTGGAAACGGCGCCGACGCACTGCGCGTCGCGGTGGCGTACGGCTCGGCCGCCGTCGGGCTCAACGGAAGCCGGATGCCGCGGCCCCAGGACCTCTACCCGGCCGGAGTGCATGTGACCAACGTGGACAGAACGCGAAGCCTCACTGGAGCGGCATCATGACAAGTCAGCTGATCACCAAAGATCTCGTGGACCTGGAGCTGTCCGAAAAGGACAGGCAGGGGGCTGTGCGTTCGCTGGCGAGGCGCATGGTTGACGTGGGCCGGGTCACCGACCTGGAGCAGTTCCTGGCCGACGTCGAGGCCCGCGAGCAGCAGATGGAGACCGGGTTGGAAGGCGGAATCGGTATCCCGCACTGCCGGTCGTCGGCGGTGACCGAACCGACGCTGGCCTTCGGACGCAGCGCGGAGGGCGTCGACTTCGGCGCCAACGACGGCCCCGCGCACCTGATCTTCCTGATCGCCGCTCCCGAGGGCGGCGACGCGGAGCACATGACGGTTCTCGCCGCGCTGGCACGCCGGCTGGTGCGGCAGGAGTTCAAGCAGGCGCTCATGGACGCCACTGATCCGGCGGCGGCTGCCGACTACATGCACAGGGAGGTGCGGTCATGAGATTGGTTGCCGTGACGGCGTGCCCGACGGGCATCGCCCACACCTACATGGCGGCGGAGGCGCTGGAACAGGCAGCGGACGCAGCCGGTCACGAGATGAAAATCGAGACGCAGGGATCGGCCGGCGCCACAGCACTGTCCACCGCGGACATTCAGGCGGCCGACGCGGTGATCTTCGCGGCGGACGTCGGTGTGGCCGACCGGGAGCGCTTCGCGGGCAAGCCCGTGGTGGAAGCTTCGGTCAAGCAGGCCATCAACAACGCCGCCAGCCTGATCGAGCGCGCACGGACGGCAGCCGAAGCCCAGCCCGAGCCCACTGCCGGCGCGACCCCCGCGCCGGCCAGCGCCGCCGGCCCCGAGCTGGCGACGAAGGTGTCCCGGGGGGCGGGCTTCGGTACCCAGCTGCGGCAGTGGCTGATGACCGGGGTCAGCTACATGATCCCGTTCGTGGCCGCTGGCGGACTGCTGATCGCCCTGGGCTTCGCCTTCGGCGGGTACCAGATCGACAAGGTCGACGTGACCTCGCACTTCGACCCGGCGACCATCACGAGTTGGGCCGCGCTGGCCTACACGATCGGCAACGCCGCGTTCAACTTCCTGGTGCCGATCCTGGCCGGGTTCATCGCGTTCTCCATGGGCGACCGGCCCGCGATCGCACCCGGAATCGTCGGCGGCTACCTGGCCGTGCAAGTGCATGCCGGCTTCCTCGGTGGCATCGCCGCCGGTCTGATCGCCGGTGCGGTGATCATGGGGATGCGCCGGTTCCAGGTGCCCCGCGTGCTGGCCGGCATCATGCCCGTGGTGGTCCTCCCACTGGTGGGCACGCTGGTCACCGGCGCGTTGATGCTGATCGTCATCGGCAAACCGATCGCGGCGGTGCAAGCCGGGCTGACGTCCTGGCTCAACGGCCTGACCGGGGCGAACGCCGCGCTGCTCGGCGCGCTGCTGGGCGCCATGATGGCCTTCGACATGGGCGGACCGGTGAACAAGGTCGCCTACTCCTTCGCGACGGCCGGTCTGACCACCGCCACCAACGGCTCGATGGAGATCATGGCGGCCGTCATGGCCGCGGGCATGGTGCCGCCGCTGGCGCTGGCCCTGGCCGCCACCGTGCGCGGTCGGCTGTTCAGCGCCGCCGAGCGGCAGAACGCGCGGCCGGCGTGGCTGCTCGGCGCCTCGTTCATCACCGAGGGCGCGATCCCGTTCGCGGCGGCGGACCCGATCCGCGTGATCCCGTCGATCATGGTTGGTTCGGCGACCACCGGCGCGCTGTCGATGGCCGTCGGCGCGACGCTGCGCGCACCGCACGGTGGCGTGTTCGTCCTGCCGTTGGTCGGCCAGCCGGTGCTGTACATCCTGGCGATCGTCGTCGGTGTCGCGGTCTCGGCCGGCGCCGTGATCGTCGCGAAGCAGATCGGCCGTAGCGGCGACGCCAAGACCGACTTATCGACCCAGGAAACCAGTTCGACCCCGGTCGCTGCCTGATTGGAGTGTCTTCCCGTGAGCAGTCCTAACCCCGACACCACAACGGCCCAGAGCCGCCGTGTCACGGTCGCTTCGCAGGTCGGGTTGCACGCCCGCCCGGCAGCGCTGGTGGCCAAGCTGGCAGCCGCGCAGCCGGTGACGGTCCACCTCGCGAAGGTCACCGACGGCGTGGCGGGGCAGCCGGTCGATGCCAGCAGCGTCCTGGGCCTCATGACGCTCAGCGTCATGCACGGTGAGCAGGTCGAGTTGACCGCCGAGGGCGACGGCGCCGAGGCCGCGCTGGACGCTCTGGAGCAGGCCCTGGCCAGTGACCTGGACGCCGCACCCGCCGGCGTCTAGGACTGATCGCAGCCGGTGGCCGTGGGATGCCGAACGCCTTCGAACCGGGATTAGGCTGGTGACCATGGCCACCGTTGCGATCAAACAGGATCTGTCCCTGCTCGCCGCCCGCTTGACCCGGGCGGCCCAGACCGCCGCCGAAGCCGATCTGGACGCGCTGCTGATCTCACCCGGATCAGATTTCCGCTTCCTCCTCGGACTGGCCGGCGAATCCTTCGAACGGTTGACGTGCCTGCTCGTGCCCGCCGCGGGTCGGGACGCGTCCCCGGCGCTGGTGTTGCCCAAGCTGGAGGCGCCCGGTTACGCGGACATCCCCGCGGCCGCGCTCGGCATCGAGGTGGTCACCTGGGTCGACGGCGAAGATCCGTACCGGATCGTCACCGACCTGCTGCGGCGCAACGGTGCGGCGCCGGCCCGGCTCGCGGTCGCCGACGTCATGCCGGCCCTGCACACGATCCCGCTGCGCACGGCGATCCCGGGCGCGGAGCAGGTGCTCGCCGCGCCGGTGTTGCGGGAACTGCGGATGCGCAAGGACGACGCGGAGCTCGACGCGCTGCGCGCGGCGGGCGCGGCGATCGACCGGGTCCATGCACGGATGGCGGAGTTCCTGCGGCCGGGTCGTACCGAGGCCGAGGTCGGCGCGGACATCGCGGAGGCCATCGTTGACGAGGGGCACGCCCGCGCCGAGTTCGTGATCGTCGGCTCCGGGCCGAACGGCGCCAGCCCGCACCACGCGCTGTCGGACCGGGTGATCGAGCGCGGCGACGTCGTGGTCGTGGACATCGGCGGCCCGACCCCGCGCGGATACAACTCCGACTGCACGCGGACCTACGCCGTCGGCGAGCCGGCCCAGCCGGACGTCCGGGACACCTACGCCGTGTTGCAGGCCGCCCAGCGGGCCGCCGTCAGCGCGGTACGGCCGGGCGCGCGTGCGCAGTCGATCGACGCGGCGGCCCGGGAGCCGATCACCGCGGCCGGATTCGGCGACTACTTCATCCACCGCACCGGCCACGGCATCGGGTTGGACGTGCACGAGGAGCCCTACATCATGGGTGGTAACGAGCTGGTGCTCGAACCGGGCATGGCTTTCAGCGTCGAACCCGGGATCTACCTGCCCGACCGGTGGGGCGCGCGGATCGAGGACATCGTGGTCGTCACCGAGACCGGCGTCGAGCGCCTCAACAACCAGCCGCACGACTTGGTGGTGCTGGAATCGTGAGCGGAAACGCGCAGAGCGGCCAGCTCGAACCCACCGACCGGGCGATCCTCGGAGAACTCGCCCAGGACGGCCGGTGCAGCTTCACCGAACTCGCGGAACGGGTGGGGCTGAGCGTGTCCGCGGTGCATCAACGGGTTCGGCGGCTGGAGCAGCGGGGTGCGGTACGCGGCTACGCGGCCCGCCTCGACGGTGACCAGATCGGGTTGCCGCTGACCGCGTTCATCTCGCTGACCCCGATCGACCCGGCGGCGCCGGACGACTACCCGCAGCGCCTGGAACACCTGCCGGAGATCGAGTCGTGCTACTCGGTGGCCGGTGAGGAGTCCTACATCCTGCAGGTGCGGGTGGCCTCGCCGGCGGCCCTGGAGGAGCTGCTGCGGCAGATCCGGGAGGCCGCGAAGGTCTCCACCCGGACGACCGTCGTGCTGTCCACCCCGTTCGAGGACAGGCCGCCTCGGGTCTGACCGGTCAGCTGGGCGGACCTTGGGCGGCGGCCAGTCGGTCGGGCAGGGCGTGCAAAGCTCCGTCCGGGCCCGCCAGGCAGACCGCGCTGGGCAGGTTTCCGGCGAGGAACTCGCTCATGCAGCGGGCGGAGGCGGCCTGGCCAGCCGCGTTGGCGTGGAAGGACTCCTGCATCGCGTGCGCTGCCCTGGCGTCGTCCCTGAGGTCGTCCCAGTTCACGGTCAGCCGGGTGAACCACTCCCGCTGAGGTGTCGCGTTGCCGCCCGCGCACGCCTCATGGCCGTAGCCGGCGCGCGAGAAGTCCAGGAACCGTGCGCCGACCTGGTCGGCGACCTCCCGCAGTGCCTGCGACAGTTGCGGCACCGCGTCCGCGCGCAGCCAGCCCAGGTCGCTGGTCAGGAAGGGGCAGCCGGACAGGTTCTGCAGCTCCGGGGCGACGTCCGGCCCGACTGGGGCGGCATACGACTGCACCACCAGCGAGTAGCTGCGCGGCGCGTACCCGGCCTGAGCCATGACGGCGCGGACGTCCTGCAGCGCGGCCAGCACCTTGGGCTTCATCGCGGACAGCCGCCGCGGCCAGGCGGCCTGCAGCTGTTGCGCGCAGCCGGCGGGGATGCGAGCCGCCCAGGCCCGGACGCAGTCGTTGACGGTGTCGACGAAACTCGGGTCGTCGTTGGCGCCGATCTGCACGATCACGTTGGTGACCCGGTAGCGGCGCGCGATGTCCGCGAGCTGCCGGGCCTGTGAGACCTCGGCGTCGCCGGGAGGCGGGTTGAGGCCGACCGCTTCGGCCTTGGCGCCGGAACAGGCGAGGTTGACCCGCAGGGCGTTTCCGGGCAGGTCCAGATGGTCCAGGGGAGCGGTGGCCGAGCGGTGGCACCAGTCGCCGTTCTCACCGCGCGTCCCGGGGTCGTAGGAGCCGCTGCCTTCCCCGGAGAGGGTGGAATCACCCAGCGTCACCGTCGCCGGACGCTTGGGCGGCGGGAGGTGCGGGAGCAGTCCCGGCGGAGCTTGGTCGCTGACCAGGAGCGCGAGCGCGACAGCGGGCACGAACAGGACGAGGACGACAAGCCGGAGTACGTATGCCCGCATTGCCCGAAGTCTAGAACCCGGACGCGGAGCACGGGCGGTCACCGCCCGGACCCAACCGCCTTGGGCGGCCTGGGAGCATTTGTCCACGCTCGCGCGTTAAGTCTCTGTAGAGCCCGTCAGTCTCTCCAGAAGTCTCTCCAAGAGCCCGTCTAGGTTGAGGAGCCGTTCGTCGTGCCCATACGCGCTGTGCTGCTGGTAGCGGTGGTCGTCGAGCTCGTGGTCCTGGTCGCCGTGGGTCACGCGATCGGGGTGCTTCCCACGATCGGTCTGCTGGTCGCCGCTTCCGTGCTGGGGGCGTGGCTGGTGAAACACGAGGGGCGGCGCACGCTGCGTGAGTTCGTCGCCGCCACGCGCGAGCGCCGACCACCGCATCGCGAGCTCGCCGACGGCGTGGTCATCGCCGCCGGTGGCGTGCTGATCGCCGTCCCCGGCTTCGTCAGCGACTTCGCCGGCCTGCTGTGCCTGCTGCCACCGACCCGGGCGGTGCTGCGCCGCCGGCTGGAACGTGCCGCTGCGCGCCGGGGTGAGGCCATGGGTGCACGTTTGGGCGGCAACGCCGCGCAGGGATGGGCCGCGCAGGGATGGGCCGCGCAGGCGCGGACCGCGCAGGCGCGGACCGCGCGGGGCCCGGCCGGCTCCGCCGGGGGTGACGACCGGGGTGACGTGATCGAGGGTGAGGTGCTGTCCGTCGAGGAGGACGGGGACGGCGATTCCGGCTCTGGTCGGTCCCGGTAAGCTCCCCGGACACGATGGCCCAGAAACACCTCAGGCCCACACACACCACCCAGGGCGCACGTAAGACGGCGGGGCCAACCACCATGTCTGAGACGGTCGGGACACCGGAGCGGAGCGCGCCGACAGTGCTGCTGGTCGGCGGCCGGATCTACGCTCCGGGCGGCGCGGACGCCACCGCGATGGCGATGACCGGCGGAGTCATCACGTGGGTCGGCTCCGATCCCGTGGGCCGGGCGCTGCACCCCGACGCGCACGTGGTCGACCTCCACGGTGCCTTCGTCGCTCCGGCTTTCGTCGACGCCCACGTGCACGCGACCTCAACCGGCCTGCTGCTGACCGGCCTGGACCTGACCGGATGCGCGTCCCTGACGGAGTTCCTGCACGCCCTCCGTGACTACATCGAGGAAAACCCCGGCCGGTTGGTGTGGGGGCACGGCTGGGACGAAACCTGGTGGCCGGAGAAGCGCCCGCCCACCCGCTCCGAGATCGACGCCGCCGCCCGGGGCGCGGCGGTGTATCTGACGCGGATCGACGCGCACTCGGCGCTGGTGTCCAGCTCGCTGATCGAGCGCGCACCGCTGGCAGTGGGCGCGGAAGGCTGGGATGCCGACAAGCCGCTGACCCGAGTCGCTCACCACCACGCCCGCAGTGCGGCCCGCGAGGCATTGGGCGAAGTCGAGCGCCGCGACGCGCAGCGCGCCTTCCTGACACGCGCCGCATCGCGAGGCATCGCCAGCGTGCACGAATGCGCCGGCCCCGATATCTCCGGTGCCGAAGACCTCGCCGCGCTGCTGAAACTGGCCGCCGACGACGTGCTGCCCGACGTCGTGGGGTACTGGGGGGAGCTGGGCGCGGTGGAAACCGCCCGCGAGCTGGGTGTGCAAGGGCTCGCTGGTGACTTGTTCGTGGACGGCGCGCTCGGCTCGCGGACGGCGGCCCTGCGCGAGCCATACACCGACGACCCGTCGACCTGCGGGGCGCTGTACCTGGACGCGGACGCGGTCACCGAGCATCTCGTGGCGTGCACCCGGGCCGGCATCCAGGCGGGCTTCCACGTGATCGGCGACGCCGGAGTCGCGGAGGTCGTCGAAGGCTTCCGGCGTGCGGGCGAGGTCGTCGGCGGGCCCGCACTGGCGGGAGCCCGGCACCGGCTGGAGCACCTGGAGATGGTGGACCCCGAGCAGGCCGAGACGCTGGGCCGGTTCGGCGTTGTGGCGTCCGTGCAACCGGCGTTCGACGCCGCTTGGGGAGGTGCGGTCGGGATGTACGCCCAGCGGTTGGGGGCGCGGCGGGCGGCCCAGCTCAACCCGTTCTCGCGACTGGCGGCCAGCGGCGTGCTGCTGGCGCTGGGGTCCGACGCCCCGGTCACCCCGGTCGACCCGTGGCAGAGCGTGCGCGCGGCCGTGCACCACCGCACGGACGGCTTCGGCGTGTCGCCGCGCGCCGCGTTCACCGCTCACACCCGGGGCGGCTGGCGGGCCGGCGGCGTCGACGACGGGCTGACCGGGACACTCGTGCCGGGTGCCCCGGCGACGTTCGCGGTCTGGGACGCGGGAGAACTCGTTACCGCCGCGCCGGATTCACGGGTGCAGCGCTGGTCGACCGACCCGCGCTCGGGCGTGCCGCCGTTGCCGTCGCTCGACCCGTCGCACACGCTGCCGACGTGCCTGCGCACGGTGCTGCGCGGGCGAACGCTGTATGCCCGGGACGCCGGCGACGGGGACGCCGGCGACCTGCCCTGGTGACGCGGTGATCACCAGATTCGCTGGCATCCCGCGCCACACCAAGCGCATAACTCGTTCGGCGTAACCTGGTCTCGTGCGTATGGCGGCGGATGCGGTCCCCACGGCAAGTTCCCAGTCTCAGCAGCGGTCGGACCGCGCCGAAGGCTGGCGCATACCGGTCCCGGGACTGTGGGTCCGCATCGCGCTGGTCGTGGCCGGCGGCGGCCTGTTGTACGCGGCTTCGCCGCCGCGCCACCTGTGGTGGCTCGCGCCGCTGGCGTTCGCGGCGCTCGTGGTCGCGCTCGACGGTCGGCGCGGGCGTGCGGGGTTCGGCTACGGCACGCTGTTCGGGGCGGCCTACCTTCTGCCCCTGCTGAAGTGGCTGTTCGACTTCCTGGGGGCGGACTTCGGCGTGTGGCCGTGGCTGGCTCTGGTGGCGGTGGAGTCGGTGTTCTTCGGGCTCGCCGGGGCCGGCATGGCCCGGGTGAGCCGGTTGCCCCGAACTCCGGGCTGGCTGGCTCCGGTGTGGATGGCCGCGGTGGTCGTCCTCGCCGAGGCACTGCGTTCGCGCGTGCCTTGGGGCGGCTTCCCCTGGGGGAAGGTGGCGTTCACGCAGCCGGAGGGGGGGTTCCTCCCGCTGGCTTCGCTCGGCGGCGCGCCACTGGTGACCTTCGCGGTCGCGCTCACGGGCTGCGCTCTCGGCTTGCTGGTGCTCCGGTTGGGGTACGGCTGGGTGACACCGGGGATGCTGACCGCGCTGGCGGTCCTGCCGGTGGCGGCCGGGCTGGTCACGTTGCCCACGATCGGAACCGGTCCAGCAACTCGGCAGGCCACGGTCGCGATCGTGCAGGGCAACGCCCCGAACGTGGGGGTGGACCTGATGAACCAGAACGACGTGGTGCGCGCGAACCACATCGCGGAGACGGAACAGCTCGCTGCCGGGGTGCGGTCGGGCCGGCTTCCCCGGCCGGACCTGGTCGTGCTGCCGGAGTCGTCCGATGTCTGGGGTGTTCCGCGCAGCGATCCCGACCTGGACCGGCTCGCCGGCGCGTTCGGCGTCCCGATGGCGGTCGGCGGCGTCGCCTACGGACCGCACGGCGAGGTCAGCAACCGGATGATCCGCTGGGACCCGCACGCCGGTGCGACCACCGAGTACGCCAAGCAGCACCTGGTGGCGTTCTCGGAGTTCATCCCGCTGCGTGCGGTGGCGGGCCTGGTCACCCCGTTCCTGCAGCAGTTCCCGCGGGACATGAGCCCCGGTGACCGCCCGGGCGTGTTCGCGATGGGACCGGCCAGGCTCGGGCTGGCCATCTGCTACGAGGTGGCCTACGACGACGTGTTCACCGATGCGGTGCGAGACGGGGCGAACCTGCTCGCCGTGCCGACCAACAACGCGTGGTTCGGCCGCACCGAGATGAGCTACCAGCAGCTGGCGATGTCCAGCCTGCGCGCGGTGGAGCACGACCGGGCGGTGGTCGTCGCGGCGACCAGCGGTGTCAGCGCCGTCGTGCGACCGGACGGCACCGTCACGCACGCTACCGGGCAGTTCACCGCTGATGCGGTGGTCACGAAGGTGCCGTTGAGCACGGGTACCACGATCGCGACCCGGCTGGGCGACATCCCGGAATGGGGGTTGGCGGCACTGGGGGCAGCCGCCGTGGCGGCCAGCGCCGTGCGGCCGGGGCAAGGACGGCGCCAGCGCGCCTGACCGCGCAAGACCACGAGACTCACAAGATCATCAGGGCGGAGGAAGGATGGCGGATCAAACCGGGGGCAGCACCGGCGCGCGTCATGGGGGAATGCCGGTCTCGGTGCTGGTGGTGATCCCCACCTATAACGAGCGGGACAACATCGAGCCGATCGTCCAGCGGGTGCACGCGGCATTACCGGACACGCACGTGCTGGTCGTGGATGACGGGAGCCCGGACGGGACCGGCGACGTCGCGGATGAGCTGGCTGAGCGCGACAGCCGTGTGCACGTGATGCACCGGACGCAGAAGGCGGGATTGGGCGCGGCGTACGTCGCTGGGTTCGAGTGGGCTCTGGCGCGGGACTACGACGTCGTCGTGGAGATGGACGCCGACGGCTCGCATGCTCCCGAAGAGTTGCCCCGGATGCTGGAAGCGCTCGGCGATGCGGACGTCGTGCTCGGCTCGCGGTACGTCGCCGGTGGTCGAGTGATGAACTGGCCGTGGTACCGGGAGTGGCTGTCCCGGGGCGGCAACCTCTACTCGAAGCTGGCGCTGGGGGCGCACATCGAAGACCTCACCGGCGGCTACCGGGCGTACAGGCGCGCCGTGCTGGAGCGCATCCGGTTGGACAACGTCGCGTCCCAGGGCTACTGCTTCCAGGTGGATCTGGCTTGGCGCGCGGTGGAGGCGGGCTTTGGCGTCGTCGAGGTGCCGATCACCTTCGCCGAGCGGGAGTCCGGCGAGTCCAAGATGACCGGTTCGATCGTGCGCGAGGCGCTCCTACGGGTGACCAAGTGGGGCCTGCGCCGGCGCGGCAAGCAGCTGCTCGACCTGGTCCCAGGCGGGACCGAGCACCGCAGCCGGCGCCAGCAGCAGGGCTGACGGCACGCGCACCGGAAGCACATGGAAGCGCCTGGGCCGCCTCCCGTTCGGCCCAGGCGCTCACCCTTGCGCTAACCCGGAATCGCGCTCGCCGCTCGCACCGCGGCTGACTCAGGCGGTGCGACGCCGCGACCGCAGCTCCTCGAGCCGCTCGTTGAGCAGCTCCTCGAGTTCGGGAATGCTGCGGCGTTCCAGCAGCATGTCCCAGTGGGTGCGCGGTGGCTTGGCCTTCTTCTGCTCCGGTTCGGCGCCGTCGACGATCTTGGATTCGGTGCCGTGCAGCCGGCACTCCCAGATGGACGGGATCTCCGCGTCGTCGGAGAAGGGCACGTCGAACTCGTGGCCCTTGGTGCAGGCGTAGCGCACCGTCCGGCGCGGTGCGAGGTCGTGATTGCGGTCGGTCTCGTAGCTGACCGCTCCGAGCCGGCTGCCACGCAGAACGCGGTCGGCCATGACGGTTCCTTTCGCGTCGGCTCGGGCGCTCCCCCCGAGCTGTTGTGCTCACCGAGTGCAACGACGGCAGGTACGCCATCTGTTCCCGGTCTGGGATTTCTAGTCGCCCTCGGTGATGTCATTCACGCATCAACAAAGGCTTCCTCTCCTGGGATGCGGTCGGACCACGTTCGTGACGCAGTATCCCTCCCGCAGCCCACAGGTCCATTCGAACGGGTGATAGTGCCAGATGAGGTATGACTCTGGTCAAACGAAGCCGCAGGTTGGTTGCGTGAGTGCGACCGAGATCACCACCGTCTTGACCACACAAGACCGCCTTGCTGTCACCCTAAGTAACGAACGTCACCGTGTTCTGACGGCAACTCTGGGTACTGGCATATTCCGAACCGGTATTTGACACCCGTACCGTATCGCCAGCACGGAGCAACCCATCGCGCAGCGTCCCAGTGTCCCTCGGTCAAGCGATCGCCGGTTCGTGTTCGGCTCCCTGTCGGCCGTACGTGGCCGGCGGAGTCGCCTGTCGAAGGCCCACCGGTTGGGCTGTTATGACCAAGTTGCCAGAACCACGCAACCGTGTGCGAGGAGCACCCTTCTGCCCCCACACCTCTTATGTCAGATCACCTCGGGTGCGGTGTTACCGACCGCGTCGATCGCCCGGCGTGCGGGGACGAGCGTCACGAGCACCAGACCGACGACGAAGAACACCACCAGCGAGATGATCGCGGTGCGAAACGACCCGGTCGCCTGGCCGACTCCCGCGAACAGCAGCGGACCCAGCCAGGACGTGGCGCGCTCGCCGACCTCGTACAGCGAGAAGTACTCGGCTTCCTTGCCAGGCGGCACCATCTGGCTGAACAGGGAGCGCGACAGCGCGTTCGTGCCGCCGAGCACCAGGCCGATTCCGGCGGCGACGGCGTAGAACTGGATCGGCTCTCCGGCCGCGACGAAGTACGCGCCGCCGAGCACCACGACCCAGATCACCAGGCTCACCATGATGGTCTTCTTGGCCCCGATGTAGGCCGCCAGCCGGCCGTGGGCCACCGCGCCGACGAAGGCGATGAACTGCACGATCAGGATCGTCACGATCAGCGTCTGCTGGGGCAGCTTCAGCTCCAGGTGTCCGTACTGGGCGGACACGCTGATGACGGTGTTGATGCCGTCGGCGTAGATCAGGTAGGCGACGAGGAAGCCCAGCGTCAGCGGGAACAGGCGTGCCTGTCGCAGGGTCTGCCGCAACTGCCGGAATCCCGCCGCCACCAGAGCCGTTCCGCGCTCGTCGCCCTGGGGTGCCTGGTGCCGCCGGAGGCCGAGCACCGGGATCACCGTGAAGACCGCCCACCACAGCCCCGCGGAGAAGAAGATCCAGCGAACCGTCTGCGCCTCGTCGAGCCCGAGCGCGTCATGCTCCAGGTACACCGCCAGGTGCAGCGCCAGCGCGAGCCCACCGCCCAGGTAGCCATACGACCACCCGATCGAGGACACCCGGTCGCGTTCGTCGGGGAGGGCGATCTCCGGGAGGAACGCGTAGTACACGACGATGGAGGCGCCGTAACAGATGTTCGCGAAGATGAACAGCGCCACCCCAAGCTGCCAGTCGGTCCCGGCCACGAGAGCCAGCAGCGACGTCGACGCAGCCCCCGCCGCCGCGAAGACGGCGAGCATCGTCCGCTTGTTCTGGGTGTGGTCCGCGAAGGCGCCCGCGAGCGGGAGCACGAGCACCTGCACGGCGGTAGCCGCCGAAACGAGGTAGCCCCACAGCGAGCCCGCGGGGAAGGTCAGGCCCAGCAACGTGATGTCACAGGCATGCAGCGTGTCGCCGCCGGGGCACGGGTGCGGGCCGTTGTGCGCGACGTCGGCCTCGGCGGCCCGTTGCGCCACGGAGGTCAGATACAGCGAGAGGAACACGGTGACCACGGACGTCCAGAACACCGCTGTGGCCCAGTCGTACCAGTACCACGAGCGTTGCTCCCGCCGGCGTGACGCCGATGCCGTGGGGACCGCCGTGCCGTCCACTTCGCTCCTTCAGGATGGGGGCCGCTGGAACGTACCCTCACGGCTCCCGATAGCCGGGACAATGCGTAGTTCCACTCATCCACTCACAACCCTTCCTATCGCTTTCGTGCCCCCGTTTCGTCCCGGTGCTCGTTTCGCCCTGGTATTCGTTCGCCCAGCACATCGCGCAGGATGTCGGGGCGGTCGGTGACCAGACCGTCCACGCCGAGGTCGAGCAGGCGCAGCATCTCGTCTCGGTCGTTCACCGTCCAGACGTGCACTTCCACTCCACGGCGGTGGGCCCGCCGGACGAACGCGGCGTCCACCACGCGCAGGGCGCCGAAGCGGGCCGGAACCTGAGCGGCGGCACCGCCCAGCGGAAGCCGCAGCAGACCGCGCGTCTGGGCGCTCGCCCACAGCGCCGCCACCGAACGCGGGCCCATCGATGTCAGCAGGCGGGGACCGGCGAGCCGTCGCAACCGCCGTAGCCGGCGCTCGTCGAACGCGGCCAGGCACACCCGCTCCCAGGCGTTGTGCCGGCGCAGAGCGGCGAGCACCGGGTCCACGGCGGAGTCCGCCTTGACGTCGACGTTCAGCATCGTGTCCGGTAGCTCTTCCAGGACGTGATCCAGCAGGCAGACCGGCTCGCGACCTGCGATCAGCGCGGAGCGCACGGACGACCAGGGCAGGCTCTGGATCTCACCGGTGGCGTCGGTGGTCCGGTCCAGCAGCGCGTCGTGGTGGACGACCACCTCGCCGTCGGCGGTCGCGTGCACGTCAGTCTCCAGGTAGTGGAAGCCCTCGGCCACGGCGCGGCGGAACGCGCTGAGTGAGTTCTCCATGCCGGCGAGCTCGCCGAGGTGCCAGCCGCGGTGGGCGAAGGCCCGCGGTGCCGGGCCGCGCAGGTACGGGTGAGTCACGAGATCACACTCTGCATGATCGGCGTGGCGAACGAGCCAACGCGGGGTGTCCGGCTAGCGTGGCCGGCGTGGACGCCCTGCCCGACTTGGAGCCCGTCACCGCGCAGCGGAGCGTTCGGCATTGCGGCTGGTGCGGGCGACGTATTCCCGATGCCGGGCGGGTCGGCCGCCCCCGCCTGTACTGCGCCCAGTCCTGCCGCCAGCGCGCTTACGAACGCCGCGCCGCGGTACAGCGTGGCGGCCTCCCGGAGGACGCCGTGGTGCTCTCGGCGGAGGAGCTGGCCGATCTCCAGGACAGGCTCTTCCAGTTGCGCTGCGCGGCCGAGGATGTCGCCACCGCGGCGGAGGACGGTGTGGAGCACGCCGAGCTGCGGCGGATGGCGGCGGTTGTGGTGGGGGTCGCCCACGAGCTGGAACGGATCAGGTGATGCCCGCGCAGGACGCGCGATCGGGCCGCGGAGTAGGGTGATGCCGCCGAACGGCGCATTGTCGGCGCCTGCGGTTGCCGGTCAAGATGTACGCCCGAGAATCGTTCATCGAGTCCCCGGCACTCGGTCCCCAGCTCGCCCTCGACGTCCCACCCAGCCAGGCAACTCAGGAACGAGAACGTGTCCCAGCAGACGACGGTACGCGGACTGCGCCGCGCGGAACTGATCACGAACGACCCCGAGAAGGCGGTGGTGTTCCACCGGAAGCTGCTGCGTTGGACGGTGCTGCAGACGGAGAGCGGCTTCGACTGCTGGGTCGGGGACCGGTGTACGGCGATGGTGCGTAAGCCGCTCGCCCATGAACCCACCGGGTGGCGACCGCTGTTCGCCGGGGGCGCCCAGGACAGCTCACTGACCGGTCCTGACGACACCACCGCCGGCCTGCTCAGCGGGCGTGCTCAGCACGGCCCCTGGGCGCCCGAACCCCGGCTGGGCGAGCCGTGCTGGATCGAGCTGTTCGCCACCGACGGCTCCCGTGCGGACAACTTCTGGACGGACACGCTGAGCTGGACCACGACCACGGACGGGTCGCAAGTCACGTACCGGGCGGATGGGCGACCGGTGGCCAACCGCTCGGCGGTGAGCGAGCAGCTCGAGCACGAGGGCTGGTTGTGCTACTTCGCGGTCGCGGACATCGGCGCGGCCACCGACCTGGTGTGCCAGCTGGGCGGCTCGGTGCTCGCCCGCTTCGAGCACCCGGCGGCCGGTGCCGCCGCGTTGATCACCGACCCGGACGGCGCGACCTGCGCGGTCGCCGCGAAGGAGTCCTGGGGCTGCTGAGCGGTCACGCGCTGCGCGTCCCGCCGTCTTTGCTCTTGGTGCTCTTCTTCGAACCGGACTTCGTCGACGTGCCCGATTGCGTCGACGTGCCCGACTTCGTCGACTCTGTGGACTTCGTTGATCCTGTGGACTTCGTTGATCCTGTGGACTTCGTCGAGGTCGTCGACCTCGTGGACGTCTTCGTCGAAGCCTTCTTCGACGGGGACCGGCTGGCACGGCCGGTGGTGCCGGTGGCTTCCTCGGCGCTGGCAGCACCGGAGGAGCTGGCCGCCTTGCCGTGTTTGGCCTGGTCAACGCTGCGTTCCAGGGCGGTCATCAGGTCGATGACCTCGCCGCCGGCGACCTCCGGCTCGCGCTGCTCCGGTAGCTCGACGCCGGCGGCCTTGGCGTCGATGAGCTCACCGAGCGCCTGCTGGTAGTCGTCGGTGAACTCGGCGGGCTCGAAGTCGGCCGACATGTTCTCGATCAGCGAGGTCGCCATGTCCAGTTCCTGGGGCCGCACCTCGGCTTTCTCGCCCAGGAAGCCGAACTCGGGGCTGCGGATCTCGTCCGGCCACAGCATCGTGTGCAGCACCAGGACGTCGTCTCGGCTGCGCAGCACGGCGAGCGTCTCGCGCTGCCGCAGCGTGATCTTGACCACGGCCATCCGATCGGTGCGCTGCAACGCCTCGCGAAGCAGCACGTACGGTCGCACCGCGGTCTTCTCCGGTTCCAGGTAGTAGCTGCGCTGGAAGTGGATCGGGTCGATCTGCTCGGCCGGGACGAACTCGAGCAGCTCGATCGCCCGCGTCGACTTGATCGGCAACTGCTCGAAGTCCTCCGGTTCGAGTACCACCAGCCGGCCGTCAGCGGTCTCGTAACCCTTGACGATCTCGTCGTAGCCGACTTCCTTGCCGCACTGGTCGCATACGCGCTTGTTGCGGATTCGGCCCCGGTCCTCGCGGTGCACCTGGTGGAAGCGGAAGTCGTGTTCCTCGGTCGCCACGTACAGCCGCACCGAAATGTTGACCAGGCCGAACGAGATGGCGCCTCGCCACATGGCCCTCATACACCGTGCATACCCGCCATCGGGGCGGTTCACCACATGGCGGCGACGCTGGCCCGGCTCAGCTGCCGGAAGTGAGCTGGTCGAGCACCTGGTGGGTGCGGTTCGCGCGGACCGACAGTCGCTGCTCGCGGGCGGTCACGTCGATGTAGGTCTGGCTGGAGTTCATCGACGTGTGCCCGAGCAGCTTGGCGATCTCGGCCGCGTTGGCGCCGTCCTCGGCGAGCCGGGTGGCGAAGGTGTGTCGCAGCGCGTGCACGAGCGCTCCCCGCTGGACTCGGTCCGACACGCCCGCGGCGCGGAGGGACTGGCGCACCAGGTACTGCAGGCCACCACGGCGCAGCGGGGCTCCGCGGTGGTCGACGAACAGCGCGTCGTCCCCGCGTAGCCGGTCGCCGAACCGCGTCCGCCGGGAGGTCAGGTAGGACGCGATCACGCCGTCGAGAGCATCCTCGATCGGGATCGACCGGTTCTTGCCGCCCTTGCCGCAGACGTGCAGGCGGCGATCCCCGGGGCGCCCGGCCAGCGACGACACGCGCAGTTCCAGCAGCTCGGCCGAGCGCACACCGGTGCACAGCAGGCTGGCCAGCACCGCCAGGTCGCGCTCGGGCCACGGGTTACGGCTCCGCCTCGCTCCCTGAGCCACCATGCGGAGCAGTCGTTCGGGTGTGTCCTCGCCCTGGAGTGGTTTGGGGGTGGGATGGGCCATGCGCGGCTTGGGGACCACCGGCATCGGGTTGCCGGCCGTGGCGCCCTCGACGACCAGGAAACCGAAGAACCCGTTCCAGGTGGACCAGGTGCGCGTGACCGACGCGGCGGATCGGGTGGCGGCGTGCCGCGCGAACGCCGAGCGCAGAACCTGCGCGGTGAGCCCGGAGATCTCCAGTTCCGCTTCCCTTGTTCCGGTGAGCTCCGCCAGCTCACCGGCCACGGCGTACAGGTCACGCCGGTAGGCGCGCAGCGAGTTCGCGGCGAGCTTGCGCGCCTGGAGGTGTTCGAGAAACGCCGTGATCCAGTGGGCCAGCGAGGGCGGGGAAACCGCCTCGACGTCTGCGGGGACCTGTGCCACCACGACTCCCTCCACGAGCCTCGAAGTCCTCGCGAAGATCATCCCAGAACACGCGCATGGCCTCCGCGGTCGCGGAGGCCATGCGCGTGCGATGGAGCAGTCGTTCAGTTGCCGTGCCGTGGGTGTCCCGGATGTACCGGGTGGTTGTGCCCAGGCGGAGTCCACGGTGGCGAGGACCCGGGAGGCGGGCACTCCGGTGGCGGCGGGCAACACGGCGACTGCCCGTAAGAGGACGGCGGTGTCCATTCACCTGCCGGTGGGCAGTACGGCGGCCGACTGGACGCAGGAGGTCGAGGCGTCCACGGCCCTTGAGCGGGAGGCGGGCAGGAGCTACCTAATAAGCATTGCCCGGCGCAGGGGGAGGGTACGGTCGGGTCAGCGGCGGCGCTCGGGGCGACGATGCCGCCCTGCGCTAAGCCGGCTAACGCGGTGACCGTGAGCGTGCGCATGGGCAAAACCTCCTTTCCATGATCCCCGGGGGTCGGGGTGGTCCGGGGACCTGGTGAGCCAGGAGAGCAGCAGTGATCATCCCTCGCATGCCGAGTCACCGCACCGTGTTAGATGATCACCCCGTCCGGTGATCTTTTCCGGTACGGCCCGCGCTGAGCCCTAGATCACCTCGCGGATGGACTGCTCGAAGTGGTCCACGTGCGTGACGGCCAGCTCGTCGGCCCGGTCAGCGTCCCCGGAGACGACCGCCCCGAGCAGCTCGGCGTGCTCCTCGACGTGGTCGGTGACGTCCGGCAGCCGGTCGAAGAACAGGTGCCAGATGCGCAAGGCGAGGTTGTAGTACTGGTCGAGGGTGCCTTCCAGGTAGCGGTTGTGCGAGCACCGGTAGATCGTGCGGTGCACCCGGCTGTCCACTTCCATGATCGGCTCCTGGTCGCCGGGCATGCCCAGCACCACCGCGCGCAGCTTGTCGAGCTCCGCGCGCTCGCCGGCGGTGGCGCGTTCGGCGGCTCGGCGTGCCGCGTGGCCTTCCAGGCGCCTGCGCACGTCGGCGATCAGGGCGTGATCGGTGATGTTGACCTCGGTCACGAAGGTCCCGCGCCGGGGGTAGATGGCCACCAGGGACTCGGCTTCCAGCCGCTTGACGGCCTCCCGGAAGGGGGTGCGGCCGAGTTCCAGCTCGCGCGTGAGTTGCTCTTCCCGAACGGGTGAGCCAGGGGCCAGGCGCAGGCTCACGATGAGATCGCGCAGCGTCAGGTACGCGCGCTCGGCCTGGGATTGCCCCGGACCGGTTCCGTCCGGCGTGAAGTCGTTGACCGGTGTGGACACGAGTCGTAGCCTACGCGCAGAACTGAAATATCAGTCTTCTGTTCAGTTATACGTGACACGACCGAGTGACTTGCCACGCCACACCTTGGAGCCCACCGTGGCCGTGCCCGCACGCGTTCCCGAACTGTCCTCGCCGCATCAGGCTCCCCAGCCGACCTGGCTCTGGCGTAACCCGCAGCCCAGACGCACCTACGACGTGGTGATCATCGGTGCGGGAGGGCACGGCCTGGCCACCGCCTACTACCTCGCTCGCAACCACGGCATCACCGATGTCGCCGTCCTGGAGCGCGGCTGGCTCGCCGGTGGGAACATGGCCCGCAACACCGCGATCATCCGGTCCAACTACCTGCTCGACCCCAGCGCCGCGCTGTACGAGCACGCGCTGAAGCTGTGGGAGGGCCTGCCCGACGAGCTGGAGTACGACATCCTGTTCAGCCAGCGGGGCGTGCTCAACCTCGCGCACACCGAGCAGGAGGTCCGGGACAGCAAGCGCCGCACGTTCGCCAACCAGCTCAACGGCATCGACACCGAGTGGGTCACGCCGGAGCGGATCGCCGAGATCTGCCCGATCCTCGACACGTCACCGGACGTCCGGTACCCGGTGCTGGGCGCAACCTTCCAGCCGCGGGCGGGTATCGCGAAGCACGACCACGTGGCCTGGGCGTTCGCGCGCAAGTGCGACGAGATGGGTGTGGACCTCATCCAGGGCTGCGAGGTCACCGGGTTCACCACCGACGGTGACCGGGTGACGGGCGTGCGCACCAACATGGGCCCGATCTCCGCCGGGCGCGTCGGACTCGCGGCGGCGGGACAGACCAGCGTGCTGACCGACACGCTCGGGTTGCGGCTGCCCTTGCAAAACCATCCGTTGCAGGCGATGGTCTCCGAGCTGTTCGAGCCGGTGCACCCGTGCGTCGTGATGTCGAACCACGTGCACGTGTACTGCAGCCAGGCGCACAAGGGTGAGCTTGTGCTGGGTGCGGGCATCGACACGTACAACTCCTACGCCCAGCGCGGCTCGGTGCACGTGATCGAGCACCAGCTTGCCGCCGCGCTGGAGCTGTTCCCGATGTTCGCGCGAGCGCGCGTGATCCGTACCTGGGCGGGCACCGTGGACGTCTGCCCGGACGCGTCACCGATCATCGGGCTCACCCCGGTGGCGGGTCTGTTCGTCAACTGCGGTTGGGGCACCGGCGGATTCAAGGCCACGCCGGGGGCTGGCTGGGTCTTCGCGCACACGATCGCCACCGGTCAGCCGCACCCGCTCAACGAGGCGTACGCCATGGACCGGTTCACCACCGGCGCACTCGTCGACGAACACGGCGCAGCCGGCGTCGCGCACTAGCAACTCACCGCTGGAGGGGCACATGCTTGTGATCGAATGTCCGTGGTGTGGTGCCCGGGACGAGGCGGAATTCCGCTACGGCGGCCAGGCGCACATCGCCTACCCGGCCGAGCCGATGTCCACCGACGACCAGGAATGGGCCGAGTACCTGTTCCTGCGGAACAACCCGCGTGGGCGGTTTCCCGAGCGCTGGGTGCACACCTCGGGATGCCGCCGGTGGTTCAACGCCGTCCGGGACACGGCCACGAACGACTTCCTGGGTACTTACCCGATGAGTGCGAGCGACGTCCCCGCTGCCCGTTCGACACCGGAAGGTCGAAGTCGATGACGACCCCGAACCCGGCTTCCGAAGCAAGCATGCGGCTGCCCGAGGGCGGCCGTGTCGACCGCGACCGCACGGTGCGTTTCACCTTCGACGGGCGGGACTTCACCGGCCATCCCGGCGACACTGTCGCGTCCGCCCTGTTGGCCGCTGGCGTCCTGGAGGTCGCGCCCTCGACCTATGCCGCCCGTCCGCGAGGGATCTTCACCGCCTCCAGCGCTGAGCCGAACGCCCTGGTGGAGGTGCAGGGAGGGTTGGCCGGGCCGATGGTGACGGCCACGACCCTGCCGGTGTGTGAGGGCCTGGTCGTGCACAGCCTGTCCGGCATCGCCCGGCTTCCCATGGAGTCGGACACGGCGGTGCGCGACAAGAAGTACGTGCACTACGACGTCACCGTGATCGGCGGCGGCCCGGCCGGCATCGCGGCGGCACTGGCCGCCGGGCGCGGCGGTGCGCGGGTACTGCTGGTGGACGAGCAGCCGGAGCTGGGCGGTTCGTTGCTGGATGGTAGGGACGAGATCGGCGGTACCCCAGCCCCGAGCTGGGTCGCCGCGGCGGCGCGGGAACTGGCCGAGCTGCCGGAGGTTCGGGTGCTGACCTCGGCGACGGCCGTGGGGCACTATGACCACAACTACCTGCTGGTCCACGAGCGAAAAGGCCACAGTGGACATCGCGGTGCACCAGAAGACCGGTTGTGGCACGTCCGTTCCCAGCAGGTCGTGCTCGCCAGCGGAGCGCAGGAGCGGCCGATCGTCTTCGCGGACAACGATCGTCCGGGGATCATGCTCGCTTCGGCGGTCCGCTCGTACCTCAACCGCTATGCGGTCCTTCCTGGACGGCGGGCCGTCGTGTTCACGACCTCGGACAGCGCTTACTCGGTCGCGCTGGACCTGGCCGCGGCCGGCGCGGAGGTGCCGGTTCTGGTGGACAGCCGGCCGCATCCGCCCGCGAATCTGGTCAAGCAGGCGCAAGTGGCCGGAGTGGAGGTCCGCACCACGGCGGCGGTCGTCGGCACCGAGGGCGACCATCGAGTGTCCTCTGTGGACATAATGGAGATCGACGCAGGTGGTCTCCTCGTTGGTGAGACGCGACGGGTCGACTGCGACCTGCTCGCCGTCTGCGGTGGCTGGAACCCCGCATTGGCCCTGTTCTCCCAAGCTGGCGGGACACTTCGGTGGGAGGATGCCGTCGGTGGCTTCATCCCGGCCCGCCAGCTGGACCGTCACCGCGTGGTGGGGGCGGCCCGGGGGAACTTCGGCCTGGCTGCTTGCCTGGAGCAGGGGTTCGCCGCGGGCGCCGAGGCGGCGACGGCGACCTGGTCCGGCACCACGGCGCCAGACACCCCCGCCGTGTCCGGCGAGACGCCGCCGTCCGCCGATCGTCCCCTGTGGTTGGTTCCGGCGCCGTCCGGTGATCCCCGGGAGTGGCGGACGCACTTCGTGGATCTGCAGCGGGACGCCACGGTCGCCGACATCTGGCGCGCGACTGGTGCGGGCATGCGGTCGGTCGAGCACGTCAAGCGCTACACGACCATCAGCACCGGGGCGGACCAGGGAAGGACGGCGAGCGTCAACGCGATCGGCGTGCTTGCCGAAGCGTTGGGTGCTGCGTCGCCAGGCGAAGTCGGGACGACGACTGCTCGGCCGCCCTACACCCCCGTCCCCTTCACCGTGATGGCTGGCCGCGATCGTGGGCACCTCAGCGATCCGGTGCGCACGACGCCAATGCACTCCTGGCACGTCGCCGCAGGGGCGAAGTTCGAGGACGTCGGCCAATGGAAGCGTCCCTGGTACTACCCGCGCGGGGGAGAGGACATGGACGCCGCCGTGCGTCGCGAGTGCCTCACCGCTCGCACCGGGGTCGCGATGCAGGACGTCAGCACGCTCGGCAAGATCGAGGTCGTCGGACCGGACGCCCCTGAGTTCCTCAACCGGATCTACACCAACGGTTTCGCGAAACTGCCGGTCGGAGCCGCGCGTTACGGGATGATGTGCACCGCTGACGGGATGGTCTTCGACGACGGTGTGTCCCTGCGGCTGGCCCAGGACCGCTACCTGATGAGCACCACCACCGGCGGTGCTGCCCGGGTTCTCGACTGGCTGGAGGAGTGGTTACAGACCGAGTGGCCGGAGCTGGCGGTGCACTGCACTTCGGTGACCGAGCAGTGGGCCGGCGTCGCCGTGGTCGGCCCGGACTCGCGCACAGTGGTCGGTCGCCTCGCCCCGGATCTGGATGTCTCGGTGGAGGCATTCCCGTTCATGACGTTCCGGGAGACCACCCTGGCGTGCGGCGTGCCGGCGCGGATCTGCCGGATCTCGTTCTCCGGCGAGCTGGCCTTCGAGATCAACGTGCCGAGCTGGTACGGGCTGGCGGTCTGGGAGGCGGTGGCCGCCGCCGGCGAGGATCTCGGCATCACCCCGTACGGCACCGAGACGATGCACGTGCTCCGCGCGGAGAAGGGCTTCGTCATCGTCGGCCAGGACACCGACGGCACCGTCACGCCCTACGACCTGGGCATGGACTGGGTGGTTTCCCGACGCAAGGACTTCATCGGAAAGCGGTCGTTCACCCGCCCCGACACCGCCCGGACTGACCGCCAGCAGCTGGTCGGCCTGCTGCCGGAGAGCCGACACGAACGACTGCCGGACGGTGCGCAACTCATCGCCCCGGACACCGTCCTCGACCCGCCGGTGCCGATGCTCGGGCACGTCACGTCGAGCTACTACAGCGCGGTGCTGGACCGCACCTTCGCGCTGGCGCTGGTCGCGCGCGGTCGGGAGCTCATCGGCGAGGTGCTGCACGTACCCGTGGACGGTCGCCGCGTCCCCGCGCGGGTGACCGAGCCCGTGTTCTACGACAAGGAAGGAGCACGACGTGACGGTCGTTAGCTCTGCCTTCACCGCCACTGTGCGGGCCACTCGGCGCAGCCCGCTGGCCGACCGGGCCAGCGAGCTGGCCCAAGCGGGACGACATGGACCGGGTGGTGTCCGGCTCGCCGAGGAGGCGTTCCTGACCCAGGTGAGCCTGTGGGTGCACCCTGATAGCCCCGCGGTCGATCGGATCGAGCGGGTGTTGGGAGTCTCGCTGCCCAAGCAGCCCAACACCGTGCACGGCGACTTGGACGGTGCGATCCTGTGGCTGGGACCGGACGAGTGGTTGGTGCTCGCGCCCGATGGTGCGGCCCCCGCGATCGTCCAGGAACTGACGACGGCACTGACCGGCGTCCTCGGCTCGGTGGTGGACCTCTCCGCGAACCGCACCACGCTGCGGCTGGCCGGGCCGCAGGCCCGTGACGTGCTGGAAAAGGGATGTTCGGTCGACCTGCACCCGCGCGCCTTCAGTACCGGCCGCTGCGCGCAGACGCTGCTGGCACGGGCGGAGGTCGTGCTGTGGCAGGTCACCGCCGAGCCCGGTTACCGCATTCTGGTACGACCGTCGTTCGCCGACTACGTCGCGGACTGGCTCATCGATGCGATGGCCGAATATGCCGGCAGCGCGTGACGGGCCGGCTGGACCTGAGCCAGCCTGAGCGCGATCGTGGATGTCAGCTCTTTCCTGCGCGGCATTGACAGGTCTGTTGCACAATGAACAACAGAGATGCTTATGTGCAGCACACCATCAGGGGTGGGTAAGGGTGTGACGAGTTCCGAGAGCGGGTTCCGGCATGGCCCAATCGAACGGCTACGGTTGCCCTGTGGGTAACTCGGGCGACAGAAAGGGTCCAGGGGCGCTGGTCCAGTCCGTCGACCGTGCGGTGACCATTCTTGAACTGCTGGCTCGCAACGGCGAGGCTGGGATCACCGAGATCGCCGGCGAGCTGGGGGTGCACAAGTCCACCGCGTTCCGGCTGGTCGGCGTCCTTGAGCAGCGTGGGCTGGTCGAGCAGTTGGGTGAGCGCGGGAAGTACGCGATCGGTTTCGGCGTGGTGCGGCTGGCCGGTGCGGCGTCCGAGCGCATGGATCTTCCTCGGCTCGGTCGGCCGTTCTGCGACACGCTGGCCAGCGAACTCGGGGAGACGGTCAACCTCGCCATCCGGGACAACGACGTCGCCCTCAATGTCAGCCAGGCGCGCGGGACAGCGTCTGTCACCGCGCACAACTGGGTCGGCCAACGCACGCCCCTGCATGCCACCTCCAGCGGCAAGGTGCTGCTGGCCTACGCCGATCCCGCGGAACGCTCGGAACTGCTACGCCTGCCCATGGAGCGCTACACGACCCGCACGGTCGTCGAGCCGGAGAAGCTTAGCTCTGACCTGGACGCCGTCCTGGACAGCGGTTACGCGACCAGTTACGAGGAGCTTGAACTCGGACTCAACGCGGCCGCCGTACCGGTGCTCGCGCACGACGGTGCGGTGGTCGCCGCGCTGAGCGCCTCCGGGCCGTCTTACCGGCTGTCTCGCAAGCGGATACCGTCCGTGATCGACGCGATGCTCAAGGCCGCCGAGGAGCTGTCCGCGCAGCTCGGCTACCTCGGGCGGTAGCCCTCGCTCGCGATCAGCGCGCTGGTCGTCACGGTCGCGATCTTGTGCGATCTCGTTGTGCGCCAACGCCTTTCGAGCGTATGCCGCACGATCAGCAGGTCGTTCACACAGGGCTGGGAAAGTCGCCCGAAAGGAGTCTGGTTACTTCTTGACGTACCCCCGTGTCGAGGCGCACTGTTGCGTACAACGAGACAAGTTCTTCAAAGCGCAACAGGGGCGGTCATGATCGCAGCGGATGTGGGCTCGTCGTCGGCGCGGCGGTCGCGCTGCCCGACGTACGCCGGGCTCCCGGTCGAGCTGGCGGAGGTGGGGACCCGGTCGCCGGTCGGGTACTTCGTCAGCCGGCCTCCCGCCGCCGTGGTCGCCGACCCGGTGTTCGATCCCGAGATGCCCCGCTTGCGTTGCTGAACCGGTCCGTTTCAACAGCAAGGCCCGACATCGAGAAGAGACACCCCACAACCCAGATCAACCGGCATCAACGTCCCTCACCTGAACATCGACATCGGCCGGGCACGCAGCCGGCACTGGTTTCGCCTACCCGATTCTCCCCAACCCGAATCCGCAACCCGATATCCGTCATCACCAGCAGACAGTGCCACCACTGATCCACGCCACCACTGATCCACGGCAGCACTGATCCACGGCAGCACTGATCCACGGCAGCACTGATCCACGGCAGCAATCAAATTGATGATGAATGGAGTGCCCCGATGAGCATCAATCCGAACCCGGGAGTCCTGCTCTACCCAAGGGTCCGCAAGTCGCCGTTCTTCTACGCTTCGCGCGAGCACGGTGTCGCGCTGTACAGCGTCTACAACCACACCTATCACGCTCGGCACTACGGTGACCCCGTCGCGGAGTACTGGCACCTGCTGGAGGGCGTCACGCTGTGGGACGTCGGTGTGGAGCGTCAGGTCGAGATCACCGGGCCGGATGCCTTCGAGTTCACCAACATGCTGGTGCCGCGCGACCTGACCAAGTGCAAGGTCGGGCAGTGCAAGTACGTGTTCATCACGGCCGAGGACGGCGGGATCATCAACGACCCGGTGCTGCTTCGGTTGGGGGAGAACCACTTCTGGTTGTCGCTGGCCGACAGCGACGTGCTGCTGTGGGCGAAGGGGCTGGCCTACAGCCTGGGTATGAACGTGCAGATCCGGGAACCGGATGTCGGGCCGGTGCAGGTTCAGGGACCGAAGTCGGGCAAGGTGATGGCGGACCTGTTCGGTGAGTCTATTTTGGATGTCCCGTACTACTACGCCGTCGACCGCGAGCTGGACGGGATGGACGTGGTCGTGTCCCGCACCGGCTACACCGCCGAGCTCGGCTATGAGATCTACCTGCACAACGCCAGCAGGGACGGTGTGAAGCTGTGGAAGACGATCTGGGAAGCCGGGCGGCCGCACGACATGAACGTCATCGGGCCGTGCCATATCCGCCGGATCGAAGCCGGAATCCTGTCGTGGGGGTGTGACATCACCTACCAGACCAACCCGTTCGAGGTCGGCTACGGCTTCGAGAAGACCTGGATGGTCGACCTGGACCAGGAAGCCGACTTCATGGGTAAGCAGGCGCTGACCCGGATCAAGGATGAGGGGGTCAGCCGCAAGCTGGTCGGGGTGGAGATCGGCGGGCCGTCGGTCGGGTCGTTCAACGACGGTTCGATGATCGATGACTTCGACGTGCACGACCCGCACGGGCTGCGCATCGGTGAGGTCACCTCCGCCTGTTACTCGCCGCGGTTGGATCGCAACATCGGCTTCGCGATGGTGCCGGTGGCCTACCAGGAGCTGGGCACCGAGCTGGTGGTGCACACCCAGCACGGCCCCCAGGAAGCCGTGGTCGTGGAGAAGCCGTTCCTGGACCCGACCAAGGAGATCCCCAAGCGGCTCGAGCGTTCCGCCGTGAGCGCGTGAGGGGTGGGTCATGACCTCGTGCGAGACGGAAGCCGAAGTCACCAGTCATTCCCAGGTGACCGGTGACGATTTAACCAATGTAGACACGGTGGTCGCGGGAGATGATCGTATGAGCGCCGACGCTCTCCTGCACCGTTCACTGCTCGACGGTCGGTTCGAGGTCCTTCCGCTGCGTGGCGTGTTCGAGCAGGTCCAGTCCCTGCCGGCGGGGTCCACGGTGACGGTGACGTCGTCGCCGACCAAGGGCACCGGGGCCAGCGTTGACCTCGCGGTGCGACTGGCTGGTGAGGGCTTTCATGTGGTGCCGCACCTGGCCGCTCGGATGATCACCGGTCGTGCGGAGTTGTCGGACATTCTGGACCGGCTCGATGCCGGTGGGTTGTCCGAGGTGTTCGTGGTGGCCGGGGACGCCGAGATTCCCGCTGGTGATTTCCCGGACGCGTTGGCGCTGCTGCGGGGGATGGAGGAGTTGGGTCGTAAGCCGGAGCGGGTCGGGATCACCGGCTATCCGGAGCGGCATGCGTTCATCGCGGATCATTGGACGATCAAGGCGATGGCCGAGAAGGCGCGGTATGCGGACTACATCGTCTCGCAGATCTGTTACGACCCGTTGGTGACGGGTGAGTGGGTGGCGGCGGTGCGGCAGCGGGGGGTTTCGCTGCCGGTGTACGTGGGTGTTCCGGGGGTGGTGGACGGGACCAAGTTGTTGCGGGTGTCGTTGAAGATCGGGCTTGGTGACTCGATGCGTTTCCTGCGTAAGTCCGGTGGGGCGCTGGCCAAGTTGCTGACTCGGTACACGCCGGAGGATCTGGTCACCGGTCTGGCCGGTTACCTGTCCGATCCCGAGTTGAACATCGCGGGTTGGCACTTCTTCACGTTCAACGAGATCGCCCGGACCGATCGGTGGCGGCAGGACTTCGCCGCCCGGCTGGAAGGAGTCGTGGCCTGATGAGCATCCCCACCGACCTCGACATCTCCCGGTCGACCGCGCTGCGCCCCATCGGCGCGATCGCCGAGCAGCTCGGCCTCGGCGAGCACCTGATCGAGCCGTACGGGCGCAACGTCGCCAAGATCAGCCTCGACGCGATCGAGGAGCTGGCCGACCGCCCCGCCGGCAAGTACGTGGTCGTCTCCGCCATCACCCCGACTCCGCTGGGGGAGGGCAAGACCACGACGACGGTCGGGCTCGGGCAGGCGCTGCAACACCTCGGGCACCGGTCGGCGGTGGCCGTCCGGCAGCCGTCGATGGGGCCCACCTTCGGTATCAAGGGCGGGGCGGCCGGCGGCGGCTACAGCCAGGTGGTTCCGATGGAGGAACTCAACCTCCACCTCACCGGCGACATGCACGCGGTGACGGCGGCGCACAACCTGCTTGCGGCGATGGTGGACAACCATCTGCACCAGGGCAACGCGCTCGACCTCGACCCGCACCAGATCACCTGGCGCCGGGTACTCGACGTCAACGACCGGGCGTTGCGCAACATCGTGGTCGGTCTCGGCGGGCGCGCCGACGGCGTGCCCCGGCAGTCCGGTTTCGACATCACCGCGGCCAGCGAGGTCATGGCGGTGCTCGCGCTGTCCAGCTCGTTGCAGGACATGCGGCAACGGCTGGGGCGCATCGTCGTCGGGTACACCCACGACGGGCGCGCCGTGACCGCCGAGCAGCTGCGCGCGGCCGGCGCGATGACGGTGATCATGCGTGAGGCGCTGAAGCCGAACCTCATGCAGACCACCGAGAACACACCGGTGCTGGTGCATGCCGGGCCGTTCGGCAACATCGCGCACGGCAACTCGTCCATTGTGGCCGATCGGATCGCCATCCGGGGTGCGGACTACCTGGTGACCGAAGCCGGGTTCGGCGCGGACATGGGTGCCGAGCGGTTCTTCAACATCAAATGCCGGGCTTCCGGGCTGCGACCGGACGCGGCGGTGGTGGTCGCCACCGTGCGTGCCCTCAAGGCGCACTCGGGCCGGTACCGCGTGGTGGCCGGGCGGCCGTTGCCGGAGGCAATGCTGGAGGAAAGCCCCGACGACGTGCTCGCCGGTGCCGACAACCTGCGTAAGCAGATCGACAACATCCGGCTGCACGGTGTGTCACCAGTGGTCGCGGTCAACGCCTTCCCGACCGACTACCCCAGCGAGCACCAGGCGATCCGGGAGGTCGCGGAGGCGGCCGGGGCGCGAGTGGCCGTGTCCCACCACTTCACGGAGGGCGGCAAGGGCGCTCTCGAACTCGCGGAGGCCGTGGCGGAGGCAGCCGAAGAACCGAGCGAGTTCCGGCTGCTGTACCCCGACTCGGCGGACCTGCGGACGAAGATCGAGACGATCGCGACCCGGGTCTACGGCGCATCCGGGGTGTCCTACCAGCCGGCGGCGGCTCGCGCGCTGAACACCTACGAAGCCAACGGCTTCGGCGATCTGCCCGTGTGCATCGCCAAGACGCACCTGTCGATCTCGTCCGACCCCACCTTGCTGGGGGCACCCACCGGGTGGACACTGCCGGTACGTGAGGTCCGTGCCTCGGTCGGAGCTGGGTTCGTGTACCCCATCTGCGGGGATATGCGCACGATGCCCGGGCTCGGGTCGGCGCCGGCGGCTGAGCGTATCGACATCGACGATCGGGGACAGATCGTGGGGCTGAGTTGAGCATGCTGGACGTGCCGCTGCGGGATTTCCTGGATTCCGTGGCGGCACGGCAGCCCACCCCGTCCGGAGGTGCGGTCATCGCGGTCACCGTCGCCGCGGCGGCGGGGCTGACCGCAATGGCGGCACGGTTCTCCAACGGCGACTCCGTGACCGAGCACGCCACGGTCGCGGAGTCCCTGCGCCGCCGTGCGCAAGCCCTCGCCGAGGCCGACGCCGAGGCGTACGCGCCGGTGCTGGCCGCGCTGCGCCGCCCGACCGACGACCCCCGGCGTGCCAGCGCGCTGGAGAACGCGCTGGCCAGTGCGGCGAAGCCGCCGCTGAAGCTGGCCGCGACCGCGATGGAGGTCGCCGCGCTCGCGGCGCACCTCGCCGCCAGCGGCAACCGCAACCTGCGCGGGGACGCGATCAGCGCCGCGCTGCTGGCCGCGGGCGCGGCACGCGCGGCCGCGCGCCTGGTCCGCATCAACCTCGAAAGCGCCGACCTGCCACTGGACTCGGCCGACGAGGCCGACCGACTCGCCACCGACGCGGCTCGGTGCGCCGACCGCGCCGAGGGTGCTGCGGCTCCGGCGGCCCCGGCCTGACGCGAGGAGATCAACGCTGCTCGTGCTCAGGCGTCGTCGGCCACGCTCTTCCAGAAGCGGATGAACTGCTGTTCCAGGCCGATCCCGGCCTCCAGGGCCAGCCTCATGCCCTGCGGCCACGCCTGCTTCTCCGCCGCGAGCTCTTCTCGCGTGCGCTCGTACTCGTCGAGTTTCCGCCGGTGCGCGGCCAGTTGAGCGGTAGCGAGCGCCTGCGGATCGCCACCGAAGAACAGCTTGAGCGTGGCGGGATCGTGCGCCTCGTAGATCGCGTCGGTGGGCTGGCCGCGCCATGCCTCCAGCTCGGCGAGGCCGTCATCGGTGAGCCGGTAGAGGCGTCGTCGCCGACCGGTCTCCTCGCGCTCCTCGTCCAGCAGTCCGACTTCCGCCAGGCGCGCGGTCTCGGTGTAGAGCTGGGTGTGCGGTAGCGCCCAGAAGTTCACGACGCTGCGCGCCGCGAGCTGCTTCAGGTCGTACACCGTCGCGGGCTGGCAGAGCTCGATGAGACCGAGAACGACGTAGGACGCGGTCGTCAGGCGAACCGTTGACATGGGTCACAGCCTAACGTACGGTTTGCATCGTTCGTTCCGAACGATTCGTCTCGAACTGTACTGGGGTTGACCATGACCGACACCGTGTCCACCGCTGACCTGGGCTTCGAGCCCCAACTCCGCGAGATCGCCGTGGACGACCTCCCGGTCCAGGGTGAGTTGCCGCCCTGGCTGTCCGGGTCGCTGCTACGAACCGGACCGGGACTGTGGGAGGCCGGAAAGACCCGGTTGCGCCACTGGTTCGACGGGTTCGCGATGCTCCACCGGTTCACGTTCTCCGCTGGCCGAGTGTCGTACGCGAATCGTTTCCTCAACAGTGCCGCTTATCGCGCGGCGCGAGAAGGCAACGAGATCGCGTTCCAGGAGTTCGCCACCGACCCCTGCCGGACGATCTTCCAGCGCGTGCACTCCGCGTTCTCGGGACAACCGACCGACAACGGAAACGTCAACATCGGCCGCCTCGGCGATCGGTTCCTCGCCATGACCGAAACGCCGATCCCGGTGGAATTCGACCGGCGCACGCTCGACGCTGCCGGGGTGGCCTACCAGGCTCCTGGTCAGCTTTCCACCGCACATCCGCACCGGGATCGCGCCACGGGTGCGATGCTGAACTACGCGGCCAAACTCGGTCCGCGCAGCAGCTACCGGTTCTTCCGCGTGGACGGGGACACCGTGCGGCCGGAAGTCATCGCCACGATTCCGGTGCGCGAGCCGGCCTACATGCATTCTTTCGGGCTCACCGAAAGCTGGCTCGTGCTGGCCGAATTCCCGCTCGTCGTCAATCCGGCCAAACTCGCCCTGTCCGGAAAACCGTTCATCGAGAACTACCGGTGGAAACCGGACCGGGGGACGCGGTTCACCCTGATCGACCGTCACACCGGGAAGATCGGTGCCACCCTCACCGCCGACGCCTGCTTCGCCTTTCACCACGTCAACGCGTACGAAGACGGAACCGAGGTCGTCGTGGACGTCTGCGCCTACCAGGACCCGCGGATCATCCAGGACTTCTACCTGGACCGTCTCCGTGGGCTGCTGGGGGACTCGGACAGTGGAGTCAGCCGTAGCCATCTCACCCGCTTCCGCCTCTGTCCTGCCGACGCACGGATCACCACGGAACGGCTGAGCGACATCCCGCTTGAACTCCCCCGGATTAACTCCGCACGTTGTCAGGAGCGCGACTACCGGTATGTCTGGGGGGTGGGGTACGACCAGGGTTGGTTCGACCGGATAGTCAAGGTCGATGTCGTCGAGCGCGAGGCCATCACGTGGCGCGAGAGCAGCTGCCACCCCGGAGAGCCGGTCTTCGTGGCACGCCCGGGCGCCGAGCGCGAAGACGACGGCGTCGTGCTTTCGGTGGTCTTGGACGGGCGACGCCGTACGTCGTTCCTGCTGGTGTTGGAGGCGGGCACGCTGCGGGAGCTTGCCCGCGCGGATGTCGGGCAGCACATCCCGCACGGAATCCACGGCGGGTTCACCTCCCAGGAGCGCGAGCCGAACCGATGACCGCCGGTCGAACGAACATGTGCGCGATCACCGTCCGCGTCCTGGGGGTGCGGACGGTGACCGCGATCTCATTCCGCGGTGGCCTGTTCGGGGCAGTCCGGGCCGCCGTCACCCGGCCAAGTGATTTGCCCTGGTCAGGGTGATGTGGTCGCGCGTTGTACGAGCGGGACAGCGATGTGGGTAACTCTTGTGGGACGGCAACCTCGGTGTCGGGCCGCCCTGTGCTTAGCATCTCCCGCGTGACGTTCGGCGTTGATGTGGTGAAGCGGCTGCTGATCGGCCGGGCGATCCGCTCGGAACAGGCGGGCGAGGAGTTGCTGCGGAAGCGGATCGCGCTGCCGGTGTTCGCCAGTGATCCGCTGTCTTCGGTCGCGTACGCCACCGAGGAAATCCTGCTGGTGCTCAGCCTCGGAGGGGTCGCGCTCTACGGTCTGTCGCTGCCGGTGGCACTAGGGGTCGTGCTGCTGCTGGCCATCGTGGTCATCTCGTATCGGCAGACCGCTCGCGAGTACACCCGTGGTGGCGGTGCCTACCAGGTGGCCAGCCAGAACCTGGGCAGGGGCGTGGGCCTGGTGGCAGCCAGTGCGCTGCTCGTCGACTACGTGCTGACGGTGGCCGTGTCGGTCTCCTCCGGGGCGGACAACATCATCTCGGCCTTTCCCGAGTTGGGCTCGCACGAGGTCGGCGTGTGCCTGGTGGTGGTCGCCGTCCTGGCGATCATGAATCTGCGCGGGATTCGGGAGTCGGGCCGGGCGTTCGCCATCCCCACCTACTGCTTCTGCGGTGGCGTACTGATCATGATCGGCTGGGGGCTGCTGCGGACCCTGTTCGGCGCGACCCCGGTCGCGGAAAGCGCGGGCCTGCAGATCCACCCCGAGGCGCAGTACAGCGGATTCGCGCTGGTCTTCCTGGTGTTGCGCGCGTTCTCGTCCGGCAGCACGGCGCTGACCGGCGTGGAGGCGATCAGCAACGGTGTGCCGGCGTTTCGCCCGCCCAAGGGCAAGAACGCGGCCACCACGCTGACCATGCTCGGGGTGCTGGCGATCACCATGTTCGCCGGGGTCACCCTGCTGGCCCTGATCAGCGATGTGCGGGTCGCGGAGAACCCGACCGATCTGGGCCTGCCGCCCGACGCCCACCCGCGCACGGTCATCGCGCAGATCGCCTCGGCGGTCTTCGGTGGCCCGAACTCCGTGGGCTTCTACTTCGTCACCGCCTTCACCGCCCTGGTGCTGCTGCTGGCGGCCAACACGGCGTTCAACGGCTTCCCGATGCTCAGCTCGCTGCTGGCACAGGACCGCTTCCTGCCCCGCCAGCTGCACACGCGCGGGGACAAGCTGGTGTATTCCAACGGCATCTTGCTGCTGACCGTGTGTTCGGGCGGTCTGCTCTGGTTGTTCAACGCCTCCACCACCGCGCTGATCCAGCTCTACATCCTCGGCGTGTTCCTGGCGTTCACCCTCAGCCAGGCCGGCATGGTCCGCCACTGGCAGCGCCGCATCGCCGCCGAAACCGACCCGCGGCTCCGGCGACGGTTGCGGTTGAGCCAGGCCATCAACGGGGTGGGTGCGGTGTTCACCGGCGTGGTGCTGATCGTCGTCCTGATCACCAAGTTCGCTTCGGGTGCCTGGCTGGTGTGCCTGGCGATCCCGTCGCTGTGGCTGCTCATGCGGGCGATCCGCCACCACTACGCGCAGGTCCGCGAGGAACTCACCGTGGCGCCCGACGAGGGCGGGATGCCGCTGCCGGCACGCAACATCGCCATCGTGCTGGTCGCCAACACACTGCGCCCGACGCTGCTCGCGGTGTCGTACGCGCGGGCGACCCGCCCGGACAAGCTCGTCGCCCTGACCGCCATGGTGGATGAGGAGGACACCCGCGAGCTGCTGGCCGACTGGGAGGCCCGCGAGCTTCCGGTGTCGCTCACCGTGGCCGAGTCCCCCTACCGGGAGATCACCCGTCCGGTATTGGATTACATCCGCCGGTGGCGCGAGAAGAACCCGCGAGACGTGATCACGGTGTTCATCCCCGAGTACGTGTTGGGGCGCTGGTGGGAGCAGGTCCTGCACAACCAGAGCGCGCTGCGGTTGAAGGCACGGCTGCTGTTCCAGCCCGGCGTCATGGTCACCAGCGTGCCCTGGCAGCTCACGTCCAGCCGGGAGTGGGAGCCGGGAGCGCCGAGCCGCGCGGTCAGCGGCAGCAGGTCCGGGTGAGTCGCCGGCTCACTGGGGAGTGCGCAGGCCGTCGAAAGCGATCTTGGTGACGGCGTCGGCGAGTTCGACGTCGGAGAGCCCCTTGCGCGGCCGGTACCACTCGATCAGCGAGTTCACCATGCCGAACAGCAGGCGGCTGGTGACGGCCGGGTTGACGTCCGGCCGGATGCTGCCCTCCTGCTCGGCCTGCGCGACCAGATCGCTGATCAGATGGTCGAGTTCGCGGCGCCGGGCCAGTGCCTGCCGCTCGACCTTCGTGTTGCCCCGCACGCGCAACAGCAGGGTCACGAACGGCAGTTCGGCCACGAGCACCTGCACGCTGCGCCGCACCACGTGTTCCAGCCGGTCAATGGCCGGTCCCGCGACTGCGGCCGGCTCCTCGGTCACCGCGAACAGGGCGTCCAGCGCGCGGTTGACGCTCAGCCTCAGCAACTCCTCTTTGCTGGGCACGTGGTAGTAGATCGCCGACTTGGTGATGCCCAACCGCTTGGCCAGGTCCTCCATGCTCGTGCCGTCGTAGCCGCGTTCGTGGAACACCTCGACGGCGACGCGCAGCAGGGAGTCGAGGTCGTACCCCGGACGCCCCCGGCGTGCCCTGCTGTTGGTGGTTCGGTCGGTCACGGCTTCCAGTGTCGCAGGGGAGGGCTTCCGGCACGGCGGGCGTCCTGGCGGCACCGGCGACCGCGTTAACCTGGTGGAACCTCAGGCGAAGGGTGAGGAACCGGTGGCGGTGCCAGGACCAGGTGCACGGCGCCCAACGATCGCCGATGTGGCGCGGGCCGCGGGCGTGTCCCGCACGACGGTGTCGCACGCCCTCAACGGACTCGGCAAGGTCGATCCGCGCACGCGGGAGCGGGTGCGGGGGGTTGCCGCCGACCTCGGATACCGGCCGAGCCTGCGGGCGCAGCGGTTGCGCCGGGGTGAGGCGCGCACGATCGGCCTGGTCTCGTCGATGCCGTTGGCGGTGGCCGGTGGCCCGTCGCGGCTCGGGTTCTTCATGGAGGTCGCCGCCGCGGCGGCGGAGTCCGCACTGATGCACGGTTTCGCGCTGGTGCTGGCACCGCCGGTGGAGGCCAGCCCGCCGCTGGAGTCGCTGGACATCGACGGCGCGATCGTGGTGGAGCCGGCGGAGGGGGACTGGGCGGCGGAGCGGATGACGGCCCGGGGCCTGCCGATCGTGAGTCTGGGCAAGCAGGTGGGCAGCGACGTCCCGCACGTGGACCTCCGCACCGGGCGGGCCGGGGAGCTGCTGCTGGAGCATCTGTACGGCCAGGGTGCCCGCCACATCGCCCTGCTCATCGCGCACAACGCCCGACAGTCCTATGTGGACGTCAGGGCGGTCTATCGCCGGTTCGCCGGGGAACGGGGTCTCCCCGAGCTGGTGGTCGGCGCTGATGAATCCGGTGGCGAGGAAGCGGGATACGCGCGCGGTGTCGAGCTGATCAAGCAGCACCCGGAAGTCGACGCGATCTGCGCCACTGTGGACGCTTTCGCGGTAGGCGTGGTCCGCGCGCTGCACGACCTCGGCCGCCGGGTCCCGGAGGACGTCATGGTGGCCACCCGCTACGACGGGGTCCGTGCACGCACCTGCCGCCCACCGCTGACCGCCGTCGACCTGCACCTGGGCCGGGCGGCCAGCGCGGCGGTCGACCTCCTGCTCCGCCGGCTGCGCGGCGACGCCACGCAGGACGTCGTCGCGCAACCGGAACCGGTGCTGGTGCCCCGCCGGTCTTCGGACCGCAGCGGATCACTGGAACAGCAGGACCACCCCGGAGACGAGGGCGAACGCGAGCACCAGCGCCCGCATCAGCCTGCCGTTGAGCCGGTGGTGGATGTAGCGGCTGACCAGCGCACCGATGCCGAGCGCGGGTAGCAACAGCAGCGCGTCCCAGAGCTGGCTGGCATGGACCTTGTCTGAGACCGTCAGCACGACCAGCGAGATCGCTTCACCGACGATGAAGCACACCGCCACGGACGATCGCAGCACCGGAGCCGGTTTGTGCTGGTACACCAGCGCCAGCGGTGGCCCGCCGACGCCGGTGGCGGTCTCGGTGACCCCGGTGACCAGGCCGGCGGTCAAGAACGCCGGGCGGCCCGGCGCGAACGACGGGGCGAGCAGCGTGATGACGGCGGCCAGCACCGTCGAAGCTCCGATGAGCAGGTTCAGCGAACTCGTCGGGATCGCGACGAGCACCCACAACCCGCCGAAAGTACCGAGGAACCGGCCCACCGTGATCCAGCTCGCGCCGGTTCGGTCCAGCGCGCCCCGTTCCCGCCAGGCGATGTAGAGGTTCAGTGGGATCATCAGCACCAACAGGACAACCGGCAGCAGGCTGGGCTGCGCGATCCCGACGACGGGCGCGACGATGAGCGCGAAGCCGACGCCGGTCGAGCCTTGCACGAACGCGGCGATCGCCACCGCGAGGGCGGTCAGCAGCAGCACCGTGAGGCTCACGCGCGAACCCCCTCACCAGAACGGGTGGCTGCCCGGTGCTGCGTCGAGGTCGGGTGCACCCGGTAGATCGGCGACCGCTCGACGACCTGGCGGCCGAGTTCCGCCGCGTGCGCCACCAGTGCGGGGCCGTCCCAGTCCGGTGGCCAACCCTGCCACAGCCGCAGCCGCCCGGCGACGAACACGGCGTCGATCTGATCCCGGTTACCGAGCCTGACCAGTTCCCACGGCAGATCCCAGGACGGGCGCATCTCCGGGACGCGAAGATCCACGACGAGGAAGTCGGCGGCCTTGCCGGCGGCGATCTCGCCGGTCACCGGTGCCAGCCCGACCGCGTCGGCGCTCAACGTGGTCGCGTGCTCCAGCCAGGTCCAGCCCCCGCCGCAGGAGGAGTCGCCGGCGGCGAGGCCGAAGGCCAGACGCTGGGCGAACTCGGCGGCGTCGAGCAGCCGGAACGCGTCACCGCGCGTGCCGTCCGTGCCGAGTCCGAACCGGACGCCGAGCGCGTCCATGGTCAGCGCCGGTGCCACCGCGTTGCCCTTCCACGCGCTGGCCACCGGGTTGTAGCTGATCGCCGCGCCCGTGTCGGCCAGCAGGCGCAGCTCACCGGGGGTGAGCAGGGTCGCGTGCGCGGCCAGCGTCCGCGGCCCGAGCGCGTCGACCGCGTGCAGGTGCTCCAGCGGGCGTCGCTGGCGCCGTTCGAGCGAGCGTTCCACGGCGGCGAGGTGCTCGTTGACGTGGATCTGGAACAGCGACCCCGACTCCGCGCACAGCCGCGCCAGGGCACGCAGCAGCTCATCGGAGGCTGCCTCCGGGATCGGCACGGCCAGCGAGGGATGCACCAACTCGTCCCGCTCCCAACGGGAAAGGTGGCGTTCAGCTGACTTCGGCAGCACGTTCCCGTTCCCGGACGGGTCGTTCGCCGGGTCCGTGCACACCAGGCCGAGGACGCACCGGATACCGACGTCGGAGGTCGCGGACGCGACCGCCTCGACGCCGACCGGAGCCCGGGTCCCGGCATCGGCCACGGTGGTGAAGCCACCGCGCAGCGCCTCCAGTGCCGCCAGCTTCGCCGACACGTACGCGGCTTCGGCGTCCAGACCGGTCTCCAGCGGAACCCACACCCGGCGGAAGATCTCCGACGGCTCGCCGAAGGCCAGTGCCGTGCCGAAACTCTGCGTCAGGTGGTGGTGGGCGTCGACGAAGCCGGCCATGATCAGCCTGCCGGGCAGGTGCACCGGCTCCAGGTGCGGGTGCCGGCGCAGCACCTCCTCCACGGGGCCGACGTCCTGGAACGTGGCTCCGGCGACGACCACGGCGTGATCATGCGCCGGGCCGTCCCGGAGCAGAACGACCTCGGGAAGCAGGAGCAGTTCCTCGGCGGCGAACATCTCGGCGTGCGGGTTGTGCATGTCTTCGATCAGCTTTCCTCTGCGGCGACGGTCAAGGGGGCAGGGGTGGGCTCGCTACCGCGCGGCCGAATGTGGTGAAACAGCACGTTCAAAGCGGCGGCCACGAACGCGCCGATCGCGATACCGCCGTTGAACAGCGTGCGTAGCAACGGGGGGAAGGCGTCGATGGCGTTCGGGATGAGGATCGGCAGCAACCCGGCGGCGAGCGCGACACCGCAGATCACCGCGTTCGCGTGGTCGGTGAAGTCGACCTGGCGCAGCATCTGGATGCCCAGCACCGCGATCACGGCGTACACGACAACCGCCGTGCCCCCGACGACCGACGACGGGATGCCATTGACGATCCGGGTCACCGGGGCGAGTAGCCCGACCAGGACGAGTGCGGCACCGGCGGTGGCGGTGACGAAGCGGCTGCGGACCCCGGTCACCCGGACCAGGCCGACGTTCTCGCCGCTGGTCACCATCAACGAGCTGCCGAACAGGCCGCCGACCAGCGAAACCAGCGCATCCCCGCGGATCGTCCGGGCGGCGTAGGCGCGGGTGTCGATGCGCTTGCCGACGATCTCGGCGTTCAGCGACGTCTGAGCCGTGGCCTCGGCCATCGACGCGAGCGCGAAGACCATCAGCGGCAGCGCGGCGACGAGATCGAACCTCGGCGGTCCGAACGGCAGCAGGGTCGGCAGTTGGAGCACGCCGGCCAAGCCGACCCCGCTGAAGTGGGTCGCGCCCAGCAGCGCGGCCAGGATCGTGCCGGCGACGAGTCCCAACGCGACGGACAGTTGGCGCAGTCCGCGCCCGAGGAACCGGAAGAACAGCACCGTGCATCCGACGGTGGCCGCGCCGAGCAGCAGGTCGCGTGGGTTGGCGAAACCGGGGCTGCCGGGCTGGCCGGTGATCAGCTGCAACCCGACCTTGACCAGGTTGACGCCGATGATCACGATCATCGTTCCGATCACGACGGTGGGGAAGAACCTCAGCAGGCGGGTGAACAGCGGGAGCACGACGAAGTACGCGACTCCGGTGAGGATCACCGCACCGGACGCGGTGGCCAGGCCGTGCTGTTTGGCGATGGACACGAACAGCAGGATCGGTGCACCACCGGGCAGCATCACGAACGGCAGCCGGGCCCCGACCTTCCGGGGGCCGAACGACTGCACCAGTGTGCCCAGCCCGGACAGCACGAAGGTGGCGGACAGCAGCTCGACGGTCAGCTGCGGGCTGAGCCCGAGCGTCCTGCTGACCAGGAACACGCTGGAGATCGGCGTCGCGGCCACCACGAGGACGTGTTGCAGGGCGAAGGCCAGCAGCTTGTGGAACGCCAGCAGCTGGTCGACGGGGTGGGGCTCGGTCGGTGCGGGGGTGGGCTGGTCTTCCGGGTCGACTGGGCGTGGCGCCGTCGGTAAGGGCACGGGAGCCTCCTTGAACACGCCTCGGCACTGAGGCGGTGAGTCGGCAGCCCGCCGGCCGGGACGGGCGAGCAGCATGCGATCCCGGCTGCGATGCCCCGGATCGGCATCACGGGCACGGGTGGGATCGAGCAGTGACGCGCTGGTAAGCGTGCCTGATCTACTCAGGGCCAAATCGATTTGGCCGAGTATGTGACCCCGGTCTCTGCCCTGTCAAGGGGCAAGGGCTCACGGGGTCAGGAGGTCAAGGGGTGCCTCAGATGTCCGGGGCGGCAGAGCCGGACGCCTCGCCACTCGGGCGCAGGGGCAGCTCGTTGAACGCGGCCGGCGGTTCGCGCCATGGGTTGGCGGGTGCCCCCCGCCGGGCGTCGCTGATCGCGCGCCAGACACGTTGTGGGGTGCACGGCAGGTCGATGTGCCGGACTCCGAGATGGCTCACCGCGTCCACCACCGCGTTCTGTACCGCCGGGGTCGCCCCGACCGTCGGGGACTCGCCGATTCCCTTGGCACCCAACGGGTTGCGCGGTGTCGGCGTCTCGGTGCTGGTCACCCGCAGGTCCGGCACGTCGGCGGCGGTCGGCAGCAAGTAGTCGGCGAGGGTGGCGCTCATCGGATTGCCGTCCGCGTCGTACACGTAGTGCTCCCACAGCGCCTGCGCGATGCCCTGCACGGTGCCGCCGTGCTGCTGGCCCGCCACCAGCAGCGGGTTCAGCACCCGGCCACAGTCATCGACGGCGACATGATCGAGCGGCGTGACCTTGCCGGTCTCCGCGTCCACCTCGACGACCGAGAGGTGCGCCCCGAACGGGAACGTCGCGCCACCCTGGTCGAAATTCAGCGCGGCGGCGAGTTCGACACCCTCCCGGCCCGCCGCCTGCGCCAGTTCCGCCCAGCTCATCGAGTGCGACGGCACGCCGGCGACGCCGATGCGACCGTCGTCGCTGACCACGATGTCCTCGGGTGCCGCCTCGAACAGCCAGCCCGCGAAGTCCCGGGCGCGCTGGAGCACCACGCCGGTGGCCCGGTGCACGGCGCTACCGCCGACCTGGAGCGACCGTGAGCCGCCGGTGCCACCGCCGGTCGGAACGGCGGCGGTGTCGGACTGCACGAAACGCACCGCGTCGATCGGGATGCCGAGCCGGTCGGCCACGACCATCGCGAACGCCGTGGCGTGCCCCTGTCCGTGCGCGGACGTGCCCACCTTCAGCGTCACCGTGCCGTCCTCGTGGAGCCGCACCGAGCTGTACTCGCCGGCGCCCCCACCGGTGATCTCGACGTAGCTGCTGATGCCGATGCCCAGCAGCCGGTTGTCGCCGTTTTCGCGGCGGCGCGCCTGCTCCGCCCGCAGCTCGTCGTACCCCGCCAGCCGCAGCGCCACCGTCAGCGGACGGTCGTAGTCGCCGCTGTCGTACTCGCTGCCGGTGTGCGTGGTCAGCGGAAACTCGTGCGGCGCCAGGAAGTTCCGGCGCCGGAACGTCACCGGGTCCATGCCCAGCTCGGCGGCGGCCATGTCCACGATGCGTTCCAGGTAGGCAGCCGCTTCCGGCCGACCGGCTCCCCGGAACGCGCCGACCGGGCTGGTGTTGGTCAACACCGCCATGGCGTCGTAACTCAACGCCGGAACCCGGTAGGCACCGGTGGCCATGGCATAGGTCGTGCTCAGCGCCAGCATCCCGCCGAAGCCCGCGTAAGCGCCGCAGTCGCCGATCACCTGGCAGCGCAGCCCGGTGATCGTGCCATCGCGCCGGACGCCGAGCTGGACGTACTGGATCTGCGCCCTACCGTGCGGCATGGCGACCAGGTTCTCCGAGCGGGTCTCCACCCACTTCACCGCACGCCCGAGCTCGCGAGCCACCGCGATGGCGACCGCGTGTTCGGGCGCCAGACCGGCCTTGCTCCCGAACGCGCCACCCACATGGCCGGCGACCACCCGCACCCGCTCCTCCGGCAGTCCGAACACGCGTGCGGCCACAGACCGGGCGAAATGCGGCATCTGCGTGGACATCCACACCGTCAGGTCCGCTTGGCCGTCCCCGGGCACGACAGCGACCCCGTTGCCCTCCATCGGAACCACGGCGACCCGCTGGTTCTCCATCCGGGCGCGGACGACCACGTCCGCCCCGGCCAGCGGGTCCGAAGTCGCCGGGTCCCGGACGCCGGAGGCGACGTTGCTGCCCAACTCCGGGAACTGCAGCGGAGCCCCCGGCGCCACTGCGGCTTCGGGGTCGACCACCGCGTCCAGCGGCTCGTAATCGACGTCCACCAACTCGGCCGCGTCCACCGCGGCTGCCGCCGTTTCGGCGACGACCACGGCCACCGCGTCCCCGACGAACCGCACGCGGTCGTCGGCCAGCGGCGGGCGCGCACAGCGCTCATCCATCGGGATGAACGGGTGGTACCGGGGTATCGCCAGGTCAGTCGCCGTGTACACGGCGACGACGCCGGGTGCGGAGGCGGCGGCAGCGGTGTCGATGCCGGTGATCCGCGCGTGCGCCAGCGGAGACCGGACGAACGCCAGACGCAAGGCGGCCCTGCCTGCTTGGTCGACAATGTCCAGGTTGTCGACGAAGCTGGTCTGGCCTCGTAGCAGTGCCGGGTCCTCGACGCGCGTGACCCGGGTCCCCAGTATCGAGCCAGGCATGGCCCGACCATAGCGCCGGGGCTTACCCCTGGCTGGCCGGAGTCGCGTAGTGGGCGAGGTCGTCCAGCACGAGGTTGGCGGCGGTCGGCCCGAGGCCGAGGAACCACGTGTCGTCGGGGATCGCGAACGCCTTGTGGTTTCTGACGGCGTTCAACTCCTGCCATTGCGGACCGGCGACGATCTGCTGCTCGCGCTCCTGGGATGCGGGGCCGTAGGCCGCGTATCCGATGATGTCGCCGTCGACCTGGCCGAGCTGTTCCTGGCTGACCTTGGTGAACACCTTGTCGATGCGCTGGTTCTGCGGTCGGGCGAAGCCCGCGTCGGCCAGGATCGTGCCGACGAACGAGCCTTGGCCGTAGAGCCGGATGTCGTTGCCGCCGGACAGGAAGCGCACCATGCTCAACGTGATCTTGGACGGGTCGCCCGCACGTTGCCCGACAGTGCGGGCCTTGTCCTGGTAGTCGCGCAGAATCCGCTCCGCCTCCGGCTTCCTGCCGAGCGCGTCCGCGTCCAGCAGGAAGTTCTGCTTCCAGGTCGGTCCGACGGTGCCGGCGAAGACCGTTGGCGCGATCCGGCTCAGCTGGTCGTACTTGTCGGCGTCACGGGTCTTGCTGGACAGGATCAGGTCCGGGTGCAGTGCCGTGATGCGTTCCAGGTTCGGCTGGTTGATGGTGCCGACCATCGCCACTCCTTGGGCCTTACCGGCCAGGTAGGGCGGTAACGACTGGTTCGCGTCGGGGGTCACCGCACCGACCGGGCGCACGCCCAGCGACAGGACGGCGTCCAACTCCCCGGTGTCCAGCACCACGACGCGTTGGGGCTGACCATGGACGGTGGTGGCGCCCATGGCGTGGGTGACGACCCGGTCGCCGGGCTGAGGTCCGGTGTCGTGCGCGTTTTTCGCTCCACACGCGGAAACTCCGGTCAGTGCGAGTGCAGCGGTCAGTGCGGCAAGCACACCTAGACGGCGCATGGTGTCCTTCCTCTGAGGCGGTCGGGGCGTCTCGCTAGTTTGGAGAGCCTAACCTAACCATCCCGGGTGGGCTACCACTCGCCGTCTACGTCACGCGTCACACTCGATGTGCGGGATACTGCACGATCTGCTGGTAGGTGGGCCGGTTCTGCCAGCTGATCTTGCTGTCGGTCACCCCGCCCAGCGGACGCTGGATGATCGCGTCCGCGCACCACTGGTCGCCGGCTTCGCAGTCGGAGTCGCCCGGGTACACGGTGTCCGCCGGGGTGCTCGCCGCCTGTCGCAAGGTGTCCAGCAACACCTGGCGGCACTGAGCCAGATCCCCGCCACCGCAGAACGGCCGTGCGAGACCGCCGTTGACCCGGTCGCCCAGGACGGCCCGGACGTCCTTGTCCACGTAACTCCACCACCCGTACTGGAAGGACGAACCCTTGTGCGGCTGCGACTCGCTGGCGTTTGTCGAGCCCGAGTTCGGGTCCTGGCCCGACTGACCGGAGGGCGAGTCGTCGGGCTGGAAGGTGTCGCGCATCGCGTTGAACAGCTCGTCACCCATGTCCGGCTGGAACTCGCGTTGCAGCAGCAGCGGCCACCACGCGTCCATGGTTTGGATGGTCCGTTCCTGCGCATAACCGTGGCTGCCCGGCTTGCTCTCCTTGCGCAGCGCGCCGCTTTGCTGCCAGTCGCGCAATTGCTGGACGATTTCGGCCAGCCTCGGGTCATTGACCGGTTGGCTGCCGATCACGCGCAGCAGGTTCGGCAGGACATCCTCGCCGCGCAGATCGGCGGCGGACGCGTCCGCCATGGCCTGAGCCAGCGAGGCCCGGCTGACTCTCCGTCCACTATGGATAAGGGATGTGACGCGGTCATTCAGCAGGTTCACGCGATGAAGGGAACCGTTCCCGAAACCCGCCGAGCTGTAGTCCGATGCCTGCTTGTTGTTCCAGCTGACGTAGTAGTCCTGGTTGATCGAATTCGGGTGCTCCCGCGCTGGCGTGTAGTTGGCCGTGTTGGTGTCCGGGTCCCAGCCCTGCCACTCGTACTGGGGCTGTGCCTGGATCGGCAGGCTCGGGTCGACATTCCTCGGCCGCCGCGGATTCGTCCCGGAGTTGAAGTACGCGGTGTCCCTGGAGTCCACATAGAACCAGTTGAACGTGAAGTTGATGTCGTTGGCAGCGCGCTGGAAGTCCTGCGCGGACCGCACCGCGTTCGGGTCGTTGAACTCCTGGAAGCCGATCAGCGAGTCGGCCTCATGCTGGTAGCTGGACCGCAGCGAAGCGAATGCCACCGGCTGGCCGTTCATGGTGCCACGCTGCCGCACCAGACCGTACTTGGTGCGGTAGGTGACCATTCTGTACGAACCGGGTGGGGTTTGGTCCGCCACCGTGCGCGACCAGGAGTTGTCCTTTTCCAGTCGTTCCATGGGCAGGCAGTCGCCGTGGTACTCGTAGTAGAGGGAGTCCGGGCGGGCCGGACGTCCCTCGGGATCGCAGAGCGGGACGGCGTAGGTGTCGGTGACGTCCTGGCCGGCTGAGGTCGCACTCCACGAGTAGTCCTGGCCTCGGCCCAGCTGTACATACATGTTCAAACCGGCGAAGGACGCACCACGCGCGCTGATTCCCGGCCCCTGCAGCTCTTCCAGCATGAGCAGCTGAGGTGCGTAGTACCCGGTCTGCGGGCCGAACACGGCGACCGGATGCCCGTTGTCGGTGTAGCGACCGGAAACGACCAGGGCGTTGGACATTCCGTGCTTCTTGCGCAGCAGATCGCTCGGGAGTACCCCGTTGTTGAAGACTCCGGTGGCCGCCCGCGCGTCCGGCGGACCGCCGTGCGGTGTCGGAGCTTGTGGCACCGCTGGAGCCTTCTCCCCGGTCGTGGCCGAGCCCTTCGGGTCGAAGATTTCCTGCTGCGGCGACACAGATCCGGGATCAGGTAGTGCGACGCCTTGGGGCTGAGCGGAACTGCCCGCGTACGGGAAGCGCTGACCGTCGTGCAGCGTCCGTACTGCCTCCGGGTCGTTCTGCTCCCGGAACGACTCCCAGACCCGATCGCCTTGCCGCACCCCGTACTTCGCTTCCGCCGCGCGCTTGACCAGCGCCGACTGCACTTCGCCGCCACCGCCGGTGCCGAACAGGCCGCCGATCACCCCGGCGATGGCGACCAGGTCGGTCGGGGTGAACGGCTCGATCCGGCCGGCGTTGGTGATCGGATCGATGTGCCCGGTCAGGTCGTACTCGCCCGGAAAGTACCGCCCGCGATGGGACTGGTCGATGTATGAGTTGAGGCCGTTGAGGAAATCCGTGACATCCCGCATCGCCTGCTGTCCCCGGGGACCGCTGTTGGCCATCCGGTCGACCTGCGCCCGCAGGTCCGTCTCGGTGTAGGGGGCCTGCTTCCAGAAGTCCTGCTCCAGCTCGCGGTTGCTCTGCGCGCCGCCGGCGAAACCGGTGAGTTCGCCACGCCCCAGGTGCCGGAACACGTCCATCAGCCACAGCCGGTCCTGCGCGGCCGCGTAGCCGGCGCCGAACTCCGTGCCACCACGCGTGGTTCCGTACACGTGCGGCACGCCCGACGTCTTGTCCCGCACGATCGTGACGTCGCCGCGCGGCTGGATCGTGCTGTCGACCTGGTCCGGCGGGACGCCGAACGACGAGTCGTTGAAGAACGCGCCCAGCTTGTCATCGCTCAGCCCGGCGTAGTTGTTCACCAGGTCGCCGTACTTCTTGAGCTGGTCGTCGGTGTGTTTCGGGTGCGTACCGAATGCCCGGTTGGCAAGGATGTCCGCGAGGGTCGCGTTCCCGTTCTCCCCCGGTGGAAGGATGTCGTCGCACTGACCCCGACAGTAGTCCCCGCCGTCCGTGAGGGTGCCTTCGGCCGAGGCCGGCCCTGGCAAGGCGAAGACCAACCCGGTGACGAGTGCCGTCAGTGTGGCGACCGCGCTGACTCGGCGGGTACGTCTCGCCATGCCCAATGCTCCTCTCGGGGGATGTGGCGTGGCGAGGTTACCCGAAGGTAGCTAAATACGAAAGGTACTCGCGTTTAATGATCGAACGATACCCCGAAACAATGTCCTTTGTGGATGACCTCAACTCAGCAACCGCATCAACTGCGCCGCGTTGACCTGCGCATTGTCGGAGTAGCAGTTGTTCATCAGCACGTGCGTGGTCCGTGCCTGGGAGGCGAGTTCCCGCAGCCGGGGCGCCCACGCCGCCAGCTCGTCTTCGCCGTAGCGGTACCGGAAGCGTTCGTGCACGTCGTTGCTGGTCCACTGCTCGGAGTGGCCGTGGAAGCGCACGACCGCCAGGCTCGCGGTCGCGGCGAGCACAGGCGGGAGGGAACTCGTGTGACCTTGGGGCATGTCCACGCACACGTAGGCAAGGCCGTGCTGGTGGAGGAAATCGAGGGTTTCCGCGCGGTTGCGCTCCGTCATCCAGGTGTAGTTGCGGAACTCCACACAGACCGGCAGCGGGGCGCAGCGATCCCGACACGCGAGCAGGAACCGCTTGTTCTGCCCGCTGATCGGGAACCAGGGTGGGAACTGCAGCAGGATCGTGCCGAGTTTGCCGGCGTCGACCAGCGGTCCCAGCGCGGTCAGGAACCGCTCCCACATCTCGTCGACGATCCTTGCGTCGAGGTCACGCAGGTAGACGTGCCGCTTGCCGAGCTTCTCCGCGGGCTGGCGCAGATCCTTGGGCAGCGAGGTGGGGCGGGTGGGGTGGTGGGTGAACAGCGAGAACGCCTTGATGTTGAAGGTGAACTCGGCGGGTGTGCGTTCGGCCCACAGGCGGGCGGTCTGCTCGGCCGGCGGTGCGTAGTAGGTGGCGTCGACTTCCACCAGCGGGAACTGGCTGGCGTAGTAGCGCAACCGCGTGTCCGGGGTGTTCGCCTCGGGTGGGTACCAACCGGATGCGACGAGGGTGCGGTCCGTCCACGAGGACGTGCCTACCAGGATCTCCCCCATGTTCCGAACCGTAGCCGCGCGAGCCCGGTCGTGCCGCGCGGCTGGACCTACTTCGCGGGCACGGGCGTCGGGGCGAACGAGTTGGCGAGCTGCTTGCGGAAGCGGGCGAACTGCTTCGGGCTGTTCATCGCGAATACCGCGACCAGACGGCCAGCCCGCCGGTAGGTGGTCACGAACCGCCGCGCGTCCGGCGAGCCCTCCACGATGGTGATCTTGTCCTTCGGCCCCGCGTACCCCGCGAACTGCAAGGTCGACCCGTACAGCTGGGAGGCGAACTGCGGGATCTCGGTATAGCGGCTGATCGTGCGCCCGGCCAGCAGGTTGCGCACGGCGACCGGGGGCTGCCCCATCGCGCTGGAGAGGTACTCCAACCGCGTGGTGCTACTGCGGTGCACGCAGTAGTAGCGGGCAACGTCGCCGACCGCCGCCACGTTGGGCAGCCGGGTGATGCAGCCGGCGTCGGTGACCACCCCGTCACGCAGCCCCAGCCCCGAACCTCGCAACCACCCGGTAGCGGGCCGAACACCCACGCTGATCACCACGACGTCGGCCGGCAGTACCCGACCGTCCGCGAGTTCGACGCCCGTGACGTGCTCGCGCCCGAGCACGCGTGCGACCGGCGTGCCGTAACGGGTCCGCACGCCGTGGTCGTCGTGCAGTCGGGTGCAGATCGGCGCGACCTCGATACCCAGGGTGCGCGCCAAGGGGACGTGCAGCGTTTCCGCGATCGTGACGCGCGCCCCCAGAGCACGGCAGGTGGACGCCGCCTCGGCACCGGTCAGCCCGCCGCCGACGACGACGACCCGGGACCCGGGATGGACCTCCTGGCGCAGGGCAGCCGCGTCGTCCACGGTGCGCAGCATGTGACATCCCGGGAGGTTGCTGTCACCACTGACGGTCGCGGGAGCGGCCCCGGTCGCGATGATCACACCGTCGGTGCGCACCTGGGCGCCGTCCGCGAGCGTCAGCGTTCCGGTGCGCGTGTTCAGCCGCACCGCGCTTTGACCGAGCCACCAGTCGGCGCACAGGGCAGCCTGTTCCAGCTCGTTGCCCAGCGCCAGATCCTCGGCCTCGATCTTGCCGCTGAGAAACTCCTTGGACAGCGGTGGCCGATCGTAGGGTGCGTGCGGCTCCGCCCCGATCATCAGCAGCCGACCGTCAAAACCCTGTTCCCGCAGTTCTTGGGCCGTTCGCCAGCCGGACGCGGACGCGCCGACGACAGCCACCGTCTTCATCGGGCATCTCCGGGTGGCCCAGCGGAGAAGGGGTGTGCCAACGAGACCTCCGTTGCGCGATGTGAAACATGAGGTGTGTTATGCAACAAATCTCAGCGTTAGGTTGCGACTCCGTCAAGAGGCACGCCAGTTGGTTCCAAAATGCTTACTACGAACGGATACGGTTGCACGATGGGTAACACTCCTCAGGGTCGCGGGAAGGAGTCGGGCGCGCTGGTGCAGTCCGTTGATCGGGCTGTCAGCATCCTGGAGCTGCTGGCCCGCGGCGGAGAACTCGGGATCACCGAAATCGCGGGCGAGCTGGGCGTGCACAAGTCGACGGCGTCCCGCCTGGTGAGTGT